>CAYVQC010000051.1:0-30002 GCA_964453995.1 uncultured Bacteroidales bacterium | reverse complement strand
TACGGTAATGAAACGAAAACACACATGGAACCCTGAAAGGGTTCAATAAAATCTTAGCACGGAGCCAGTGTGTTAGAGGAATTCAGCTATGACCGCTGGGGTCGCAGAAGAGATAGTCGCAACTGAAATAATTATGATGCAGCTGAGCTAACACTGTTTAATCGCGGATTTGCCGGGCTAGGCGAAGGTGCGGTTATGCGAGTATCAGTGGAAGGTTTTTGTAATAGATATAATATGGTGTACAACAGATCTCAAATTCCTAAGGATTTTTATTGCATTGCCAAGTTCTTGCCATTTATGCTCCCAATACAATTGTAGCCAGAATGAAGGCAACAGGGAAAGAAAATATACTGAACCTACCAGGAGGGAGTTGAACACCAAACCAACAATGGCAGATTGAATAAGATAAATTACCGGGAATAATAATATTGACCCGGTAAAGAAAACAGAGCTCTTAAACTGAGGGTCTTTTATTTTTCTCGATATTCCTCTTATCATGAGGGAGGGAATAATATTCTGAATGATGGAATACAAATAAAAAGGAGCTGCTATTATCAGAAGCAAGATCATTTTTAGTACTTTAAAACTTTTGTTTGAGCTAAATGCTATCTCGAATTCTTCGGGCCTTATCCGCTTCAGCCCTGGCTGCGACTTGATTTCATTAACACTTTGATGCAATTGGGCTAGTTGAGAATCATTCCTGGCATGAAGATCTTCCATGGTGGTAATAATTTCCTTTTGAAGCCTGAAAGTGGCTTCTGCAGTAGTGTTTTCTGCTTTTCCCTTTGCTGAGAATAAACCAATTATAAAATCGGTTACATTATAGATCGCTTCATTGTCAATATGGAGTGATACATCTGTAAGCCTGCTTTTTACAACTTCCTGTAAAATATTGATTGTTTTGGCGGGATTCTCTGCATATTCCTTATCTATGTCAGCTACAAGGATAGGTTGACCAAAAATAATCAATAAATCACTGAAAGGTTTGTGATAGTTGCTGTAATTCAACCCCACCGGAATAATTTTAAAATCAGACTTTTCAGGGTGTTTTTCCCAAAAGCTTAATGCTATTCTTGCCAAACCTTTTTTTAGATAGCGTACTTTCTTTTTTCCTTCATGATTTCCTTCGGGAAAAAGGGCAATAGGTGTTTCATTGTTAAGAATGCGAAATGCTTCCCTGAAAGTTTGCTCATTGTTGGCAAGCTGCTCGTACCCATCACGGATCCTGTAAACGGGTATTATCTTAAGAAACCGAAGGATTTTTGCTGTTGTTTTATTGCGGAAAATGTCTGCCCTTCCAAGGAAAACCGGCTGCCAGTTGAATGATGTAAGTATGGCCAGTGCATCGATAAGGGCATTCTGGTGGTTGGCGGCAAAAAGTGCTCCTTCCCGGGTGTTTACACTTTCATGTCCTACATAAATTACCCTGTAAAACCTTCTGAAGCAAAAATCTACATATTTTTTCAGGAAATTATAGCGCAGCGATTTTTTCTCTATCTCTTTTATTTTCATGCGTCTGACTTTACTTCTGCCGCGGAATACTCTTCATTGGGCAATGCTTTTTTTGACCAGAAATAAGCCATGATCAATCCGGAAATGATATGCCAGATTCCCCACCAGGCTGCTATAAAAGCCATACCTCCCAATCCATCAAACAAGCGGGGGTTGAATATTAATACCAGGCCCAGTCCTGAGTTCTGAATGCCAGTTTCAATGGTGAGGCTTCTGCGATCGGCACGGGGAACTTTGCCCAATGTGCTGATGGTATATCCGGTTAGAAGGGCTAAGCCGTTATGAGCCAGTACGATAAATGCAATGAGATGTATGTAGGATTTGAAAAATTCGAAATTGCCCAGCAAGGCCATTACAACAAATAGTAGAAAGATTACCATCGATAGTTTTTTAACCGGATTAATAATCTTGCCTGTGAGCCTGGGAAACTGCCTTGAAAACCACATACCCAGAACTACAGGCAAACCCAGCAGTAGCATAACGGTACGAAGAATCTCATAGAAATCGATCCTGATGGGAATCACCATATTGGACGTTTCAGAATATAAATTTCCCCAAAAAGCAAAATTTACAGGGGTCATAAACACGGCCGCAATGGTGGCAAGCGCTGTAAGACTGATAGATAAAGCCATGTTGCCTTTGGCTACTGATGACATAAAGTTGGAAATATTCCCTCCCGGGCAAGCTGCTACGAGTATCATTCCCAAGGCCACACTGGGAGTGGGTTTGATAAAATATATCAGCAGAAAAGTAAGGGCCGGTAAGGCAAGAAACTGGCTGAATATTCCCAGAATAAGTGATTTGGGCTCTTTGAGCAGGTCTTTAAAACTCTCAGGTTTAATACCCAGGGCCACTCCAAACATAATAAAAGCAATAGTAATATTCATGATGAGTAATGCCATGGGGCTGAAATTAAGCTTCACCCAATCAAGTCGTTTTAGTCCTGTAGCCCTGTTGGTGTTGACAGCACTTACTACTCCCACTGTTGTTTCAACTACATAACGTCCCTTTTTAAAATAAAGATCTGTTCCCATTTCGATGGCGTCAGGTTCTCCTGCTACCTCAATAATTTTGCTGGCAGGGGTTCCTATCCGCAGATACCGGAGCATGTTTTCACCATCCTGGTCCAGGGCTCCACTCCAAAGGGGGGAAGTTTCCTCTTCATCTGCATTAAGACGGATATCCTTGATCTTTTCCTTCTTTACGATCACCCTTCCCCAGTCGTGGTAAATATATCTTTCAACATTCTCTGCTTTTTTTGCCTCACCTAGTATCGCTTCCACTTCTCCGGGTTTCATACCCGGATAGACAGGATACTCTTTCTCCTGCTGACCACCCAGTGCGTTTATCCTGAAGCAGATCATAATCATTATGATCACCCAAAGTTTTGCACCTTTATAGAAATCCTTAAGCAACAGTCGTTTCATCATTTGTTTAAAATATGGTTAACAAGTGGCGAATTTACGAATTTTCTCAACTCCCTATATCTAAATATCTTGCTCTTTCGCTGTATGTTATCTTCATTGAGATAAACAAGCAAAAACCGGATCCCTGGTTTCAAAAAAAATCACCCTGGATATCCGGTTTTCCTGTTTGGGATGGTAAAATCCAATCTGTTTCAGCAAAAAATCAACTGAAAAAATGCAATCTGCAAAGTATCACATCATAAAACCACTATTTTGAAGCTTTTATACCTTCCGTCTCTAAATAATACAATGTAAACTCCTTTGCCCATTTGTTGGAGGCTGTAGGTTGAATTCTGCTGCACCTGATCACTGAGTATGACCCGGCCACTTATATCAGCCAGGGAAAAGTTGATTCTCTCCCCGCTATTGGATGTTTGCCTGAAAACGAGCTGATGGTTCCGTGCATCATAATATGCTACAGGGGTGTGCTGGAGTTCTGAAATGCCCGTTTCGGTACCTACCAAAACCTCAAGATCAAAAACTTCACTTTCGGCAAAACCATTGTTGACCGATAGCCCGACATTAAGCATCCCTTCGAAACCTGCATCCGGCACAATGGTATGATCCTGTTCAATGGAATAATTTTCACCGGGATATAGGGTAATGGTGAAATCGTTGGGATAGCTGAAGAAAGAATCATCGACACTGATCAGTTCGGGTGTAAACTCCAGTGTTTCACCAGGTGCCGTCACAATGGCTTGCTGCCCAGTAATAACCGGTGCGGGTACGGGTAATACATGAAATGTAACAGAATGATCGAAACCATACAATTGATCTTGGAGGCTTAACAGGATACCTTCTGAACCGGTCCACAACGGATCGGTATTGGTTATGGGGAGTGTTGTGGGCGAATCTGATTCGATGTCAAGGTTTTCATTTCCTTCCCAGTTTACCTGGATGTTGCCCTGAAGCTCCCATGTTGTCATCTCGTCAAGGTCGAGTGTTATCTGCTGATGTTGATAAAATGAGATCTCCTCCGGAATATAGTGATCGAAGCTGGTTTCGGTTTCCAGGGTGAATATTTCAAAATCATCAAAATAAAAACCATCCTCAGTTACCAGGTTATCACTTACGAGCCTGAAGCGTAACCAAACTTCTTCATGGCCTGCCAGGTGGGAAAGGTCTATTCTTTCTTTTTCCCATTGCGATTGTGTGCCATGATACAAGGGCTGGCCCGAATCCTGGTTGCTACCCCCGGTGGCTGTAAGCTCACCTTCGAGGGGAGTCCATGTTTGTTGCCCGTTGATAGAGTATAGGAACTGCACGTAATCCCAGTTCTGTTCAATATCATACCGAATATAGAACTCAGCCCAGGCCATGCCCACATTACTGAAATCGAAAGGTTGGCCAATAGTGATATGTGTATTGGAGGAATTGGCATAATCCTGCCCGGGGCTATCGGTAATAGATGCGGGCGAAGAGAAATATTGTTGGGTGGTGGTGTTCCACGATGTTGTTGTCCAGTTGTTGGTGTTGTCGCATGCATCGGAGAAAGTGACGGAAGGTTCGCCGAAGAACTTTGTAATGGTATCATTCCAGGTATACATACCATTGTTGAGCGACACTACAAACCGCACCGGGGCGCCTGCACTGGTATTGGGATGAAGCTCCAGGGGAAAGGTCGATTGCTGTACTTCCAAAACATCCATATTGGAGAATACCTGGGGATCGCCGGTGGAAATGATGTTGGATGACAAGGGATTGACAGATACAGTGTAGGTTGCATCAATATTTTGCCCCATGCTTACAATCTCAAAGGGTATTTCCGGATTTAAATCACTGATAAAGGGCTGCGAGATATCCCTGATCTGGGCATAAGCAAGAGCAAGATGTGCCAGGCTTAGATTCATGTGCATGTGGCCGGCACAGATCTCCTCAATCCTGTGAACCTGTGGCCAGAATCCATCCGACGGTTTACCGGCTTCCGGCGTGAAGGCGAAGGTTTTGTCTTTGGTAAGCTGTTCACCGTAAAACCAGTCATCCGAACCTCCATTGGCAACATAACCGAGGGTCTCGTAGCAGGTACCATAGGCGTAATTATTCTCACGTGTCATGAGTTTGGCGTATTCCCTGAAGATTTCGCCATCGGGTGTTTGCTGGCTGTTATACCCCCAGGGATAGATAAGGATGTCGCTGTAGGTGTGGTTGTTGAGGGCCAATACGAAGTTAAACTCCTCAGCAAATTGTTTTTGTATCTGGGTTTCCGGTTCTGAAAAAGGGCCTGTACCCCGGTAGGTAGCTGATGAGGGTACGGGTGAGGAACCCGAATTATCGTACCCCCACATATAGCCGTAGTTTCTGTTGAGGTCTACCCCAATGGTCCCATCATTGTTTACCCGCTTGTTTTTCCTGTGCATAGATCCTCCATTGGGATGGGTGGTCTCACAAAATATGTAGCCGTCGGGGTTTACACAGGGCACAAAATACATTTCAACGTTATCCACCAGGTATTGGATTTCGGGATCGGTATCATAGTTTTCAAGAATATACCACATCTGGAAGAGCATTTGTTGCATGGATGCAGGTTCTCTAGCATGGGTGAGGGATGTATAGAGCACCCGGGGTTTATCCTGTGTTTCGGAGGGGTTGTTGGAAATCCGCACCCAGAAAACCGGGCGGCCTTCAATGGTCAGTCCGGTACCTATTGACTGTTTGGCAGAGATAAGTTCAGGATATAAAGCGTGCATGGCATCCAGGTCGTCCAACATTTCTGTATAGGTATGGAAACCACCCATTGAACCCAGCATGAAATTTTCAGGTGTGGTATAGGGGGTATTGTTATTCTTTGATTGGTGCATCTGGCTGTTTACCCGCTCAATATCAACATTTGCATTGCGCTGCTGATAATACCGGCTCATGTCGTGGATAACTACTTCGTAGGTAAACCCTGCATCAGTAATTTTTTTGAGTTCGGTTTCAGAAAATTCACCCTGCAAAAACATTCCCTCCTTATAGCCTGACAGGGGAAGGGCAAGGCCAAGCTCTGCAAGCTCACCCAATTGGCGGCCTTCAAGATGAATCTTTACACGATGATAGTTTTCACTGCTTTTTGATGCAAATGGAAGAGCAATGAGAATACAAATTAGCAAGGAGATTTTGGTAATGGTTCTGATCATGATGTTTTGTTTTGATTGTTTGAGTAGACCTTCAGGAATTTAAAAGATGTGCAAGTTAGCTATTCTTTTCCAGTTGGGAAATAAATTATCACATTTCTTAAAAATTAGAATCCTTATCTTTGCACGTTATTTTGGGCCGGAAAAAAACTCCGGTAATGTATGTAAATCTTTTAACAGCCATATATGTCTTTACAATTGAGTGAACAGGAAAGATTCAGGCGCGAGGCCCTGAATGAATTATTGCAAATGGGAATCAATCCCTATCCCGCTGAGGAGTACCAGGTAAATACCACTGCCAGGGAAATCCTTGATGGTTTTTCAGAAAATGAAAGTGCATTTCAGAGTGTACAGCTTGCCGGCCGTCTGATGGGGCGCAGAATTATGGGTAGTGCTTCTTTTGCAGAGCTGCAGGATTCAACCGGGAGGATTCAGCTGTACTTCAACAGGGATGAAATTTGTCCGGGGGAAGACAAATCTTTCTACAATACGGTTTTTAAAAGATTGCTTGATATTGGTGATATTATAGGGGTGAAAGGATTTGTGTTCATCACAAAAATGGGAGAGGTTACCATTCATGTAAAAGAATATACGATATTGTGCAAATCACTTCGTCCGCTGCCCGTGGTGAAGGAAAAAGATGGTGTTGTTTACGATGCTTTCAAGGATCCGGAGCAACGTTATCGCCAGCGTTATCTCGATCTTATTGTAAACCCTGAAGTAAGAGATACATTTCGGCAGAGAGCCCGGCTGATCCAGTCTATGCGTGATTATTTGCTCACTAAAGGATATCTAGAAGTAGAAACCCCTGTCTTACAGCCCATTTATGGTGGAGCTGCCGCCAGGCCCTTTAAAACCTATCACAACACCCTCGATACTACCCTTTACCTTCGCATTGCCAATGAGCTCTATCTGAAGCGACTCATCGTGGGAGGATATGATGGCGTATTTGAATTTGCAAAGGATTTTCGCAACGAAGGAATGAGCCGTTTCCATAATCCGGAATTTACCCAGATGGAGCTGTATGTTGCCTATAAAGACTATGCCTGGATGATGGAACTGGTAGAAGAAATGGTGGAGAAAATAGCTCTTGATATGCACGGCACCACACAGGTAAAAGTGGGAGAACATCTTATTGATTTCAAAAGACCATGGCAACGTTTCACCATGTATGGCGCCATCAAACACTTTACCGGCGTCGATATTACAGAAATGAGTGAAGAGCAAATGCGACAGGCTGCTGCTGCTATGGGCGTTGAAGTGGATGATACCATGGGGCGGGGAAAGATCATTGATGAGATCTTTGGAGAGAAGTGCGAAGCACAACTGATCCAACCTACCTTTATTACTGATTATCCTATCGAAATGTCGCCTCTCGCCAAAAAGCACCGCAGCAAGCCTGGCCTGGTAGAACGCTTTGAAGCAGTATGCAACGGAAAAGAGATATGTAACTCATTTAGTGAGCTTAATGATCCTGTTGATCAGAGGGCCCGCTTCGAAGAACAGCTGGAATTGGGCAGAAGGGGAGACCCCGAAGCCATGGTTCTTGATGAAGACTTCCTCAGGGCCATTGAACATGGCATGCCTCCCACCGCAGGATTGGGTATTGGCATTGACCGGTTGGCCATGATCCTTACCAACAGCAATTCTATTCAGGATGTATTGTTCTTTCCGCAAATGCGACCAGAAAAATCTTCTACCGTTGAATCTGATGGTGCCGACTTTGCTTCGGCCGGCATTCCACAACCCTGGATACCCGTGTTTCAAAAAGCCGGATTTACCAGTCTTGATGCCTTGAAAGGAGCCAATCCCAACAAAGTTTTCAACCAATTGTGCGGATTGAGGAAAAAACTTAAACTCGATATCCCGGCACCCAAGCCTGAAGAAGTAAAACAATGGATAGAAAACGCCGGTTAATCGTGATTTCTTTTGGAAATGATTGGCCTCTTCTATTAGGAATGCCAGATAAATAGCTTTCTATTTTTCATTATTTTTGTTGGGAAAAATCCAGTGCATGGCGCTGTAGCTTTTCGCCGTGGTCATTGTTAATGTAACCTGTTAAAGTTTTTACACTATGCCATTATTAGGATCAGTTATCAAACATGCCATTGCGCTACGCAACCGCATGCCATCGATTTTTAAAGTTACCGATCCCGGTGAAGTACAAAAACGGGAATTGAAAAAACTTCTCAGAAGGTCAGCCAATACAGCCTTTGGCGAACATTACAAATTCAATGAAATCCTGCAAAGCAAAGATTTTGTTAAGGAATTTCAAAAAAGAGTACCCACTTACGATTATAATAAAATTTTCAAGGAATGGTGGTATAGGTCGCTCAATGGCGAAACCTATGTTTGCTGGCCGGGGAAAGTAAAATATTTTGCTTTAAGTTCTGGTACCTCTGAATCATCTAGCAAGCACATCCCGGTTACCTCTGATATGCTCAGAGCTATAAAAAGAACCAGTATCAAGCAGATCTTTTCCCTGGCAAGGTATGAATTTCCCAGGGAGTTTTTTGAAAAGGGCATTTTGATGCTTGGTGGCAGCACCCATCTTCAGTTTAATGGTACCTATTATGAAGGAGACCTGTCGGGAATTACCACCAAGAATATTCCCTTCTGGTTTCAACATTTCTACAAACCCGGAAAGCGCATCTCGAAGGAGCGCGACTGGCCTACAAAACTAAACGAGATCGTTAAAAGGGCAAAAGACTGGGATATTGGTGTTATTTGCGGAGTGCCTGCCTGGTGGCAGATCCTTATTGAAAAAATTATTGAGCACTATAAGGTACAGAATATCCATGAGATATGGCCCAACCTGTCGATATTTGTACATGGTGGGGTTGCTTTTACTCCCTACAAAAAAGGGTTTGAAAAGCTGTTGGGAAAGCAACTTACCTATATCGAAACCTATCTCGCCTCGGAGGGCTTTGTGGCATTCCAGAGCAGACCCAACACCGAGAATATGCAACTCGTACTCGATAACGGTTTGTTTATGGAGTTTGTGCCATTCAATGATAAGAATTTCGACAATGAAGGAAATCTTTTGCCCGATGCCGAAGTACTTACCATTACAGAGATTATGCCCGGCGAAGAATATGCCCTGCTATTGTCTACCTGTGCCGGCGCCTGGCGCTATTTGATAGGTGACACCATAAAACTCACCTCCAAAGAATTGAATGAGATCGTAATTACCGGCCGTACCAAACATTTTTTGAATCTTTGCGGTGAGCATCTTTCGCAGGAAAATATGAATATGGCTGTTAAGATGTCTGAAGATCAGCTCAACATTGATATCCGTGAATTTACTGTTGCCGGAATAAAATACGATTCAATGTTTGCCCATAAATGGTTTATTGGTACAGACAGCGAGGTGGATGCACAACAGCTCAGGGACGCAATTGACGAGAATCTTAAGGTTCTTAATGATGACTACCGGGTGGAGCGTATTGCAGCTATCAAAGAGGTGATTGTTGAGATACTCCCCTCCAATGTCTTTTATGACTGGATGAGATTGAACGGAAAAGAAGGAGCACAAAACAAATTCCCCAGGGTAATCAAAAACAAGCGGTTAGGCGAATGGGAAGAATTTGTAAATGGATATAAACCCAAATAGGCTTCTTAAAAAAACAGAATTACAAACGGATTTACGATTGAATGGCGGCTTCATTGTTAGAAGGTATAATACTGGGAATCACCCTGGCTTTTCTCATTGGTCCGGCATTCATTGCCCTTGTCCAGACAAGTATTCATAATGGGCTCCGGTCGGGGTTGTTGTTTGCCTTTGGTATCGCACTCAGCGATATTACCCTGATATCTCTAAGTTATCTTGGTGCAATCCAGTTTCTTAATGATGAATCGAACCAGTTTGCCGTAGGTATAGTAGGTGGTATGGTTTTGATAGGTTTTGGGGTTGTGACTTTTTTTAAAAAGTACAAAGTTTCCACTAAAAGAGGAATCGAAGTAAAAGTTACAGTGACCGGTGGTGGGTATATACGCTATATCCTTAAAGGGTTTTTCCTCAATATTCTCAACCCGTTTCTGCTTCTCTTCTGGCTTGGGGTTATGAGTTTTGTGAGTGCCAAGTATGGCGTGGCCACCAAAGAGGTGGTTACTTTTTTCACGGCAGCTATTGCAGCCGTTTTTCTTACCGACAGCATCAAGTGTTTCATTGCAAGTCATATTGGCCGCTATCTGAACATAACAATTCTAACCTGGGTAAACCGTGGAGTGGGAGTGGCCCTGGTAGTATTTGGAATCGTAATGTTTATCAGGGTGTTTATTCACTATTGATACCTAATAAAATCAGCCTGATCTTTTTTGCACTTTCCATTATAGTTTTGCCCTGTAATGGAAGGTGCTGTTTTGATCAGGCTGATCCTTTATTACCTTCAATGTGCTGTTATTGTTGAATCTGGAGCTTGCGCATGTAGGCGTTTTTGTCAGTAACGATATGAATGATGTAAATGCCGTTGTCGAGCTGGTGGTTTATGGTAATTTCTGCTCCGCCAACCTTTTGATCCACAACAATCTTGCCTGTAATATCCGATATGATGATCTGCTTTAGTTCATGGGGAGATTGTATGGTTATTCTGTCTCTGGCCGGATTGGGGAATACAATGGGGCTTTGTGCCAATGTTTCATCCATACCCGATAAAAGCTCAAAATTAGCAGTAATGATATGCTCATTTGCCGGCATAAAAAAAGTGTATTCTGTTTCCTCACTGAGAATATTCGTTTGCTGATCCGTCCAGTTTAAAAACTCATATCCTTCAGCAGGGGCAGCACTGGCTGTTACCATGGCATTGGAATGATAGATTGCATCGCCTATGATAGTTCCAGCTCCTTCTGGGTTTACCTGTATGTCAAGGTTGTATATATTGTATGCCGACCATATATCGTTAAAGGTGGCATCGGAGGATACTGAAATAACTCTGTTGTCCGGACCGGCCCATTCTCCACCTGTCCAGCCTCCATTGAGGAAATACTTGTATTCATAGTCCCCTTCCTGCAATTCCATTGTAATGCTCCATGTCATGGTTTCACCTACCCTGGTAAGGGTTTGCAATTGGGTTGCTTCGCCGGGAATCTGCCAGTCAAACATGCTTCCTGTAATATACAGGACATCATCTTCAGGATTAAAGAACCCGCTTATATCCTCAACATCTACATTGAAGGTTACTGTATGGATCTGTGGCTCTGCAGTAAAAATGGCTTCAAGGGTAACGTCCTCGGCTGGCATGGTAAAAACGAAGGTAGGCTCAGTACTGATCTCAAAATCACTCTCCGACCAGTTGAGGAAAACATAGCCTGGATTGGGGGTAGCCGAGAGGGTTATTTCTGTTCCTGCTTCGTAGGAACCACCGCCTTCTGCTGTTCCTGCCCCTTCGGGAAATACTTCCAGGGTAAGGGTGTAAAGTTCTGTTTGAGAGATCCCGATGGTTCCGTCGGAATTCAGATTTTGAACGTAAATATCGGTATTCTCAAGTCTTGTTTCTTCCCAGGCCAGCAACCACTGGTTGTTGTGCAACAAGGTTGCATCAAAATGTCCTTTGGCAGCTGTTGTATTGTTAACTTCGGCATGGGCCGGTTGCCATACAAACTCTCCCTCGCTGTCGATCCGGGTTGCACGTAGTTGATAAGATCCATTTTCATATACCAAAAGCATGTCGTTTCCAATCTTATCAACGAAGTGGGGGAAATATGCCTCCGGGCCTACCGGTAAAATAACCTTACCCTGGTCACCCCATAGCCTTTGCCCTTGTGGGTCTATTTTTTGGGCGAAAATTCCCCATTGATTCTGGTTGCCATTTACTTCGCGCCAGTAAACATAAACATTCTCATCGCCATCTGGCCTGGCAATGGAAGGGTAGAACTGGTTGAAATCATTCCTGGTGGAAAGCAGTACGCCGTTGGGTTGAAAAACGGGTTCTCCCTCTGCATTGATGTGTTGTATCCAGGCAGATGATTGGTTGGGCGACATGGTAAAATCGTGCCAGGCGAGGAAAAATCCTCCGTTACCATCGCTCACAAAGGACAGAATCTGATGCCAGAACTGTATGGTACCTTCATTGTATACCACGGTGTAATCCTCCCAGACCGGAGTTCCGTTTCCGTCGAATTTTTGAGCCAGAATATGTCTTGTGGGAGCCCACGTCGGGCCGCTGTCTTCAAAAAATTTCATAATTACCCCGTCGTCGCCTGCCGGCAAAAGCTGCGGCCAGCTATAGCTCAGGTCAGATGAAAGCGTAATACCCCACTCTCCCCATTGCTTTTCACCATCCGGTGTAATCTTTTGCATAATAATCACACTGTCTGATTGCCATGCAAAAACAGCATTGTTGCTGTTGGTAACCGTTACCTTGGGGGCAACATCAAATGAAGTGCTGCTGGAAAGCATAATGCCGTTTTCGCCCCATATAAATTCTCCATCCGGCGAGATTCGATAGGCTACCGTATTGTTATTGCCCCCCTCTCTTATATCCTGCCAGGTAAGTATGGCATGATGATCCTGGTCAACCGTAAGGTCCCAGTCGGTGACCCATGACATGGATTCATGGTCGCTTATAAGGATACCATTGCTGGCCCATTGAGGATTTCCCTGTGAATCAAAACGCTGCAAACGTACATTGTAGTTTTCGTCTTCAGAAGAAAGAAATCCAACATAAAAATCCCCGTTAGCACATACAGCTGTTTTAGGAATTACCTGCTCGCCGGCAAGATCCGTAACACGGAAGTTTTGTGTTGCATCATCGCTCCATTGTGCTACAGCCATGGTGTTTAGAAGCATGACTGTGGTTAGAAACAGTAAGTTTATTTTCATAAGATATAAGGTTAGTGAAAATATGATAATACGGGAAAAAAACGCATTTGGCTTTTCAGGTATTGCTGGAATTGACAAAAGCGTACCTTCAAATTTAATGAAAAAAATCGTCGGGATTTCTGCTATTTCTTTTCAAATACAAAGTATAGCTGCTTCCTGGGGTGGAAATGTGGCTAACAGCTATGATATGGTCTGCAGGTTTTTTTACGCTTTCAGCGCAATGGGCTTCAAGTTGCTAAGGTCACGCAGGTATTTTCCCGCCAGCGATGAAAGTGCCCCGGTAATACCTCCTGCCAGGCCTCCTGCCAATACTGCCAGCAACCCATGAGGTAGATAAAACATGACGGCGAGCACCGATGCCAAAAGGCCATCATTAACAAAATATATGTAGAGGGGTATTCCTGCCCACAGCACAAAAACGCCTGTAAATCCATTAAGAATTGCCGTAAGTGTCGATTGCCGGATAATGAAGCCGTAAAACAGTCCTGCAAGGGCAATACTCCACCAGGGTAGAAATTGTTGAATTACAAAAACAGTAACCGTAAGGATGATCCACTTCATGATTGTTGATTTTTTGTCTTTACCTTTTTTTATTCGCCTGCCTTCATTGCTGGCATGAATGTCAGTGTAGTTGTATTGGATTCTCCATTTTGCATCTCCAGGTATGAGTTATAAAGTTTCAACTCATAATAGTTTCCCTGAGCCCAATCAGCCACAGATGCTTTATAGCCCATTGTTGCCGGATTGGCCGCCTGCCCCCCGGGATATATACCCCATGCTTTAAGGGTGTCGTCCAGTTCTGCTACCATTCTCCATGAAGGCGCATGAGAGTTGCGAATAGCATTGGGCGAGTGTGCGCTTCCCGAAACTTTCAGCCGGGGATGATTCAGGGCAGGAATATTAAGAAGATGATTGATGGTAGTGCCATTAAACCTCCACCAATGCCAGTTCTCTCCCCAGGGTCCGTTTTCTTTTTCCAGTTGCTGCAGGGTGGCAGCGAGTGTTTCTGTAAGAATTTTTCCTGTGTAGGGCATGGTATCAAAAAGAGTGTAGTATGTTTCAACAGGTGATTGGTGAAACAATACCTGGAGAGTGACGTCATGTGATGGCAGAACCGGACGGAATTTTTCAGCCGGCATGGTAAGAGGTTTCCAGAGTTCTGTCCGCATGGCTTCACGCCATTTTTCAAAGATAGTGGCTTCAGCACTGTTGTAGGTGTTTACCTTATCCCACAAAAGAAGGGAGTCAATGGCGGCAAGCAGGTCACTGGCCTCAGGGGTATGCTGGTTTTGCTTCAGAAAACTAACTACTGAGTCAATCATAGGCTTCATGTATTTTGCCGCCCAGTGGTTGTCAGCATTCAGCTGCAGGTTCATCATATCCTGTAGTGTGGCATCCTTTAATTCTTCCAACTGCTGTTCAATGATTGTAGCACGCGATGTTGATGCGAAAAGCCATCCATGGTAAAAAGGGTAGTCTTCATCTGCCGGATGCTGGTTGGCAGAGGCAACAAAACCTCTTGGCGGGTTTATCTCGTAAGGAAGCTTTTCAAAGGGTATTTTGCCTTGCCAGTCATGATGGGGATTTCTTCCATCCAGGATAAACATGCCCTGGTGTTCCCATTTCAAAGGCCAGAGGCCATTGTACTGGATGGCTATATCTCCGGAGCGCGAGGCAAAGGCATAGCTTTGAGGCGGAGCTTCCAACGCTGACAATGCCCGGCGCCATTGGGTCAGATCTGTGGCGGTATTGACCTGCTTTAATGCATTTATGGGCTGGCGCGATTGCAGCGCGGTCCAGCTTATGGCATGGCCTGCCGGGATCATACTGCCAACAGCTGTTTCTCTTGCCCTGTACATCAACGGGCCATGATGGGTAAATGCAATGGTATCAGTGAAGCGGCCTCCTTCCCTGGTTTTGTAAGTCTCAACCCTGAACTCCAGCGGTTTCCATTCTTTCCCGTGAAGGTAGTGCCGGAAGTCGTCATCTGTTTCCACCTCGAAGATATCCACCACCTTATTGCCGGCATTGGTATTTCCCCATGCTATATGTTCATTAAATCCCATAACAATGTTGGGTACACCAGGAAAGGTAATTCCATAGGCATTGATTCCGGGTGCATTCAATTGTAATTCATACCAGATGGATGGAAGGGTGACAGAAAGATGGGGGTCGCAAGCAAACAGAGGTGCACCGGAGCGGGTTTTTTTCCCCATGACAACCCAGTTGTTGCTGCCAACTCCCTCTACTGGTTCATCCATAAGGTCATCAAAAATAAATGAAGGGATAAACTCTTCGTCAGCAGGTTGGGGAATCATGGAAAGGTCGTACTGTTTGGTGTTCTTTACTACGGGTATAATATCCTGCGGAAGATCTGCATAAAGTGCCAGGATGGCTTCTTCCCCCCATAAAGCTTTCATGTATGACATACGAAGAGCTTGGGAATAAAAAGTCAGGGTTCGGTTGATGCTCATGCCCAGGGAAAGGGTTTTCAATGGGGTCCAGGGTTCGGGTGTATAGTTAAGCAGCTTGTACTCGAAGGGGAGGTTTTTTGGCGTGAGCCTCGATATCCATGCGTTTACACCGGCGGAGTATGCATTCAGGGCCAGCATGGTGGTATCACACTCCATGGCAGAGGCTAAATACCTTTCAGCACCGTAAGCCATTCCCATACGACGAATATAGCGATCAAATTCCAGTGCTCTTTCTCCCACAACCTCAGCCAACCGGCCCAGGGAGGCGTGGGTGCCAAATTCCATTTGCCACAGCCGGTGCATTGCCGTTACATATCCTGTTATAAAATACAGATCATGCTCGTTGTTGGCAAAAATGTGTGGTACACCCCTTTGGTTGAAAACTACATTCACCTCATCGCGCAGCCCCTGCAGATGTATTGTTTCTCCTTTTGGAATGTCTGAAATGAGGGCATTTTGCCAAATCCCGGTGAAAGGGTTAAAGAATTTCCCCAGTGGAGGGATATTGCCAAACCGGGTGTTAAATAAAAGAATTATGCTAAGCAAAAGTATGGTTGTAACCAGGAGTTTGTGTCCCTTTTTCATGGTAATTGAAGCGATGCTTTAGAAATGCTGTGAAAATTTTCTTAAAAGTAAAAAAAATATCCGAGAGGACTTAGCCCGAATGAGATATTTCCGGCACCAATGGCGAATCTTTAAATTTAAAAGTACCTAAACTATTTTCTTGTTTGTTTTAGGTATGAAAAAGCATTAATTTTGCTTTCTAGCAGAAGTAAAGTATTTTCTGCAGTAACGATCTTATGTTTTATCTAATTATAGAGTTTTGTCTTATTCATGAATCCAATCACCCATCTGTAACCTGTTATTAACCAAGTAAAAATTATGCCCCGAAGAATTACTTTTTTTGTTTTTTTCATTCTCTGCCTGCCCTTAGGGTTGCTGGCCCAGGAGTTTGATGTAAGGGAGTTTTCAGCCGATCCTACCGATCTTGCTGCTATCCGTTATCCCCGTCGCTCAGTAAATGATGATCCCTGTGCCCTGGTAAAGGTAATCACCAATATCAGCGATATGAAATTTGATTCCAACCAGGGAATTGTAGATATTGTTCACCAGGATGAAGGTTACTGGCTCTACCTTGCTCCCCGTGAGAGAAGAATCACCCTCATGGCCGAAGGCTACCTTCCCCTGGATGTAAATGTGCCTGAGCCTGCTGTTGCCAATCGTGTATATCGGCTTGTGGTAACATCTAAGGGTACTGCCGGAAATCTCGATATAATTCCTGTGAATATCATCATAGAAGAACACCCTGATGCAAAACTTTTTATCAATGGTGAAGCGTATGACTTTGATCAAACCCTGGGATTGCCCCGCGGAACCAACCAAATCAGAATTGAAAAGCCCGGCTATCAAGTCATTGAGCAGGAGATAGAGGTTTCTGAAACCAGTACGCTTTTCAGATTTTACCTTGATGGTATCAACGAGGAGGTGCTTACACTGAGAACTGATCCTCCAGGGGCTGCTGTATATATTAATAATGTGCGCCAGCGCAATGTTACTCCTTTCCAGGAGTTTTTCCTTCCTGGCGAATATTCATTAAGATTAACTTTGAGCGAATACAAGGATATTCAAACCAACGTTCAGGTGCGTGCCAACCAAAACAACGAGTTTTCTTTCACAATGGAAAAGTTTGTGGGGACACTTGCTCTTACTGTGCAGCCAGCAAGTGCAAGAGTTCTGATCAATCAGCGGGACTATACCGGTGAGAAAGAAATTCAGTTTGCACCGGGTACCTACAGAATGGTGGTGGAGAAAGAAGGATATTATTCTTATGATGAGCGTTTCGTGATCGAGGAAGGTACGCGTTCTTCAATTGAGGTCAGCCTGGATCCCATGCTGGGAAATGTAAGGTTCATCAGTGCGAACCCCGATGCCCGCTACAAACTGTTTTCCGCCAATGGCCAGCAGATAGAAAGCTGGACAGGTACCACTCAGCTTCGGGATATTCCTGTGGGAAACTACCGCTACGAAGGAGACCTGGAGGGCTATGCAACATTAAGTGGGCAAGTGGTGGTGGAAGAAAATCGTGAAACCCGAGTGGAGGCCGTTTTTACCGAACAGCAGCGCCTGGAGTATATCCGCGAGCAGGAAAGACAACAGCAAATGATTGCAGAAAAACAGAAACAGGAAATGCTCAGTGAAAAGCTCGAGCAGGATGAGCAACAAAAAAAGAGGCAGCAAACCATGCAAAACATCTTTGGACAAAGGGTTTATAATGCTATGTTCCTGTCGTACTCCCAACTGAATCTCAATACAGTCAACTTCAGGGAGAATATCCAAAGCAGCCAGGGCTTTGGTGTGGGGTTCCAGTTTTTCTATAAGTACTGGTCTGTAAGCTACGGTCTTGGATATAACATGATGAAGCTTTCCAACACGGCCCAGTCGAGGTTTAATGCAGAAGAGCTTGGCGTTTTGGAAGGGTACATTACAACAGGGCCTAAGGTAAGGCTCGCCGGTTTTGAGCTGTTTCTCAATGCTGGCTTAGAAGGGTCGTTCCTTTATTTTGATGGGCTTGATGATGACTTTAGTGTGGGCGATGTAGTTCTTGAATACGGCGTGGCCCTTATGCCCTGGTCCTGGGGCGTTGGCGTAAGGTATGCGCAAAGTATTCCCCTGGGAATCCTTGATAGTTACCCCCCGTTTTCGCGCAGAGAACTGGGCCTAATCATCAGATTGTAAATTTGCTTTAATAAGATTAATACCTTAAAATATGAAAACCAGATTATTTGCCTTTGCAGGGCTGTTTTTTTCTTTGCTGATTTTTAATAGTTGCGAAAATGATAACGACCTGGCAGAACAACTGCTGTATGGCAGTGAAAACGGATCCGGACCCACCATCGATATTTCCCTTGATATGGTCAATGCATGGTATCTTACAGAGGGAAACATCATCTATGGGCTTGATGTTACCATACTCAACCAAAACGATGAAATGATCTCTGATGTTTATGTAGAACTGACTTCGGTGAGCCCAACCAGCGATGTTGCGGAGATTTCATCTGCCGATATAAGGTATATTAACAGTATTCCGGCTTATGGATCGGCAATCCCTGATAACTACTGGTGCTTCGATTGCGGCACCGCTTATGAGGTTTATATTGGTCACTTTTATGTAATTGTTTACCCCTATGTTGGAGGTGGACAATCCTTTGAAGCTACCTTTGATGTTAGTTATACCCTAAACAACCAGCCATACAACTCCAGGATCAAGCGAAATTTTACCACCATTTTCGATCCTGTAGTGTTTACCCAAAAAGATTCCCAGGCTGATAAGATCTGCCAGTCTTTCAAGTAGCATCCGTAATGGAGCATGCCCTATTTTGCATCCTGTTTTTGACATATCTTCATCTCGTGGTTGCTTAAACCATGAAACTTTCATACCTTAGATTTCTTTTTTCAATAAACTAACCCAATAAACGACTATGAAAAAACTTTGGATGCTTTTCATTGTTGCAGCTTTTGCGGCCTGCACCAAGTCTGATCCCAATCTTACCACTGTTAATCTTCATCTTGACAATGCCGAGTTTGAAGAAGTAGAGCTTGTCTATGTTACTGACTTCATTGTAGGCGACAGGGTAATAGAAACAGTTGCAAATGACGGGAATGGTACTTTTGCCTTTGAAATACTTCCTGATGCTCCTCTTATGGCCAGCCTCACGCTTGGCGATCAGCGGCTGAATATTTTCCTCAACCATGGAAAGGAGCTTACGATCAATGCTGATATGCTCGATCTGCAAAATTCAATTGCTTTTGAAGGGAGTCTTGCCAATGAAAATGAGTTTCTTAAACTATACAGCATCGAGGTAGAGCCTTCTTATAGCCGCCAGGCCATAACCAGCCAGATGAGAACGGCCGATCCTGAAGAATTTCTCAGCTTTACCAATGCCATGACCGACGAGATCTTTCTTTTTATGGAAGATTTCCATCAAACAGATTCCCTGAGTGAAGCTTTCAGGGATTATTTCATTACCGATATTTCTTACCAGGTTTATGGACATAAGCTCATGTTTCCCCGTTACCAGGAGTATTACAAAGATGAAGATGATATTAAACCATTACCTGAAGGGTATTATGACTTTGTTGAACCCGCACTATTTTTCACCGAGGAAAACCTGAGAATACCCAGCTGTGCCGGCTTTCTTACCAACTATATGTCTTATTACCTTGATAAGCACAACGAGCAGGTTCCGGAAGGAATCTCTTATCCTGAAATGCTTATGTGGGTTGCTGAGAATGGTCTTGAAGATACGGCACAAAAGTATGGTATGGCTTATGCCATTAATTTCCAGTTCAACCATGGCGACTTCCAGACGGCTGTTGAAAATTTTGAAGATTTCAAGCAGGATAATACCTGGCAATACCTGAACAATATTCTTGCAAAATCCAAAGAAAATGCCTCTAAGGTAGCACCGGGTGCTGTGGCTCCTGAATTTACCCTTACCGATATCAACGGCGAGGAAGTATCATTGAGTGATTTCAAAGGAAAAGTGGTATACCTCGACTTTTGGGCTAGCTGGTGCGGGCCTTGCATGCGCGAAGTACCTCACGCCAAAGAATTGAAGAAGAGATTTGAAGACGAGGATGATCTTGTGTTCCTTTATGTATCGGTTGATGAAGACCCCAATGCATGGCGTCGTACAGTCGAAGAACATCAGATCCAGGGGGTTCACCTAAACGTAAAAGGTATGCGTGATGACGTGGCTCAAAGCTATAATGTAAGAGGAGTACCATCTTTCTTCCTTATTGACCGGGAAGGCATCATACACGATAACAATCCCAGTAGGCCATCAGGCGATACCATTGATGAAGAACTGAAAGCCCTGCTGCAGGATCCGGAAGTATAACAAGAACTTTCCTGTGTAGACTTCACAAGGTAAAATTAAAATGTAACCCAAAAGCGGAACAGGCTGTTCCGCTTTTTTTATAAGATTTACTTCAAAATACTTTCAGGTCGTTTCGCCCTTCGAAACGTGGCCGTTGAGCCCGTTGGAACCACCGATGAATATCAATATAACAACCGCTTGTATAAATCAGGTTCCAGGCCAAATCCAACCTGTGACACTGCCCTTATATTGCAAGATTGTTTTCCGGTAATGTGTGTAAAAAGAATCGGAAATTCCACTGTTTTTGCCCAAAAATTTGTTCTTTTGCACTTTGATTTGCAGGTCAGTCTTCCTGCATTTACATTTTACAGAAATGAAACGTTCAAAATAAGGATCATGACCCAGAGAAAAGTAAGAGTACGATTTGCTCCAAGTCCAACCGGTCCCCTTCATATCGGTGGGGTACGAACTGCTTTGTATAATTATTTATTTGCCCGTAAGCATGGTGGCGATTTCCTGCTTCGGATTGAAGATACCGACCAGAACCGGTTTGTGCCTGGCGCAGAAGAGTACATCATGGAATCGCTTCGCTGGTGTGGCATTCTCTGGAACGAAGGTGTTGGGAAGGAAGGACCTTATGCTCCCTACCGGCAATCGGAAAGAAAACTGCTTTACCGCCAGTATGCCATGCAACTGATCGAAAGTGGTAATGCATATTATGCTTTTGACACCCCGGATGAATTGGATGAGATGCGGAAAAAAGCCGAAAGCGAAAAATCAAATGCCCAATACGACAGCAAAACCCGGTTGGAGATGAAAAACTCTCTCACCCTTGGCCATGAAGAGGTACAACAGCTTCTTGACTCCGACACCCCTTATGTGGTACGGTTTAAAATGCCAGAGGGTGTGGATATTCAAATGAACGACCTCATCAGGGGGGATGTAAAGGTGGATAGCTCCCTGCTGGATGATAAAGTGCTTTTTAAAAGTGATGGTATGCCAACCTACCATCTCGCCAATGTGGTAGATGATTACCTGATGGAGATCACCCACGTGATAAGGGGTGAGGAATGGTTGCCCTCTTTGCCGTTGCATGTCATGCTTTATCGCAGCCTGGGGTGGGAAGAAAGGATGCCTTCTTTTGCCCATCTGCCCCTGTTGCTCAAGCCTGATGGTAATGGTAAACTGAGCAAGCGCGATGGCGACCGGCTTGGTTTCCCTGTGTTCCCCCTCTTGTGGAACGACCCCAACAGCGGTGAGATCAGCTCAGGATATCGCGAATCAGGGTACTTTGCTGATGCCTTCGTGAATATGCTGGCGCTGCTGGGATGGAACCCCGGTACCGAACAAGAGATCTTTTCAATGGATGAACTGGTTGAAGCCTTCTCCCTGGAAAGGGTGGGAAAATCCGGCTCCAAGTTCGACCCCGCAAAGGCAAAGTGGTTCAACCATCAGTATCTGCTGATGAAAAGCAATGCAGAAGTTGCGGCCCAGTTTGATATCCTGCTCAAGGAAAAAGGTATTCATCAGCCTGCCGATAGGGTGGAAAAGGTAGTTAGCCTGGTAAAAGACCGGGTTGACTTTATCCATGAGATGTGGGATCAGGCAGCATTCTTTTTCATCCCTCCACAATCTTACGACCCCAAAACCGTTGAAAAAAAATGGAAGGAAGATACTCCCGTGTTTTTAAAGGCATTGGTGGGAGAACTCAAAGACATGCAGACCTTCGATGTGGAAACTCTTGATGCCAGATTGCATCAGTTTATGGAGAGCCACGGCGTAGGCGCCGGTAAGCTTATGATCGCACTGCGCCTGTCACTTGTAGGAGCAGGCATGGGGCCCGATCTTAAGGAAATTATGGTATTCCTGGGCAAGGATGAAGTGATTGCTCGCATTGAAAATGCAATAGAAATCCTCCAATAAATCAGAGCAACACTTAAAGCAGAACAATGGGTTTTTCCTATTTTTGCCAGGTACATTACATGTAAAGCGTTATGATATATTTAAGAAAAAATTGGAAGACCTCACTACTATTGTTAACTACCCTGATTGTCATTGTTGCTTTACCCTTTTTTTGGAAAAGCAGGGGTGGCGGCGAGCTGGCTGCAGAAGGTGTGCCGGAACAGGTTGAGCCCGAGATAATTCTGGATGACTACGGGCTCGAGCATGAACTATTCCGGGTTGATACCGGAGTGGTGCGAAACAGGCAAACACTGGGACATATCTTTGCCGGATTTAATATGGATGGGGTGGCGATTGACCAGGTAGTAACAAAAATGCGCGAACTTTTCGATCCTCGCAAAATAAAGGCAGGCAGCTCCTACAAAGCATATTTTACCAAAGATTCACTGGAACAACTCCAATATTTTGTGTATGACATATCACCATTGGAGTACCTGGTAATTAATATGTCTGATTCATTGCAGGTGCATCGGGGAGAAAAAGAAGTTGTTGCTGTTCCTGGCACGGCATCGGGTATTATTCATTCTTCCCTCTGGACTACCCTTGCCCAAAACAGGATCAATCCGGAGCTGGCCATCAGAATGTCGGAAATTCTGGCATGGGAGGTCGATTTTTACCGTATCCACAGTGGTGACAGGTTTAAGGTGATTTTTGAGGAAAATTTTGTGGGAGACCAGTCCGTTGGAATCGGAAGTATTGAAGCGATCTATTTCCAACATCACGGACGTGATATTTATGGATTTTATTTCGAAGAGGATACCGTATACGGTTATTTTGGACTAAAAGGGGAAAACCTCCGCAAAGTATTCCTGGCGGCACCTATTAAGTTTGGCCGCATCACCAGTGGCTATTCTGCCAGTAGGTTGCATCCGGTTCTGAAAACCAGGCGTCCGCATTATGGTACCGATTATGCTGCACCCACCGGAACCCCCATCTACGCCGTCGGAGATGGTGTGGTTACCCGCGCTCATTATACTTCAGGTAATGGCAATTATGTAAAAATCAGGCACAATTCGGTATATGAAACCCAGTATCTGCATATGTCGCGTTTCGCAAAGGGCATTCGACCTAATGTAAGAGTGAAACAGGGGGATGTGATAGGATACGTCGGTATGACGGGTTTGGCTACCGGACCTCATGTTTGCTTCCGTTTCTGGAAAAATGGAAAGCAGGTAGATCACCGCCGCGAAGAATTTCCCAGTGCCGATCCTTTGCATGAAGACTATTTCGATGCTTTCTTCAAAGTAAGGGATCATTTCATGGAAGAACTTGAACAGATCACTTTCCGCGAAGAACTACCGGTATAAACTGGTTGCCGGATCTCATGGTTTTGGGTCATCCACAAACATTTTGCTTCAGATTCGTAGTATCTCCCCGGTTTTCATGTGGAAAAGATGCCTCATGCCGACATACCTGTTGTTGTGCATGGGCGAGGGGCTGGCCGGGGCTATTTCTTTTCTGTTACCGCTTCTCTTACCCTGATCAGTTTTTCCAGTAAACCTTCCATTTTATCCAGTGGCAGCATATTTGCCCCGTCCGACTTTGCCCTGGATGGGTTGGGGTGTGTTTCTATGAAAAGCCCATCAGCACCAGCTGCAATACCTGCTTTGGCCATGGTCTCAATCAGGTGCGGTTGGCCTCCTGTTACCCCGCTTACTGTATTGGGTTGTTGCAGGCTATGGGTAACATCAAGTATAACAGGTACATCAAAACCCTGCATGGTGGGGATGCCCCGGAAATCAACCACCAGGTCGCCATAACCAAAGGTAGTTCCCCGTTCTGTTGCCCATACATTAATATTGCCTGCCGAGCGGATCTTTTCAATGGCGAATTTCATGGCTTCGGGCGATAAAAATTGCCCTTTTTTTATGTTGATGGGCAATCCGGTTTTCGCAGCTGCCACCAGCAGATCTGTCTGACGGCAAAGGAATGCAGGAATCTGGAGTATGTCAACATAATGAGCAGCCTGGTAGGCCTCCTCATGGGTGTGAATGTCGGTAATGACCGGAACAGAAAACTGCTCTCCGATGTTTTGCATCACCGACAGGGCAAACTCATCACCAATGCCGGTAAAGCTGTCTTTGCTGGACCGGTTGGCTTTTTTATAGGAGGCTTTAAAAACATACGGTATGTTAAGCCGGTCGGTTATTTCTTTTATTTTTTCGGCAATTTCAAATCCCATGGTTTCGTCTTCAATTACACAGGGGCCGGCAATTAGGAAAAAACTGCCCGATTTTTCTGCGGAATTCTTCCTTATACGTTCAATGATAGTATGCATAAAATTGGATGTGGTTAGGATTAAACTGTCTTGTTTGTGATTTGGAAATGGATGTCAGGGTGTAAAGTGTATGGCCAGCCAGATACAGTATGGATCCTTGCTGGTATATACAACCCTGTGTTTTTGGCCGGCAGGTATGAGTATATAATCTCCCTGTGCCAATGTAATGGTTTGGCCGGCATCGGTTTCCAGGTGCGCTTCTCCCTGGAGCAGAACCACCCATTCGTTTTGCGCTGAATCGTACCATTCACCCTGGGGGGTGGTTTGCCCACTGCTGATGATTCTTTCTATGTGTACATTTTTTGATTTGGCAAGGGTTTCAAAAATCTCTTTCTCCCCCTGGGGCAATTCTGCTATTGTAAAAATATTACTGATTTTCATGCCATAACTATATATACTCCTCAATGCTGCCTTTTCCTTCTCTTACAATCTCAATTTCACCACTGGTACAATCAAGAACCGTTGAGGGAACATTTCCACCATAGCCGCCGTCAATAACAATATCCACCATATTGATGTGATTCTCATAGATCAGTTCGGGGTCGGTGGTATATTCAAGTATTTCATCGTCGTCATAAATTGAGGTGGAGATAATGGGATTGCCATAATCTTCTACCAGGCGGCGGATAATAGCATTGTCTGGAACGCGGATACCAATGGTTTTTTTTCTGTTTTGAAAAATCCTGGGCACTTTGTTGTTGGCATTCAGAATAAAGGTGAAAGGTCCGGGCAGTGCTTTCTTCATCAATTTATAGATCTCGGTATTGAAAGGTTTGGTGTAATCAGAAATGTGGCTGAGGTCACTGCAGACAATGGAGAAATTTGCTTTGTCGGCCTTTACTCCTTTTATAGCTGCAACTCTTTCTACGGCCTTGTGTTGCATCATGTCGCACCCCATTGAGTAAACTGTGTCGGTAGGATAAATGATCACGCCACCGTCGCGAAGGCATTCAAGGATGGTCTGTATCTTTCTCGGGTCAGGGTTGTCGGGGTGAATTTTAATGATCATGATGAGGTTCCTTCTATGTTTATTGGTTTTGCTTTTTTCGTGTACCGGTAAAAGCTATCTTGCTGTAAAGGTAGCTGGACTTTTCCTACTCTTTGCCGCTCATCTTTTTTACCTGTCTTTCAAATAGATCACTCAGTTGTTTGATTTCCTCAAACTTTTCATGATCCTGTGTCTTTTGATACGCATTTAATAGGTTGTTGAGCATTCGCTTGATGATATCGGTATTGTTGCAGGGCAAATAATACACTGGTTTGAGTTCTCTTTTTAGTTGCTTCAGGAAAGACTCTATGTCTTTGGATGAAAATACATTTCCCTTGCTGAATACATTGATATAGAACAAAACATTGTTTCCCTTGTACTGAAGAGTATCCGGGTCAATGGAGCTTCCGGTGTAGGCAAGGACAAAATGTTCGGGCAGGTTTATCCCTTTTACCGGCAGATCAAGGCTTTGGGCCACCAGCATGTAAATGATGCTGAGCGAAAGCGGGTTTCCTGCTCTTGATTCAAGCACCTTGTTGATATAGGAGTTTTCGGGGGCATGGTATTGTTCAACATTGGCGCGGAAGTTATGCACCTCATAAAAAACATAGTTGAAAACCTTGATCTGTTCCAGTGCAGTGAGGTTGTCATTGAGTTCAAGCCAAATATCTTTACGGATTCTGGCCAGTTCATATTCTATTTCATGGTCCTGCAGGTTGGGGTATTGATAACGGGCCAGAATCAGGCAGCCCTCCAGCAGGTTTGTAGCCCCGTTTTGGATCCAAAGCTCCAGTTCGGTGCATACCCTGCTGAACTGTATGCTGTGTATAATGTTTTCCAGCCTTTTCTGAATGAATGTGTTGGGTTGCTGCTCCCAGGCGTGCTCAAGGAATGGGATGATCTCTGGCCCAAATGCTTCAATATTTTGGACGATTTGAGAAAATATTACAGGGTCTGGCTCATCAGCCAGGCTGATAAGTGCTTCCATTTTCCTGATTTTCTCTTCGTTGTTCATTTTCTGGTTCTTATACTATTAAAATTCTGCTCAGATACTATTACAGCAGCTTGCCTTTAGGGGGCCTTTCTTTTAATGTATTCGTTAAGGATTTGATCTGTTGATCACATCGGAGTTGGCCGGCCTTACAGGTTTATACGATTGCCACGGTAAAAAGTTCAATTCCTCATGAAGTAACTTTCTCCAAAACATGCTGGATCAGTTTCTCTATGGAAACTTTATAATCTTTGCTGTAGGTTCGGCTTACCCTGTTGGCAATAATATCGCAAATGGTAAGGGTGTTGTGGCCAAGCAGTCTGCCAAGGGCATACAGTGCTGATGTTTCCATCTCGAAATTGGTGATCTGAATGCCATTGAAAGAAAAATTCTCAATTCGTTGGTTGAGCTCGGGAAAAGCCAGGGGCAGGCGCAGCTCACGACCCTGGGGGCCATAGAATCCTGAAGCAGTAGCGGTAATTCCCTGCCTTAGGCCGCCGCCCAGCTTATTTAGCAGTTTTTCGCTGGCTTTAATGATATAGGGGTGGGGAAGCTTTGCATTCCATCCGGTTTGGGTAACAAATGCCTTCACCAGTTCTGTTTCAAGGACCTCTTCATTGTAATGATAAAAGTTTATCAGACCATCCAGGCCAAGCCCGTAGGCAGAGGCAACAAAACTGTCCACTTCAATATCTGGCTGAAGTGCCCCTGATGTGCCCAACCTGATGATGTCGAGCGAAGTATGATGGTCTTTGGGTACCCTGTTCTTAAGGTCAATATTTACTGCTGCATCAAGCTCATTGATCACAATGTCGATATTGTCTGTGCCAATACCGGTGGAAAGCACGGTAATGCGCTTGTTATTGAAAGTACCGGTGTGGGTAGCGAATTCACGAACCTGGGTCATGAATTCTATATTGTCAAAATATTTTGATATGGTTTTTACACGATGCTGGTCGCCAACGATTATAACTACAGGAGCAATATTTTCTGGTTTGAGCCCGATGTGATATACACTCCCATCGGGATTGAGAATTAGTTCTGAATCTTTGAATTTCTTTTGCATACTTTTTCTTTTATGAGATTGTTGCCGTTTGCCTGCCATTGTTGACCTACACGACAAAATTATCAATTAATTGACAATTTACCTAATGGGCAATTCCTGCAAAACCGGTTGAGCTTTCATTCCAACGTTTTGTTGTGCTTTTCAAAAAATGTAATGGTATTGGTATCCTGGAAAAAGCTCAGATTTGCAATTTGTATGGTATAACCATCATTGCAGTGTGTTTCTCCTGTGGTTGCTTTAGGGAATAAGTTTTTATCTTTACAATCTTTTACAACCGGCAATGAAAAAGGGATTGCAGGCTGGCATAATAATGGTTTTTTCCTGTAACAGAAAATAAAAAACAAAAGATGGTAGAAATAATTTCTATTGGAGACGAGTTGCTTATAGGGCAGGTAATCAATACCAATGCTGCCTGGATGGCTGAGATGCTGAATACAGCAGGACAGGATGTGCGGCAGATTACCTGCGTGTCAGACAAGGCAGGGGAGATCAGGCGGGCGTTAGAGCAAGCTGCTCTTCGCACGGATGTGATCCTGATGACCGGAGGGCTGGGTCCTACCCGCGATGATATTACCAAAGATGTGCTGTGTGAATGGTTTGACACGCATTTGATAATGAATGAAGAAGTTCTTGCCGGCATCCGTTCCTTTTTTGAAAAAAAAGGGCTGCCACTTACCGAACTCAACCGCAATCAGGCCCTTGTGCCCGCTGCTGCCACTATTATCCAAAATCCTTTGGGTACTGCTCCTGGGCTGGCTTTTGAGAAAGAAAACAAACTGTATGTGGCCATGCCGGGGGTTCCTTATGAGATGAAACACATCATGGAAACGTGGGTGTTGCCCCATCTTAAAGCCAAAAACGGCGACCGGCATATTGTGCATAAAACGCTTTTAACACAGGGAATCGGGGAGTCATTTCTCTCGGAGATCATCAAAGACTGGGAAAATGATCTTGGAGATGATATTAAGCTGGCCTATCTTCCCTCTCCCGGTATAGTGAGGCTTCGTCTTAGCATGCGAGGCACCAACCGTGAATTGATGGAGAAAACTCTTGAGGGAAAATTAGCAGAGCTGAAAAAGATCATTCCGCAATATATTTGGGGTGAAGGGAAGGAGATCCTCGAAGAAGTGGTGGGAAGGTTGCTTGAAGAGCGTGGACGAACCGTTTGTACTGCCGAAAGCTGCACCGGTGGTTTTGTGGCACACCGTATTACCAGCATTGCAGGAAGTTCAGCCTGGTTTACCGGTAGTGTAGTGGCCTATGATAACAGGATTAAGACCGGCGTACTCGGAGTGGAGCAGCACTTGCTGGATGAGCATGGCGCTGTTAGTGGTCCTGTGGTGGAGCAAATGGCCTATGGAGTGCAACAAATGTTCGATACAGATTATGCCATTGCTACCAGTGGTATCGCCGGACCAGGTGGCGGAACTCAAGAAAAACCAGTGGGTACGGTATGGATTTCGGTGGCTTCGCGAAAAAGGGTGGTGAGCAGGCATTTTCTTTTTGGTGACGACCGCCAGCGAAACATTCACCGTAGCTCCACTGCTGCCCTGGCTATGCTTAGGGAAATTATCCTTGAAGATGACCCCTCTTAATGCAGAAATCCACATCCTCTAAGAATCCTTTCAAGAAACAGATACGTTGTGATCAACTGCGATGAAACAGGTTTTTGTTTTTACCTTACGGTTTCCCGGATAAAAAAAAAGGACCGGCATTACTGCCGGCCCTCCGTTTAGTAGTGGCTAAACCAGAATTAACTCACAACCAACTACTTTACAATATTAATTTTACGGGAAATGACATCATTGGACGTCCTCAGGTTGAGAATGTATGAACCCTTGGGCAGGAATGACAGATCGAGAGTTTCTTGCAATAGCTCAGAGCGTGTACCAAGATCATAGCTCACTACCTGCTTTCCAACAATGTTGTATATTTCGATCACCACATTTGTTGAGGTTTCCAGATTTGCCTCAACATTAATGAGGTTACGTGCAGGATTGGGGAAGATATTTACCCCATTCATCAAACCGGGGAGGTCGGTTACATTGGTTACCAACGGAAGCTCCAGTAATGCTCCACCAGCTGCAGTTGCTACCCATAATCCGAAGGCAGGTCCGTCGCTGTTGTTGTCAGGATTGAGGAATCCACTGGCTACTATGGTAACGGCGGCACCTGACAATTCTAGGGCTGCCAGGGGGGCCTGGTAGGCTGCCACAGTGGTTGTTCCGTCTTCTGTACGAACTTCAAGTACATAGTCCAGTGTGGCAAGACTCAGGTATCCGGCAAAATCTCCGTAACCGAAAGTAAAGAGTTCGCCAGCTCCAACACCAGTTTCCCAAACACTTACTGTGGGAGCATCGGTAGCGCCATGGAATACAAGTACATCAGTTTCAGTGTCATTGGTGGCCATTTCGCGGGCACCGGCAAAGGGATATATGGTAAAAGCGGGAGC
>CAYVQC010000050.1:1737-30957 GCA_964453995.1 uncultured Bacteroidales bacterium | reverse complement strand
GAACCTGCGACCTTCGGGTTATGAGCCCGACGAGCTACCTCTGCTCCACCCCGCAGTATATTTTGAAAGCGTACTGCTTTAATTATCGTAAAGAACTTTTTGCGAGGCACTATGTCAACGCAAAATGCAGGTGCAAAGATACTGATTTTTTTTACTCCCACAAACCCGCTGCTGTTTTTTTGCAGGAAAGTTGTAATTTTGCAGTCCCTTTACAGTTATCACCTAATTTTCAGCAATCTTTGCTGCCCAAAAAAACTTTCACCATGCACAAAGCCGGTTTTGTAAATATCTTAGGCAAGCCCAACGTAGGCAAATCCACACTGATGAATGCCCTGCTGGGAGAAAATCTTTCCATCATTACTCCCAAGGCACAAACCACCCGCCACCGGATCCTGGGAATTGCCAATGATGAAAACTACCAGATCGTTTTTTCTGATACTCCCGGTATCATCAAGCCCGGATACAAGTTGCAGGAATACATGATGAGCTTTGTGCAAACGGCCATGGAGGATGCAGACCTGTTTCTGCTCATTTCTCAGGTGGATGAAGATTTTGATGATGAAAACACCCTTGCAAAACTGCAAAAAACCGATACTCCGGTACTGTTGCTCATCAACAAGATCGACCTTGCCAACCAGCAACAGGTAGTAGAAAAATGCGAACAGTGGAAAAAGGATTATCCCAATTTTAAAGTCCTTCCCATTTCTGCCCTCAACAAGTTTAACCTGGACCAGGTGATGGAAAAAATCATTGAGCTTTTGCCCGAATCGCCCCCCTATTATTCCAAAGACGATCTTTCCGATCGACCGGTAAGGTTTTTTGTCAGCGAGATCGTGAGGGAAAAAATACTGCTCAATTATCAGAAAGAGATACCATACTCAGTAGAAGTGAGCGTGGATACTTTCAAGGAAGAAGAAAACATAGTGCACATCAGGTGTGTGATCCATGTGGTACGCGATTCACAAAAGGGAATACTTATAGGCCACAAAGGGAAAGCCCTGAAAAAGATAGGCATTGAGTCCCGGAAGGAACTGGAAAAGTTCCTGGGCAAACAGGTTTTTATTGATCTCCATGTAAAGGTGAGTAAAAACTGGCGCGACAGCGATCTTCAGCTGGGGCGTTTCGGGTACAAATAAGGCTGTTTCTATTTCGCTTCTTTGCAGTCGAAGGGCTGGCCCTGAGCCTGTCGAAGGGTTACTCCTTCATGCTCATATGAATGCGTTTGCGCGCAAGATCCACTTCCAATATGGTTACCATTACCTTCTGGTTGAGCGTCACCACTTCCTGGGGGCTTTGGATATAACGGTTGGCCATTTGGCTGATATGTACCAGCCCATCCTGGTGTACCCCCACATCCACAAATGCTCCAAAAGCGGTGATATTGGTAACAATGCCGGGCAATTTCATTCCGGCTTTGAGATCTTCTATGGTGCTCACATTGGGATCAAATTCAAACTTCTCAATCTCCTTGCGAGGATCACGACCCGGCTTGGCCAACTCCCCCATAATATCTTTCAGCGTAGGCAGTCCCACGGTTTCCGTTTTGTATTTCTCTACCTGTATTTGTTTTCTGAGGGCTTCATTTTTCATCAGATCGGTTACCGAAACCCCCAGGTCGCGGGCCATGGCATCCACAATATGGTAGCTTTCGGGGTGTACGGCGCTTTTATCCAGGGGATGATTGCTCTGGTTTACCCTTAGAAAACCGGCAGCCTGCTCAAAGGCCTTGGCCCCAAACCGTGGAACTTTTTTGAGTGCATTGCGTGAAGGGAAGGGCCCATTTTCAGCCCTGTATTCAACAATATTCCTGGCAAGTACCGGCCCGAGCCCTGACACATAGGTGAGCAGTTCTTTGCTGGCGGTGTTTACTTCCACTCCTACTGCATTTACCGAACTTACTACCACATCATCAAGGCTGCTCTTTAAGAGTTTTTGATCTACATCGTGCTGGTACTGCCCTACCCCGATGGATTTGGGATCGATCTTTACCAGCTCTGCCAGGGGATCGGCCAGTCTGCGACCAATGCTTACCGCACCCCTTACCGTAACATCGTAATCTGGGAATTCTTCCCTTGCCAGGGCAGAGGCAGAGTAAATGGATGCTCCGCTTTCATTCACCATCACCGCAATGATGTCCCGGTTGAAACGGATCCTGCGGATCATATCTTCGGTTTCGCGCCCCCCGGTGCCGTTACCTATGGCTATGGCCTCGATATTATATGCTTCTACCAGGCTTTGTATTTTGGAAGCCGATTCGCGACGCTGGTGGTGGGGTGCGTGCGGATAAATGGTTTCGTTGTGCAGCAGATTGCCCTGCTTATCAAGGCATACCAGCTTACACCCTGTTCTCAGACCAGGGTCTATGGCAAGAATGTTCTTTTGGCCCAATGGTGGAGCCAGCAAAAGCTGCTTCAGGTTTTGGGCAAAAACCCTTATGGCCTCTTCATCAGCCTTGCGTTTGTAAAGTTGTCTCATTTCTGTTTCCATCGAGGGTGCCATAAGGCGTTTGTATCCATCCTTTACGGCCATTTCAACCTGCCGGGAGGCAGCATTGTGCCCTTTTACAAACATGGGCATCAGTATATCAAGAGCCTCCTGCTCATCAGGTTCAATGCTTACCCTGAGAAAGCCCTCATTTTCTCCCCGGAACATTGCCAGGATACGGTGCGATGGGGCTTTGGACATGGGTTCTGTCCAGTTGAACCAGCTGGCATACTTATGTCCTTCAGATTCCTTCCCTTTCACCACTTTGCAGATCAGTTGGCTGTGTCGCTCATTGAGCCGGCGTATACGCTGGCGGGCCCTTGCATCCTCATTTATCCATTCGGCAATAATATCGCGGGCACCTGCCAGGGCACTTTCTTCATCGGCTACCTCCTTCTCGTCACTGACAAAGGCACGGGCTTTTTCCTCAACATCGATGTTGTGTTGCGCCAGGATCATTTTTGCCAGCGGCTCAAGACCGCGGGCAATGGCCATGGTAGCGCGGGTTTTGCGCTTGGGCCGGTAGGGAAGATAAAGATCTTCCAGGGCGGCCATGGTGGTTACTGCCATGATCTCGCGTTCCAGCTCGGGAGTGAGTTTTTCCTGTTCGGCAATGCTGTTAAGGATGGCTTCACGCCGTTTGTCCAGCTCCTCCATCTGGTGCAGCCGGTCGCGAATGGTAGTGATCTGCATCTCATCCAGCGAGCCGGTGAGCTCTTTCCTGTATCGCGAAATAAAAGGAACCGTAGCACCCTGTTGTAACAATTCAATAGTTCTTTCTATCTGCCAGCCTTGTAAGGCGGTTTCCTTCTGTAGTGCCGCAATGTACTTTTCCATAAGTAAAAATGATATTTTATGTAACAAACTTACGCATTTTTTATTTGCCGCATCGCCCCATGGTGCTTATGGCATGTACAACAGCACTATTTGTTTTTGCATAAGTGATTGGATGAAAATTAAAAGCGCGGCCAATGTTTTTTTTATTGCCAAAACAACTTTTATCAATTTTTTGTTAGCAAGATCACGGCCTTCCTCTTAAATAATTGTTGTTGTGGGGTGATAGCGAGGAAAGTGTTATGAGGCAGTCTTCTCCGACTCAACTTAAAATACCGTTGCATACCAGGCTAAAGATTTATCTTTACCCGGAAAAATTTTTACGGTGTCAGGCAACACAAAAAGTGCTTTACAAATTCAATACAGGTATAATTAATCATCAGACTCATGGAAAAAAGGATACACCAGAAATGGCAGATTATGCTCAGCGTGCTGATGGCAGTTGGCTGCCTTTTCATCACATCTCCCTCACAGGCACAAATTTACCCTCCCGATGGTGTAAGAATGCCCGGCAGTTGGAACAATTGGGAGAATGATCCCGGTATGGGAGGCGACTTTGACCTGCAGCACATCAACACGGGATCACTGCGTTGGCAAACTACCTTCCAGAATACCGAGCCCACCGGAGTATTTCAGTTTAAGTTTGCAAGTACCTCATTTGGGGATCCATGGGGAAACCAATGGGCAGGCAATAGCGATATTTTGATCAATACTGCTGCAACATATATTTACGGAACGCCCAGCGATCCGGAGAATACTATATCCCTTTCTGAAAACAAATGGTACACAGTAGTTTTTGAAGATAATGGATATGCCAATACAAGGGCCGTCTTTATGGAAACCCAGGCAGAGCCGGTTTTCATTACATCGGTTTCCCAGGATCCTTACCTGGCAGAAGAGATGGAAGAGGTACTCATCAATGCATCTCTGTCGGCAGAACCGGGAAATGATGAGTTCGTTCATTTGCACTACACTACCGATGAGTGGGAAAGTTCACAAACCCTTGTCATGACAGTTGCCGGCACTGACGCCTCGGCAACCATTCCCGGACAGCAGAGCGGCACCACCGTAGAGTATTACGTCTTTAGCAGCATCTTTGAGAACATCACTGACGATCACGACCTCTACACCCTGCGGTTTAACAACAACAATGGTCTCAATTACTCCTATGTTGCCGGCCAGGAGGTGGAATGCGGACAGCAGATCAATGTAGTAACCACCCAGCCTGCATTTCCGCTGGAGACAACCCCCCTTACCATTTTCTTTAATGCAGAAATGGGCAATGGTGGGCTGTTGAATTACGATGGCCAGGTTTATGCGCATACCGGGGTCATTACCAACGAAAGCACCGGTTCGGGCGACTGGCGTTATGTAAAAACGGAATGGGGAGAAAACACCCCTGAAACAATGCTTGACAGTCTTGATGTAAACCTCTACAGCCTCACAATTGAGGATATACGTCAATATTACGGAGTACCTGGTGATGAGGAGATTCTGCAACTGGCATTCGTGTTTCGCAGCGATGAGCCCGATGACAATGGCAATTTCCGCGAACACAAAAACGCTGATAACTCCGATATCTTCGTAGATGTGTATCCTCCTGCGCTCAATGTAAAGATACTGAGCCCTGATGCCCGTAATCCCCTGGTGAGCCCCGGGCAGGTATTGCCGGTTTGTGTTGAAGCCCTTGAAAACAATACCCTTTCCCTGTACCTGAACGATATCCCGCTAACCCAGGAAACCACCAGCTCGCTCACATGGCCGCTGGTGTTGCAATCCCTTGAGCCGGGCACCCACTGGATCAAAGCCCTTGCGGAAGATGGGAACAGTGTAGTTTCAGATTCGGTAGCCATTTACCTCAGGGGGCCGGTAATGGAGGAAGAGCTTCCTGAAGGCGTAGTAAACGGTATCAATTACATCAACAACACCACTGTTACACTGGTATTGCACGATCCGGCAGGTCTGAAGCAATTTGTTTTTGCCATTGGAGATTACAGCAACTGGCTGCCTGCTGATGAGAACTACATGAAACGTACCCCTGACGGAACCCGTTTCTGGGTGACCCTTGAAGGACTGGAGCCAGATACAGAATACGCTTTTCAATACTATATTGACGGAAACATGCGGCTACCCGATGCATATGCTGAAAAGATACTAGACCCCTGGAACGACCGCTGGATTCCTTCCACTACCTACCCAAATCTGAAAGAGTATCCTTTTGAGAAGACCACCGGCATTGTAAGCATCATGCATCCGGGTCGCCAGGAGTATCAGTGGGAAGTGCCTGACTTCACACCGGTTGCCATCAACGAAACCCAACAGGACCTTGTGGTGTACGAATTGCTCATTCGCGATTTTGTGGAATCCCGCCACATCGCTGATGTGACGGATAAACTGGACTATTTGCAGGATCTGGGAGTGAACGCCATACAACTGATGCCCGTTATGGAATTTGATGGCAACGAATCCTGGGGGTATGCGCCCAATTTCTTCTTCGCCACAGATAAGTATTACGGAACCAGAGAGGCCTACAAGCAGTTTATTGACGAGTGCCACAAAAGAGATATTGCAGTAATACTGGATGTGGTGCCCAACCATGCCTTCGGGCAAAACCCCATGGTCAATATGTATTTCGATGCCACGGCAGGTGAATTTGGTCAGCCCATGCCAGAAAATCCATGGTTCAATCAACAGGCACCTCACCCTTTCAGTGTAGGCTACGATTTTAACCATGAGGTTGTTTATGTAAGGGAGTTTTTCAAACGCGTACTGGAATATTGGCTTACCGAGTTCAATGTTGACGGTTTCCGTATTGATTTGTCCAAAGGACTCACCCAAAACTTTTCAGGCAGCGACATGGGAGCATGGAGTGCCTATGACCAAAGCCGTATCAACATACTTACCGATTATTACAACCACATTAAATCCGTTAAACCCAATGCCTATGTGATCCTGGAGCATTTTGCCAGCAATGATGAAGAAACGGTGCTTGCCAATACCGGTATGCTGCTGTGGGGAGCTGTGCATAAAAACTACCAGCAGATTGCCATGGGATACCAGCAAGATTCGGATATCTCGTGGGCTTATCACGGCAACAGGGGATGGAGTTTTCCCAACATTGTTGATTATATGGAAAACCATGATGAAGAGCGGCTGTTGTTTGAGGCTTTAAGTTTTGGCAATGCATCGGATGACTACAACCTGAAAGATACCCTTACCGCTTTATCTCATCAGCATATGGCTGCTGCATTATTTTTTGGCATCCCCGGACCCAAAATGATATGGCAGTTTGGCGAGATTGGATACGATTACAGTATTTTTTATGGTGGCGATCGTACTGCCCCCAAACCACCCCGCTGGGATTACTGGAATGAATCTGCCAGGCAGGATCTGCACAGGGTATACAATGCAATGATCCAACTCAGAAACAGCGATGCTTTTCGTTTTGGTCAGTTTTCTCACGACTTTGGAAGCCTGGGAAAACGGGCATGGGTAAGTCATGAAAGCATGAATGTGGTTATTGCGGGAAATATGGGAGTAACCGGGTTTGATATGGCACCGGGCTTCCAGCATGGCGGTACGTGGTACAACTATTTCACCGGTGAAACCATTGAGGTAAGTGACCCCGGTAATCACTCCTTCTATTTTTCGCCTGGAGACTTCAAGGTTTTTACCAACACTCCACTGCCCCGCCCCTTCTTCCATTTCAATATTACCGTAAGGAGTGAGCAGGATCAAACGCTGCTGGCTGATGCCCTGGTGAGCATTGAAAGGGCAGGAAGCAGATTTACAACAAATCAGGGTCAGGCGGATTTTACGCTGCTGCAAGGGGAATTTACAATTGATGTATCGCTTGAGGGCTACAACTCTTACCAGGGTTCTCTTGTAGTAAATGATGATCTTGATCTTACCGTATTTCTCACCCCGGGAGATGATGTGAATGTGGACGAACCATTGACAAACACCTCAATACAGGTTTACCCTAACCCTGCCGATGATCGGGTCATGATAGAAGCCCGCCAGGGAGATAAGATCGACATTTACAATCTTGAAGGCAGAAGAATTTACACCACGATCCAGGGAAGCGAGCCCCTATCTGTTGATACTTCCCTGTGGCCGGTGGGAGTGTATATGATCAGGGCTGCCGGCAGAAATGAAACCAGGGTGGTAAAGCTGATTGTAAAATAGCCATTAAAAAAGGCAGAAAAATGATAAGCCTGTAAAAAACCATCACACCCAATGAAGGATGGTGTTTTGCAGGCTTATTGTTTCGGGGAGGCAGACGACAAAATGGGTCCTGTAGTCGGGATCGCTTGCCCTTATTCTTGTTTTCAACCTGACTTTCAGGAGTAGTTCTTTTCTGTCTCCCTGGTCTTCCATTTTTTGATACAGCCTTGCAGAATTTCTGTCGTTACAGGTTTGGTGAGGTAATCATCCATTCCGTTGGCAATATGGTACTCCGGATCGCCCTCCATAGCCTTTGCACTAAGCCCGACAATAACGGGCAGTTGCTCTTTGGTGTACTTTTTCCTGAGCTCTTTCACTGCGGTAAGACCGTCCATTACAGGCATCTGGATATCCATAAACACAAAATCATATTTCCCGGGAACAATTTTTTCAAGGGCTTCCTTGCCATTGGCAGCGATATCAACAGTGCAACCAATTTCGCGCAGCATCAATGACAGCACCATTTGATTGGTTTTATTGTCTTCGGTAAGCAGAACCCTGCAGCAGGAAGACACTTCGTCGGTTACCCGGGTGTTTTCGGTTGCATCATTATCGCTTGAAACGCCACTTTTTATCTCAGGGGTGAAGGTGAGGCTAAAAGTACTTCCCTTGCCCTGGGCGCTTTCTACCTCTATTTTTGCATTCATCAGCTCTGCAAGCCGCTTCGATATAGACAAACCAAGTCCGGTACCTTCATAATCCCTGGTATCGGAAGGATCGATCTGCGAGAATATTTTGAACAGGTTTTCCTTATCCTTTTCCCTGATCCCAATCCCCGTATCAATCACACTGATGCGCACAAGGGCCTTAGCATCAATATGCTTAAGGAGTTGGTATTTTAAAGTAACAGACCCTTCAGGTGTAAACTTAACAGCATTGGAAAGCAAATTGGTAATAATCTGCGACAGACGGTTTTCATCAGCAAATATCACTTCGGGCAGATTATCATCAAAATCAAGCCGGAATTCCAGGTTTTTCTGCCGTGCAATAGCACTAAACAAACTGAAAAGATTTCCTGCTGATCTGCGCAGATTGAAATTCTTTGGCCTGATGATGATTTTGCCTGCTTCAATTTTGGAGAGATCCAAAATGTCATTTACAATGTTGAGCAAGCTATCGGACGATTTCTTTATCACTTCCACAAACAGGGTTTGTTCCCTGCTGAGGGATGTTTTGCTGAGCATATCGATCATACCCATGATACCAGTCATGGGAGATCGTATTTCGTGGCTCATATTGGCCAGGAATTGCTGCTTGATCTGAGCTACTCTATTGGCAACCTCTACTCTTTTTCTTTGGGAAATATCCTGGTAAATACCAAACACTGCCAACTGGGAATCATTGAGCATTACGGGTTTTCCCAGGATATGCACATCGACGGGCTCCCCGTTTTTTTTCTTTCTTACTGTATCAGAATCGATATACTCGCCCAAAGCCGCCTTATGGGTAAAGGAGGTTCCTTCGTCTTTAAGGTCATCTGGCACGATCAGATCATTTACTTTCATGCCAACACATTCCTTCTCACTGAAGCCAAAAAGTTCAAGGAAATGTTTGTTTACCTGCTTGATCTGATCATTATTATCAAGAATTACGATACCTATGGGTGCTTCCCTGATGAGGGTTTCAAAAAACGCTTCCTGTATCCTGAGTTGTTGCTGGGCCTGCTTTTGTGCGGTAATATTTCTCACGATTCCACTCACGGAAACTACCTCCCGGTTTTCGCCTGTTACCAGAAAACCTCTTACTTCGCCCCAACAGATATGCCCATTTTTATGGATAAAAGCTATTTCGTTGTTAAACTGGATATTCTCAGGCTGCTCTCCCCGGCACAACCTCGAGATGAAATTCTTGCGTGTCTGCCAAATCAGATTCACTGATTCGGGGTGCATTATATCTGTAGGAGAGCATCTCAGAAATTCCTCAGCCGTGAACCCCAGGAAACGTTGCACCGATTCACTGATAAAGGTAAACATCTTCATGCGCACATCCATTTCCCACACCACATCGTTGATATTCTCGGTTACGCGGCGGTATTTGCTTTCGGTCTCAAGGAGTTTTTCTTCTGCCAGGCGGCGGGCCACAATATTTTCCCAATCGCGCAGCAGCCGTATAAGATTTTCAGGTAAATGATGGATGCTTCGAGGGTTTTTGGGTATAAAATCAAGCGCTCCCCTTTTTACCAGTTCTATGCCCCTCAGGTCGTCGAGGGGGCCATTAAGAAACACCACCGGGATGCGATCCTTCACACCCGCCCTGTGAATGAGCCCCATAACAGGAGCGCTTTCTGTAGCGATGCAATAAAGAATCAGGTCAAAGGGAATGTCTTCTTTTTTCAGATGCAAATCAAATTCTTCCAGAGAAGAACAGGAGGTAATAACAAACCGGTCTGTGTATTTCCCGAAAGAACGCAGAATAAAACGTTCATAATCTGGATTCTCCTCAAAAAGAAGTATTCGTTTTTTTACCATTTTTATGGAGTGGAATATCGGTTTTGATAGCTGGATGTTAAACCAAAAATTGTTCCGTACTTACATGCTACGGAATTTCAAAGTTAGGTTTTTTCCATATCGACTTTTTCAGTGTTTAACGTAAAACAAAACACCGATCCATTATTTTTCCCTTCAGATTCTACCCATATCCGGCCGTGGTGATACTCCACAATTCGTTTTACAAGAGAAAGCCCCAAACCTGTTCCCGGACTTTTGGCATCCAGCTTATCGAACAGGCCAAATATCTTTGCATGGTATTTTTGATCGATACCGATACCGTTATCCTGCACACAAAAAACCACCTCTCCATTTTCTTCTTTGCAAAAAACCTTGATCAACGGATTTTGAAGATGACAGGTAAACTTAACAGCATTTTCGAGCAGGTTTTGGTACAATTCCCTGATCCGGGCACGAACGGCCACAACCTGGGGCATATTGGGCTGAATGAAGATCTCACACTTTTTATCTTTAAGAAGGCCATAAAGCAGCTCACGGGCTTCCTGGGCTACATTTGTCATGGAAAAGGTCTCATTCTGCTCTGCTACTCTGCCTATTCTTGAAAGTTTAAGCAGGTCTTCCAGGAGTTGGTGCATCTTGTCGGTGGCATTTTCTATCCGCATAATATCTTCATCCACCTGTTCCTGGTTCTGCTCCTGCAAATCATCCCTGAGCAAGCCCAGAAAGCCTTTGATAGTTACCAGCGGACTGCGCAGATCGTGCGAAACGGTGTAGGAAAATCGCTCCAGCTCAGAGTTGATACGTCCCAGCTCTTCGAGCTGCTTTTTTATAACGCCTTCGGCTTGTATGCGCTGGGTGATATCGAAATATATTCCAATGATACCCATAGGCTCCTTTTGAACGTCATAAAACACCGATTTATGAAACAAAGCATTCATTTTGCGCCCATTACTGAAGGTAATTTCTGTTTCGAATATCTGGCTTGACCTGTTCTCCAGCAATGCCATATCTTTCTGGTGAAAGAATTCAGCCTGCTCTTTATCAAAAAGATCAAACACCGAATGCCCTATGATCTCCTTTTTCTTTTTTCCAAGGTATTCGCAAAATGCCTTATTGCAACCTGTATAGATGCCCTCAACGTCTTTACAAAATAAAGGAAAAGGAATATTATCCATGATCATTTCCAGGAAAGCAGACTGAAACTCTACCTGTTGCAATGCCTCCCTCTCCCTGGTAATATCCACAATAAAACCTTCAACATATATAAGGGTGTCATTCATATCGTGTATCCCCCTTGCCTGCTCGCGCACCCACTTTATTTTCCCCTGCCGGGTGCGAATACGATACAGTATATCAAACGAACTGCCATGGGAGAGCGCTTTTTCTACTGCCTCTCTTACATTTTGCCTGTCTTCCGGAAAGATGATCTCATTGTAGGTTATCTCTTTATTATATAAAATCTGCTTTTCGGTGTATCCGGTCAGCTTTTCCACTCCATAGCTAACCAGAATCATGGTCCAGGCTTCATCATTGAGACACCTGTATACCATACCGGGCAAATTGGTAACCAGGGTTGCATTGAGCCTTTCTGATTCTTCCAGAGCAATTTGCATCTTATGTTTCTCGTCAATATTGGCAAAGGAAAAATAAACCTTTAATTCACCATTTTCGGTAAATCCTATTCCATGGAATGAGGCTCTGAACTTCGATCCACCAAATCTCTTCATATTGGCTTCACCACTTACAGGCTTTCCCTCTTTCAATACCTGGGTGAAATGCATTATTATGGGATCTTCCTCGGCGTCCATCAAATCAGGAAGGCTCATGGAAAGAGCTGTTTCCCTTGTAGAATCCAGAATCCTGCATGCCGCAGAATTAATCTCTTCAATCTTGAGATTGACGTTGCAAACCATAGCTCCCTGCTCACTGTGATTGAAGATGGCCTTGAAACGCCTCTCTCCATCTTTTGCCGAACGAAAAACCTTTAGCTGTTCTGTAATATCCCTTACCATTACGATTCGCATGCTCCGGTTATTTTGTATTGGTAAGGCATGGCCCGACACTTCAACATCGATGAGTTCTCCGTTTTTCTTTTTGTGAACCCATCCGCTGCTACGGTGGTATTCGGGCAAACCTTCAGAGATGTGCTCCATAAGCAAGGGAATCTCTGAGGGAGGTCGCAAATCGATAATGTTCATGGTCAAAAACTCTCTTTCCTCATATCCGTAAAGAGAAAGGGCTGCCTTGTTGGCTTCCAGGATACGCAGATCTTGCGTATCATACACAAACATGGGCTGCGGATTGTTGGCAAACAAATAACCATACCGCCTGGAACTTTCCTTATAGCGCTCCTGTAGCTGTTTTTTCTCTTGTATATCAAAAATATACCCTACAAAGAATTCGATTTTTCCATTGGTATCATATTGCGGTATACATGAATTGTGAACCCAGTGGTAAGTATTATTGATGGTAAGGATGCGGTATTCAAGCTCAAATTCCTTTTTATCAATAAATCCATAAGTAAACTTGTCTATACAATGAGGTTTGTCATGGGGATGTACATTATCCAGCCAGGCAAATGGTTTTGTACAGTCAATCTTATGACCGGTAAATTCAATCCATTTCTCATTGGTGAAAGTGCAGAAACCCTGCAGGTTTGCTTTCCATAAAGGTTGATGGTGCTTTCTGAAAAATTCTTCTGTAAGGTTTTCGCTTTTTTGAAGATGTTTCTGTGCTTTGGTAAGATCGCGCAATAAAATGGAGAGCAGCACAAAAATAAGCAGCCCGCTGCCTAAAACAAAAAACCAGCCCTTATATGTTTGTATCCGGGTTATTTGCTGGGGATCGTCGAGAAAAAGCAGTACAAGGTTATCAGAAAAGAGTATCCATAATATTCCGACAATAATATACAGTACCGTAACAAATCGGGCCGGCTTCTTCATATTTCTTAAAATGGCTTTCCTCATCTTAACCCTTTTGTATGCTCCTAACAATCCGTTTCAGGCCAAGCAGCGACCCTACAAAAACAACAGTGTAAATTAGTGATTCTGATAAAGCATCCAGACAGGCAATTTTTATCAGAAGGTTACTGCATATTTGTAAAAAAATACGTAGGTTTGCTTTTAACCATGTGTAAACATAGTATTTTTTTTTATTTTTTTAAAATTTATTCGGTTTATTCAAGTATTTTTTCGCTCAATTATAAAACAAACAATCACACTTAAACCCAAACAATTTATGGACAACCTGAAGCAATTTATTACAGAAAACCATGATCGCTTTCTTTCCGAACTTTTCGAACTCATCAGAATCCCTTCTGTAAGTTCCAAAGACGAGCATAAAGACGACATGTACAAAGCTGCCGGGTGGGTAAAAAACAAACTACTTGCCGACGGTGCAGACCAGGCCGAGGTGATGGAGACAGAAGGCCATCCCGTAATTTATGGAGAGAAAATCATCGACCCATCATTGCCTACCATACTGGTTTATGGCCACTATGATGTACAACCTGCCGAACCCTTTGACCTGTGGGAAAGCCCGCCATTTGAACCCGAAGTGCGCAATGGCAGAATCTATGCCCGCGGTGCCAATGATGACAAGGGACAGATGTTCATGCATCTGAAAGCCTTTGAATACATGCTGAAAAATGACAAACTGCCCTGCAATGTAAAATTCATGATTGAAGGAGAAGAAGAGATCGGTTCACCCAGCCTTGAAAAATTTTGTCAGGACAACAAAGAAAAACTCCGCGCCGATGTAATCCTTGTATCTGATACCTCAATGATTGCTCCTGACATCCCCTCCATTACCACCGGGCTTAGAGGACTGGCTTATATGGAAGTGGAAGTAACCGGACCAAGCCACGATTTGCACTCCGGCCTCTATGGAGGTGCCGTTGACAACCCGCTGAATGTTTTATGTGAAATGATCGCAAAACTGCGCGATGAGAACCACCATATCACCATCCCCGGTTTTTATGATGATGTGGAAGAGCTCAGTACCAGCGAGCGTGAAGCAATGGCAAAGGCACCATTTGATCTTGAAGAATTTAAAAACAGCATTAAGATCAAAAAAGAAGCCGGAGAAAAGGGATATAGCACCATGGAAAGAACAGGCATCAGGCCCAGCCTCGATGTAAATGGAATATGGGGTGGCTATACTGAAAAAGGAGCCAAGACCATTCTCCCCTCAAAGGCACAAGCCAAGATCAGTATGAGGTTGGTGCCCCACCAGGAGTCGAAAAAGATCGAAAAGCTGTTCAAGGATTATTTTGAGTCTATTGCACCTGATACAGTAAGGGTTAAGGTTGAGTTTCTGCACGGCGGTGAAGGCTATGTTTCACCTACCGACACCATCGCCTACCAGGCTGCAAGCAAAGCATTCGAGGAAACATATGGGGTAGCTCCCATACCGGTAAGAAGTGGGGGAAGCATTCCCATCATTTCACTTTTTGAAAAAGTACTGGGCATAAAATCTATCCTGATGGGATTTGGACTGGATGCCGATGCTATCCATTCACCCAACGAAAGCTATGCTATTGAGCAGTTTAATAAGGGAATAGAAACCATACCTTATTTCTATAAGCATTTTGCAGAAATGCACAAAAAACAGTAATAAGAACGTTTCCCGAAAGGGCGAATCCAAAAACAGGGTTCGCCCTTTTTCAACGCATACCCTGCAACATGCCGGATAAGTTATGTCAGATTTTTTAAGGGAGAGTACAGAATTACAATTCTGAAATAAATCACAGCCGGATGCTCTCTCAATCTGTTTTTGCCCATTGTATTATTTTGTTTTCATTGGTTGCTTCATTTGCTCATTTTTTTCTATTTTCGCGCAGTAAGCTTAAACAAACGTATATTTTGCCCCGAAAAATTCAACCTTTCATTTCCGGTTTTTACTCATGCCGCTTAAATCCTCACCAATTCTATTACTATGGAAGTAACCAGAATTTTTGACCTGATCGACAGGTATGCTATGCTTTGCCCCGGGAAAACCGATGCCCTGGCAGGCAAAGATGAAGGTGATTGGAAAAAATATTCCACCGACGAATTTGTTGAATGCAGCAATGCCATAAGCTATGGACTGCTGGAACTGGGGGTTAAAAGAGGTGACAAGATCGCATCCATAACCTTTAACCGCCCCGAATGGACCATCCTGGACATGGGAATCCAGCAGATTGGTGCCATCCACATTCCTATTTATCCCACCATCAGCGACAGCGATTATGAATATATCCTGGAACATGCCGGGGTGAGCTATGTTTTTGTTGCCGGTGAAGAAATGTACCGTCGTATTAAGGATATTGTCCCTAAGGTATCTTCTATCAAGGCAGTTTATACTTTCAAGAACCTTTTCGGCATTCAGCATTTCAACGAGTTGCTCCAGTTGGGCAGGGACAATGCCAAACCCGATTTGCTTCAACAGATCAAAGCCTCCATAACACCGGAAGATATTGTAACCATCATTTATACCAGTGGCACAACGGGTGTGCCCAAAGGTGTTATGCTTACCCATAATAATATCGTAAGCAATTTCAAGGCGGTTGCATATATCCCCCCATATGGCCCCCAACACAGGGCAATGAGCTTTTTGCCCCTGTGCCATATTTATGAAAGAATGATGAACTATATGTTCATTTACAAGGGGCTTTCAATGTATTACATCTCCAACATGGCCCTGATCGGTGACTACCTGAAGATTGTAAACCCTCATGTTTTCACCACCGTACCCAGGTTATTGGAGAAGGTATATGACAAGATCCTGGCAAAAGGCAGAACCCTGAAAGGAGTAAAGAAGATGATCTTTTTCTGGGCCAACGATGTGGGTTTACGTTATGAATATGGTAAAGAAAAACGAAATCCCGTTTATGCCCTCAAACTGAAAATTGCCCGCAAACTGGTTTTCAGCAAATGGAAAGAGGCTCTTGGCAAAAACCTCGATATCGTGGTATCGGGAGGTGCCGCTCTGCAACCCCGCCTGAATCGCATTTTCTGGGCAGTGGGTGTGCGTATCATTGAAGGATACGGCCTCACCGAGACATCACCCGTAATTGCTGTCAGCGATTTTGGGCCTAATGGGATCAGGTTTGGAACAGTAGGCCCGGTATTGAAAGGTGTACAGGTAAAAATAGCTGAAGATGGAGAGATCCTGGTTAAAGGACCCAATGTAATGAAGGGGTATTATAAAGATGAAGCTCTTACCCGCGAAGTAATAGATGAGCAGGGATGGTTTCATACGGGCGATATTGGCATACTTGAACCAGAAGGGCAGCTCAGGATTACCGACAGGAAAAAAGTTATTTTCAAAACCTCTTTTGGCAAGTACATTGCCCCTCAGATTATTGAAAACAAGTTTAAAGAATCCCCATTTATTGACCAGATACTGGTATTGGGAGAAAACCAAAAGTTTGCCGCAGCTCTTATTGTACCTGACTTTAACCACCTGAAAACATGGTGCAAAGCCAAAGAAATACCCTATACTACCAATGCTGAAATGATTACTCTCCCCCGCATCAGGAAACGTTTCCAGAAGGAAGTGAGCTACTATAACCAATATTTTGGCGACTACGAAAAAATTGCAAAATTCGAACTCACAGACCATGAATGGAGTGTGGAAACGGGGCAATTGAGTGCTACTCTCAAAGTAAGACGATCACACCTGTTGAAGGAATATGCCCATTATATTGATAAAATTTTTAAAAATGAAAAACACACAGGTTGATTTCAACCATGGTTATCAAATAATCGGCTTACCTTTGCCCGACAAAAAAATAAAAATTTACCCCTGATTGGGGGTTATTTTTTTCTGTTTCAATTTTTCGCAAACAATATAATTTGCATCATTATGAGTAAAATTAAAAACATCTGTTGCATTGGAGCTGGCTATGTTGGTGGCCCAACCATGGCAGTAATTGCACAAAAATGCCCCAACATTAAGGTAACTGTAGTAGACGTTAACGCCGAACGGATCGCCGCCTGGCAAACCGACGACCTTCCTATATATGAACCCGGACTCCTGGAAGTAGTAAAAGAAGCCAGGGGTAGAAACCTGTTCTTCAGCACCGATATTGATAATGCCATCCGTGAGGCGGAAATGATTTTTATGAGTGTAAACACTCCCACAAAAACCTACGGACTGGGCAAAGGACGTGCTGCCGACCTTAAGTTCATCGAGCTAAGTGCCAGAAAAATTGCCGAAGTAAGTACCACAGATAAAATTGTGGTGGAAAAGTCTACTCTCCCTGTTCGCACTGCACAGTCTATCAAGGCTATCCTCGGTGAAGAGTCAAACGGGGTAAAGTACCAGGTGCTCTCTAACCCTGAGTTTCTTGCCGAAGGAACTGCAGTACAAGACCTTCACAAACCTGACAGGGTGCTCATTGGTGGCGACCAAACTCCCGAAGGCCTGGAGGCCATTGAAGCGCTCACCGCAGTTTATGCTCATTGGGTACCACGTGAGAGAATCATCCAGACCAGGCTATGGTCTTCAGAACTGAGCAAGCTTACCGCCAATGCCTTCCTGGCACAACGTATCTCAAGCATCAACAGTATTTCTGCACTTTGCGAAGTAACCGGAGCCGATGTGGATGAAGTGGCATATGCCATTGGAACCGATTCCCGCATTGGGTCGAAGTTTTTAAAAGCTTCCGTTGGTTTTGGAGGATCTTGCTTTCAGAAAGACATCCTGAACCTGGTTTACCTGTGTGAATATTTTGGTCTGCCCGAAGTAGCCGCATATTGGGAACAGGTGATCCTGATGAATGATTACCAGAAGAAAAGGTTTTCAAGAAACATCATTCATACCCTTTTCAATACCGTTTCAGGAAAGAAAATTGCCTTGCTGGGCTGGGCATTTAAGAAAGACACCAACGATACACGCGAATCTGCTGCAATATATGTTACCGATGATCTGCTTTGCGATATGGCCGAAGTAAGTGTATACGACCCCCGCGTACCGGCCGCAAGCATGTATGCCGATCTTAATTACCTGCAAACACGCTCAGCATCAGAAAACAAGAAACTGCTTACGGTTCATGAAAATGCCTATGGAGCGGTAAAAGATGCTCATGCCATTGCCATCATTACCGAGTGGGATGAGTTTAAAGATCTGGATTGGGAAAGGATATACCAGGATATGAAAAAACCCGCCTTCCTTTTCGATGGCCGGAACATCCTGGATCATGCCATGCTCAGGAAGATAGGCTTTAAAGTGACCGCTATTGGTAAAGGAGAGGAGTAACGTTAATCATCCCATCCAAACCAGTCATCCATATCGCGCCTTTCCTTCTTGGTAGGGCGCCCCTTGCGTTGGGCGAGCGGATTATCGCGCAGGAGTTCCAGTTTGAGGTACTCCTCTGCGGGTGTTAAGTCTTCCATGTATTGTTCAACAAGCCTGGCCCCCACCCTTTTTTCGAGAACCTCCAGCACCTTTACTGTTTTTGTCATGATTCCGGCATGAATGGATATGGTAACACCCTGTTTTATTTCGCGTGAGGGCTTTACCACATCGCCACCAATTTTTACCTTTCCTGCACGGCAGGCATCGGTGGCCTGGCTGCGGGTCTTAAACAGGCGCACCGCCCATAACCATTTATCTATTCTTACAGTTTGATCCATATCTGGGGTAACTTTCCTGGTCAATTTATATTCCGGCCCATCACCCAATACACTTTCAACATGATTTGCCTCGTATCCCTGGCATCTACTTTTTACGGAAATACAAACGCATAGGCACACCGGTAAAGTTCCAGTTTTGCCTGATCTGGTTCTCCAGAAATCGCATATAAGACTCTCTCACATACTGGGGAAGATTGCAAAAGAAGGCAAAAGAAGGATAATGGGTAGGAAGCTGGGTAATATATTTTATTCTGATGTACTTGTCTTTAACTGCCGGTGGCGGGTTCTTTTCAATAATGGGAAGCAGCACCTCGTTGAGCTTACTGGTAGTGATCTTTTGCACGCGGTTGTTGTGCACCTCCACGGCAGTTTCCAGGGCTTTGTGTATACGCTGTTTGGTAAGCACCGAGGTAAAAATGATAGGGACATCGGTAAATGGTGCAATTTTGCGCTTGATCCTTTCAGTGAACTCTTCAACGGTTTTGTTGTCCTTTTCAATGAGATCCCATTTGTTTACAAGAATCACCACTCCCTTGTTATTCCTGGTGGCAAGGCCAATGATATTTACATCCTGCGATTCAAGCCCTTCATTGGCGTCTATCAGTACAAGACACACATCGGAGTTTTCAATGGCCCTGATAGACCGCATTACCGAATAAAACTCGATATTCTCGTGTACTTTCCCCTTCTTTCTCAATCCGGCAGTATCCACCAGGAAGAAATCAAATCCAAACCCTTTGAACCGGGTATAGATGGTATCGCGGGTAGTGCCGGCAATGGGAGTCACAATATTCCTTTCCTCCCCTATCAGGGCGTTGATGAGCGAAGATTTTCCCACATTGGGTCTGCCAATAATGGCAAACCTTGGCAGATCTTCCACCTCTTCCATGGGAATCTTTTCAAGTGCATCTACCACGGCATCCAGCAGATCTCCTGTGCCACTGCCATTGATAGAAGAAATGCCAAATACATCTCCCAATCCAAGGGCATAAAAATCGGCTGTACCTGCCAAACGGGCATTATTGTCAGCCTTATTGGCCACCAGGAAAACCTTTTTCCTTGATTTCCTGAGCATAGCGGCAACATCTTCATCCAGGGGTGTAAGGCCTTGCACCACATCCACCATGAAAAGAATCACGGAAGCCTCATCTACTGCCAGTTCAACCTGCTTGCGTATCTCTTCTTCAAAAGTATCATCCGATCCGTACACATAGCCTCCCGTATCAATCACCGAAAATTCCAGCCCATTCCAGTCGCTTTTGCCATAATGCCTGTCGCGGGTTACCCCTGCCGTAGGGTCAACAATAGCCTGCCGGGTTTGGGTAAGCCGGTTAAAGAAGGTCGATTTTCCAACGTTGGGCCTGCCAACCAATGCTACAATATTTGCCATATTCCTGATCTTCAAATTTTAAAAAGTGTGCAAAGATACGAAATTTAGTCTTGCTCATTGGGTAAAGCTTTGCTGCGATATGTTTTCTGCCAGGCAGATGATCGGGGGATGATCAGTGTAAGAAATTCCCCCTGCCGGAACCATCCATAAGTACTTTGCAGGTGTTGAAAATTTCTACAACAGGTACTGGAGGGAACAGCTATAAATTTTGTATTTTTACCACTTTCATAAAATTATACCGCTGACACACAACTTTTCACTTAGCGGTTATAATGCAAAAACATAATATTAATACTTAAAGTTTGGAAAAAAGATGAACACAAAAAACATCAAAGGAACGATTGGTATTTTAACTGGAGGGGGAGATGTACCCGGGTTGAATCCTGCCATCAGGGCGATCACCATCAGGGCATTGCGCGAAGGTTACAGAGTGCTGGGCATAAGACGTGGCTGGGCTGGAATGATCGATATTATCAGGGATAAGAAAGCAGACAACAACCACAACTTTATAGAGCTAAGTGAGGATATCGTAAACCGGGCAGGACGAACCGGGGGAACATTTTTGCACACCTCACGTACACGGCCCAGCCACGTGCCTGCCAGGCATGTCCCCGAGCATCTGAAAGACAAATACAACAAGGAAATGAACGACCTCACCCCTGAGGTGCTCAAAAACATTGACTTCATGGGGCTCGACTATCTCATTCCCATTGGGGGCGACGATACGCTGAGTTATTCTGTAAGGCTCTACCAGGAAGGGGTAAAAGTGGTTGCCATACCCAAAACCATGGATAACGATGTACCCGGAACCGACTACTGTATTGGTTTCAGCACCTGCGTAACACGCACCATCCATATGACCAACCTGCTGCGTACCTCAGCCGGTTCGCATGAGCGCATTCTGGTGATGGAAGTTTTTGGCCGTTATGCCGGCTTTACAGCCATGCTGCCTGCCATGGCCGGTGCTGCCAACCGCTGTGTCATCCCCGAATACAAATTCAAAATGGAACACCTTACTGAACTCCTCGTAGAAGACCGTAAGAAAAATCCCAGCAATTACTCTGTAGTGCTGGTATCTGAAGGCGCTGCTTTTGAAGGTGTTGACATGATGTTTGCCAGCCAGGAAACCGATATGTTTGGCCATGCTAAGCTAGGGGGCATTGGCGATGCCGTTTCTGCCAAAATCAAGGGGCTATCCCCCCAATTCAACAAGGGTCAACGAGTGGAAACCATCAACCAGCACCTGGGATACCTGGTTCGCTCAGGTGATCCTGATGCCATCGACTCGATTGTTCCCATGGCCTACGGAAATCTGGCGCTCGACCTGGTGCTGAAAGGTATTCATGGCAGGTTGGTGATCCTTAAAAACGGCCGCTACGACAATATTCCCGTAGACATTGTGGTGAGCACCAAAAAACTGGTAGAAATAAACAAGCACTACAATACAGAAAGATTGCGCCCGGTGTATGAAAGTTTTATTGACAAACCTTTATTCCTGATTTAATGAAGGTTGATTCGAAATAATATTACAAACAGAGCCATGGGCCGTTGACTAAAGATCAGCGGCCTTTTTTTCAACAGGTTTTACTGCTTTTGTGCAGCAGGAAGCAGTTCTTCCTTCACCCATTTAAAATCGGGTTCGAAACGCAGTGCTTTCCGGTAAGTGGCAATGGCAAACTGCTGCCGGTCGGTGTATTCATAGCTTCGGGCAAGCCCTACCAGGCTGTTCAGGTAAAGCCATTTCTGGTTAGGCTGCATATCTTTCTCAAACAGGCTCACTGCTTTGCGGTAGGCTTCCAGGGCTTCCTGCTTGCTGCCACCAAAGGTAGAAGGGGTATAAAACAGCGAATTGCCTCTTTCCATCCATGCTGCCGGGTTATTGGGGTCGGCTTCGACAGCATTGTCTATGGCCCGGTAACTGCGAGGGCCCAGTGTTATTCCCGAAAGGGGTCGCAGGGATATGCGAAAGCCCAGAAAAGCCCCCTCAAGTGCATACGCATTGGATCGGTAGGCCGGATAGGTAAACAGTTTTTCCAGTTCCTTCTCTGCTTTATCAAGTTGATCACGTGCCTTTGAACGGTCTGTTTCAAGGGCAAAAGCAATGTAACCGTAGCGGGCCAGCAGGAGATCATACAGTACTTCGGCACTCTGGTTGGCGGCATAATACCGCTCCAGCTGGGGAATGGTTCTTTCCCACAAGGGGATATCCCCACTTACAAAACTCTGGTAGATCTGCTCCTGCATTGTGGCCAGACGATCGTGTGTTTGCGACTGTGTCTTTCCTGCAATTCCAAGGAGGATAAACCCCAACAGGATGAACATATGTTTTTTGAGTGTGATCATTTGATTACATTTTTTCGTTAAAATCTTCATCTGCGATCTTATCAACATTCCTGCCTTTCCAGCGTGTAATTCTTCTTTTCTGCATAAAGGCTGCTTTGACAAGAACGTGCAAAAAGCTCAATTGCTGCAGGGGTGCAAGCAGCAGGTTAAATACCAGTGACTGCCGGCTTGCCAGGGAAATCATAGCCCTGATCATTACAACCATGGCGAAATAGAAAATGGTATACACCTGGGGCAGCACTACCACAACAGGAATAAAGCCAAATGTGGTAACCAGCCCGAAAAGGAAGGCTGCGGTTTTGCTCCCGCCAAAGAATGCAAATACACTGCGGGTAAACCCCGTCACAGCATCAGAGTAGGATTGATACATACGGCACTGTATCTGCCTGTTACCCAAAACCGTGTGAGTTCTTAAACCTTCCCTTTTCATTTGCCAGAAAATGGCAATATCTTCCACTTTTACATTGCGCAGCATTTTATGATATTGCAACCGATGGTATACTTCAGCCCTGAACATCATAAACTGACCGTTTGCAGCCGAAAAGGAAGGCCTTGGCGAAATTCGTGTAAGCACCAATGGCAACAAACTTAACAGGATCCAGTTCATGATGGGTACTGTTATCCACTCTCCCCAGGTTTCCATTTTTTGTGTGGGAAAAACAGAGAAAAGATCGAGCCTGTGTTTTTGAGCATGTGCCACAGCATTCCTTATCAATCCCCTGCCAATGGAAACATCAGCATCGAGGTACAGCAGATATTCGCCTGTGGCATGCAATGAAAGCCTGTGACAACCATGGTTTTTCCCCATCCAGCCCACAGGAAGTTCTCCTCCCTCGAGCAGGTGAAAACGTGAATCATTTTCTGCAAACGTGCGGGCAATTTCACCGGTTCGATCTTCAGACAGGTCATCATACACCCATACTTCTATATTGCGGTAGTCATGGCGAACAAGATCAGTAAGGATGTTGCCAATATTATGCTCTTCATTTCGCGCCGGGATCAGCACCGAAACCAAAGGCTCCGAAGCCGGAGTACCATTGCGCAACCATTGTTGGCCCAGCACATTGGATAATACAACCCCAAGCCGGATGAGCGTTAGTGCAAGAATAAAAATCGCCAGGTAGATCATCGATGGTCTTTTTGTTTTTGCAATGAACCGGCTAGAAAATCATTGTAAGTCTTTTCCAGATCAGGGCAGGAGAATCCTGAGGTTTGTTCCGGACTATAAATGTACTGAGTAAGTTTCGGCTTATTTGCAGAGAGGTAATCCAGCAGGTGGGCAACCATAACAATCTGTATGGGTGATTGCTGACGGGCCAGGATGCGCCCCCAGCCATTTTGAAATTTCAATGGGAATTCGTATTGCGACTGGATTTCGCCCTGGGGGAAAAGAAACAGTACATGGGAAGGATCTTTTAAAATATTGGCAGCATAAGCGAGGCTATTCCCCATATCTCTACTCCCCTTGCGAATAGAAAAAGCACCCAACTTGCGAAGAAACATGTTTTTGCGCAATTGTTCCTCCAGCATCATTACGAAAAGCTGCCTACGGAAAAGCTTCTTGTTTAGATGTTTCAACCAAAAGCCATCCCACCAGCTGATATGATTGGCAATAATAAGAATGGGCAAACCACGGTCTTCAACCTCTCCCACGATCTCTATTTTGCTAAAGTGCCGTTTGAAAGCGTAATAGAGATACAGATCGAAAAGAGAATTGAACCATCGTGAATGTTTTGCCTCAATCATATTGATCAGGTTTTCAAAAAGTTAAGAATAAGGAAGAAACCCAATTGGATGAAAAACAATGCAGGGGCTACCCCATTGCGGAAGCGCAATTTAGCCAAATGCATGATGGAAAGCAATACTACCGAAATCACAAACCATGCGATATAGTTTTGCAACGGAATGATGCCACCACCCCAGGTCCACATATCAAGCCTGATGGCAACCGGTTCCATTACCACATCATAAGCTACCATAAGTGCTGCGCCTGAGAGAATCTGCAATAAGGGGTTGATATTCAGCTTACGCAAGATCACATATACACAGTAAACCAGCATCAGCCAGTTGAGCCCTATCATGGGGGGTGTTCCCCAAATTTTAAACCCAAGGGCATGTCCGTAGGCATAACTGCCAAAAACCTCTCCGGTAAGTACTCCGGCAATCTCAACAAAAAAACCCAGCAGGGCAATGATGGCAAAAATAAGGATATGCTTTGCCTTCCAACTGCGATGAACCCAAAACATCAAACCCATTCCCAGCAACAAAGAGAAGGGCATTAACCGGATAAAATAATCCCGGGTGGCCCCCAGGTACAAACCCACTACTCCTACACTGTAAAATATTACAAGAAAAAGGATGATCTTTTTCTCTCCGGGCATAGCGTTAAATTTTCTCAACATCGCTTACAATTGGTTATAACTTTCATGAATTTGCTTATTACTTTTGGGGATCATCCCTTGAAAAATCGAATATATAAACAACAAAAACATAAAATGGTTTTTAAAAATATTCAAACCCTGGCACTATTTATCTCCATTCAAATGAAATTGTAAATGTGTTCAACTTTTTTCTGCTTAAACTTGTTTACACCATCAAAAGCATAAAAAAAACAAAAAAGCACAGGTATCCATGAGCAATCATGTTTTAATTACCGGAACCGGACTGGGAGGTATGACTGCTGCCCTTCGCCTGGCGCGCCGGGGCTATCGCATAACAATGCTGGAAAAGCAACAGCAGCCGGGAGGGAGACTCAACCAGATCAGGAAAGATGGGTTCACCTTCGATATGGGCCCTACCTTTTTCAGCATGACTTACGAATTTGATGAATTTGCCAGGGATGCCAACATTACCCTGCCCTTTACCTTCAGAAAACTTGACACACTATATGCTGTAAATTTCAGAGGATCTGAAAGGAAGTATTTCATCCACAAAGACCTGGATAAACTCGCTCTTGAATTTGAAGATATAGAGCCCGACTTCAAGGCAAAAATGCAACGCTTCCTTGCATCGGGAGAAAGGTTCTTTCATGATGTGGAATATAAAGTGCTGAAAAGAAATTATGATTCCATTTGGGATTATCTGCTGGCCATGGCCCGCGTACCACCAAAATATGCCTCCCGCCTGTGGCGCACGGTATGGAACGAAATGGAACGCCATTTTGAATCCAGGGAGGTGAGGGAAATCTTTTCTTTGGTGGCATTTTTCCTCGGGGGAACCCCTTTTGATACACCCGCCATTTATACGCTGCTGTCCTATACCGAGCTGGTGCACGATGGCTATCATAATGTGGAAGGAGGAATGTACAAGATCACTCAGGGGCTGATGGATGAGATCAGCAAAAAAAATATTGAAGTGCATTACAATACCGAGGTGGTTGACTTCAGGGAAAAAAATGGCAAAATCACGGCGTTTACGGATCAGCACGGCCGTGCGTGGGAGGCTGATGTTTTCCTGGTAAACAGTGATGCCGCATGGTTCAGGGGAAAGGTACTGAAACACCCGGCCTACTCGGAAGATAAGCTTGACAAAATGCAGTGGACCCTGGCGCCTCTCACCCTTTATCTTGGCATTGACCGCAAGCTGGATAATGTACCCCTGCATAATTATTTCCTGGGAAACAATTTTGAAGAATATGCCAGAAATGTATTCAAAAATTCTGTAAGCTTCGAAAAACCGTATTACTATGTAAATGTGGTTTCACGCTCCGATCCGCAAAGTGCTCCCCCAGGCATGGAAAGCCTGTTTGTGCTTTGCCCGGTTCCCGATCTGCGCCATAAGCCCGACTGGTCGGATAAAGATACCATCGTACAGACCATCCTCAGCGATCTTTCTGAAAGAATGAACATTGACCTGCACAATCACATTGTATCTGAAACAGTACTTACACCGGAAGATTGGGGCAAAGCATTCAATCTTTACAAAGGCAGCGGCCTGGGACTGGGGCATTCATTGAAACAAACGGCAGGATTAAGGCCTAAGAACTTTGATGAGAAGTACAAAAATGTTTACTATACCGGTGCCAGCACCATACCCGGAACCGGCCTGCCCATGGCAGTGATCAGCTCAAAACTTGTTGTGGAACGTATAATTAAAAACCATGGACTTTTACACAAAGAACGCGCTTAAGATCAGCAAAACCACTACACTCAACTATTCCACCTCATTCAGTATGGGTGTATGGATGCTGCAGAAACATTACCGCCCGGCCATTTATGCCATATATGGTTTCGTGCGCTTTGCCGACGAAATTGTGGATACCTTTCACGACAAGGATCAGAAAGCATTGCTGGAAAGCTTTAAAAAAGAAACCTACAGGGCTATTGAAGAAGAATTCAGCACCAACCCTATCCTGCATAGTTTTCAATGGGCTGTAAACCGGTACAAGATCGAGAAAGAACACATCGATGCTTTTATTTACAGCATGGAGCTCGACCTCCATAAATCCCGCTATACCCGTGAAGAGTACCATCAGTACATCTATGGCTCGGCCGAGGTGATCGGGTTGATGTGCCTGCGGGTATTTTATGATGGTGACGATGAAGGGTATCGCAACCTTATCCACCCTGCCAGAAAACTGGGCGAAGCCTTCCAGAAAGTCAACTTCCTGAGAGATATGCTCTCCGACTACCATGAACGCGGAAGAGTATATTTTCCCAATGTTGATTTCGATCATTTCAACGTGCAAATGAAGAAGGATATTGAAAAGGAAATACGTCAGGATTTTGAAGAAGCCTATAAAGGAATCAGGCTGCTGAGAAAAGATGTAAGGCTGGGGGTATACCTGGCTTACAACTACTACCTGAAGCTGCTGGAGAAGATCAGCAGAGCCCAACCCGATGCTCTTATGGAAAAACGCTTCCGGATTCCCAACAGCCGGAAATTCATCCTGCTCAGCAGGTGTTATGTGCATAATGCTCTCAATACCGTATAAAAACACACACCATCACAATTAGTCAGTAATTCATCAAAAAGCGTTTCAGCGTTTCGACACATGAAAGTCCAGCAAAAGGAACAGAAAGACAACAATACCGGGGATGAACTAAACATTGCTGTGATAGGATCAGGGATAGGCGGACTGGGAAGTGCCATACGGCTGGCAGCCCGGGGTCATAAAGTGACCGTGTATGAGCAGGCGGCCACGCCGGGCGGAAAGATCTCCCAGATCAGGGAGAAAGGATTTCGGTTCGATACAGGCCCCTCCCTGTTTACACTGCCAAACATGGTAGATGATCTTTTTGAACTCGCCGGCGAAAATCCAAAGGATCATTTCAATTATACCAAACTGCCCTCCTCCTGCAAATATTTCTGGGATGATGGCACCTTTATCAATGCCTGGCAGGATACCGAAAAATTTGCCGATGAAATTGAAGATAAGACCGGTGTAGAAGCCCGTCATATCAAATCCTTCCTGCAAAAAAGCAGGCGATTGTATGAGCTTACAGCCGATGTATTCATGTTTAACTCGCTGCACAAAGCTGCAAACTACTTCACACCCACATTTCGCAGTTCTATGCTCCGGCTCAATGAGCTTGATGCTTTTACCACCATGCATATCCGCAACAAGCGGTGGTTCTCACATCCCAGGATCACGCAGATGTTCGACAGGTATGCCACCTACAACGGCTCTAACCCTTACCAAACCCCGGCCACACTCAACATTATTGCCCACCTGGAGCATAATATCGGGGCTTTTTTTCCTGTAAAAGGCATGTACAGCATTGCCCAATCCCTGTATGAACTTGCCCTCAGATTGGGGGTTGTGTTTCATTTTAACACGCCCGTACAGGAAATTGTAGTGGAAAATAAGGTAGCAACCGCCCTGAAGGTAAATGAACAACTGGCACCCTACGACAAGATAGTTAGCAATGTAGATGTTTGGAACCTGTACCGTCACCTTATGCCCGGCCAGCAACCCCCCAAAGCCACATCCCGTGCTCAGCGCTCATCATCGGCACTTATATTTTACTGGGGTATTGACCGGGAGTTTCCCGAACTGGAAGTGCACAACATCCTTTTCGCCAACAATTACCGCCAGGAATTTGAACACCTTTTTACCCACAAGACCATCAGCCCTGATCCTACCGTTTACCTTTTCATCAGTTCAAAAACAGTAAAAGGAGATGCACCCCCGGGCAAGGAAAACTGGTATGTGATGATCAATGTGCCCGAAAACACAGGGCAGGACTGGGATGAGATGATAATGAAAGCCCGGCGCAACATCATTGAGCGGATCAATAAAGTGATGAATACCGATATTGAACAACATATCCTGTTCGAAAAAGTGGCCGATCCACGCTCTATTGAAATGGATACCGGCTCTTACGGTGGTTCATTGTATGGCAACAGTTCCAACAATCCCTTTGCAGCATTTATGCGCCATCCCAATTTCAGGAGTAAGATCAAAAATCTCTACTTTACCGGGGGAAGTGTTCATCCAGGTGGCGGCATTCCCCTTTGCCTGGCATCAGCCCAGATTGTCGACAGGGAGTTCCATTGAGTTTCGGATGAGCCCCTTTTGTATTTTCCTGTGCTCAAGCCCCCAGTCGATCATGGCATCCAGTACGGTACGAAGTGCATAACCCGATGCAGTAAGTTCATACTCCACTTTTACCGGGATGGAGTTGATTACCCTTCGTTTTACGATCCCGTTGAGCTCCAGCTCCTTTAACTCCTTCGACAACATACGCGGGGTAATATTGCTGATCTGATTTTCCAACTCTTTGTACCGCTTTTTCCCAAACATGAGCAAGCCAATGATGGGCAGCTTCCATTTGCCGTGGAGCACATTCATGGCATCGTTGAGTGCCAGGACAAACTCGCCCGAGCAACTTTTGATCTGTTCTGCTTTTGACTTCGACATGGCAGTGTTTATTAA
>CAYVQC010000050.1:0-1637 GCA_964453995.1 uncultured Bacteroidales bacterium | reverse complement strand
ATGGCAGTGTTTATTAATAAGTACAATGGCTATACTAAAGTATAGTGCTATTTACACAACACCCCACTAACAAAAGTATAGCGTGCTTTGTTTGTTGATCATTACATCAAATTTCAATTATTACACAACCTAAAAATCTTAAACAAATGGCAACAACCAAATGGGTACTCGACCCAACACACAGTGAAATTCTTTTCAAGGTAAAACACCTGATGATCACCAATGTAAAAGGTGAATTCCGCAGCTTCAGCGGCGAGATTGACGGCGAAGATTTTTCCCGCTCAAAAGCAACCATAAGCATCGATGCTTCCTCTGTATTCACCAACAATGAAGATCGCGATAAGCACCTGGTGAGCCCCGACTTTTTTGATACCGAAAAATTTGACAGGATTACCTTTGAATCGGTAGCGTTTCAAAAGGTGGATGGCGAAAACTATAAACTCACGGGTATACTCACCATGAAAGGCGTCAGCAAAGAGATAACCCTCGATGTTGAGTTTGGCGGTACCAATAAAGATCCCTGGGGCAATGAAAAAGCCGGGTTCTCGGTTAGTGGTACTATCAATCGTAAAGACTGGGGTCTCAACTGGAATGCCGCACTGGAAACCGGTGGAGTACTCGTTGGAGAGGATGTGAAGATCATGGCCGAGGTACAGTTTGTGAAGCAGCCGTCATAATTCCAGACTTGTTGAACTTGGTCATTTCGACAGGCTTATTGACCAGGGTGGCTCAGTGACCAACAAATGAAAAGCGGGGTGAATCAAGGATCCATCCCGCTTTTTGTATTGTAGGTTATCCGTTTGTTTTACATCAGCGCACCAGCACTTTGGAGTTTACCTGGTCATTATTTCCGGTAAGGTTTACCAACAGCAACTCTCCTTTCCAGCGGCCGGCATCAAGAGTAAAATGGTTGCCGCCCTCCATGGTCATGATCTGACCAGTAGCCAGCAATGTTCCCTGGACAGAATAGATTCGGTACTGCCAGTTGGGGCCTGTGCTGTGTGGCAGATGGAAGTGGATGCGGCTGTTGTGAGCAAAAATGCGCGCATCGACAGGAACATCGGCATTCACGGCCAACAGCTGGCTATAGTCGGTTTGCCCGTCGAAATCCGTCTGGCGGATCTGATAGTAGTTGATCCCTGCCCGAGGCGCATTATCGGTAAAGGAATAGCTGAGCAATTCATTGCTGTTGCCCGCCCCTGCAATAATGCCCAGGCTTTCAAAATCAATACCATCAGCCGATCGTAGTACCGTAAAATAATCGTTGTTGGTTTCTGTGGCCGTTTGCCAGGTGAGCAGTACCTCGTCTCCTGCCAAGGAGGCATCGAAACTGTACCACTCCACGGGTAGGGGGTTGTTTTGCAAGTTTCCGCCAATGGCAAATTCAGAGAAACCAGTGATGCCGGTATGGGTAAAGACATAATTGAATTCTGTTCCTGAGTGATCGGCATGCGTGCCAGCCATTTCCCAATTCACACCCCCCGTATCTCTTTTCAGGATCCGGATACCCTCAGGAAACTGGATAGAACCAAATCCCCTGGCAAAAAGAGACAGATCATATTGAACACTGGTAATATTATCCGCATCAATTTGCCAGAAGCCCTCTTCTGAGAGGGTATTGATCAGCACATTGCCAA
>CAYVQC010000049.1:0-32928 GCA_964453995.1 uncultured Bacteroidales bacterium | reverse complement strand
CCGGTAAACATTAATTAATACTCCGCAAACCCAGATTCTATCGCGTCCCTAAGGGACTTGGCAATGTTAGGGCTTATATTTTTTCTACCCGTATTTAATCCCTAACGGGACTGTCCTGTAGGGACAATATGTTGGTAGATAAATATTTAAGAAATCACATTAAGTCCCGTAAGGGACGAAATATTTATATACCGGATACTAATGTTTTGCTTTCAGGAAAGCTCTTTCTTTTTCATTAATGGACGCTCGATGGCAAACCAGGTAATCAATACCACTGTTATCACATGCATCAGCCCAAGGGAAATCTTCTTTTCCACGGGCATTTCTCCCAACATAGGAACAAAAGAAAGTGCCAGCAGCAGCCCGCTTATGATCAGGAAAACATTTTCGGCATTACGGCGCGCAAAAAGAAACAGGAGATAAAAAACCAGTGCTGCCAGTGGTGCCGGTACCAAAGATGATACCGCAACATTGATCCAGCCTATTTCACGATAAACATAACCGTCGATAGTATAGAACCTGAAATCTACTTCCACCACATTCCTGGCGAGGTAAAAAATGCCCACATTAACCAGGGCAGCAACAATGCCCCCGATCATTATATTTCTGAAGATTCCCAATCTTACCATATCCGGCAATTATAAATATGAAAAGCTACTCCGGCTGAAGAACCTACCAATCCCTAATACCATTTGTACATCTTCAACCCTGCAACAAAGGTAATGATTCCGAATACTATCATGATCAGAATTCCATCAAGGGATTCCATCAACCCCGCCCCTTCATTGAAAATGCTGCGGGCAGTATCGGTAAATTTGGTCAGTGGAAGCACTTTTATGATACCAATAGCCCAATCGGGAAAATTCTGGTAGCTGAAAAATATGCCGGAAAGAACCATCATTGGCGTGGTGATAAAAGAGACCAGCCCGTTACCTACCTGCATATTGGCAGTACGCGATGAGGTAATGATGGCCAGGCCAAAAAAGGCAACATTACCACTTAGCAGCAAAAGAATCAGAGCCAGGAAGCTTCCCTGTATCTCAACCTGGAAAATATATTGCGCAAAAAGAATCAGTACAATACTATCAAACAGGGTAAGCAAAAGCCTTGAAGCCCACATGGATATGAGGAAATGTGATTTGCGCATGGGAGTTGCCACCATACGGCGCAACAGTTTTTTTGCCCTTTTTTCAATAAGAGAGTAACTTACCCCCCACATTACCGACATCATAATGCCCAGGGTGAGCAAACCGGGAATAAAAAAGTCGATATATCTGAGCCCTGTATTCTCGAGCGGAACAAATACACCCTGATTATCAGAAAGGTTGCCCGTGGCAAAATAGTTGGAAAGTTGTACCTGTATCAACTCGCCACTGGTATTAAGAGGATCGTAGAAGTAGGTTATTTTTCCCTCTTCTTCCTTCAGGATTACAGAGATCAAACCCCGCTTCATGAGCAATTCAGCATTCTCCCAGTCGGTAAGGTGAAATACATACCGGGTGGTAGATTGTTGATGGTCAAAGCGCTTTTCAATTATTGTATCCTGGTACAGGATTTCCCCGGGGAAGATCTCGGACAAATAGCGGGTCTGCTCCTGCTGTGATGCAATAACAGCAACACCATGAACGGTTTCATTCTTTCCTGAAAAAGCAATTCCCAGGCCCAGGGCCATAAGAATGGGAAAGCCAAAGGACCAGAAGACGGCCCCCGGTTCCCTGAAAAACTCTTTGATCTGTAGGGTGGTAAGTTGCAGTATGGGATGTGTCATAAGTTCTGTCTATTCTGTAAGTTGCCTGCCCGTGAGAGAAATAAATAAATCATTGAGTGTCAACTTTCTGGACTGCAAGCTAACAATAGCAACACCCGATGCTTCCATCTGGCGCAGCATCAGGGGCAGGGTTTCGGTGATCTGGTTTACTTCGAGGGTATAATGATTGCTTTTTTTATCGTGATGTACTTTTGACACCCCGGGTAACATGCTGAAACTGGTGCCACAATCGCCTTCGCAACCTACCTCGATAATCTCCTTAAAGCCATTGCGGGCCAGAAGATCCTGCAAGGTGCCCTGGGCAAGAATTTTTCCCTGGTCAACGATCACGATCCGATCGCACAGGTACTGGGCCTCTTCCATATAATGTGTGGTAAGTACCAGCGACGTGTTGGTTTCTTCCTTGAGTTTCATGAGTATTTGCCAGATATCCTGCCGTGCATTGGGATCGAGCCCCGTAGTGGGTTCATCGAGAAGCAGTATTTCAGGATAGTTCAGCAGGGAAATTCCCAGAGCAAGGCGTTGCCGCTGTCCTCCAGAAAGGTTTTTTGTATAGGCCTTTTTCTTGTCTTCCAGCCCCATCAGCGAGAGGATCTCATTGGCACGATCCTTTCCCAGGTGGTAAAAAGAGGCAAACATTACAAGAGTTTCCATCACCGTGAGCTTTTCTATAAACCAGGTTTCCTGCAGAGAAATTCCTAAAATCCTGTTAAGCTTGTTTTCATTACCTTTCCACGGCATCCCCCTGATCAGTATCTTGCCAGCATCGGGCTTTTGGATACCCTCTATCATTTCTACCAGGGTGGTTTTTCCCGCACCATTGGGGCCCAGCACAGCCACAAATTCTCCAGGTTCAACGCTAAGGCTGATGCCTCGTACAGCCCTTACGTTTTTGAAAGACTTTTCTACATTTTCAACCTGTATTACAGGAGTTGTCATTTTTGTTTTTTATTTACCATGAATTTGCTTTCACTATGGAAAGTAACATTGACAGCTGGCTTTTGTTAACGCCCTATTTAAAAATTATTCTCTCTCGCATAAAATTGCCAACACCCCGAATTGAGGGTAACCGCAAAAATAAAAAAAAAGGTTCCTGATAATTGATAAAACCTTCTGAAAGCAAAGACTTCTCTCATGAATTGATCAGCCGAATCTTATGACAGGGTTGGTTTTTCTGCAGAAGCGAAACATATCTTCTGAAAATTCATTCATTACAGCCCCGAGTAGTTCTATTTTATTACATTTCCTGTGTTTTGGTCATTTTTATCCATTGATGAATGATTTTCTGTACATCAAATAGTAATAATACTATTTTTGATAACATTAACAATGAATGCCAAACAACAGAAACCCAATCATTATTTATCATGCGATTTCTCATTTCTTCAATTATCATTGCTCTTACAATGTCCCTGCATGCTCAGGATACTCTTTACTTTGACCAGTCGGGGAAGAAAGTAAATAGTGCCGAAAAAGCTTTTCGTTTCGAAGTAAGAATTGCTGATCCCGATAACCCCGATTGCGTATCCATAAGTAAATTTAACAGTAGTGGAGTAAAAACATCTTATGTTGAATATAAATCTGAAAAAGACCAGATTATTCATGGTGCATCGAAGAAATGGTATGATAACGGACAGTTACATCGCCATAAAAAATACCATGAAGGTGAATTGCATGGAGAGCTTCTAACCTATTGGGCCGATGGAACACTGCGCCGTAGAGATAATTATGAATTTGGAACGCTGATCAGTGGTAAGGTTTGGGATGAAAAGGGAGTGGAAATGGAATATTACGATTTTCAAACAGAACCGGAATTTCCAGGTGGTTTACCTCAACTGGGTGTCTTCCTGAGTCAAACACTGAGATATCCTCCCGGTGCCCGTCGCAAATCAATTGAAGGGACTGTGGTAGTGGGTTTTATCGTGGAAAGAGACGGACGGATAAACGAAGCAAGTATCCACAAAAGTGTAGACCGGCGATTGGACGAGGAAGCCCTTAGAGTGGTTAAACTTATACCTGCTTTTATACCCGGTAAAGTAGAAGGTACGCCGGAACGTTTTCAATTTTTTCTTCCCATCAGATTCGTATTAAATTAAAAGAGGGATTTAAGTTGTTGGTTGGCCAGGAATTATTTGTCTTCCAATATTTTTAATCCAAAAACCAATGATTAATTACTAATAAGTAGTAATTTTATGTGAGTATTAAAGGTTATCAATGAAACCAATACTCAATATTCTTTTTAGCTGGCCTGCCGTCTAATCCGCAAAATAATATTACCCTCCAACGGATAGGCGGAAAAACCAGTAATCTTTTGGAATAAAAATCCTCCCCTGCTTCAATAAATCACCGTATCCGGCGGTAAGGCGGTCAACCATTTATTCACCAAAAGGAAACATCATGGAATTTATCGATTTTTTAAAGTATGGCGCCATAGGAGTATCTCTTGCGTTGGCAATTCTATCCTTCAGGCTTTTGTCCAAGGAGCAGGAACAATCTGCTGTTAGAAAACCTGTATTAAATACCATAAAGGTTTACTTTTTTATGGCAGTATTTTTATCGGTCTTTTTTGGAGTAATTGAGGTCATCACTTTTTCGATAGGACAAAAATCAAGTTCCACCAACCAGGCCCTGGAATCGTTATGGAATGAGCATTTTGAAGGATATCCGGATACTACCCTGGAAGAGAAAAAAGCGCGGATATCCCGACACATCGTACTGCAGCCGGAAACACCCGATACCACCTCCATATGCAGGGATTATATACTCGCAATAGAGGATTACAAAAATGAACTGGCCAAATATGATCGTGGTTTCTACCAAAATATTATCAAACTTCAGAATTCCATTAACAAAGATCCCGATGGGTGGATCAATATTACCTACCGTACCCAAACCAAGGCGGAGGTAATCAGCTCTCTTAAGGGAATTTTCAGCAGCCTGGGAAGGAACTATGATAACCTTACAGAACAAGAAGTTGCTGAACAGTGGATGCAGTTTAAACAAGGATGGGCCGAAGATCAGCTGGAATATGTATTCAAATCTGACCTAACTATGGTAGTGCGTGTATTTCTTGATACTTTTAGTGAATAGCTAACAGGAAGCATCAACTTGGCAATGAACTAAACAAGAAAACGGGACATCCCAGATGGTGATATCCCGTTTTTCTTTTTATTTGAATTACTGCTTTACAACCAGCAGCAACTATTCTTATTCAAAAGCCGCCAATGATTTGCGGATGATCTCAACACATTCCATCAGTTGCTCTTCAGTAATAACAAGTGGGGGAGCAAAACGGATAATGTCGCCATGGGTAGGCTTGGCAAGGAGTCCGTTTTCTGCCATCTTCACACATACATCCCAGGCTTCCTTTCCATTTTTTGGCTTGATCACAATGGCATTGAGCAATCCTTTACCTCTAACGGTGGTAATCATGTCTGATTTGATCGCTCTCAATTCCTTGCGCAGCAATTCTCCGAGGTGCTCAGCACGCTCAGCCAGTTTTTCTTCTTTAACCACTTCCAGGGCAGCTACGGCAACTCTTGCTGCAACAGGGTTTCCACCAAAGGTAGAACCGTGCTGACCAGGCTTGATTACCAGCATAATATCATCATTGGCCAAAACAGCTGATACAGGATACATACCTCCACTAATGGCTTTACCCAAAATCAGAATATCGGGCTTAACATTTACATGATCACAGGCCAGGAGCCTTCCTGTACGGGCAATACCCGTTTGTACCTCGTCGGCGATAAAGAGTACATTGTGCTTTTCGCAAAGTTCTTTACACCTGGGCAGGTATGAATCGCTGGGCACATATACTCCTGCCTCACCCTGGATGGGTTCAAACATGAAGCCTGCCACATGGGGATCTTTCAAAGCTTCGGCCAATGCATTTACATCATCATAGGGAATGCGGATAAAGCCGGGAGTAAACGGACCATAATCACCAAAGCCGTCAGGATCGTTGGAGAAAGAAACAATAGTGGTGGTTCTGCCGTGGAAGTTGTTTTCACAAACTACGATCTTGGCCATATTCTCTGGAATACCTTTTTTCTTGTAAGCCCACTTGCGGGTAAGCTTAATGGCAGTTTCAACAGCCTCAGCACCAGTATTCATGGGAAGTACCTTGTCAAATCCAAAATACTCAGTTACATACTTCTCATACCTTCCCAGGACATCATTGTGAAATGCACGGGAAGTGAGTGCCAGGGTTTTGGACTGATCAATGAGAGCATCGAGAATTCTGGGATGGCAATGCCCCTGGTTGACAGCTGAATAGGCCGACAAAAAATCATAATAGCGCTTGCCTTCAACATCCCATACAAAAACACCTTCTCCTTTTGATAATACGACTGGTAGTGGATGGTAATTGTGTGCACCGTATTTGTCTTCCAGATCCATCAATTGTTGTGAACTCAACTTTTCGGTCATAACTGTACTCATATTCAATCTCCTTTACTATTTTTTTAAGTGTTTTATATATTTATTTTTTGGGTGTATTGATAAATTGTGGGCAAATATAGGAAAAAGCTTTTGATTGGCTAAGCAAATTTCCTTAGCTTATTTTTCTGTAAACTAAAACATTAGATGAAACAAAACTTAAAGGTGGCCAATGAAGTTTTAAAGCGACGAAACCAGAAATTTATTTTTCAGTCCGGGGGAAGGGATCATGCATTGATCTTTCTTTCCGAACCATTTGTAGCGGTTACGGCTGATCACAGCATACACAAAATTGCGGATAAAAGGGGGAATAATGATAAAGCTGTAGAATAATGGCCAGGGAAACCTCAGCAGGCGCGCAATGCGCAAAACAGCATCAGAACGGCTATAAATTTTTCCATTTTCGTAATAATAAATGGTTTCATACTCTCCATGCTTTGGCACGCGATCTCCCAAAACCTCTCTTGCTACATCCCATTGCAGGGAAGCAAAACGGAACCGGTCTTTGGTGTCTCTTCTTATGATAAACTGAACCGCGCTATTGCAAAGGTTGCATACGCCATCGAAGAAAACGATATGTTGTGGAAGCTTTGGATTCATCCTGATATGTATTATCATTTCCAGTGAAACACATATCCGATTCAATCGTTTGATGAACGAAAAAAAATTGTCTGGAAAGAGGTGTAAAAGCATTCGATCAATTTACCCCGTTTATTGTTGAAAAGAGTTGTACAGTTAATCATAACTACTCAATCCATTCAATCCGAATACAAATTTTTTAAATACTGAATATTATGGCATTTACACTTGAAATTGGCAGCAAAGCCATTGACTTTACCCTGCCGGCCACCGACGGGAAAAATTATTCACTCAAGGACTTCAGCGATGTTGACTACCTTGTTGTTTTTTTTACTTGCAACCATTGTCCCTATGTACTGGGATCAGATCACATAACGTCAGAAACGGCCCGAAAATTCAGGGATAAGGGAGTGAGATTTGTTGGCATCAATTCCAACAGCAAGAATACCTATGCAGAAGACAGTTTTGAAAATATGGTACAGCGTATGAAAGAACACAACTTTCCATGGGTTTATCTTCATGATGAATCGCAGGAAGTTGCCATGGCATACGGAGCCTTGCGTACACCCCATTTTTATGTATTTGACAAGGAAAGAAAGCTTGTATATACCGGTCGGGGTGTTGACAGCCCGCGCGATGATTCCAGGATCACGGTGAATGATCTCGATCGCACACTTAGTGAACTTACTGCAGGCCATAAGGTAAGCATTCCGGTTACCAATCCCATTGGCTGCAATGTGAAATGGGATGGTAAGGATGCCCATTGGATGCCGGCCGAGGCCTGCGACCTGGTTTAAGGTTTCCCCATCGAAAGATGATCCTGATTCTCCAATAACTCTGCTATCTTTGCCAAAATTTTCACCATGGGAATCAGCAAAAAAGAAAGAAAGAAGCTTTACAACCAGGTGCTTGAAAATGTGCACATTACAGGAGTGGCTGCCGAAGGGAAATCTCTTGCCAGGCACAACGGCCTGGTGGTATTTGTGCAGTATGGCGCACCAGGCGATGTTGTGGATGTAAGGATCAAAAAGGCCGAACGCCGGCATGTAGAGGCAGAGATTATTCACTTTCATGAGAAATCAAAGGTTCGCACACAACCTTTTTGTGAGCATTTTGGTATCTGCGGGGGTTGTAAGTGGCAGCACCTGGAGTATTATGAACAGCTGCTGCACAAACAAAAGCAGGTTACCGACAATTTGCTGCGTATTGGTAAGGTAGATTATTCCTACGAGCTTATCCCCATAGCTCCATGTGCTGAAACCCGCTATTATCGCAACAAACTGGAATTTACCTTTTCCAACCGCCGTTGGATTACTCCGGCAGAGTTGCAGTCGGGCAATGCCATTAATGATCCGGAAGCACTGGGTTTTCATGTCCCCGGATTCTTCGACAAGGTGCTTGACATTCACCATTGCTGGTTGCAACCCGATCCCAGCAATGCCATAAGATTGGGAGTGAAAAGGTTTGCTCTCGACAACAATATCCCTTTTTTCGACTTCAAAGAAAATACCGGATTGCTGCGCAACATCATTATTCGCAACAATCTTACGGGTCGGTTCATGGTAATCCTTGTGTGCACTTCGGCTAGTGAGCAGCAACGAAACAAGGTGCTGGATTTCATCCGTGATGAGTTTCCACAGGTAGATTCGCTGCACTACATGATCAATGACAAAACAAATAGCAGTGTTTCCGATCTTGAGGCAGTGCTTTATCATGGTCTTCCCTATATTGAGGAAGAAATGGAAGGCCTGAAATTCAAAATAGGTCCCAAATCATTTTACCAAACCAATAGCAAACAAGCCTATGAGTTGTATAAAATTGCCAGAGATTTTGCAAACCTTAAGGGAGAGGAGTTGGTTTATGACCTTTACACCGGTACCGGAACCATCGCTATTTTTGTTGCTGCAAAGGCTGCTAAAGTAGTGGGCGTTGAATATGTAGAAGAAGCCGTGGAGCATGCCCGTGAAAATGCCAGCCTAAATGGAATGAACAACCTGGAATTTTTTGCCGGCGATATGGCCAAAGTGCTTACAGAAGAGTTTATTTTGCATAATGGTGAACCCGATGTGATCATTACCGATCCGCCCCGTGCCGGCATGCACCCCGATGTAACCAAACGAATATTGCATAGTGGTGCCCAACGTGTCGTTTATGTGAGTTGCAATCCTGCTACCCAGGCCCGGGATATTGAGCTGCTCTCGGAAAAATACAGGGTGAAAAAGGTTCAGGCTGTTGATATGTTCCCCCATACCCAACATGTGGAAAGCGTTGTTTTGCTGGAGAAAGTATAAATCTCCTTACATTACGGGAAATTGGGGTAATCTAAACCAGGCAATAAAAAAAGGCTGTCTCAGAAGTATCTTCTTCTGGTTGTTGCGCCGGTCGAAATGACATTGTGTGCGAGTATAATAATCGCTTCGACAAGCTCAGCGTCCAGGTTAATACCAGCTTATGAGACAGCCTCTCTTCATGTTCAAAATGCTATGGGCTGCAATGGTTCATGATTTCTGAACCAGTATTATTTAACTATTTGGCCACCAAAGCTTCCACAATTTTTGCCTCGATTTCATCAGCCAGCTCCGGATTATCTATAAGCAGGTTTTTTACTGCATCCCTGCCCTGTCCCAGTTTGGTATCGCCGTAACTGAACCAGGATCCTGCTTTCTTCACTATATTGTTATCTACAGCAAGATCGATGATTTCGCCGGTTTTGGAAATACCTTCTCCATAAATAATATCGAATTCGGCCTGGCGGAAAGGTGGAGCCAGTTTATTTTTCACTACTTTTACCCTGGCACGGTTTCCTGTAACACTGTCGCCATCTTTGATCTGCGAAATCCGACGAATATCAAGCCTTACGGAAGAGTAAAATGTCAGGGCATTACCACCGGTAGTAGTTTCCGGGTTGCCAAACATAACCCCGATCTTTTCCCTCAACTGGTTGATGAAGATACAGCAACAACCGGTTTTATTGATAGTTCCCGCCAGTTTCCGCAACGCCTGCGACATAAGCCTTGCCTGCAAGCCCATCTTGCTGTCGCCCATCTCCCCTTCGATTTCACTCTTGGGAGTAAGAGCTGCCACAGAGTCGATAATGATAATATCGATGGCTCCTGAGCGGATCAGGTTTTCAGCAATTTCAAGAGCCTGCTCACCATTGTCGGGTTGCGATACGAGCAAATTGTCAATATCCACTCCCAGTTTGCGGGCGTAATTGCTGTCGAAGGCATGTTCAGCATCAATAAAAGCAGCAATACCACCTGCTTTCTGTGCTTCGGCAATGGCATGAATGGCCAGGGTGGTTTTACCTGACGATTCAGGTCCGTAGATCTCAACAATCCTTCCCCTTGGAAAACCACCGATACCCAACGCATGATCCAGGGAAATACTGCCTGAAGAAATAAAACCCACTGCCTCTACAGGAGAATCGCCAAGTTTCATTACTGTACCTTTCCCGTAAGACTTTTCAATCTTATCCAGGGTAAGTTGCAGTGCCTTCAGTTTTTCCGCATTCACATTCTTTTCTTTGTCTTTTTCTTTGCTCATAGTCTCGTTTGTCTTATATGATATATTTATGAATTTTATTTTTAAATTTACTAAATAATCAACCAGTGAAAGCAAAATTACCACATATTTTCATTCCCTGAAAAAAAACTCTTAAAACTGACAAATCCTTGGTATTTTATGGCGTAACATACAATATTAGTGGTGGTTACGAAATAATGTGGTATATTTTCAGGTAAGAGATTTCACAGGCCTCCCTCCCATTCCTGATAAAATTCTTCAAGAAAGTGTTCCATGAAGTTATGCCTGGATTCAGCCATTTTTTTCCCTGTTGTTGTATGCATTTTTTCTTTAAGCAACAATAGTTTCTCATAAAAATGATTGATGGTAGGCGATTCACCTGCCAGGTATCTTTCTTTATTGATGTCGGGGTTGGGTGCAATACCGGGATTGTAAATCTCCCGGTTTCTGTAGCCGCCATAGTGAAAGGCCCTTGCAATACCAATGGCGCCCATAGCATCAAGGCGGTCGGCATCTCGTATTACGGCAAGTTCGGGCGAAAGAAAATCGTCTTTATCCTTTTGATTTCTGAAGGAAACATGAGAAATGATCTGCTCCACATGGGCAATTACCGGCTCGTCCACCTGGATTGACTCCAGGAAATGGCGGGCTTTCAACGGCCCCAATTCCTCATTTCCGTTATGAAACTTGGCATCAGCAATATCATGAAGTAATGCTCCCAGGTGCACTAAAAAATGATTGACAGGCTCACTCTCGGCAATTTTTGAGGCAAGTTTCCATACACGGTAAATATGCCACCAGTCATGGCCTGCTTCAGCCCCTTCAAGCTCTTTCTTCACAAATGCAACGGTTTGGTCAATAATTTCCTGCTGCCGCAAATCCATAGTTATCATGTATCAAATTTGATTATTTCGTTCTCCGGGTCATGGTATGCTGATGCCAGCGTATGGTCTGATACGGTGACTCATATGAGCCGCAGAGCTTGTACAACCGGGGTGTGCTTATCCATACCGGGAAAAATTAATGTTGTCAAAAGTAGAAAATCTGCAATATAACAAGGCATGTAAGCATTGATATTTTCATGTCAGGGCGTTAAAATGTTCAACAATTCAATATTGTGACGTGTTATAACAGGTTTGAAGAAAGCTGGCAACTCTTGATTGAAGTATGCTCATTGCCAGAAAAAGCAAACGATTAACTCCAAACCATGCAGTTTATAAATACGATCATCGCTTCCAATCCTGACTTTGAAAAGCCCCTTCCGCAGGGAGATGACTTTCTTGAGATTGCCGAATTTTTTTACGATACCATACAGGGCGAGGGAATTAACCTGGGACAGCCGGCAGCATTTCTAAGGGTAAAACACTGCACCCAAAACTGCTGGTGGTGCGATACCAAGGCTGTGTGGCGTGCAGGAAACCCATATACCTTTGACGAACTTTGGGAGCTCATTGATAAGACCGACCTGGTGGAAAAATTAAGGCGCGGGCAACATTTGATCCTTACCGGGGGCAGTCCGCTGAAGCAACAAAAACGTTTGACACTTTTCCTTGAGGCTTTTATGAGGAGGTACGGCTTCAAACCTTTTACTGAAGTGGAAAATGAGTGCACACTGATGCCTTATCCCGATTTTTCGCGCCTTGTAGATGTTTGGAATAACAGTCCAAAACTGAGCCATAGCGGCAATCCTGACAAACTGCGCTACCGCCCAGATATTCTGCGGCACATGTCCTCACTGCCCAATGCATGGTTTAAATTCGTGATTGTGCAGGAAAAAGATTGGCAGGAGATACAACAAGGATTTCTTGAGCCTGGCCTTATCCGCCGCAATCAAATCATCCTGATGCCCCTGGGCGGCAACCGTGAAGAATTGTACCGCAACCGTGAAATGGTTGTGGAAATGGCAATCAGAGAAACCGTGCGTTACTGCTCGCGTGAGCATATTGTGTTGTGGGATAAAAAAACGGGGGTGTAGAGTGGAGTCGATAAAACAACAATATTGATTAGCCTTACTCCATTAACAATCACCAATTGCCAATATATCTAAACTGCATCTGTCATTCTTAAGGTTCTACTTTCTGATAACAGTTTTATCTATTGGGTCTTTCCGAATCTTTTGATTCTTAAGCATATTACTCCACTCTTCGTCATCTAAAATCAGTCCAATAAACTCATGATAGGAAAGAACCAGGTCATGCCTGACATAAGTCCAGGAAGAAAGTGTAGGTGATATTTCTTCCTGTTATAAGCATCGGTCTTGATAAAGATCCTTAATTCTCCTATTGCTTCTTCAATTCAATCAAAATCACGCCATTTTTGCCCCTTTCCCCATAGACCTCTGTAGCTGATTCATCCTTCAGGATGGTAAGGGATTCAATAGTATCCGGATCGATAGATGAGGGATCATCAACAGGTACCCCATCCACTACTATCAATATTTCTTCCGGGAGTTCTACGGACGACATATTTCTGTAAAAATTACTGTCAAAACCAGTCGACACGGGATTTCTTTGCTCTTCCTTCCTGTAAGCAAAACTACTCCACATCATCTCAACAAGTTTTTTCCCTACCAGGTCCCATTGGTTGTTCATGATCACAGATACGATCAGGACGCCTTCATCTTTCTCCCCCACAGTGGCCACTTCATACACATTTTCTTCTCCCTTGTATGTTAAAATGGCCCGGTGTACATTTACCTGCTCACCGGAAATCAGATTCCGGGTTATGTATTCTTTTTCCATCTGGTAACCATAAGACAAACTTTCCTTGGTGAGTTCATGAAGCATCATTTCTACCATAAACTCAGGATTGAGCATGGTATATGTCTGAACGATAAAGCCTGATCCTTCTGCATTCATCAGCATAATCTGTTTAACGCCTTCTTCAACTTCTGTCTCAGAAACATTATTCTCTTTCAGGTACTTAAAGCTGAAATAATCAGTTTCGAAAGTTAAGGTATCTTTCTGCATTACGGAAATATTGAATGTTTTTCCATCCATTTCAACCTGATAGGTTTCACCAAGGCTTATATCCATTTCCTGCTCATTAATGCGAAGGGTGAAATTTTTCTGTCCAGAAAGATTTACAGTAAAGAGCACCATTACCAAAAGAATAAGTAGATTTTTCATACGTTGGAAAAATTTTGTGATATAAATTAGTATTAATAAGTTCCTTACAGAACCGTGAAGCATGAATAGCAGTAAAATAAACACTGGCCATTGGATTGCCCCTTTTCTTTGTTTTTAATGCTCCAAAAATATTAAAAAATACAAATAATCAAATATTATTTTTATTGAGTTTATTTCATAACCGAGTAGGAGGAAAATAGAGTAACTTTCCTCTTACTATATTTTCCGGCTTCTGGTACCACCGTACGTAATGTTATCGTACCTCGGTGCTTATAGGGTGTATGGGCAGCTTGCCCTCTCTTTGTGTTTATAAAAGGAGCATCCAATGAGTTTACTTCTCTGATAGTAGACAATCAGCGCCAGGTAATGGGTCATGCACGGCGCAAAAAAAACCGGAATCCCGTTACTGGATTTCCGGCTTATTTATAATCTAATACCTGTATTTCCTTATGCAGCAATGATCTGCTCCGTATGGTTCTTGGTTTCCACCTTGCTGATGACTTCTTCGATCACTCCGTTTTCATCAATCACAAAAGTGGTGCGATGAATGCCATCGTAAGTTTTGCCCATGAATTTCTTTGGACCCCAAACACCAAACGCTTTGATCACTTCTTTTTCAGTATCGGCGATCAACGGGAAAGGCAGGTTGTTTTTCTCAATAAACTTCTGGTGCGACTTTTCTGTATCAGCACTTACGCCAACTACTTTGTAACCTTTGCTGAGCAGGAGCTGATAATTATCGCGCAGGTTGCAGGCCTGAGAGGTACAGCCAGGGGTGCTGTCTTTGGGGTAAAAATAGATTACCAGTTTACTTCCTTTAAAATCGGCAAGTTTGATTTCGTTTCCATTCTCATCTTTCCCCTTAAAATCGGGTGCTTTATCACCGGGTTTGAGTGTTGTCATAATGTTATGATTAAATGGTTGAGCAAAATATTACGTCAGATTGTTAAAAATAACATCCGGGGAAAGAAAAAGTTTTATGCATAAAACTACTAATAACAGTAAAAATTATTTTCCACTGCCATATTATGTAAGCTCTTTTACGCTGTAATATTTGCAGGCTTGTGTCAAAGGACACTCCTGGCATTTGGGTTTTCGTGCCAGGCAAACGTATCTGCCATGCAGAATAAGCCAGTGATGGGCAATGGCCAGCAGGTCTTCGGGAATATATTTCACCAGCTGTTTTTCGGTTTCCAACGGGGTTTTGGCATTGGTGGTAAGTCCTATCCTTGCTGCAACCCTGAAAACGTGGGTATCTACTGCCAGGGCTGGTTTGTTGAATACCACCGATGCGATCACATTGGCGGTTTTTCGACCTACCCCGGGCAGCTTCTGCAACTCATTTACATCGTCGGGTACTACTCCGCGAAATTCCTGGGTGAGCATTTGGGCCATTCCCAGCAGATTCCTGGCCTTGTTGTTGGGGTAGGAACAGCTGCGGATGTATTCGAAGATCTCCTCTACCTCTGCCCTGGCAAGGACATCGGCAGTGGGAAATCGTTCAAAAAACGGTGGGGTAATCATATTTACCCTTTTATCAGTGCATTGGGCTGAGAGAATAACAGCCACCAGCAATTCGTAAGGGTTGGTATATTGAAGCTCCGTTTCAGCCACAGGCTGGTGTTTGAGAAAATAGTCAAGCACAAATTGAAAACGGTCTTTTTTAGTAATACGTTTTTTGGGTGCCTCCATTAAGATTTTGTGAGTTTTAAATAAATATCTCCCGGAACAGGCCAGAAATATAATCGATCTTCTTAGACGTCGTACCCTACCATTTTACCTTTTTCCATGATAAGCTCATCGTCGAAGTAAACATTGGGTTGGGTAACCAGCCCGTCGAGATGGCTGTTGACACCAATATTGCCTCCCATGGTTAAATTGTTGCCAAAGGCAATATGAATGGTACCAAATACTTTTTCATCTTCCAGGATCAACCCGGTGAGTTTTGCCTTGTAGTTGGTTCCTATACCGAATTCGGCCACAGCGCGGGCTTCTCTTCCTGACTTGTCGAAAAGATCGATCAGTTTCTGGGACTCAATACCACCTTTGATTTGTTCGGCATATCCATCTTTAACCTCAATGACAATCGGTTCAGCGATAACACCAATACCTGCCATAGAGCCATCGATCACGACAGTGCCGTTAGATCCATCCTCCCAGGGGGCAAGGTAAACCTCACCGGAGGGTAGGTTGCCGCTCTCTCCTTTATTTTTGAGCACACCGGTGCTGGGCAGTATCTTGCGCCCCTTTACCGGCATGGTAATATCGGTGCCCTTTTCACTGGTTACCCTGATGTTGGAAACCCCTTCCATTTTTTTGGCGATGTAATGGGTTAAGCCAATGATCTTTACATAATCTGCATTGAGACAACGCGCCATGGTATCTACTGTAATTCCGGGCATGGTACCAACCCTTACCCCTTCTTTTATCGCATTGCGGCGGGCATCGGTGTGGGTGAGTGATTTTGCCGTTGGGCAAACCACTACATCCACCTTCTTCATCGCCTCGGCAACAAAAGCCGGGGGTTCCTGCCCACTGATCTCGCGCGATTGAATTTCTATGAGCACTGTTTCCTTGCAAAGCTCTTTTCCTGCTTCATGCAGGGCAAGGCCAATTTCGCGTTTGATCTCATCGGTTATCACCAATAAAGTTTCTTCTTTTTTTAGGCCCATGCAATCGCGCAATGCAACGATTGAGGCTTCTTGTAATTGTTGGTTTTCATTTTTCATAATACTTACTTTTCAATTCATTCTTACTGATGTTCGGGAAAACACAGGTTTCACTTTCAACAAAATCATCCCATGCATTAAGGGTCCTGCTATGTAGCTTATAGCCAGAATCCTTACAGATTGTATGTTTCTCTTGTTTCTCTGCTCATCATTTTTACTTTTTCTTTCAGCTCATTTTTGAATTGAATGACCCTTTGAAGAATTTCATCGTTGTGGGTTCCCAGTATTTGTGCTGCAAGAATCCCTGCATTGCGAGCACCGTCAAGGGCTACAGTAGCTACGGGTACCCCGGCAGGCATTTGCAGTATGGAAAGTACTGAGTCCCACCCATCAATACTGTTGGATGACTTTACAGGGACACCAATAACAGGCAGTGGAGTAAGAGAGGCGATCATGCCGGGTAAATGAGCTGCACCACCGGCACCGGCAATGATTACCTTTATTCCTCGTTCATGTGCCTGGCGGGCAAAATCAAACATCTTATCCGGGGTGCGGTGGGCAGAAACAATATCTACTTCTGATTCGATGCCCAATTCTTTGAGCACTTTTACCGCTGCTTCCATTACTTTCATATCGGAGGAGCTTCCCATAACTATGGCTACCTGTTTCATCTTTATTTTTTATATATTCATTGATAAGGTTTGATTGATCTTAAGCTTATTGTATTTAGCTTCTTTATACGGTGTTTTAGGGCTCTGTTAAAAGGTCAAAATTCGTATTCCGGCCAACCCGCTACTTCTCTATTGCCAGTATTGGTGCATGTGCAGAGATCAGAGCTGGTGCCTTAACTTCCCACATGGTTTTCTTGTCTTGTATTTGGCTGCAAACTTTTCACCTTAAGCAGCTGTTTAACCTGCAAGGCTTTTTGTCGGGCTTGTTCCAGGGAAGATGCCGTAAGGGTTACATGCCCCATTTTGCGAAACGGGCGGGTTTCTGTTTTGCCATACAAATGCATATATGCCTCATCCATAGCCAGCATTTCCCCGGCGCCCTCGTACCATACAGGACCCGAAAAACCCTCTTCTCCGGTAAGATTAACCATTACGGCCGGCCTCAACTGTTTTGTACTCCCCAGGGGAAAACCAAGAATTGCCCTTAAGTGCTGCTCAAATTGGGAAGTTATGCACGCTTCAATGGTAAGATGACCACTGTTGTGAACCCTGGGCGCACATTCGTTGATCCAGATTTCTCCATTAGTAGTGACAAACATCTCCACAGCAAGTACCCCCACGATCCGGAGCTTTTCTACCAAAGACATGGCAAGGTCAGAAGCTTTACCTAGTGAATTTTCCGACAAATTTGCCGGGCAAAAAACATATTCAACCAGGTTGGCAACTGGATGAAAAGACATTTCTACGGGCGGAAATGCTTTTACCTCACCACGCTGGTTGCGCGCCACAACGAGCGCAATTTCATGCTCAATGGCAGCAAGCTCTTCAATAAGGCCGGGTATATCAGGAAGCTTATCAAGCTCATCAAGGTTGCGAATTATGGCTACTCCTCGGCCATCATAGCCCCCGGTGGCAGCCTTCCACACAAAAGGAAGCTGGAAAGAGTGCTTTTCCAGTTTCTTAATCATGTCAGCCTTGCCTTTAAAACCAAACCACGGAGCGGTGGGCAGGTTATGGTCAGTGTAAAACTGCTTTTGCAAAACCTTGTTCTGGATGAGTTCTACTATTTCGGGCTGGGGGAAAACCTTTTTCCCCTGATTTTGCAACTCTTTCAAGGCCTTTGTATTTACACTTTCAATTTCTATGGTAACAACATCACAATCGGCACCAAAGGCCAGTACTGTTTCATAATCGTTGAAATTACCTGGTACAAACTCCTTACAGCCGCTAGCACAGGGGGCATCTGCCGAGGGATCAAGTACTTTTGTGTAAAGATCATAGCGCCGTGTAACATCCAGCAGCATTTTGCCCAGCTGACCTCCTCCAAGAATACCTATCTTTTTTTGTTGAGACGAAAAGTAATTTTCCATAGCTGTATTGGGTTGTATGCCAGCAAAGGTAGGAATAAATTCGCAAAGGGAGGGTGCAGCAAGAGCCCCTCAAATGATAATAGTATTATCGTTAACATAGATTTAAATTTGCAGGATAAAAAATTATAAAAGCTCTGAAAAAATATTGTAACTTGCATTGAAATATCTTGAAGCTTATTAAATACGGATAAACTGAATGAAAACTTCCTTTACCCTACTATTCATTTTGATAAGTTTTCAATCCCTTAAAGGGGCCAACGACAATTATCTTTTCGGGGGAAGGGCTGCCGGAATGGGGAATGCGGCAGTAACGCTCTATGATTTCTGGGCCATAAGCCACAACCAGGCCGGGCTAACAAAAACAGAGGATATGTCAGCGGGGGTTTACTTTGAAAACCGTTTTTTGGTGAAAGAACTTAATTTTGGTGCAGGGGCATTTGTATATCCTTCCCCATCAGGAGTTTTTGGATTTAGCTTTACCTACTTTGGCTTTAACCTTTATAACGAAACCAAGATTGGACTTGCCTATGCCCGCAATTTTGGAGAAAGGCTTTCCACAGGAATACAGCTGAATTATCATTACACAGGTATAGGCGAAGATTACGGGAACAAGGGTAACCTTACTTTTGAACTGGGAGTTATTTTTCACATCACCGATAATCTGAGTATAGGAGCCCACCTTTTCAATCCAACCAGGACAAAAATCAGTGACTTTGCCGATGAACGTATTCCCACCATCTTCAGAACCGGCTTTGCCTATTCCTTTTCAGAAAGAGTAATTGTGGTTGTGGAAGCCGGGCAGAGTATAAATCATTCGCCCGTTTTCAGGGCAGGGATTGAATATCGTATATCAGAACCGCTATACCTCAGGGGAGGCATTGGAACCAATCCCACCACCAATGCTTTCGGATTTGGCCTTGAATTGGGCAATCTTCACATTGATCTCGCCACATCCTACCATTACATATTAGGATATTCTCCACAGCTTAGTTTTGTGTATCAATTCAAATAATCTCCCCTGATGCTGAAGGACCAGAAAGCTTCTTCCCTTTGCACCATGGCGCTGCTGGTAATTGCCCTGCTGGTACCTAGCGTTGGGTGGACCTGGCAAACAGGACAGCCTTCTCCTCCATCAGTGGTGCCACCCGAGCAAACCATTGATGAAGAAGCTTTTCATCAACTTATCCAATCCCTGATAGAGGAACGGGATGTAGAAATTGATCCTACAGAACTGATTGAACAGCTTGAAATCCTTAGACAAAACCCATTGAACCTCAATAGTGCCAGTACAGCAGATTTGCGCAGGATCATTTTTCTTTCTGACATCCAGATCAATAACCTAATCATGCACCGCGAAAGGTTTGGCCCTCTGTTAAGCATACTGGAACTGCAAACCATTGAAGGTTTTAACAGGGAAACCATCGAAAAGATTCTCCCCTATGTTACCGTGGAGGAAGCCGTGGCAAAGAGGATTTTCAAAATAAGTGATATTATTGAACGGGGCAACAGCCAGTATTTCCTGCGCTACCAACGCCTTTTTGAGCAACAACGTGGCTTTTCACCCATTGATCCTGCAGAACTGGAAGACAATCCCAATGCCCGATACCTGGGAAGCCCCTACAGGTTGTATACCCGCTACCGGTTCAACTATTACAACAACATCAGCATTGGGCTGACCGCCGAAAAAGATCCTGGCGAGGAGTTTATCAGGGGAAGTCAAACCCAGGGGTTTGATTATTATTCGGGCCACTTTTACCTTCGCGATGCAGGCAGGATCAAGTCTCTTGCTTTGGGCGATTTCCAGGCGCAGTTTGGCCAGGGCCTCACCTTTTGGTCAGGGCTGGCATTTGGAAAGAGCAGCCAAGCAGTGAATATCAAAAAAAACGGCCTGGGCCTGCGACCCTACACTTCTGTAGATGAAAACAATTATTTGAGGGGAGCAGGGGCTACCGTACAACTAGGTCAGCTGGAGATTACCGGATTTTATTCCTCCAAATACCGCGATGCCAATATACTGGAAGCAGATACCATTAGCGGGGAAGCACTGGTAATCACCAGCCTGCAGCAAACAGGCCTGCATCGTACTCCCGGTGAATTGGCAAACAAAAATTCAGTAAGGGAGACATTTACAGGCACAAACATAACCTGGAGAAGACCCGGTTTTCATATCGGACTCACCGGATCTTACATGGAGCTGGGATCCGATTTCAGAAGAAATCTCTCTTTTTACAACCAATTTGACCTGAGCCAGAAAACCAACTGGACAGCAGGCATGGACTATAGCTACATCTACCGGAATTTTAATATTTTCGGAGAAGTGGCCACCAGCAAAAGTGGCGGCTATGCTCTTTTAAACGGAATCATGATGAGCCTTGACCCAAGGTTGAGTTTGAGCTTAGTACATCGCAAATTCACCCCCGATTACCAGTCGCTGTTTAGTGTCGCCTTTTCAGAAAATACCCGTGTAAGCAATGAGAGTGGAATTTACCTGGGCTTAAATGCTCGTCTGTCGCAGCAATGGACCATCAATGCCTATGCCGATCATTTTTCCTTTCCCTGGATGAAATTCCGCACATATGCCCCATCCCGCGGCTATGAATATATTATCCAGGTAAATTACCGCCCCGAACGTCGCATAGAAATATATGCCCGTTACCGTATCAAGAACAAGCCGCTGAATTCGCCACAGGAATACATTATCAGGACACTTGATGAAGTAATCCGTCAAAATATCAGGTTTCACATCACTTACCCGGTTTCACCCTCTTTTACCCTGAAAAACCGGATAGAATGGGTGGGGTTTGAACATGGAAACGTGCTTCAGCAAGGTTTCCTGATCTACCAGGACATAACCTACCGCAATTTCGCCAGTCCATGGGCCATTACCGCGCGATATGCCATATTCGATACCGATGGTTTTGATTCGCGGATCTATGCCTACGAAAATGATGTACTGTATGCTTTTTCCTTCCCTTTTTACTCAGATAAAGGCCACAGGGCATATATTGTAGCCCGTTACCGGCTAAACCGCAATATTGACCTGCAAGCCCGCCTGGCACAGACCATTTTTACCAACCGACATGAGATAGGCAGTGGCCTTGACCTTATCAATGGAAATGAACGCACCGAAATTAAGGCGCAGATGAGAGTAAGATTCTGATTGTATGCAGGTGATTTATTGAATATTTTGAAAGGGCTGCTTTTCAGGTATGTTTTTTTTTATCTTTGCGGGGTTTCCATTAACAGCTCTTAGCTATTTTATCAATTCACTAAATTATTCATCAATAAAACTTGATCTACATGGAGAAAGGACATCCTAAGGCGCTATACTATTTATTCTTTGCTGAGCTCTGGGAAAGATTCAGTTATTATGGTATGCGAGCCTTGCTTGTATTGTACATTGTAAGAGAACTGTATGCCGAATTAGGCGAAGATGCAGCCCGTATAAGGGGTTTTGAAATTTATGCCGCATTTGGGGCTTTGGTATATGCCACCCCGGTGCTGGGGGGTATGATAGCCGACAAATACCTTGGCTACCGTAAAGCTATTATTACAGGAGGAATCATGATGACCATTGGTCTTTTTATGATGGCTGTAGGAACAGAAGCACTCTTTTATGCCGGTCTGGGATTCCTTGTTACTGGTAACGGATTGTTTAAACCCAATATTTCAGCCATGGTAGGGGCTTTGTACCCACAGGGAGATCCGCGTCGCGATGCAGGATTTACCATTTTTTACATGGGTATCAACCTGGGAGCATTCTTATCGCCCCTGGCCTGTGGATATGTTGCCGAAGTGTATGGCAGGGTATATGGCTTTGGTTTGGCTGGTGTAGGTATGATCCTGGGATTGATCGTATTTATGATTGGTATTAAAAACGGAACCTTTGGACTTAATGGTGCACGACCTGTAACAGGTGAAGGGGAAGTAAAAACCTTTGGGCTAAGCAAGTCGTTGTGGTCGGTAATTCTTTCCTTCGTTTCCGTTCCATTGCTTATCTTCCTCATTTACAAGAGTCAGCTTGCCGGTTACCTGCTTTACACTGTACTTGCACTGGTGGTATTTGTTATCGGAAAATCCTTCATGGAAATTGGTCGGGCAGAACGGGAGAAGATCATCGCTATTTTTATCCTGGCTCTTTTCAGTACCGTATTCTGGGCATTTTTTGAGCAGGCAGGAAGTACCATTACCCTGTTTGCCGATAAAAATGTGGACCTGTTGTTTATGAATGCCGAGCAAAGTAACAGCATCAACCCATTGTTTATTATAACACTGGCGATACCTTTCTCAATGCTTTGGACATGGATGTCGCAAAGGAAGATGAATCCTTATACTCCCTATAAATTCGCTTTCGGTATTGCGCAGCTTGGAATTGGATTTTTGGTTTTTGCCCTGGGCGCACGTTACGCATCAGAAACAGGCCTTGTTCCCCTTACCTTCCTTCTTATCGGATACTTCCTCATTACAACAGGTGAGCTCTTTATCAGCCCCATTGGCTTATCCATGGTTACAAGATTATCGCCAGCCAAGGTTGTGTCCTTCATGATGGGTGTATGGTTCCTCTCTATGTCTTTTGCGCAATATGTTGCAGGAATCATTGCCAAGTTTACAACTCGCGAAGTTACTTCAGATGGAGGTTTCCTTGACAGAATATCAGCATATGTAACGGGATTGACTCCGGATCTGGCGGCACAAAAAGGTGAAAATTTCGGAACGCTGCTATCTTACACCAACCTGTTCTCGTCCATTGGCGTAATTGCCATCATTGTGGCAATACTGGCGCTGATCACAGCACCTCTTATCAAAAAGCTTATGCACGGAGAGCATTAAAATCTTCTTTACTTAGAAATTAGATATAAAAAAGCAATGGGGCCCGGAAAAAGATTGGAGCCCCATTGCTTTTTTATTGTATTGCGTATTCGCCAGATATCTTACCACCCCGGCCAGAAGCTGAGGCCCCAAACTCCGGGCCAGCGATCTTTTAGCGTAAAAGGAATAGCATAGTAGGGTTCAAGCACCAGGGCACCAAAAAGATTGATCCTTATGGAAGGTCCGGTACTGAATACGGGATAACGGGTGTCTGTTGCCATTTCGTCTTTGTCAAAGGTGACAACATCGCCGGCATTCCAGGCCAAACCAGCATCAAGGAACCAGTTGAGTTCGGTAAAGAAAAAGCCACTGGTTATCAGTGCAAGTCTTTCAGGCCCGGTAAAGGGAATTTTCAGTTCCAGTCCTCCTACAATCATACGCGAACCTCTTAACTTTTCAAAGGAGAATACTCCTTCCTCATCAAAGATCAAATCACGGTTGCTGTAAAGAGAGTTGTAATCATAGCCACGCATGAAACCTGGATAGCCCAGAAAAAGAGGATAGAAAAGGTTGTTGTTGGCATCATTTCCATAACGGCCATAGTGGGTTGTCCGGAAGGCAAGGCTAAAGGGACGACGCAAAAAGTACTTCCTGTAATCAGCCGTTACATTCCACATATCCAGCTCACCAAACATCTTTTCAACACTGAACCTGTACCTGTGTCCTACCATGGGAGAAGCCATTCCAAAATAGGAATTATCACCCACATATCCCAAACTGATGCGCTGCAAATTAAAACCTTCACGGGCATCGCCCCTGCTGCGCTCCTGCCTGAATGGAAATCCGTTTTCGGTATAATAGGTATGAAAAATATCATTTCTGAAATAATACCAGGCATGATTGGCACTGAGTTCTATCCTGCGTGTAGTAGAGATAGGATAATATGCAAATCCACCAAACTGGGTTTCAAAAGTGCGCTGTATTACAAACTGGTAATCCAAAACAGGCAAAGGTTCATCACCGGAAACAAGGGTATCTCGCTGTAAATTCAAATAGGCAAAAGGATAGGGTATGTGCGATACTGTGCCTCCCCAATTGATACGCCGTTTTTGATTTACGTAACCCACCTGACCTCCGAAGTCGTATATTTCACCATTTACTGACAGCACAGTAAAAAGCTGGTGATCACCAACAATATCACTGAACATCATAGCCACACCACCAGCCATACCGGTACCAAAACGACTGGTAGACACACCAACTCCGCTACTTCCAATGAAGGTTAATCCGAATTGTGGGCGGAAAGGTTTTTCCTGGAATGAATCAACAGGAAATACCGGCATTCTGGTATCTTCATCCAGAAAGTGATCTACCACCGGTATGGTATTACGCACATAGGGCGGCAAGGTTGCGGCTTCCATATCGGTTTCATACCGATCTACCCGTACCTTCTCAAAGTCATCAGGGGAAGCAGTATATACAGAATACTTCCCATCGTAGTAGTAGGAATAGGCTATTTCGCCGGTATTACGGGCGATAGAGATTGCAGGCGATTGGTGCGTGATACCGCTGATACCGGTATAATAATCGGTAAGCCGGAAAATATCGCCTGTTTCTATTTCATAATAATGAAGGTTGCGAAAACCATCGCGGTTGGAAAGAAAGTAAATACCTTCCTGCTTATTATCAAATACAGGGTTCAGGTTATTGGCCTCTGGCAAAATATCAAGCACTGTGATGGGTCTGCCCTCAGTTTCCATATCCATCAAACCAAGGTTAAAATTGTAACTTAAGGTATCCTGATCAAAGTTTTCTGGCACTTTATCCGTGGCGAAGGCCAGAAATCTTCCATCGGGCGACCAGGAAGGATGAATATAGGAATACCTGTCATTGGTAAGTTGTTCAACCTCTTTAGTTTCCATATCCAACATATAAAGGTTTCCAACACCATCCACAAGACCTGAAAATACAAGATATTTGCCATCGGGCGACCAGGAAGGGTTGTTCAGGGAAGGAACCCCTTCAACTGGTATGTGACGGCTTCTCCTGGGGCTGTTAACATCTACCACTACAAGCTGGTTGCGGCCCTGTTTTACTGCAACATGTACAAACTGGCTTCCATCAGGGGAAAAGCTACCCACCGATTCGAAAAAATTGAAGGCATCGATATCGGCACTACGGGTAGTGCTGGAGAGTTTCTTGCGAATTTTTCCTGTTTCTGCATCGGCAAGAAACAAGTCGAGCGAAAACAGGTCTTTTTCAGAAAAAAATGCAATATGCTTCCCATCGGGGCTTAGAGATGGAGATATATTTAAATTGCCGGCATTTGTTTCATCCAGCAAGCGATTTCCTATCGGCTGAAACCTTACTGTATCTTCCATAAATGGTTCAAAGTGGGCATAGGTTGCACTTTTCCATAAGTCAGATACCGTAGTAGGACTTAAACCGATAATTCGTTCTATGGCCCTTTCATAGCCGTATTTTGCCGTTTCCCTGAAAAGAGGGGCAATAACATCATCGCCCCAGGTGCGCCCTACAAAAGCTACAAAAGCATGACCATACCGGTAGGGATTGTAGGAATAATCCCGGGTCATCTCCTTGAGAGAGGGAAAATCGTCCTGCTTTACTGCATCCCTTATTATCATGGCAGTATGGGCATCTTCACTTCCGATGGAAAAATACTCGGCCATTCCCTCTACCAACCACAAAGGAAGATTTCTCAGAGAATTGAGTGATAGGGAATCGTCGATAAACAAAGCTCTGAAATGAAATACGTGAACCAGCTCGTGACCAATAACATGATCTGTTTGTGCATTGGATTCAAGTACCGGAATCACTACTCTGTTTTTCAAGGCTTCGGTTACCCCCTGGGTTCCAATGCCAATCATTCCGCTCACCGCTGTGGTTTGCTGAAAATCGGGGTGGTCGCGATAAATAAGAATAGGACTGGGTGCATCAAAAGTATCTTTAAATAATTCGATGTGCCTTACATACCAATGCTCAAAACGGTTGGCAAGGGCATGTATTACCGAGTCCTCTTCGAAATAATGATAAATAGTGAAATTGGGCGATTGGTATACCTCAAAATCAAACTTTTCATAGCTTGGCTTATTCCTGCCGAAATATTGACCAAACGATACCGATGAGCTCAATAGAAGCACCAGAAAAACATTTAACAGGAACGCTAAATATTTATAGGATTTAAACTTATTGAACCCAGATGAAGTGATATTATCCATGTTTTCCAGTGTTTTAGTTCATCAAAATAATCGGATATTTTGTAACAATTATTACAAAAATTATACCCTCATGTTTATGCACAGTGGTTTAATTACCAATAATTAACAATACATTTTCAAATGAAATCAAGCCTTTTTCAAAACGAATAGTTTCCTTGATTTTGTATAAATATTTAAAAGTAACATTTTCTTTTACAATTTTACCTGATTTGGTTGATTGAAATGAAAGTTTCACCAGCCTGTCATGTCTATTAGTACGAAATAACATTTGCGGACTTACTGCTGTACTTGGGGAAATAAACATTTTTTCACTTTTTTTTCGCATTTTTGCACAAAATTTTCAGGTTATGATAGAATCCGGAGAAAAATACTTCGAAAAGTTTCGCAAGAATATTATTGGCATTGACCAAACCTTTGTATCTCCCTATGGAATTCAAAAGCTGATTTATGCTGACTGGATTGCCAGTGGCCGACTCTATGGCCCCATTGAACAGACCCTGCAGGAACGGTTTGGACCTTTTGTAGGTAATACCCATACTGAAGCCAGCGAAACAGGAATTCTTATGACCAATGCATACCACTATGCCCAGAAAAAAATCAAAGAACATGTAAATGCCGGACCTAATGATGTTATAATAACTGCAGGTACCGGAATGACCACAGTGATCAACAAGTTTCAGAGAATTCTGGGATTAAGGGTTTGTGGAAAACTTTCGGTGGGAAAGTGTTTGCAGCAAAACGAAAGACCTGTAGTATTTATTTCCCACATGGAACACCACTCCAACCATACATCATGGTTTGAAACCACTGCCGACGTTGTGGTTATTAAACCCGGTGCCGATATGCTTATCGATCTTGATGAATTACGTAAAGAATTGGAGAAACATAAAGACCGTAAACTTAAGATCGGATCATTTACTGCTTGTTCCAATGTAACAGGTATCAGAACCCCGGTGCATGAATTGGCTAAAATTATGCACGAACATGAAGGCATTTGCTTTATTGATTATGCAGCCTCGGCACCTTACGATGAGATCAACATGCACCCCGGCGACCCCATGGAAAAACTGGATGCTGTTTTGTTTTCACCTCATAAGTTCCTGGGAGGCCCCGGTACACCCGGCGTACTGATCTTCGATTCCTCCATTTATAATTCTGACGTGCCTGATAATCCTGGTGGAGGAACTGTAGACTGGACAAATCCATGGGGTGAATACAAATACATTGACGATATTGAGCTTAGAGAAGATGGCGGAACCCCAGGTTTCCTTCAAACAATAAAAGCAGCCCTGGCCGTAAACCTGAAAGATCAGATGGGCATAGAAAATATACATAAAAGAGAAGACCAGTTGCTGGATATTGTTTTTTCAGAATTTGGCAACATACCCCGCTTAAGAATCCTGGGAGATAACGTAAAGGAAAGATTGGGAGTGATCTCATTCTACTTTGAGAAGATCCATTACAACCTGGTAGTAAAATTACTCAACGACAGGTATGGCATCCAGGTAAGAGGTGGTTGTGCCTGCGCAGGAACATATGGCCACTTCTTGCTCAATGTGGATTATGAGCACTCAAAAAGTATTACCACCAAGATTAGTACCGGAGATCTTTCAGAAAAACCAGGTTGGATAAGACTATCTCTCCATCCTGTAATGACCGATGATGAACTGTATTACATTATTGCTGCCCTCAAAGAAATACAAAAGAACCATAGCCTGTGGGAAAAGGATTACCGGTATAATAATCGTACTAATGAATTCAAACACTACAAGGCACCGCAGGATTACAGTGATTTTGTGAAAGACTGGTTTAAGTTGGAGGCTCCAAGCCTATAATCCACTACCTGCAAAAGGGGTTGCCTGGAGGTGTAACAGAAGAAGAGAGGCTAATTGTTAAACATTCTTTGCAATCGACCCACCTGGGTAGTCCACCACATTTGCGTAAACTCCATATCTGTGGCTTCAGAGTAGTCGCTGATGATCAATGCACTCTCGCCAGAAACCGGCTCGTGACTTATATTCATTTCCATAGAAAACCCTTCATGAAAATCGTCGGTCCATTCAAAACGGACATACTCCGGCTCTTTAGACTCAATAAGACGCGCTCTTTGTGAGCTTCCCTCCCACTCAAAGTGAAACTCATCTTCATTCACATTTACCTTGTCTGCAAACCAACGTGCCAGACCTTCTGCCGTGCTGATAAGTGTGAAAAGCAGCCGGGGAGATACTTTTATGGGAAATTCAAGGGTGAATTTGTGTAGTGGGGTCATAAGCAAGTACTTTTAAGAACAATTGAGTGGATGCAATATAGGAAAAAAAACCAATATTCAACATCTTGTTTTGATTAATTTTTCGATTTCTTATCAACATTTTGTTCATAAAACCTACCATTTATATGATTGATAATCCAGAGGTAATAAGGGAGTGTAACCCTCCCGGGAAGAGTAATTTTAATGAAACGGGTACGAGACGGCCAGGTTAACTTATATAACAGGTCTATCCCAGCAATAATGTATTTTCTTCTCAATTGCGAAAGATAATTATTCGTAGGTTTGCGCAAATTTTCCGGCAGCATGCAAAAAAACGCTTTAACGGTCTATATCCTCACTTTGCTGGCAGTGGCTTTTTGGGGGATTTCCTATGTGTGGATGAAGGTTGTATACAATTACTACGAACCTATCACCACAATGTTTCTCAGGCTTTGTCTGTCTTCCCTCTTTATGTATCTGCTTTTAAAAATAATGGGTAAGAAAGAAAAGATTGAAAGGCAGGATTATGGTGCATTCGTTATATTGTCGTTTTTCTCACCTTTTTGCTATTTTATTGGAGAGAGTTTTGGGCTTAAGCTCGTTTCGCCTACCATTGCAGCAGTTATCATTGCCACAATCCCGGTTTTTACCCCCCTGCTGGGTTATGTTGCCTTCAGGGAGAAACTCAGCTGGCTCAATATCGCGGGCTTCTTTGTTTCCTTCTCTGGTGTGGTTGTAATGATCCTTGATTTTGAATTCCGCTTCAGTGCATCGCCAAAGGGAGTTTTGTTGTTACTCTTTGCTGTGGTATCGGCCCTGATCAATATTGTATTTCTAAAGAAACTTGCTCTTAAGTATTCCTCTACCACCATCATCCAGGCTCAGAATTTCCTGGGAGCATTATTCTTTCTTCCGTTGTTTCTCATATTTGACTTCCAGGATTTCATAAGCGTACAACCCACTACTGAGTTGGTATGGGCGCTGGTAAAACTGGCTGTATTTGCCTCCACGCTGGCATTTATGTTTTATACCATTGCAGTAAGGGTTATAGGGGTGGCGCGTACTTCGGTATTTAGCAACCTTATACCTGTATGTACTGCAATTTTCTCCTATTTTATTTTGGGAGAGAAAATTGATTTGAGCAAGATACTGGGTATAATCATTGTAATATCAGGTCTGTTGCTTAGCCAGTCAGCCCGATGGAGGCGCAAGAAGACCATTTAGAAAAAGTTTTTTCAATTATCCCTTGTATATTAAATTTCTTTACTATTTTTGCACCACTCAAAACGGAAGCACCTGTAAATACTGCAAAGCAGGGTGTTTTCGCAGCCGGCGGGGTAGCTCAGGTGGTTAGAGCGTCGGATTCATAACCCGAAGGTCACGAGTTCAACTCTCGTCCCCGCTACAATAAAAACCTCAGAGTCGATGATTCTGAGGTTTTTTATTTAATAATGATTGCTTATGTGCTTCCGGGTGTATCAAAGTTTGTCCCTGCTTACCTCCCCGAAAAGCTCAAAGTCTGCCGCCGAAGTTATTTTCACCCTGTAGAACTCTCCTACCCTCAGCGCCGCATTCCTGGCTACATAAACCTCATTATCCACTTCAGGAGAATCAAATTCGGTTCTTCCCACAAAGTAATCTTTTTCTTCCCGGTCGATAAGGACCTTGTATGTTTTTCCTATTTTCTCATGGTTAAGCTCAAGAGAAATATTCTGTTGCAGAGCCATAAGGGTATCGGCTCTTCTTTGTTTTTCTTTTTCGGAAACTGTGTCCTTCAATTCCCACGAACGCGTACCTTCTTCGGGAGAATAAGTAAATACACCAAGCCGGTCAAACTTAGTAAGACGGATAAAATCCAGCAGTTCTTCAAAATGTGCTTTGGATTCACCAGGATATCCTACTAGAATGGTGGTGCGTAGTGCAACATCGGGCACTTTGCTTCTAAACTCCTCAAGCAGTGCAACAGTGGTTGCCTTACTGGTATTTCTTCTCATGGACCTTAAAACAGGATCACTGATATGCTGCAACGGAATATCCAGGTAATTACATATCTTTTCTTCCGTTGCCATAAGGTCTATAACTTCTGAGGGAAAGTTCCTGGGGTAGGCATAATGCAACCTGATCCATTCAATCCCATCAATCCTGACCAATTGGCGCAGCAGATCGGCCAGCATGGATCGTTTTTCCAGATCATATCCATAATAGCTAAGATCCTGTGCAATGAGCAATACTTCTTTAACTCCTTTGGCGGCGAGAGCTTCAGCTTCGGCAAGCAGGCTTTCGATGGTACGCGACTTATAACGTCCCCTGATGAGAGGGATAGCACAAAACGAACATGTTCGATCACACCCTTCTGCCACTTTGAGAAAGGCATAATGAGCCGGGGTAGTAACTACTCTGTCGTGATTTTCGGCAGAGTATTTCTGCCTGAGATAGGTGAACAGATCCCCGGGGTCGTCTACACCAAACCAGGCGTCTGCTTCGGGAATTTCCATTTGCAGAGCTTCTTTGTAGCGCTGAGAAAGGCATCCTGTTACAATAACTTCTCCTACCAGACCTTCTTTTTTTGCCTGGGTATATTGCAAAATAGCATCAATAGATTCTTCTTTGGCATCCTTGATAAAACCACAGGTATTGATAATTACAATATCTGCAGGACCATCGGCATCGTGAGAGATACGAAAGGGACCGTATTGCAGTTGTCCCATAATTTTTTCGGAATCTACAAGATTTTTGGAACAACCAAGCGTAATAATATTAATATGCTTTACAGGAGCCATAAAATAAAAGTCAGGGAAACAATGTAATACAGCAGTTTTCCAGGAACCGGAAAGACATTCTGTATGGAGTAGATATTTTCAAACAGGGATCAGTTGTCAAACAGGGTGTCAACGAAAGCATCCCTGTCAAAGATCTGAAGGTCGTCCATGCCTTCTCCTACACCGATATACTTTACCGGAATTTTAAACTGGTCGCTTACCCCAATTACAACGCCGCCTTTAGCAGTACCATCCAGTTTGGTTATGGCCAGGGCATTTACTTCGGTGGCAGCAGTAAATTGTCTGGCTTGTTCAAAGGCATTTTGTCCGGTTGAGCCATCAAGGATCAGCAGGATCTCGTGGGGAGCCTCGGGAATGTGTTTTTGCATCACCCGTTTAATCTTACTGAGCTCATTCATCAGGTTGATTTTGTTGTGCAACCGTCCTGCTGTATCGATAATGGCCACATCGATGCTATGCTGTATGGCATAAGAAAGGGTCTCAAAGGCAACTGATGCCGGATCAGCACCCATTCCCTGAGACACAATAGGAACATCAACTCTTTTCGACCAAATGGTTAGCTGATCTACCGCTGCAGCCCTGAAGGTATCAGAAGCCCCTAAGACAACAGATTTGCCGGCTGTTTTAAACTTGTGAGCCAGTTTTCCTATGGTGGTGGTTTTCCCTACCCCATTTACACCTACTACCATTATTACGTAGGGCCCTTTAACATCCTCTATGCCAAATGAGGTGAAATCGTTAACGGTATTTTCAGCCAGGAGAGATTTGATTTCATCCCTCAAAATCCGGTTCAGTTCGTCGGTACCCAGGTATTTGTCCCTGGCAACCCGTTCTTCTATGCGCTCAATTATTCTCAGGGTGGTAGTCACACCCACATCCGATGTTACCAACACCTCTTCTAAATTATCAAGAACATCGGCATCAACTTCTGATTTGCCGGCAACGGCTTTGCCCAATCTGGAAAAAAAGCTTTCACGGGTTTTATCAAGACCCTGATCAAGTTTTTCTTTTTTATTGCGGGAAAAAATATCAAACAATCCCATAGTTGGAAAAAATTATTATCTTAAAACTAAATAATTGGCTTGCGGATCAATACCTTTCGGGGCAAAGGTAAATAAAAAAGACTTCCCTATACATCATAATCAAGGAAGTCTTTTCACTATATATATAATTCTATTCCGGGATATAAAAGCCCGGATTTACCAGCGTAAAAAAGTTTTGTTACTTTTTGGAAAAGTAATCCTTAACCTTATCTGCTGCTACAATATCTTCTTTAAAAGCATAAGCCCCTGATTTGGGCGATTTTTCCATTCTGATAACTTTTGCGTATCCTTTGCCTGTGTCGGTTTTAAGGGTTGCAACTACTTTCTTTGCCATAGTTCAATTATTTTATTTCGCGATGAATAGTCATTTTTCTTAAAATCGGATTGTACTTCTTCAGCTCAAGCCTGTCGGGGGTATTCTTCTTGTTTTTCATGGTAATATACCTTGAAGTACCCGGCATTCCGCTATTCTTGTGCTCTGTGCATTCCAGGATCACCTGGTGTCTTGCTTCTTTTGATTTCTTTGCCATTGTATTTGGATGTATATTATTGAGTTAATTTTCAGGAGCGCAAAGATAAGTAATTATTCTTTTATAGCAAAAGGAATGAAGAAATTTATTAGCCTGTGAGGAAACAACACAACGTGTATGATTATTTTA
>CAYVQC010000048.1:0-33586 GCA_964453995.1 uncultured Bacteroidales bacterium | reverse complement strand
TCTTTATTATTGTTTATTCGGGGTTTTTGAGGTGGTGGGAGAAGTGAGTGGCGGGGAATCTTAATTACTTACCAGAATCAATCCACCAATAATTCCTTGATGATCATTTTTATCTGATCTGCTTCAGCAACTGGCAATATGTCGAATACTCTTACAATTCGCTGTTTATCTATGGTTCGGATCTGGTCAAGCACAACCCATCCCGCTTTCCCCTTATGATTAACTTTTACTCTCGTAGGATAATTTTTTGACTGGGTTGTCATGGGAGCAATAATCACCGTTTTAAGGTATTTATTCATTTCGTTCGGTGAAATGACCACACAAGGTCTGGTTTTTTGGATTTCGCTGCCAATTGTTGGATCCAGATTCACCAATACTACCTGGTATTGTTTTACGTCCATTCTTCGAAACTTTCATCTTCAAAAACATCAGGAATTAGTTGTGTATCATCCCCGGAATCATACATTTCTTTGAATACAGCCTCCCAGCCTTCGCGGGGTTTACTTTTAGGTTTGATGATGATTTGTTCATCTTCTAACACCAGTTCGACAGAGTCTTTGATATTATACCTTTCCAAAAGGGTCTTACTCAATCTGATCCCTTTTGAATTACCTATTTTAATAACTGAAACTTTCATGAAACGGATTTTATGTAATCACAAAGTTATTACATTATTGTAAAATATCCAGACTTTACCAGATTATTTTTTTCTTCAACCAACAAATTACTCCAATGGTTGCCCCTGTTCCCCATCTATCCCTCGTTTTAGCTTATGCACAATGAATGCGGCCGAAATGCAAAACAAGGTATACCCGATCAGAAAAAATTCATTTCTCAGCAAATCTAATTGAGGGGTCATAAATATCACGAAATAGGATAACAACCACAAAAGCATGATGAAACCAATCCATTTTTTTCTTTTTTCCATAGCAGTAGTTTTTCAATAGCTCGTTGATCTGTCATCCATTAATAAAATGTTATGCTCTATCAACACCTTGAAAAATATGCTATCCTGAACACAACAACTTTTACTGTACAAATCTATGATAATTAAGAATATGGCACTCCTCAAAACCTGTCAGCCAGGAACAAATTTTTAAACGGAAGTAATTCAAAATCTTAGAACTATGAAGCCAAATCATTTCAACCGAAATCTCATTCCCATGTATTGAAATGCATTTTGTGAAATGTCTCTCCGCCCATGTTTGTTGGTTGGGGCTTCAATTAGTATATTTGCGTCGCATTTTACGTATTTCTTTTTTATATAAAACCGGATTACCTGGATTCTTCACACGTAAAACTCACATTCGAAACTCATCAGCTCAAAAAGGAAAACAAAATGGAACGTTTATCAAAAAAGTACCTTCCCTTTGCCGGAGTATTACTCTTTGCAATATATCCCATTGTGGCCCTATATGCACATAATGTCGAGGAAGTCAATCTGAAAGTTATCGGGTTGCCTTTATTGATTTCTGTTTTGGGGAGCATTTTTGTTTTCTCTTTTTGGTATGTAATCATACGAAATCTTTATAAAGCATCTCTCCTTACCATTGCATTGCTATGGATTGCCGGGTTTTACGGAACTGCATTTACTACCGTTTCTGGTTGGCTGACAGTGAGTCACCTTCATCTGATTATTATAATCACAATAATTTATGCAGGCTGGATCTATCTGATCATCAAAATTAAACGGAATGAGACCCTGGCCAATCTGAACCTCATTTTCACCTTACCTGTGGCCTTGCTCCTGATCCTGAACCTGGCAAACATCATCCCTGCAGAAATTGATAAGAACCGAATCACCATAAAAACGGCAAATGCTGAATATATTCCGGGGCAAAACCCTGAATTAACCAGTGGCTTACCAGATCTTTATATCCTTGTTTTTGATGAGTTTGCCAGCTTCAAAACAATAGATGAGGTATGGGGATATAAAAACAGCAGTTTGCATAATTTTCTTACCGAAAAAGGTTTTTATATAGCAGAAGACAGCAGAACACGATTCCGCACATCCTATTCCTCCCTGGCGTCGCTAATGAACCTGGATTATGTTGCCGAAGGAACTTCTTTGGGAGAAGCCCTCCAAATCTATGATAACAATTTTGTAATGAATTATTTGGATAGTTTGGGGTATAATATAACTTTTATTAATGGTTACGGGAGTTTTGGGTGGTCTGGCAGGTTACCTGATGTTAACTACATGTACATGTATAATATGGGTATAGAAGAATCCTCAACCATAGATCCTTTTCATGTTTTACTGGTAAACCAAACGATCCTCACTCCCTGGGCAGAAAGCTTTAAAGACAAAACCCCCAATTTGTATTACCAGGTGAACAAATACTTTTTTGATTATATTGAGAACCATCCCTTTACGGTAAATAAAATGGATAACCCCTCTCTACTTTATGCCCACATGATGTCACCTCACCTTCCCTATGTTTTTGATCGGGAGGGAAACTTCCTTGAAAATCCCACCAATCACTGGGAATATACCACCATAGACGATGAAACAAAAAAGCAATTGTACCTGGAACAATTTATCTATGTAAGTAAACGAATGGAAAAAATGGTGGAAAGCATTCTTGCAAACTCAGATACTCCACCAGTTATTCTACTATTATCAGATCATGGAGTAAGAGAGGAAAGCACCGGATCCCGCGAAAAGGAACATATTTACAGGGTTCTTAATGCAGTGTACCTCCCTGATGGAGATTACAGTGGCTTTCATTCCGGAATTGCACCTTTAAACACATTGCGCATCATTTTCAACAACTATTTTGGACAAGATTATGAAATGCGGCCTGACCAGTAAACCCTGGCAGACATTTTCTTCAATTGATTCCCTGGCATTTCGCCTATTTTTTTTACAATACATAATGCATTAATAATAATCCTTTTACATTTTTGATATCAATGAAAATCACACACCAGGATAACAGTTCATTTCGCGATCCATCGGGTTTCATTTTCAGGGAAAACGGGCGGCTGCTACGACAGGTGAACCGGCGTTACAAAAATGACTACGACCATTTGATGCGCTCAGGTCTTTATGAAAAACTGGTTTCGAGGAAACTCCTCATTCCTCATACAGAAATAACGGGCCACACAGGCTTATCAGAGGATTGCTACATAGTAATTGCTCCTGAAAAAGTAAATTTCATTTCCTATGCTTATGAATGGTCCTTTAGCCAGTTGAAAGATGCAGCACTTGCCACACTGCAAATTCAGAACACAGCACTGAAGCACGGCATGGTGCTTAAGGACGCCAGTGTGTACAACATCCAGTTTCACAAGGGAATGCCCATTCATATCGACACACTTTCATTTGAAATATACCAGGATAACACTCCCTGGCAGGCTTACCGCCAATTTGTCCAGCATTTCCTGGCGCCGCTGGCCCTGATGAGCCATACAGATATCCGTTTGAATCAACTCTTAAAATCTCACCTTGATGGTGTCCCCCTCGACCTGACAGCAAAACTCCTGCCCTGGCGGACAAAGCTCAATCTTGGTCTTTTTTTGCATATTCACGCCCATTCCAGGGCTCAGAAAAAGTATCAGAAGCCTTCTTCATCTCACAGCAAATCTTCATTGTCGCGTCAGCGGCTGCAAAACCTTATTAAAAGTCTGTGGCAGGTCATCAGTAAATTGAAGGTGAGAGAAAAAGATACTGAATGGGCAGAATATTATTCCTTTACAAATTACTCACATGATTCTTTCAATCATAAGAAAGAAATCATCAGGGAGATGGCAAAACAGATCAACCCTTCTTTTGTGTGGGATATGGGGGCAAATACAGGTGAGTTTACCCAAATCATTTCTCAATGCGGCATTCCATGTATCGCATTCGACATTGACCCGCTGGCTGTAGAAAAGCATTATGCTCACCTGAGAAACACTAAGTCTGCGCATACTCTGCCTTTACTCCTTGATGTTACTAATCCCTCACCTGCCATTGGATGGGGAAACCGGGAAAGAATGGATCTGGCAATGCGTGAAAAACCCGACACTATTATGGCACTGGCACTAATCCATCATCTTGCCATATCCAACAACATTCCTTTGCATAAAATTGCCGAATATTTCAGCGAATTATGCACCAATCTGATCATTGAATTTGTCCCCAAAGAGGATTCCCAGGTGCAGTTGCTTCTGGCATCGAGAGAGGATATTTTTCAAGATTATACCAAAGACTCTTTTATAAAGGCATTCAGTGCATTCTTTCAGATCATTACCGAACGGAATATCGAAGGTTCAACCCGATCGCTATTTCTTATGCAAAAACCTGCAAAGTAAATAATACCTGTAATTTTTTAAAAGATTGTTATCTTTGAACTTTAATCCCGGTCTTTATGGCTGTGGATTTTTACATCCTGAAATAATTACATAATGAACTCTTTTTTTGCCTTTTGCCCTTTTATCCCAGGTATCATTGCCTATATAGATCCGGGAACCGGAAGCATAATACTGCAGGCTGTTATTGGAGCCATCGCTGGCATTGCCATTGCTGCCAGGATTTACTGGCAACGCATCCTTAGGTTTTTCGGTGTCCAAAAAGATTCTGATATCCAAAAACTGGACGACGAATAATAGAAACATTCTGTGAACCAGTACACGCTCCAAAAACTCAAATCATCACCTTTCTTTGCCTGGTTTGCCCTGATATTCGGCATTTTATGCATTGGCTTTTCTGCAATTTTTGTAAAACTGGCTGATGTACCCGGTTCGGTATCTACCTTTTACCGGTTGCTTTTTGCCACCATCGCTATTCTGCCCATATGGTTTTACAGGGGCATAAAAATGCCAGCCAGAAAAGACATCTTCCTGATATTTGCCGGTTCCCTTTTCTTTGCTATCGACTTGTGGATGTGGAACACGGCCATCCCCTTAACCTCGGCAGCAACTGCCACGCTACTGGCCAACAACGCACCCGTATGGCTGGGATTGATCACGGTAGTAGTTTTGCGCAAGAGCCTGCCAGGCCGTTTCTGGTTTGGACTTGTGGTAGCCATAATAGGCTTGAATATTCTTATTGGCCTCCAGTCATGGAGAACCATGGATTTCAACAAAGGAGATATGCTGGCCCTGCTGGCTGGCTTTTTTTATGCCCTGTATCTTATCTATACCATGGAAGTACGCAAGAGGGTAAACACCGTAACCTTCATGTCGCTATCACTGCTATTTATGGTAGCCATGATGTTTTTGGCCACATGGCTTATGGGGCACTCTTTTGCAGGATATTCAGGTAAAACATGGCTGTCTCTGTCGGGCCTTGGATTGATATCACACTTCGGCGGATGGCTCTGTATTAATTATGCGCTGGGGCATATCAAAGGAACCAATGTGTCTGTTACTCTATTGGCTCAATCAGTGGTAACAGCCATTTTTGGTATTATCATCCTGGGAGAATTGCTTAGCGTACAACAAATTGCCGGGGGCATCATTATCCTTACGGGCATTTATATTGTCAACCGTCGCAATACACCGCCCAGGGCTGCTTCGGCCATCAAAGATCAGGATGCTTCAAACGATTAAACCATTTTAACTACAAGGTGTTGTCACAATGATGCAAAATACGTTCAAAATGCCAGGAAAAAAATTCATCGGTGCGCACGTGAGTGCCTCAGGTGGGGTTGAAAATGCCCCGTTAAATGCTGCTGCTATAGGGGCAACAGCTTTTGCCCTTTTCACCAAAAATCAGAAACAATGGTTCGCCAAACCTCTTAGCGAAGAAAACATTGAAAATTTCAGGGCCAATTGCCAGCTGCATGGCTATACGCCTGAGCAAATTCTTCCCCACGACAGCTACCTGATCAACCTGGGCCATCCGGAAGAGGAAGGTTTGAAGAAATCGCGCAGGGCATTCCTGGATGAGATGCAGCGCTGCGAGTTGCTGGGAATAACCTTGCTCAACTTTCATCCTGGCAGCCATTTGAAGAAAATATCGGAAGACGATTGCCTGAAGATCATTGCCGAATCCATTAACATAACCCTTGACAAAACCAGGGGTGTAACGGCAGTGATCGAAAACACTGCCGGCCAGGGCAGCAATATGGGTTACCGTTTCGAACACCTTGCCCGCATTATCGAATTGGTCGACGACAAGCAACGCATCGGGGTTTGCATAGATACATGCCATAGCTGGGCTGCAGGATATGATTTTGCAACTGAGGCCGGGTATGAAAAGCTATGGGATGATTTCGACAAGATCGTTGGATTGGGATACCTCAGAGGAATGCACCTGAACGATGCAAAAAAGGAACTTGGCAGCAGGGTTGACAGGCATGCCCCCCTGGGGGAAGGTCTTATTGGCAGCCAAGGATTTTCCAGGCTGATGAAAGACCCACGTCTGGATGGCATACCCATGATCCTTGAAACTCCCGAACCGGATAGATGGAAAGCGGAAATTGCATGGCTTAAAGCCCAGCAGTAGTCAAACGGAAAGTCCCTGATAGAAGTTTGTTCTAAAGGAAACACTACACTTTCACCTGGTTGATCCTGTTTCTTTCCAGGCAAAGTTGCTCAATAAATTCCGGATCATTCTCCAGGGCGTTTCCCACCACCACAATGTCAGCTCCGGCATTCCATGCCGTGCGGGCCGATGCAGTGCATCTGATTCCACCGCCAACAATAAGAGGTATCCCGATACTTTTCTTTACTTCCAGGATCATCTCTTGCGGAACCGGCCTTGCTGCACCACTGCCGGCATCCAGATAAATGAGTTTCATCCCCAGCATCTCGCCTGCCATAGCTGTACTGGTGGCAATATCGGGTTTATCTGACGGTATGGGAGTGGTATTGCTCATATACACCACCGAGGTGAGTTTCCCGCTCTCTACAAGCATGTAACCTGTAGGCATTATTTCCAGACCCGATTGCTTCAGAGCTGGCGCGGCAACCACATGGCTGCCAATGAGCAGTTCGGGATTGCGGCCCGAGATCAGGCTCAACAACAGTATCCCATCGGCCAGGGGGTGAATCTGTAATGCATTCCCGGGAAAAAGGACCACCGGAACTGAGGTGCTTCCCTTCAAAAAACGAATACATTCATCCAGGAATCCTCCTGTAATAAGACTTCCCCCCACAAAAATATAATTCACCCCATTGAGGTGAACCAGGGTAATGATTTTTTCCAGGTCTTGCAGGGTTACCTTATCAGGATCGACCAACACTGCCACCTGCTTTTGATTTTGATTTGCCAAAGTGGTTATTTGATGGTACAGGGCAGCTGGCATGAAAAGGTACGGATTTTTAGAAATTTAAAAATGAAAAGGGGCTTTAAAGATATGAAAATCGGCTGCGGTCTATGGCATAAGACAGAACATAATCTTCGAACAGGTGATACTGTACTGAATACATTTTTTCTCCGTCATCGGCCTTGATGGTGCCGTAAACCAGTCCTTCCTTCTGGGGCGAAAATGGAGCAATATAAATGTGATCCTTGAACAGGATATCCCTTCTGCCATGCAATTTGTAGAGCGTTTCCTTAGCTGCCCACATCACATAAAGTGCTTCACGTGACAGATCGCGGCCCACTTCCGACATTTCCTGTTCAGTAAGAAATTTATGACTGATGCGCTCGATCTTCGGATCGATCCTTTCAATATCAACCCCCACAGAATGAACAGGGCTGGCAATGAGGGCCGAATACTTTCCTGAATGAGATACGGAGATATGTCGTACACCATTGTTCAGGTAGGGTTTGCCGTATTCGTCGTAGGAAATGGCACTGAGTTCATGCTCCCTTACCAGGTATGGCAAAATCATCCGGTAGCTTAACCAGTGCTGTTTACGTGTGGGGGTTTTCAGCGAAGAAAAAACCTGTTCTTCTTCAGGTGAGAGGGAAAGTTGTCCGTACAACTCATCCACACTCTCCTTTATTTCCCAGATGCCGATAGAGGCATCTTTAATGTTTTTTTTCAGAAAAAGACTCATTCTCTTACTTTTAGGGGGCCATTGCCCGTGAAGAGCGCCAAAGGATCAATTTAAAAAAATCAATCTGTTTGCTATGGCCGCGATTGAACCTATGCGTAATTGAATTTGTAGTATTATAGCTTGTCAGGCAAAGGTAACATTTAATAATATAAGTGTTACCTTTGCAAAATTATAAAAATAAAACGAATAATCAGAATGGAAAAAGTTTTAACCGATACACCGCTTGCCTATAAGGTAGCAGACATTTCACTGGCAGACTTTGGCCGGAAAGAGATTGAGATCGCAGAAAAAGAAATGCCCGGATTGATGGCATTGCGCGAAAAATATGGTAAAGAAAAACCCCTCAGGGATGTAAGGATCATGGGTTCACTGCACATGACCGTACAAACTGCAGTATTGATAGAAACCCTTGTTGAACTTGGTGCCAATGTACGCTGGGCAAGTTGCAACATCTTTTCAACCCAGGATCATGCTGCAGCAGCTATTGCCAAAAGGGGCATTCCTGTTTTTGCCTGGAAAGGCGAAACGCTCGCTGAATATTGGTGGTGCACCGAACAGGCCCTCACCTTCCCCGATGACAAAGGGCCCCAGCTTATTGTAGACGATGGTGGAGATGCAACCCTGCTCATCCACTTAGGCTTTAAAGCAGAAGATAATGCCGCGATACTGGACAAAACTCCCGGTAGCCGGGAAGAAGCAGAAATTCTGAACTTACTCAAGAAAACACTCGAAAAGGATAACCTGAAATGGCATCGCATGGTAGAGGACTGGAAGGGAGTATCGGAAGAAACTACCACAGGAGTTCACAGACTCTACCAGATGATGGAAAAAGGCGAACTGCTGGTACCCGCTATCAATGTAAACGACTCGGTAACCAAATCCAAATTCGACAACCTTTATGGCTGCCGCGAATCGCTGGCTGATGGAATCAAAAGAGCTACCGACGTAATGATCGCCGGTAAAGTTGTGGTTGTTTGCGGTTATGGTGATGTGGGTAAAGGTTGTGCCAACAGTATGCGTGGCTATGGCGCCAGGGTAATTGTTACAGAAATTGATCCCATTTGTGCCCTGCAGGCAGCTATGGAAGGTTTCGAGGTAAAGACTGTTGAAGATGCTCTCGACGAAGGCAATATTTTTGTAACCGCCACCGGAAACAAAGATGTGATCACGGTTGAACACATGAAAAGAATGAAAGATCAGGCAATTGTGTGCAACATTGGCCACTTCGACAACGAAATCCAGGTGGATTTGCTCGACAACACCCCCGGAGTGCAGAAAGTAAACATCAAACCCCAGGTTGATAAATACATTTTCCCCGGTGGCAACGAGATCTTCATGTTGGCCGAAGGACGCCTGGTAAATCTTGGATGTGCTACCGGTCATCCATCTTTCGTTATGAGCAACTCCTTCACCAACCAGGTTGTAGCCCAAATGGAATTATGGAAAAACAATTATGCCATTGGAGTGTACCGCCTTCCCAAACATCTTGACGAAGAAGTGGCACGCCTGCACCTTGAGAAAATCGGCGTAAAACTTACCAGACTCACCCCCGAACAGGCAGATTACATTGGAGTGAAATCTACAGGCCCGTTCAAACCTGAGCATTACAGGTACTAATATGATTCGGGCAATTAGAACCTTTGCAAAACAATTGCCCTGACTATAAATACTTTAAATACAAAGCCCTGCCAGATGATTCGAAGCAGGGCTTTGTATTATATATTCACTAAAGAAGGCCCCTCTTACAATCAGGGCTTGCTGAAAAAGTTTTTAGCAGGCCCTAATTAGAAACAGAAAGATAGGGTTCCCTGTATATGGCATGGTATTGTAAAAGAGGATATTTGGCCGGACCTGAAAATGGGGTACCGTCAATGAGCAGGAACTGCGAATCGCACACCGGGCAGTATGCAATGGGTGGATCTTCTACACGCACACGGGCCTCTTCATTATAGGGATGTACCGGGCAAGCCCTGTCGAAAGCCATAAACTCATCCACTGAAAAGCGGTAAATCACAATTCCGCCAAAACCTCCCGTCACATAAACCCACCCACCAATACTGTTGAGCTCAATAAACTGAAACTCCGTATTGATCCGAAATTCAACGGGCACAACAGGTACAGGGTGTTTCTCATCAGAGGTGCAACCCACCAGTGCCATAACAAGCACCATTATGTACATCCCCTTTTGAATATGCCTTGAAAATAAACCCATAGGTATAGCGTTGATGATATACAAAGTTACACCGATTTTTTTAACTTTGTCGCTTGCTAAATCACTTTCAGAAAACAGCATCACAATACATATCCAATTGAATGATAAGGCTTAAATTTCTAAAGTACCTGGCATTTATTCTATTGATACTGCTTACTCCCCTGAGTTCATGCGGGCCCAAATACAAGGCAGCCAAAGCTCAACGTCAAGAGCAAAAACGCGCAGAACAGAAACGCCTGGAAGGCGAAAAGACTATGGAGAAAGGGAGAGAAAAGCACATAAAAACACAAAACAGGGAAACCCGAAAAAGGATGAAGGAAACCCGCAGAAAAAGTGAACGGCTAAACAAATCGCGCAAACCCCCGTTTTATGTAAGATGGATCAATGCCATCAAAAGATAAAGATAGTCAGGAAAATACAGATAAATACTATTGCAAATGGAAGACATAATTTATATTATACTTGCTATCGTATGGCTGGTGATCAGTATTTTGGGAGGCATGAAGAAGAAACAAACCAAACCTCCACAACAACAGACCTCCCGGCCGCAGCCCAGACCCCTCGAGGCTGACCCTGCACCACAAAAAGAGAAATCCGACTTTGAAGAACTTCTTGAAGATTTCTTCGGAACCGAAACAGATACCCAGGAAAGACCTGCCCAACCACAAAGAGCCCCACAGCCATCTTACCCGCAGGAGTTTAAAACCAAAGAGGAAGAACCCCAATCTACCTTTTATGAAGAACAGTCGGATCCGGAAATAGAAAAATACCAGGGCGCAGACGTAGTTACAGAAAATTATGAGTTTGCCGCCGAAGGAAAAATGGAAACCCTGGAAGACCTGATCAGATCCTACGAGCAGAGTGAGCGAAAAACACTGGAGGAAGATTCAAAAATTGCTGTGGAAGATCTTGACGAAGGATTCGTCGGTCGAAAGGATTTTGAATTTGATGTCCGAAAGGCAATCATCTATTCCGAGATCATTAACAGAAAATATACCTGATAAGGCAATAGCTGCCAACAGTAGAGAAGAGTATAATTTTCCAAACTTTTTACTATTGTAAAAAAAATCGTATATTTGCATATGCAAACGAGAAATTCGTTTGTTTTTTTTTAATCAAACCTTATAGTACAAGAACCCGGTTTTATCCGGCATTTTTTCGGGCCGGGAACAAAAAGAATTATGCGGTTGCCAGTTTGTTTTACTATGATACTCAGGCTGTCAACTCTTTTTTTTATGCTTTTTGTTTGATCACAACAAACATACAAATGAATACTTTGTCCATTACATACTTTTGCTCAGACATATCGGGCCCGCGTCAGCCGCTGCATGCCCATGTGTTGGGGCATTGCTGTGAATGGATGAGCAGATACTTTGCCCTGCAACAGACAAAGACACTATTCGGACCACCACAATTCTCTTGTCGGTCCAACGGCATTGAGCCCCCCTTCAAAATAAAACTACCAGATTCGGGGCTTTTTACAAAGAAAACAATCAACCACATTTAATCCTAAAGATTTTTAGTCCCTTCTCACATGTAGCATCAGTTTCAGCAATGAAATATGTGCAGGGACATTGTCAAACAGTAATACATACAGTCATGAACGAGGTTAAGTATTTCACCAAAGAAGGCCTGGAAAAACTCAAAGAAGAACTGGAGCATCTCAAATCCGTTGAAAGACCTGCTATATCGCAGCAAATCGCCGAAGCCAGAGAGAAAGGTGATCTTTCTGAAAATGCAGAATATGATGCAGCAAAAAATGCACAGGGAATGCTTGAGCTTAAAATCTCCAAGTTGGAAAACACCCTTAGCAATGCCCGGGTTATTGACGAATCTCAACTCGATGATTCGAAAATCTCAATCCTCTCACGGGTGAAGTTGAAGAATCTGAAAAATAATGCATCTATGACTTATACCCTTGTTCCGGAAAATGAGGCTGATATCAAATCAGGGAAGATCTCTGTGGCCAGTCCTATTGCCAAAGGACTGCTGGGCAAGCAAACCGGGGAGAAAGTGGACATACAGGTACCGGCAGGGTTGCTCACTTTTGAAATCCTGGATGTAGGCAGGTAGATGCTTACCATCATATAAGAAAAAAAAGCCGGTCGTTTAGAACACCGGCTTTTTTTGGTTATTTTTACAGGGAAGAAAACCATATGTTTCACCCTCAAAGTCATTGTTATGCCTACAATATTTTCAAAAATTGTTTCCGGAGATATTCCAGCCTATAAAGTTGCTGAAGACGACAATTTCCTTGCTTTCCTCGACATTAACCCGCTGGCAAAAGGCCACACCCTGGTAATACCCAAAAAAGAAACAGACTACATTTTCGACATTGACGACCAGCAGTACCAGGAGTTGTTTCTCTTTGCCAAAAAGGTAGCTGTAGCCATAAAAAAATGTATCCTATGCGAAAAAGTAGGAATAGCGGTCATTGGCCTTGAAGTTGCCCATGCCCATATTCACCTGGTACCTATCAATGGAATATACGATATTGACTTCAGCAAACCCAAACTCAAGCTGAGTGAAGAGGAGTTCAGGATGATTGCCGAACGAATTGGCTCCAAGATATAGCAAATTACTTTTTTATGCGGCCAGGATTCTGACTGATGAAGGCTTTCCAGCCAGTATAGGAAGAATCCCCTGTGGTGGAAACATCTTTCTGAAAATGATGACACACTGCCACGGCCAGGGCATCGGTAATATCAAGGGCTTCCGGGATGGTTTTCATAGACAACATTCCTGACAGCAAACCCGCCACCTGCTCTTTTGATGCATTTCCCTTGCCGGTAATGGATTGTTTGATCCTGCGGGGAGAATACTCAAACACCGGAATATCGCGGTACAAAGCAGCAGCAATGGCAACTCCCTGTGCACGACCCAGCTTAAGCATAGATTGTACGTTTTTACCAAAGAAAGGACTTTCAATGGCCATTTCATCAGGATGAAAATGGTCGATGGTGCGCAAGGTGGTTTCGAATATCCTTCGCAGTTTCAGGTGATGATCCTTGAGCTTTTCCAGCTTAAGAACATCCATGGCAATAATTTCAATTTTGCTACCTTTGACCCCGATTACACCCAGCCCCATATTGCTGGTTCCTGGGTCAACACCCAATATGATTTTTTCTGTCACGTTTTTTGGATTATGCGTCTTATTAGTTACACTGCGGCAATTGGCGCAAATGTACATAAAAATTTTCTCCCTGTCCTCCGGGTGGTCATTGCTTTAACAGCCCTTGTGTATACCGGGCTACTGATAGTGCAGATACCGGGACACCGCCTGCAACAATGGCAAGATGCCCTGGCTCTTACCCCGTCTTTTTATTGGCTCATACTTGCTGTTGTAATGTTGATGGGTCTCAACTGGACCCTGGAATCGGCCAAGTGGAAACTGCTCAGCGCCAAAATCCAACCCCTGTGCTGGCAGCAATCTTTCCTTTCCATTCTTTATGGCATCAGCCTGGGAATGATCACCCCCAAGCGTACCGGTGAGTTTGCTGGCCGGCTTTTGTTCCTGCAGCCCCGGCATCGCATTGGCGGCATCCTGCTCAACAGTGCAGGTAGCCTCAGCCAGCTTTTCATCACACTACTGGCAGGTACCATTGCCATCCTGATGCAACTTCCATTGCTGACAGCAGAAAACAGGTACGCCGTTTCTCCCCTTGGCAATCTTTCGCCGGGTTGGTTGCACCTGGCGTGGTCCTTTGCTGTTGTTGCCGGATTGTTGGTATTTGCCATACCACATCTCAAAAGGAGTAAGTTTCTCAGTCCCTCCAACCTCCGAAACCGGTTTTCCTCCTGGCTTGCCCCACTGGGCCGGCTCAACCTCAGTGATATCACTATCATACTGGCGCTCAGCCTTGGGAGATACATGGTTTTTACCACTCAGTTTTATCTTTTGCTGCAAATATTTGGGCTCCAGATCTCATTTTCCATAGCATTTCAGCTGATAGCCATAACCTGGCTGGTAATGACACTTATCCCTCTTTCAGCCATCTGGGAACTGGGGGTGCGCGGACCAATAGCAGCATTGGTCTTTGGAACATGGTTTGCGCATACAAATCAACCCTTTGGTGAGGTGGCTGTAATGGCAGCAAGTACTACATTATGGTTGATCAACCTGGCATTGCCAGCCATCGCAGGCGGATTGCTCAGCATTACCGCTGAATGCAAAACCACCATAATACGCAATGACTGAAGCAATACCATATTTGCTTTCGGGGGTCATAATAGTTTATGCCCTGTTTATCCTGTATTTTACTTATGGTTGGCTGAAAACAAAACATCCCGTCACCACAGGTGTTTCCCACCTCTTTGTTTCCATTGTTGTGGCTGTGCGCAATGAAGCAGAACAAGTTGGCACATTGCTTACCTGCCTTTCCCGGCAAAATTACCCCTGCCATCAGTTTGAGGTGATCGTAAGCGACGACTCGTCTGATGACCAAACTCCTCATATCGTGGAACAATTTGCCTGCCGGCACCCAAATATCAGGCTCATCAGGGCACAGGAAAAATATCCCCACGGGAAAAAAGCTGCCCTGCACCGCGCCATCGAATCCGCTTCGGGAGAGTTGATCCTCACTACCGACGGCGATTGCACCATGGGCGGGAAGTGGCTTTCTTCCATGGTACAGCATTATATTTCATCGGGCGCGGCCTTTTTAATGGGGCCAGTAAATATCTACCGGACAAAAGGTGGATGGCTCGATCAAATGCAAACCCTTGAATTCATGAGCATTATGGGAGTAACAGGGGGAGCAGCAGGTACAGGAAAACCTGTACTGTGCAACGGCGCCAACCTGGCTTTTCGCAGGGACACATGGCAGCAAGTTCGCCACCAGGTAGCCGGTCGGTCTTACCTGTCGGGCGATGATGTTTTTCTTTTGCATGCCTTTAAGAAAAGATTCCCTGGCAGAATCCTTTTTGTGAAAGACCGAAACGCTGTAGTAACCACCACCCCGTCATACAACATTGTAGAATTCTTCAGCCAGCGCAGCCGCTGGGCAGGAAAATCCGCTGGATTTACCGATGCATTCACACTTGCAACAGGACTGATCACGGCACTTACAAGCCTTATGCTCATTGCCTCGGTAATATGGAACATTTTTGTGCCGGCCTCTTTCTATAGCACATTGGCTGCATGGGGAATCAAAATGGCGGCAGATTTTCTCCTGCTGTGGCCTGTGGCCGGTTTTTTTCAGCAAAGAAAATTGATGAGGCATTTTCCTTTTCTATCGGTTCTCTATCCTTTTTATGTGGTCACCACGATAGTACTGGCCATTTTTTTTCCTGCTAAATGGAAAAAAAGATCCCTTACATTCAAAGGCTAATGGCAGAGGATTAAATAACAGAGAGGAATTGGATCAATGGGGAATCTTTAAGGATCACAATTGGGGATCGAGATGCCTTTTTACACCCCTTAGAAACTCTTCTATTTTATTGAGCGACTTTATAATTTCGTATTCACGAAGGGTATCTTCCGGATTTTTGCGCAGCTTTTCGCGGGCACCCTTCAGGGTGTACCCCCGTTCTTTTACCAGGTTAAAGATCAGGTGAAAATTATCCACATCTTTTTGGGTGAAAAGCCTGTTTCCTTTTTTGTTCTTTTTGGGCTGGATGATATCAAACTCCTTCTCCCAAAAACGGATCAATGAAGTGTTTACTTTGAACATGGCGGCCACTTCACCAATGGTATAGTATATTCTTGCCACATTATCCGTTTTATCCATAATCAAATCCGGTTGGTTCTCTTCCATAAGCTAAGGATTGTAAAATTATGAAAAGAAATTCAATTTGCCCAATGATTGTTAAGCCGTGGAACCCTTAGGAAATCATTTGCCCTGAAAGATGTATCTTTGAACATAGTTTCACGGCAGTCATAAACCTGCTGTTTCAGACCGAAAGGAGGATGTTTGTTTGCCGAAAAAAAGTTCCCAATCAAATCATACCAGGACAAACACATTTTTCTTTTTGGATCAAACCTAAATTTTGCAATCCCATGAGATCATTCGCGACCATACTATTCACCTGCGTTTTTTTGCTGACAACAACCCATGGCTATTCGGGGCGCAAGGCACGCAAAACCGCACCACCAGATAGGGTCAAACTGGAATTGGTTTTCCCGCCGGTCGAACTCCGGGTACCATCGCAGCAGGGTTTAATGGAGGTGCCCGAACTGAACCTGGTTTCCGATCTGGTAACTGTAATCGGGGTGGGCGATATCATGATGGGTACCGATTACCCCAATTCCTCTTACCTGCCCCCCAATGATGGTCGCGATTTGCTCAGCCCCCTGCATACCATTTTGCAAAATGCCACAGTTACTTTCGGAAATCTGGAAGGAGTTCTGCTGGACGGTGAAGGGAGCGTAAAAAAATGCCGCAACCCTGAATTGTGCTATGCCTTCCGCTCTCCGGAGCGTTTTAGCTACAACCTGGCAGATGCGGGCTTCGATATGGTAAGCCTTGCCAACAACCACACCGGCGATTTTGGATCTGAGGGCCGTGAAGCTACTGTTGCTGCCCTTATCCGCACGGGAATTGCCTTTGCCGGCACCCTGGATCACCAGTTTACCGTTATTGAACGCAGAGGTGTTACCTTTGCCATGGCCGCTTTTTCGCCCAATGTGGGCACGGTGAGTATACATGATATTGACAATGCGCAGCGATTGGTTAGCCAACTGCAGGAAGTGGCTGATATTATTATCGTATCGTTTCATGGTGGAGCCGAAGGACCTGATCATCAGAATGTAAAATGTGAGACAGAGTTCTACTACGGAGAAAATCGTGGCAATGTGTGTAATTTTGCCCGAAAAGTAATCGATGCCGGAGCAGATATTGTCTTTGGCCACGGTCCACACGTAACCCGTTCCGTGGATCTGTACCGTGACAGGTTCATCATTTACAGCCTTGGCAACTTCTGCACCTATGCACGGTTTAACCTTAGGGGCGAGAACGGAATTGCACCGCTGGTAAAAGTTTATACCAACAAACAGGGTGAGTTTCTCAGAGCAGAGGTTACCCCCATCAGGCAGATAGGACGCGGAGAACCCATCACCGATTTCAACCATGGTGCCATAAAATCTCTTCAACGGCTGCTGCGCGAAGACTTTCCCGATTCAGAACTGGTAATACACGACAACGGCCTGATTGAAAGAAAAGAGAAAATCTTGCCGTAGCATCAAATAATACTCTTCTTACCTCCGTCCGGAACCGGTGGCCTGAATATGCCGGGTGGGTTGCTTAAAATACCCTGCGGACAAAACACACAACCACACAGTAACAACCCAGGAATAGCCACTGTGGCCCCGGCCTGGCAGGCCCTGGCTTAATGGCTTTGGGTAAGGACAGCGAAAAGGTTGCCCCCCTCCGGCTTCCTTCAGATTCCACCTCGCGATGGACACCCTTGCCCTTGGCTAATGGTTTGGCGACTACAAACCCCTTTAGTGGACATTCACCACAAAGCTACAGGCCATAAAGGCACAAAAAGCAAAAGCCTTCCGAAGAAGGCTTTTGACGCATTATAGTAATATAATGTGTCCTTAGAAAAATCGTTGTTAAGAAAGCGATTGGTTTACTCTTGAAGCTACTTCAATAATATACTCATACTCTTCAGGAGATAAATCGTTAAAGAAGTAATTGATGGGGTTAACTTTTTTGCCGTGGCGAATCACCTCATAGTGCAGGTGCGGAGCAGTTGACACGCCCGTATTGCCGATAAATCCAATTACTTCGCCTCTTTTCACTTTTTGCCCTTGTCTTACATTGAACTTGCTAAGGTGGGCATAAAGGGTTTCGTAACCATACCCATGATCAACCACGATCATAAGACCATAGCCATGACGGTTGCGCTCAACCTTTTTCACCACGCCATCGCCGGGAGCATAAATAGGGGTTCCGGTGGGTGCGGTAAAATCGACACCGGAATGCATCCTGAGGGTTTTATAAACCGGGTGGATACGCATTCCATAGCCTGACACAAGGCGTTGTGTTCCTTTTTCTATGGGAACAATAGCAGGAATGGACGCCAACATTTCTGACTTATCCTTGGCCATGGCAAAAACCTCATCGTAGGATTTGGATTGTACCACAAGCTGGCGGGCAAGCTGATCAATACGCTGTATGGTGGTAGAAATGATCTCACTGTTATCATAGCCATCGAACTGTTCATAACGGTCAACACCTCCGTAGGCTGCATCTCTTACGGCGCGGGGCACCGGTTCTGCTTCAAATATCACACGGTAGATCTGGTCGTCGCGGTGTTCAATATCTTCAAGAACGGAAGCCAACAGATCAAGTTGATCATTCACCAATTGGAAATTCACCTTGTACTGGTCAATCTCTCTTCGGAGCATTTTTTCTTTCGGGGATTCAACAAAGGTGTAGCCTATACTCAATACAATAACCGAAAATACCATCCCGGCCAAAACGATTCTCAGAAACCTTTTTAATTTATCCCACAATGTTTCCCTTACAGGTTCTACAGCAAGTGATTTTGTATTGAACTGGTATTTTATCTTTGCCATAAGTGATGATGCTTTTCCATAACCGATGTACCCCTGTAGTCTATATTCGGGGCATCTGATTTTTTCTTCTTAAACCTTTAGACTCTTGAATTTACGCGCTATCGATATAATTAGTTACAAAACTAAGTAAAATTAATTTAATTTTGTCAGTGATTTTACTAAAAATAATCATACAAAATACCTAAAAAACAATTCGTTATCAATGAACTCCAATCAGATAAGACAAGCTTTCCTGGATTATTTTGAATCAAAAAGACATTTCATAGAATCTTCGGCACCGATGGTCGTAAAAAACGATCCTACACTCATGTTTACCAATGCCGGCATGAACCAATTCAAGGATATTTTTCTTGACAATGCACCGGCAAAGCATGCTAGGGTGGCAAACTCACAAAAATGTCTCAGGGTTTCGGGCAAGCACAACGATCTGGATGAGGTAGGGCATGACACATACCATCATACCATGTTTGAGATGCTGGGCAACTGGAGTTTTGGTGATTATTTCAAGAAAGAAGCCATTGCCTGGGGGTGGGAGTTACTTACCAGTGTGTATGGCATTAACAAAGAAAATCTTTACGTAACCGTTTTTGGGGGCGACCCTGATGATGGGCTGCAACCCGACGATGAAGCACGTGAATTCTGGAAAACATACATTCCTGAAGACCGGATCCTGTATGGGTCTAAAAAAGATAATTTTTGGGAAATGGGCGATACCGGTCCCTGTGGTCCCTGCTCAGAGATCCATGTGGACATCCGCAACCAGGAAGAAAAGCAAAAAATATCCGGCCGCGACCTGGTAAACCAGGATCATCCCCAGGTTATTGAGATCTGGAACCTTGTTTTCATCCAGTTCAACCGCCTCTCCAACGGATCATTACAACCCCTTAAAGCAAAGCATGTAGATACAGGCATGGGCTTCGAACGCCTTTGCATGGTATTGCAGGGAAAACAGTCCAACTATGATACCGATGTTTTTCAGCCCTATATCAGTAAGCTTTGTCAGATGACAGGTAAGACTTATGGCAAAGAACAGGATATGGATGTTGCTATGCGAGTGGTAAGCGACCACTTGCGTGCCGTAGCGTTCGCCATTGCCGATGGAGAGCTGCCTTCCAACAACAAGGCAGGCTATGTAATCCGCCGTATCTTGCGAAGAGCGGTACGTTACGGATATACTTTCCTCGATTTCAGAGAACCTTTTATTCATGAGCTGGTGCCCACATTGGTAGAGAATATGGGGGGCTACTTCCCAGAACTGCCTGCCCAGCAAGAGCTTATTATGCGTGTAATTGCCGAAGAAGAAGCTACCTTCCTGAAAACCCTCGCCACCGGCATCAGCAAGTTTGAAAATCATATCAATACCCATCCGGAGCAAAAAACAATTCCCGGCCGTTTTGCCTTTGAACTATTCGACACATACGGTTTTCCCATCGACCTTACCCAGCTCATGGCCAGGGAGAAAGGACTGGATGTAGACATGAAAGGCTTTGAGGAAAGCATGACCGAGCAAAAGGAGAGAAGTCGTGCCGCTGCTGTAGTGGATACCGCCGACTGGGTAGTGCTTACACCGGGGGCTCCTGAAACGGTTTTTTTGGGTTATGAATCATTGCAGGCGGAGGTTAAACCTGTCAGGTACAGAAAGATTACCTCCAAAGGAAAAACCTTTTACCAGCTGGTGCTGGACAAAACGCCATTTTATGCCGAATCGGGCGGGCAGGTAGGAGACCGCGGCACACTTTCTTCAGGAGAGATCACCCTGCAGGTGCTCGACACCCAAAAAGAGAACAATCTATCGGTACATATCATTGACAAGATCCCCACCCAATGGCCCGAAAGCTTTATTGCCACAGTGGATGAAAAAAAACGCCGGCTTACGGAAAACAACCATAGTGCTACCCACCTGCTGCATGCTGCCCTGCGCAAGGTTTTGGGCACACACGTGCAACAGAAGGGTTCGCTGGTAGATGAGAAACGGCTGCGTTTCGACTTTTCTCATTTTGCCAAAGTTACCCAGGAGGAGATTCAGCAGATTGAATACCTGGTAAATGAACGTATCCGCGCCAACATACAACGCGAGGAGCACCGTGAGCTCAGTATGGACCAGGCCCGGGAAATGGGGGCCATGGCATTGTTTGGCGAAAAGTATGGCGACACCGTGCGGGTAATTACCTTCGATCAGGGCTACTCAGCCGAACTTTGCGGCGGCACCCATGTACATGCCACGGGGCAGATTGGCCTTTTCAAGATCGTTTCAGAAGGTGCTATTGCTGCAGGCATCAGGCGGGTGGAAGCGGTTACCGGCAAACTGGCAGAGGAGTTTGTCAATGAAAAAATTGAAACATTGCAGGCAGCAAGGGAATTGTTGAAAAACCCCAAAGATCTGCTCAAAGCCGTGGAGCAGATGCAGAAGGAAAATGAAAAGCTCAACAAGCAAGTGCAAGAGCTGCAAAAAGCCCAGGCCCGCAATATGTTAGGGGAAATCAAAGAAAAAGTAAGGCAGATAAACGATGTCAACTTCCTGGCAGTGAAGCTCGAAGTGGATGCGCAAATAGCCAAAGACATGGCTTTTGAACTGAAAAAAGAACTGGAAAACCTTTTCCTTGTCATTGGCCATGTTGCCCATGGTAAGCCGGGTATAACGGTAATGATCTCAGAAAACCTGGCTAAGGACAAAAAACTTCATGCCGGAAACATAGTAAAAGAACTGGCACGTGAGATCCAGGGTGGTGGTGGCGGCCAACCCCACTTTGCCACTGCCGGGGGGAAAAATCCTGAGGGGCTTGACAAGGCCATCTCCAGGGCAGCACAATACCTTGAAAAATAATACTAAAAATACCGGAGGCGCTTTTCACCTGAAAAGGTGAAGGCGTCTCTGTAATCGTATTATCACCAATCAAACTAATTCGAACCAAAACAAAACAAATGAGCGCTAAAAGATTACTTACGGAGATCCCGGCGGCGCGCTGGGGAGTTTTGATCCTGGCAAGTTTCATCATGGCCACCAACTATTATTTTTACGATCTGCTGGCTCCTATCCAGGACCTGGTGCGTATCAACCTTGGGTTTTCGGCCTCTGATTTTGGACTGGTAATGTCGGCCTATGCCTTCCCCAATGTATTCCTGGCCATGGCTATCCTGGGCGGTATCATACTGGATCGCATTGGTGTTCGTATAACCGGCTTCGCCTTTATTCTGCTGATGAGCCTGGGAGGAGCACTCACAGCCTATTCCGCTTCGGCAACATTTCTTGAAGGAGGTTTTGGATACAGTTTCATGAACTCTTTCCTCACCTCATATTCCCCCCAGTTAAAACTCATGGTACTGGGATTTTTCCTTTTTGGGCTGGGTGCCGAGACAAGTATTGTCGTTTTGTCGAAAATCATCGTAAAGTGGTTTAAAGGAAAAGAAATTGCCCTGGCACTGGGACTAAACCTTGCCATTGGCCGGCTGGGTGCAGCCCTTGCCTTTACCTTGTCCCCCCGCCTGGTTCACCCCGAATGGACCACCGCCATTTACTTTGGCGTATTGCTGCTGTGGATCGGTCTGCTGGGCTTCATTATCTATTCTCTCATCGACCTTAGGGTTGACCGACAGGTAACCATCGACCTGAAAGACCCGGAAGATGAATTCAAACTTACAGACCTGAAAGATCTGGTAACCAACCGTTCTGTAATTTTCATCACGCTGCTTTGTGTTACCTTTTATTCGGCCGTATTTCCCTTCCTCAAATTTGCTCCCGACCTGTTGATGAACAAGTTTGCCATGCCCCGACAGCTGGCGGGCGATGTCACCTCCTACCTGATGTACGGTACCATTTTGCTGACACCGTTCTTTGGCTGGTTTGCCGACAACAAAGGAAAAAGTGCCACATTGATGTATCTTGGATCGGCCCTGCTTATCGTTGCACACCTCATGTTTGCCCTCACCTACCTTGAACCACGCATCCCCATTGTTTTGCTGGGAATAGCTTTTTCACTGGTGCCGGCAGCCATGTGGCCCGCTGTTACCAAGATCGTTCCCACGGCCAAACTGGGCACTGCCTATGGCTTTATGTTTTCGGTACAAAACATCGGCCTGTTCATCTTCCCCATGCTCATTGGTTATGTGGTAGACATCTCCAATCCCAATTACCGCGCTACGCTCAGCAGCGATCAGTTTGAAACCGTACAACAGCAAGACATGAGGTACAATGGGGTTTATCTCGACAGGAAAGACCAACCCATTGCCAACAAAGATATCAACGTTGCAGCGGTAGTATTCGACGACCTGCTCGGAAGTACTATTGTTTGGAATGAGAACCATAAAGTAACCACCAACCAACAGGGTGAATTTGAAATTGTAATTGGCGAACCTGAAACATTTCTCAATGCGGAATTTTCTGAGCTGGACAAAGAAAATGAGTATTTTGCCCGGCTGATCAAAGAAAAGGATGATGAAGAAGTTGTTGTATATGAAGGTCCGTTTAAGGTAGATGAAAACAGTGTTTTCATTACATCCCTTCCACAACCCGACAATGAACTCCTTGACAAAACCCACAATGGCAGGATCAGGGTATATACCTTGCATACCTCCTCTACACAGGAAGAACTGGAAGACGGGGAAATAGTCATTCGTACCGAAGAGGAGATTGTGGAAGTTTGGGAAGAAACATCCAACTTTTATGTTGACCGGGCCGGGCAATTTGAGGTGATTATGGGCCAGGGAAGACTGGTGTATGCCAATGCTGATTATTTTGGCATTACCGATCAATCCCATAGCGCAGAGATCATAAAACCCCTGGACTACACCAATCCTATGCTGGTGTTTTCCCTGTTGGGAGTTGCCGGACTGATCTTTGCCTTCCTGCTTAAGCGCGAAGATAAAACATCGGGTTACGGACTGGAGTTACCCAATAAAGATTCAAATTAACAACGACAAACAAACAGGTGTCACCACACCGGTACCCATAAAACAACCTGCACCCCATAAAGGTAACCCGCCATTTATGGGGTGTTTTTCCCCCTGGTATGACAAACATTTTTGCACTTTTAATGTTAACTCAACACAGGAAAGACCACCGCATAGTGATCAACAATAACCATCCTGCATTGCAATAATAAAAAGCCTGCAGGTCAGGAAAACATAACAATGCCGGGGTTGCAAATTTGTACCGGCAAAAAAATATTTTTATGAAGGAGATACAAAAGCTCAACGAGCTTTGCACCAACACACTGGTAGAACATCTGGGAATTGAGTTTACAGAAGCAGGAGATGACTTTTTGAAGGCCCGTATGCCTGTTGATGCACGCACGCGTCAGCCTATGGGCATTTTACACGGGGGCGCGAGCCTGGCCCTGGCAGAAACCGTAGGTAGCGCAGCTTCCATAGGGCTTGTAGACAACAGCAAATACAATGTTGTGGGAATGCAAATGACTGCCAGCCATATAGGACAGGCTACCCATGGTTTTGTAAATGCACATGCTACCCTGCTGCACAAAGGCACCCGCACCCATGTGTGGGACATTTTAATAACCCATGATGATGGACGGAAAATCTCTGCCTGCCGTCTTACCAACATGATCATTGAAAAGAAATAATCACTTCGATGCAGATGCTTTCTACCCGTACCATAACCCTGGAAAAACTCCACCGACTTGCCCTGGACAACGGTATAGCCTTTGCTTCCTATCGCATTCCCAATGCCTCTGAGCATATCACCCTATTGCAGTGGAAACAACTTCCCCCACAGATTACAGACCTGAAACTGCTGAAAAACCAACCAGGTTTTGTCTTTGCCCCGTTTGATTTTGAATCGGGGTACCCTATCAGAATCATCCAGCCCGACCTGCTCATCCATGGAGAAACTTTCCAGGAGCCGGTATCACGATCACAGGAAGAGGAAGATGTTTTCACCAGGCGGGTTTTCATTCCTTACTACCAGCGAGAAAATACCGTCATTGAGAAAAAAGATTTTACAGCCCGGGTAGAAAGTGTAAAGAAACAAATAAAAAAGGGGGAAGTACAGAAAGTTGTGCTTTCAAGAGTTTTCAGGGAAAGAAGAGATCCTTCTTTTGAGTCGGCAGCATTTTTTGAAAGATTATGTAACGCTTACCCCGATGCATTCGTGTTTTGCGTATATATCCCCGACACGGGGGTTTGGTTCGGGGCAAGTCCGGAACCTTTGCTTCTGGTTAAAGAAAAAACCGTTACCACAGTCTCTCTTGCCGGAACAAGGCACAACATTCCTGACAATCATTTTAAACCCTGGGGAGAAAAAGAAAAGGATGAGCAAAACATCGTTTCAGAATACATTGAAGATCTGCTGAAAAAGCATAACATTCGATATTTTGATCGTTCCGGCCCCAAGACCTTTGTGGCAGGAATGGTAGAGCACCTGAAAACTTCTTTCAGATTCCCCCAGGAATCGCTTGAAGGAAATCTTTCAGAATTTGCAGACCAGCTTCACCCCACCCCTTCAGTGTGCGGATTGCCCAAAGACAAAGCACTGGCAATCATTCGCCAGACAGAAAAGCATCGCAGAGAATATTATTCGGGTTTTTTGGGCCCTGTAAACATGAATGGCCAGTGGGACCTTTATGTGAATCTGCGTTCTATGAAGGCCACTCCCCATCATCTTGAATATTTCATTGGTGCAGGAATCACTGCAGGTTCCGATGCGCAATTGGAGTGGGAAGAAACCAACAGCAAGATGAGAACACTCAAATCCATTGTTGAATCATTGAAGGAATCCTGAGATATGTCATCCAACAGACGGGGAATCAGCGAACTGCCTTATCTTTGCCACTCCCGGGGTATTGAAAGAGTAATCATTTCCCCCGGTTCGCGCAATGCACCATTAATCCTGGCCTTTACTGCTTTGCACAAGATGGAGTGTATCAGCATTACCGATGAACGCTCTGCCGGTTATTATGCCCTGGGCATGGCCATGGAGAGTGGAAAACCGGTGGGATTGATCTGCACATCGGGCACTGCCATGGTCAATTATGCTCCCGCCCTGGCCGAAGCATACTATATGCGCATTCCCCTTCTGGCACTTACTGCCGACCGACCTACGGAATGGATCGATCAGAATGATGGCCAGACAGTGAGGCAAACGGGTTTCTTTGGCAATATCATTAAGGGTTCGTTCCAACTGCCCGTAGAGACTGATAACGATGATGATTTGTGGTATCTGCGCAGAACGATGTCAGAAGCCCTCAACCTTGCCACGGATGGGATACAAGGGCCGGTTCATGTAAATATTCCCCTCAGGGAACCACTGTATGAGCCCCTGCCACAGGTAAAAGACCTTCCCCCTGTCATTGTACCCACTCCTTACAAAAAGATATTACCGCAAGTGGAAATAGAAAAACTGAAAAATGACTGGCAGAAGGCAAAACAACGACTGGTGATCTGCGGAATGGATCATCAGCCTGGTCAGTCCAATGTTTCCCTTCAAAAAATCGCTGATCAAAAACAAGCGGTGGTTTTTTCTGAAAATCTGGCCAACAGGCACATAGAAGGTGCTATAGAATCTCCCGATACTTTCATTGCTTCCCTCGACAAAGAACAAAAAAAACAATTCAGGCCGGACCTTTTGGTAACATGCGGGGGTGCCGTATTATCCAAAAAAACAAAACAATACCTGCGCAGCCACAAGCCCATACAGCACTGGCATATTGAAGAGAACTGCGGCATTACGGATACATACCAGTCGCTTACAAGGGTGATCTCTATGAAACCGGAGACCTTTTTTGCCCATATGTCCGAAACAATTCCATCAGGGGATGAATATGTTGCTTTCGCCGCGAATTGCCGGGGTACTTTAAGCCAAAAGCACAAGAGCTTTTTACAATCAACCTCGTTCAGCGACCTTATGGCATATGATATCATCCTGGACAGCCTTCCCGGCAATTGCAATCTTCACCTGGCCAACAGTACACCCGTAAGGTATGCACAACTGTTTCCCACAAAGGCTGATGTAAAATATTTTTCCAACCGGGGTACTTCAGGAATTGACGGATGTATCTCCACTGCCGCGGGCGCTGCCATGGCCTCTGACCGCCTCAACATCGCCATTGCCGGCGACCTGGCTTTTATTTATGACTCCAATGCCATGTGGAACGCCAGCTTCCCGGAAAACCTTCGCATTATTGTTGTGGACAATGCGGGAGGAAATATTTTTAAACTCATCGACACTTCGCCCGTGATCGATCCGGTGCGCCATTTCTTTGAAACACCGCACAGCGTAAAAATAGATAAGCTTTGCGAAGCCTACGGACTGGAATATTACTTTGCTTCCCATGAGCAAGCCCTTCGGGAGAATTTGAGATCCTTTTTCAAACCAAACAGGGGCAAGGGTGTTTTCCATATAAAGACCTCAGGTGAACTATCCGCCGGAATATTCAAACAATATTATCAATATATTTCACAAAAAAAATGAGCACGAAAAGAAACTGGACAACGCTAAAGGAGTATAGCGAAATAAAATTTGAAATTTTTGAAGGGATTGCAAAGATCACCATCAACAGGCCACGCTTTTACAATGCCTTTACCCCCGACACCATCCAGGAGATGCGCGATGCAATGGTCATCTGCCGCGAAAATGACGACATCTTCACGGTGATCATAACCGGAGAGGGTGACAAGGCATTTTGCAGTGGTGGAGATCAGAATGTAAAAAGCATTGGCGGATATGTGGGAAAAGATGGTGTGCCGAGGCTCAACGTACTGGATTTGCAAAAACAGATCAGGTCGCTTCCCAAACCCGTAATTGCCATGGTGAACGGCTACGCCATTGGTGGCGGACACGTGCTGCACGTGGTGTGTGATCTTACCATAGCATCTGAAAATGCCATCTTTGGACAGGTGGGCCCCAAAGTAGGGAGTTTTGATGCCGGCTTTGGATCCTCTTACCTTGCCCGAATTGTAGGACAGAAGAAAGCCCGGGAAATCTGGTTTTTATGCGATCAGTACAGTGCTGAAGAGGCACGTGAAATGGGCATGGTCAACAAGGTTGTTCCCTTTGACCAGCTGGAAGACACCACAGTGGCATGGTGCAAAAAAATGATGAAGCGCAGCCCGCTTGCCCTGCGCATGATCAAGGTAGGGCTCAATGCAGAGCTGGACGGACAGGCCGGAATACAAGAGCTGGCGGGTAATGCCACCCTGTTGTACTACCTTACCGATGAAGCACAGGAGGGAAAAAATGCTTTCCTGGAAAAAAGAGATCCGGATTTTAAGAAATACCCCAGGTTCCCTTAATCCCTTTTATTCAGCAACGAAAGATTTTCGTTTACCTTTATAACCCAAACAAACCACCTTAGATGTCGGGAATATCATCATGGTTAGAAGCAGCAAGGCTTAAGACACTGCCCCTGGCAGTATCCACGCCACTTATGGGTAGTTTCCTGGCGTGGTCAGAAGGAGAATTCAGGTGGGGTGTGTTCGTATTGGCCATTCTCACTACCCTTTTGCTACAGATCCTCTCCAACCTTGCCAACGATTATGGCGATTTTGTGAGCGGAGCCGATAACGAAGAACGGGTGGGTCCCCGCAGGCTGGTGCATAGTGGGCTTATCAGCAAAACAGCCATGAAAAGAGCCATCATCGCCAATATTATCCTGGCACTGATTTCCGGACTGCTGCTGATCTCTTTTGGCGCCAAGGGAAAAGATTCGCTGGTGATTTTGGCATTTCTTGTTCTTGGTGTGGCAGCCATTGTTGCAGCCATCAAATATACCATAGGCAAAAACCCTTACGGATACAGGGGACTTGGAGACATTTCGGTGTTTTTGTTCTTTGGCCTTATCGGGGTATTGGGCACGCATTACCTGCACACCGGCGATTTTAACCCCTGGCATGCATTGCCGGCATCAGCCATTGGCCTTTTGAGTGCCGGCGTACTCAATCTTAACAATATGCGCGATTATGAAAGCGATAAAAAAGCCAACAAACGTACCCTGGTGGTATGGCTGGGCAACCAAAGGGCAAAATACTATCACCTTTCGCTTATCATAGTATCGGCTTTGCTGGGACCATTGTATGTTATATTCAACTACCATTCGGCTTACCAGTTCCTCTTTGTGCTGGCATTTCCCCTGTTTTTCAGAAATGTTGTGGCGGTATTTCGTTATTCCAGACCGATTGAGCTGTATCCCGAGTTAAAACGGCTGGCGCTTGCTACTCTTGTGTTTGTGGTAATGTTTGGGCTGGGAATGGTGATATAGCACCTGGCTGCAGATCCCGGAAGCCGATAAGCAAACATAGGTATAGCAGTATTGCTAACACCAGGCTGTTTACCCGGCTCTAAAGACTAAATCCAGTAAAATGAAAGCTACGGTAATAAGAAAAGATTTACAGTTTATTACCCCGGGTCAAACCTCAAGGGGAACCCTGTATTCAAAACCATCATGGTTTGTGATTCTGCGGGAAGATGAAAGAACAGGAACGGGTGAATGCTCGGTAATCCCGGGTCTTTCACCGGAATATGACACCTCCCTGGAAGACAAGATCAAAACGGCTGTAATGCACTTGGAAAAGGGTGATCTTTCCCTGGAAAACACCTCAAACCTGGTCCCGTCAATCCGCTTTGCGCTGGAAACAGCGTTGCTTGACCTGCAGCAACCAGGCACTGGCGTACTTCACCCCTCTGATTTCACCAACGGAAAGCAGGGCATTGCCATCAATGGTTTGGTGTGGATGGGCACCAGGGAAGAAATGAAACAACGCATCAAGGACAAGCTCAATAAAGGATTTGGCGTGCTCAAGCTAAAGGTGGGGGCACTGGATTTTCAGGAGGAACTGTCTTTACTCAAAGAGATCAGGAAAACATATCCGCCGGAAGACCTTGAATTGCGCCTGGATGCCAATGGTGCCTTCTCCCCTGCTTCCGCCCTGGAGAAACTGAAAGTTTTGTCTGCCTTTCATATCCATTCTGTAGAACAACCCATTAAACCGGGTTTCCCTGAAGAAATGGCATTTCTGTGCACACAATCTCCTGTGCCGGTTGCCCTGGATGAGGAATTAATAGGCATTAATGATCCGGCAGAAAAACTACAACTGCTGGAAACGCTCCAGCCCCGGTACATTATCCTAAAGCCATCGCTTACGGGCGGGCTGGAGAAAAGCAATGAATGGATTGCGATAGCCGAACAACTGGGAATTGGCTGGTGGGCCACATCAGCACTGGAGTCTAATGTAGGTTTAAATGCCATTGCCCAATGGGTTTTTAGCCTGAAGCCACACCTGGTTCAGGGCCTGGGAACGGGCCAGGTTTTCAGCAACAATATAAACAGTCCGCTGGAGCTAAAGGGATCATACCTGTATTACAATCCAGCAATTCCCTGGCAGTCACCTGCCGGGAATGTATAATTTACTTTTTCTTTAGTTCCATGATCTGCAGGTTGCCCTTGCTATCGGTAGAATACCAGAGTTGTTTGGTACGTCCGGGTTCCACTACAATCCACACCTTGGGGTACTCAGCATCTTCAGTCTTGATGGTAACCGCACGCTCACTGTTTTTCCAGGTAAAATCACTGGCAGCAGAACTGCCGGCATGAACAATTGCTGTGGTAAAAGATTGTGATCCGCGTCCACCTGACGAAAGAGTGATAGTTCCCGCATTTTCTATCACAACGGTTTCTTCCCCGGCTTCGCGCTGCTCAAATCTCTCAATGCGCCATTCATTGGTCAGTTTTGATTCCAGGCGGCCTTGTAAACTGCAGAAAGTTAAGAATAAGGCCGCTACTACAATTATCCAAAGTTTCATTTTCATAGCCTTTCTTTTAATTTTCAGTTTAGTCATCATACTAAACTAACACGTGCGGTTGAATGATTGTTGACTTTCAGGCCGTATTGGCGCTTGTTTTGACCCAAAGAGGATCAACAATAAAGACTAAACAGCTTTATTCTTCTCCCAATTTTAATAATTGTAAATCCAAAAAATGTAAATGTGAATAAAATTATAGTTAATTTTCCGTTAATTTTTAGTTAATTATTTTAACTTTCAGAGGTGTTTGCAATTTATCTACTTACCAGGCGCAATTTTCGACAAAACGCACACACAAACACCTTCTGTTCTGATTATATGTTACTTACATAATAAATAACAAAACAAAAGGTGCAATACACTTATATAAATACAGTCGAAATCCGATGATGACCATACGCCATTTCTTCTCAACATACAGGTAAAATCTACCGTTCTGAAATTTCGCCTAAGAAATTACACGGGTATAAAAATGTGTTTTTAATAGGTTTTTTTACTGATATTTGCAGTGTGATTTTACGTAATTACACTTAGTTTTTGAAACAGGAAAAAATTACCCATCAAATCCAACAAAAGGTGAAAAACACATACCAACCCGGAAAAGCAGATCATTCTACCGGTGATCGCCCCAACGACATCATAGTAGCGCTTCATGGTGCGAACAGGTATTTGCTGTTACTGGTTTCTGTAACCCTGTGCTTCCTGTTTGCGTCAGTTTCTGAGCAACTTCAGGCTCAACTTCCCTTTGAAGAAAGCTTCAGAAATTCAACTGCAGAAGGTTTCTTTTTTGGGGGAAGCCCCAATCCTGCCATTCTCACAGCATCTTCTATTGATCCGGAAGGTGAGGGAGTGCTACGCTTAACAACCAACGTTGATAATCAAACCGGCTTTGTATACAGCAGTGGTATAGCCCTGCCCTCAGCAGGATTACACATTGAGTTTGAATATTTCACCTATGGAGGAGATGGGGCTGACGGTATTGCATTCTTTTTGTTTGATGCTTCTGCAGATCCTTTCCAGATCGGTGGATTTGGCGGGTCATTGGGATATGCACAAAGATTTCCCGATCTGCCGGGTGTAAGCAAAGCTTACCTGGGAATAGGACTTGACGAGTATGGCAATTTCTCCAACCCATCAGAACATCGCCAGGGTGGACCGGGACGCCTTTCCCAGACTGTTACCCTCAGAGGAGCCGGAAACGGGAATGCCGACACCAGCGATAATTATCCTTATCTCACCCATGTGCAGGTTTCTCAACCCCCTTTTGATTTTGATATTGAAGGTGGGGGAAGCACCCGCGCCACCGATCCCGCCAGCGAGCGGTACAGAAAAGCAATTATCCGGCTCAAACCCCGCACTGAAGGTGGGTTTTTCGTTGATATGGACATTATTACAGGTGGAAATCCTCAAACGGTGCACCACATCATTGTTGACTATGTATACCCGGTAACCCCACCCGATGTTTTTAAAGTAGGATTTTCATCCTCAACAGGGGGCAACAACAATTATCATGAGATCAGGGACCTCAAGATCAGGGCATTTGACACCACCCTCCTCCCACCTCCGACAGCCTCCGACGTTTCCGCTGTTACCTGTGTTGACCAACCCCTTCAGATCAATCTTGTAAACAGCCTTAGTGCCCACGGCGTAGAACAAAACTTTATTAATCTTAATTCTTTGGACCTGGATCCGGCAACAGAAGGACAACAAACCACCGCTACTATTGCAGGAAAAGGTTCATTCCATTACCAGCATGTGGATCAAAGATTGATCTTTACCCCGGAAAGCGGCTTCCAGGGCCAGGCTGAGGTACAGTTCTCTGTGCAAGATGCTTTTGGATTGGAATCCAATATTGCCACATTGACCATCCAGGTATCTGAAGATTATTGCCTTGATTGTTACAACACCGATGGATTAAACAATATTTTCGGATTGGTATACAACGATAACAATACCAACGGTAATCCCGACGTGGGCGAGCCGGGTCTGGCCTCTGTTGCCTTGCATGTGATCAGAGATGAGGATGGCAATGGTGAGATCAGCGTGGATGATCCTGTAGTTGCTTCCACCCAAACCCTCGCAAACGGTGAGTTTGTTTTCTCCCTTACCCCTCACACCGTTCTTCACAATGTGATGGATGATTTCTCCACTCACAATAATTCGGGGAATGACGGAAGCCAAAACTGGGCAACCAACTGGCAACGCAGTGGAAGCACAAGCTTCAAGAATCAACGGCTAAGGCTTCGTTCGAGCAATGCCCAGGCCAGAAGAAGTGCAAATCTTTCTGATGCCATTTCTGCTACTCTTACCATCGACTATTCAGGCATTGGAACCAACCCCAATATTTCCATTGAAATCCTGAGTGGTGATGACCAAACCGGCACCTATTACCAATTGCATAACATTACCACATCGGGACAGAATATTTTTGTTACCGATATTTCACAATACATTTCCAGCCATACCACACTTCGAATCAGAGCGTTATCAGGTGGAGGCAATGACGGAGTGAATATCAATTATGTCAATATTGATTACGAATTACCGCAACCGGTGGATTATATCCTGGCTCTGGAAGAGCCGCTTCCGGCAGGCTTTTTCCAGACCAGCCTGCCTGCCACACAAAACATTAGCTTTGCAAACCTTGGCGAGTCCTCCTGCAACAACCAGTTTGGAATGGTGGAAGAAATCGCACAAATGACTATTACTACCGGGGTATTTGCCGTCAACGGGGACTCTGCTCTCAATTCCTATTGCACAGCAGGTGATGATATTACCTTCAGCCTGGCCCTGGAAAACACCGGCAACGCCTCCATTACAGAACCCGATCTCTTATGTACCGGATTGGATAATCCTCCGGTATACATGTCAGGCGACAGCAACAGCAATCAAAAACTTGACGTTAATGAAACATGGGTGTACCATCTTACCCATACTATTTCCCAGGAAGAGATGCAGGCGGAGAGTTTTTCTGCAGATGTTAATATAGAGGCAGGCACAACAGCAGGCAGTATTCTTAATGAAACAGGCAGCCTGACAGCTTTCAGAAATACAGTTGCCCCCATTTGGAGTCAGCCTATGCCGGAAAACCTTACTGTTTCCTGCCATGCTGTTCCAGAGATTCCCCAAAACACAGAAGCCACCGACGGCTGTGGCCATGAGG
>CAYVQC010000047.1:0-34388 GCA_964453995.1 uncultured Bacteroidales bacterium | reverse complement strand
GGGGCTGTTACAGCATACACTTTTGAAAACATTGCGGCCGATCATACCATCCATGCTGCGTTTACCCCCATTACCTACACCATCACCGCCACGGCAGGTGAAAACGGCACCATCGACCCGCAGGGAGAAACAGTGGTGGAACATGGTTCTTCCCTCTCCTTTGGCATCACCCCCAGTGACGGTTTCCAAATAGAAGATGTGCTGGTGGACGGCGTCAGCGTGGGGGCTGTTACAGCATACACCTTTGAAAACATTACTTCAGGCCATATCATTCATGCTGATTTTGTTTCAACAACCTGGTCGGTAACTTTTAACATTGTTGATGAGGATCAGCATCCGATCTCTGATGCGGTGGTTACCTTTGCGGGTGTAGAGAATGCTCCGGGTCAGTATTATTTTGACGGACTGTTTTCCGGAGATTATGATTTTGAAATTGCCCGGGAAGGCTATTTTTCTGCCAGCGGTAACGTGGTTGTCAGTATGGAAAATGTTTACCTGATGATCATGCTGGAAATTGACGATACCGGTATCTCAATCCAGGAAAAACACAGGTTACGAATATATCCCAACCCTGCCAATGAAACCGTAACGATTGAAAGCCCATTGATGATAGAAAGAATTAAGCTTTTTGAAACAGGCGGGTCAATCATAATGGATCAGATAATAACAGGTGAGCGTATCAGTTTTAATGTGGCCGGATTACCACAAGGCATCTACCTTGTGAGCATCCATACCCGAGGCGGGATCATCCACCAAAAAATTCAGATTATTCCTTAAAACCCATTGTAAAAACCTGTCTGAAACTAATTTTTGCTAATTTTGCACTCCCAAAGGCTCCGTAGTTCAATTGGATAGAATAGCAGATTCCGGTTCTGTCGGTTGGGGGTTCGAGTCCCTCCGGAGTCACAATGCAGAAAGCAAAAAACCCTTGCAAGAGCAGGGGTTTTTTGCAAAATGCAGGTTCCTGATTCAATTGATTTTTCGGAGTAATATCCGCCATCACTGAATCATCAGTTTTTCCACCCATCTCTCTCCTGAGGACAATGTAATGACAACAAAATACACTCCTTTGTTGAGTGCAGAAATGTCGGCCCCGGCCTCTGCCAAATTCGTCCTGTTATCATGCAACACCCTGGTACCCGATACATCGAAAAACTCCATAGCGAGGATACCTGAATGAGATGGTAATTGTAGGTAAACAAGTTCCCTGGCAGGATTAGGAAACAACCTCAGGTCTTTGCCGGATATGTCATTTGCATCCAGGGGTTCTTCCAGCAGGATCACATCCAGGTAAACATCGTTTGTGTTGATGGTGACCTGTCCTTCCCGGGGCAGGAATCCATCTTTTATGACCTGGTATGGATATGCTCCCGGTTCTATGTCGGTGATGACAGTTTGCCCGGCGTATGTTACTCCATCAAACATCAGGTCTGCTTCTTGCAAAGCATTGCCATGGATGTCGAAAACAAAGAAGTGCACATCGAAAAGCTCTGTATCAGCGGGTAGCATCACCACATGAACTTCTACATTAAGCTCTCCCTCAGCAATCACTACCTGGTCCGACCGGGTTACGAATCCCTCTTTTTCTACCTGCCAGGAATAGCTTCCCGGCAGTACATTCTCCAGAACATACTCTCCCGGAAGCAACGATTGCCCGTCAAAAGTCAGGAGAGCATCCGCAATGGGATTTGCCTGTTCATCTTCAACAATGAAAGTGATTACCGACGTTTCTTCTGGTTGCTCTGTAAGGAATATATAGGGATCAGAAATGCTTCCCAGGTTTGAGGTACTAACAAACTCCACTTCGTTCCAAAGATCAATAACCTGTTCTGAGGTAGTGTCATAATATTTGAACGTTACGCTTTCGCCTGTAAACTGGTTACTGAAAATCGTCAGAAAGAAGAGATACCTGTCCAGCGATGCATCATACACCGGGGTTGCCACTCCCCGTATCTGATCATCAACCACAGCAGCAAGTATGTTACCATCGCCATGGGAAGGCAGCCCCTGAAGGGAAATCATTCCTGTAATTGTCATTGAAAACTCATACTGCGAAGCATCGACAGACCATTGGGGTGGTTGTGCCCACACAAAAGCCTGGTGCATCAACAGCATGGTTATGATGGTTAGAATAAGTTTTTTCATCGTTATGAATGGGATTAAAGTGTTATTTGATATAATTTCAATGTTTGACGCAGCCTAATCAGGACAAAGGACAAATATCCCGGGCAACTTTGCGGTAAAGTTGCCCGGGATTGCTATCCTTATTCTGTTTTTACTACCGGGAAAACCCTTGTAGACTGATTGGTGCGGATTTTAACATAATAAACACCTGGTGTTACTTTGCCTCCACGGAGGTTTTCACCATTCCATGTTACTTTTTGCATACCATCCGCAGCGGGCAGAGCAGCAAATTTTGCTACCAACGCACCCTGGCTGTTCACAATGGTAATCTCTACCTCTCCCGGTGTTGCGGAGAAAAACTGGATGTCTACGGACTTAGTGAAAGGATTGGGATACAGTTTGACACCGGTATGATCATCGCCATAATCAGAAATATTGGTAGATTCACCAGCCATTAGAATCACGGGAATCTTAAGCTCTCCTTCTATGGCATTGGCAGCAAAGGTTATGTCTGCATCAAGAGCGATGCTCTCATTGCCTCTGATGAGCCTGAACTCTACCGGCTGGTTATAATCATGAGTTTCACCTGCAATGGTAAGGAAAACATACTCTTCATACCCTGGCATATCGCTAAAGAGTGTACTACTCCTGAGGGATCCGTTAACAAACGCGGCAACAAGGTCGTTTTCAAGAAGCTGGATGCCTTCAACCTTCGCGATGAGATTCATAGAGTGCTCATATTGCCGGGTAAGGTTAAATTGCGGTGTTTCCTCTTCATGGTGGTCTGTAGCATCATCCTGTCCATCTTTTCCGGAGGGGTTGTCAGGATAGCTAAAGCTCAGACTTTGCGGTGCCAGGCTGCGATACATGTATCCGCGACCGGGGCGCATATTCTTAAGGCTTCCTATCCATTCGTAGCCATCCCACATGGCAAACTGATGCTGACCTTTGATCACATCTCCAGTTTGGGGTTCAAAACCTGAGAGAGCTTCATTAACGGTCATGATCACATTGGGTACAAATCCGATGCGACTCCAACCCGTCACCAGCTCAATGGGATATTCGGCCGGTGCGGCCTGTGAGCCCATATAGGTAAGGTCACCACCCTGTTCTGAATAAACCCTGTAGAGTTTGCCAATTCCCAGTTCTGTTAGGGTTCCCAGCCATGTATCTGTAGAGCTGTTGTAAGTGCTGTACCATTCGGCATGACTGATAAGATCGCCGTTACTCAGGAGCATATTGGCAAAGATTTGCTGTAGTGAGGGATCCATCATTTCAAGGTTAAACGACACCCAATTCCAGCCGGGATTAAAGGTCAAAGTATTGTCCTGCAGGCCACTAACATCGAACATTACAGGTTCTGCAACAGTACCATGCATCGCATTGGGCTCATAAATGATTGCCGGACTTACATCGGAGTATATTTTCCCTTCGCTGGCATCCCACACTTTGTAGGTAAGATCTTCAGCTTCTGCATTACCGTATACCACAAGGAACAGGAAGTAATCATCGTAATTCTCCTTGTACTCAAGGGTTGCCACACCACGGCATTCGTTACCTGCAAATACACCGATCATGTCGTTTTCATCAGTACTGAATATTTGCCTGATGCGAAGTTTGCCAATCACATTCATGCTCTGGCTGTAAAGGCTCTCATCAACAATCCAATCGGGAGCCTGCTTGAACACATTCAGGTTTATGAAAAGTTTTTCGTTGTAACCTGAGCTGCTTTCCAGGTAGATCTCTTCGTTGTAACGCCCTATTTTGACATCATTCGCTACTACAAACTCAACTTCCACCTCGCTGTTGGGGTTAAGGGTGCCATTCGTGGGCGATGCGCTGAGCCATTCCGGCAGGTTGCTGAGGTTGAAAGACTGATGGGTACCACCTAAGTTTACAATGGTGGTTGAGAAGGTAAGCGGTTCTTCAATTTCCTTGTTAAAAGTAAACTCATCCTGCCCCCACCTAACCAGGTTCTGCTCCACAAAGGCGGTCCAGGCAACCGGAGAAGCCAGCCTGTTGCCATTCTTATCCTCAATATTTTTTACAGTAAACTCAAGGATACATCTCTCAATGTTGGTAAGGTCTTCATTGGGCGTAATGATGATACGGTCATTGTTGATCACATAGTCGAAGTTTACAGTGGATTTTGCCCTCTGTCGACGGATGGGTGGTGTTGCTTCTGCAAAATGAGTATTGCCCGCTATCTCAAGGCTACCGCAATGGCTGTCGCCGTTTGAGCTGTCAGGATCAATGGATTGGTCTTCAACGGTTGTTACCGAAGTGAGAACTCCCATTACCTCTTCGTATTTCTCGAATGGGAAGTACGCTTTCAATCCTGCTTCATTACCCTCAAGACGGTGATAGGCATACATTTCAATCTGTTTTTGCCTGCGTGCCGTATTCCAGATCCTCACCTCATCGATAGATCCGTTGAAGTGATTATCAATAACATGCTGCAAACTGTTGTCCATGTAGCCTCTTGCCCCAATATAGGCAAAAGCACTTTCAAAAGCACCCATTTGGGGTGCGGTAACCTGGGCCACCGGATCGCTGTCGATGAACAGTGTTGCATATCCCCGCCTGTTTACCACAAAGGCAACATGGTGCCATGTATTATCGAGATAGGTTTGTGGAGATACCAGGGAAACACCATTGCTTTCCACCACAACATTTCCATTCTCATTCAGGTAGATGTTGATGGTTTTGTTGGCAGGGCTCAGATCGGGATCATCAGCACCGTTTGAGATCAGCGACGCATTTACATCCTGCGCTCCAGCAGTAAACCAGAGCTCAAGGGTAAGATCCATTTCACCGGAAATGGGTATAGCCGAAGTATTGGCAATAAGTGCCTGGTCAATACCATTGAAGGTGTAGGCATTGCCACCGGGTTGTATGCTCCAGTTTCCGGAAAGGGTGGCATTACGGCTTCTTGCCAGATCGGTAAGCTGATTGCCTTTGCCTTCATTGGCAGGCCAGTAACCCAGCAAACCCATTTCATTACCGGTGAGAGCCGTGTTCATCTGTTCGACAATTTCATTGAAAGAGAGGGCTTTTCGCCATACCCTGATATCGTGCAAATGTACATACAGGTGGTTATCATCAGTATAATTGCGTTTACCCCAGTAAATAGGGCCTGAGGCTGCAAGGGCAGGTGCTGTTTGTTCCAGCACAAGTTGGTCATCGGCATACAGGGCAAGGGCCTGCGAGGCATTATCCCATGTAAGGGCCCAGTGATGCCAGTTAGCATCGACCAGCGGGTTCAATGCGCTAAACACCTCATCGTTTATGGTAATAACCACTTCACTGTCAGTAAAATTCCAGCTGAACGTGCCTTGGCCTTCGTTGCCAAAAGACAAAATAGTGCCCTGGGCCTCCAGGGGTTTCTGCATCCACAACTCTAAAGCAAATGACTGCCCCGAAAGATTAATACCTTCAGGAATGGCAACATAATCGGAAATGCCGTTGAGTTGCACGCTTGTGCCATGGTGCAAACTTGCACCATTGAGCACCCCTTCCACCACGAAGTTATAAGGAGTTATCAATCCTTCTTCGATGGGCTCGTTGAAAGTAACCATAACATCGTCTCCGGGGGTGAGGATGCCATTGCCTGGCGCAGGAGTGCCAAATACCTGCGGACGCTGGCGGTCGATCACTCCGGCCAGTGGCTCAGAAGGGGTATGAGATCCGTCGGAGCACATGGATACTGCCCGGATGAGGTAGTCCCTGTCCTGCAGAGAAGAAACATCCCAGTTGTAATGAATTACATTATCATCGCCAATGAGTGTTTTGGCACCATCATAGGCATTATAGTCATCTTCATACTTAAAGAACATCATCGCTGTGTTCCAGTTTGAAGCAGATTGGGAACGATACTGGAAGGCAATTCTTTCAAAAGTGCCATGAAGGGTGTTATAGTCGCCAATGGTTACCGGCAGCAGATTGTTGCCTGAGGCATTTACCAGCCAGTCGTTACCCGGGTTGGAGAGAGCCACTTCGGTGCATACCGGCACAAAGTGGGCAGAGATTGTGATGGTATCACCAATATCTTCCAGATCATCGGTAGGATCAAACTGGCACTGTGAGTGTAGGATGATGTTAATATCCTGGTAATCATTGACTCCACTTTGGCCTTTATACACCTGCAATGTTTTGGTAAGCATGGTGCCGCCCGGAATAAGAATACTTACGCCGTTAGAAATAGACGCTCCGTCCATTTTCACAATTGCACCATGGGGATTGCTGGCCACGTCCATGGTAAGGGTATACCAGTTATCAGCATCCACTTCAGAAAGGTTGCTCAGGTAGAGGGTAAATTCTGCGGGCAGATTATCGGGTACACCGCTTACGATGGCATTTTCAACGCTTATATCGGGCACTTCGATGCGCATGGTAGGAAAGCTCAGATCATATCCGTTGATAAATCCACCATCCACGTTTGCCATGTCAAGGTAATCGGCATATTCTACTTTTACACCGCCTTCATAGGGGCAAGAGCTTTGTCCGCCCTTGGTAACAAATACAGGCCCGTTACCGAAATGACATTTCATCACATCTACACTGAAATAATCACCCTGGTCGCCATCGGCCAGTTCAAATCCTACTGTAGTGGTGGTTGTTTCGCTATCTTCATTGCTGCCGCTTTCTGTGCTGCCAACAGAAGTTTCTAAAGACCATATGGTACCTAATCCAAAAACAGACAAGCCCACCTCAGCTGCCACAAAATCATCAATGGAAAACTCGTAGGATGAGGTGCGGGTTTCGGTAACCTCGGTCGTAATGGATTCTTCATAAATGGTGCCTGCATCGAAAGAGATGTTTTTATCGTCTTCGTGCATGGTGTTGATGGCGACGTACTTCTGGTATTCATTTTCAGCCAGCACACCACGCCAGATATCGGCCTGTTGCAGGTAGTGGTTTGCCGACTCTGCATCGCCATTGTTCATGTGGTATTCATACATGTTTTCCAAATCGGGAATCAGGTAGTTTTCGATATGGTTGAGCGAGTATATGAAATCGGTATTGTACTGAATACCAAAGTTGATTCCTTTCTTTTGACCAATGGTAAAGCCATTGATATCCATATCCAACTCAGAACTGTCCTCTCCTGTTCCGATGGGGAGAAGTTTCACATAATTGGAAACCCCGTAGGAGATGTTAGTGGAATGGCCAAAGAAGAGATCTCCCTGCTCACCCACAAAGGCTGGATCATCGCTTGTGCTGTAGGATTTGTTGACGGTTGTGGTTGTGGTAAAGAAATTGCCATGTTCCCACTGCGATTCATAAGATACACCGGTTTCCGCATTGGCAATCTGCTCTTTGGTACTGATGATACCGACTCCAAAACCCACAAATGTTGTTACTTCCCAACCCAGGTCAATTTCAACACCAATGCTGGTAGCCTTGGAATTGCTGAAACTGCTGGTTACACTGTTTGATATGGTAAAGCCTGACTCAAAGTATGCGCGGCTGTTGCTTCCTGCTGGATCGCGCAAAACAAAGTCAACCAGGTCGGGACCCTGGGTAACGAAGTTGTTGCCCGTGGGGATACCACCAAACACATACGCCCTGAAGGGTCCGTTTTCGGGCCATTGGCTTTGCATGGTTCCACCCTCGCCAGTGGCAGCATGCATTTCCAGGGTTTTGGTATAGCTAAGTGCGGGATCGGAGGAGTTTATGGCCGGATTGGGGAACCCGCCATAGAACGAATATTCTACTGCCCCGTTGGTAATGGGATACTCCACCGGCGCAGGATAGGCAGCGCAGGTATTGATTACGGTAAGGGTACCATCATTTACAGGTACCTGGTCCAGTACGCCGGAATCAATATTTTCGTATTCCTCAAAAATACTGACCAGGGCATTGTAGCTTGCTCCCTTGGTAAATACCGGATAACCCAGTACATGCTGATGATCTGCTGTAAGAAGATCAATTTCAACGGGATTGAGGTTGGCATCTTCAGCCGTGAGGGTAAGGTCATAGAAATGCGGTGTACCATCAACAGCGGCAACTTCAATTTTTGGTACACTGCGATACACCCAATTGCGTTTTACATGGTAGTCGTAGTAAAGCAAACCGCCGCCTTCTGTTTCTGCTGTATCTGTTGACAGGCTCATCATACCCGACAGATCGATAACCGCAAGATCATCAATGGAGTTGAAAACGTATTGCTGATTACCAATCTGACCAACAAACTCATATACCTCGGGCAGGAGTTTTATTTCATACTCTCCTGTCGCTGGATCTGTATTCACAGTAATTTCATATACAGGTTGTGCATCACCGCTTTCTCCATCAGGATAATTTTCGGAAATGGGATATCCTTTGGCTGCTTTTACGGTAAAGCTACTCACCCCGATGTTGTTTTTTGACAATCCCATACCAATGGGTTTTACTCCTTCCACAGTACCTCCCACAATGCGGCCGGCTACGGTTATGAAGGTAGAGTCAATAAACTGGATACCTGATACATTATCGTTAAAATTGAAATAAGTGATCTCACCGTTTTCATCTTTGGGTGGAAAATATCCCTGTGAGAATGTATGGCCTATTTTCTGCACCGAGATAAAGTGGTCTCCAATGGGCACTTCAATGGTGAAGTTTCCATGCTGATCCGTAACGATTGGCTGTCCTTCCACATTTACGGCAATCTGCCCGTCAACAGCGATCATAACCTCTTCAACAGGGAACTCAGCCCCCAGATATTTCACATTACCTGTAACCACGAATGAAGAGATATCTGTAAAGTCCTGATTGCCATGCACCAGCGAATTCTCACTGATAAGCATGGTACGGTCTGCAGGGTCAAAGGCATGTACACCCAGAGATGGAGTAGCCTTGTATGTTTGCCCGTTGGCAACAAACCTGAGGCCATTTACCTGGTAGCTCCCGTTAGCCTGGGTGAAGGCACCGGGAGAGAGTTTTCCAACTCCTGGTATATCCTGGCTCCATTGTGCGCCATAAACATCGGCGTGGGTTTTATTGGGTTCGCCTTCGGTGCGTGAATGGTCGAAGGCATACGCACCAAATCCCTCGTCAAATCTTAAGCCACAAAGGAGGAAAGTCTCATCGCGACCCAGCACCAGGGTATGGTTTCTGAAGATTATCTGGTCGGACAAAGCAGTTCCCCAAATGCGCAGTTCATCGATCTGCCCCTGGTATTCACGGCCAACCAGGCTCATCTGGTCAAGATCAGTAAGCAGATCACCTGTAGCAGAGCTTACCATCTCTCCATTCACAAACAGTTTTATCTGTCCTTCACCTGCCGATACAGAAACATGGTTCCAGGCATTGCTCTCCCAGGTATTCATTGAATTGTCAATAATATTGTAAAGGGTAGCTGCCGATCCGCATTGTGCCATGAGATTTCCGGCACCATCGTATTCAAGCATCATGTTGTTGTTTTCAAACAGGCTGAAATACTGGTTGAGCGAATTGGGTTTGATGTACATTTCCAGGGTAATGCCATTGTTAGCAAAGTCATTCCTTCGTGTAATCACCAATGAATCGTTGCCGGAAAAACTGAGGGAATGTCCTTTGATCACGGAGGGATCGTTATAAGTGGTTGTAATTTTCACATCTCGCACCGGGTTACCACCCTGGTAATTGACCTGGCCGCTGATGGCTCCCTCGGGTTGACGAATACCCACGCTGAAAACGGAGTCGGTCATCAGCAGATTGTTTCCGCAGGCGGCAAATCCCACAATGGCATACTCGTAGTAGATTCCCGCGATGACATCTTCGTCAATCCAGGTTTGTGTAGTTCCCCGGTCGATGATCTTCACCACCTGCCAGGCATTACCCGAACCGTATCTTCTTCTTGAGATCTGGTATTCATCAATCACATTTTGCGATGTGGAAACCCAGTTGAGGATGATACGGTTGTCGTGGTAGGCCTTGGAAGCGTCGAGTGTATCCATGGCGTGGGTGATTTCCTGCTCAAGGGTAAAGAGAGCATTACGGGAATTGATATCGCCAAAGCGCTGGGTTTTGGCAACCAACTGGTAGCGGTAGGGAGTACACAATCCGGCATCAGTATCGCGGTAAACGAGGCTGTCGGCCACTTCCTGGAAGGTTTGCTCAATTCCTGATTCGGTATCAGTGCGCAGTATTTCTACATTACTGCAGAAGTTGGGATGATATTGCCATGCAATAAGGATATAGGTTTCATTGGTTTCGGAGTTGATCTTCTTGGTGGTTGTAAGCGAAGGTATGTTAAATCCAATATTGCTGTAAACGACCTCGGTGTCGTTCTGGTAGCAATAGCTCATTCCCTGAATGCTGTATTCATAATATGTTCCTGGCAAAGCAGTAGTGTCGGTATATTGCATTAAGCTACCATCATTTGGAACACTTGCAATCACCTCATATTCACCTTTACCTTCAATACGACGGCTGATGACAAATTCAGTAATCAGGTAGTCATTGTCACAAGCCCAGGTCAGTTTCAACTTACCCGAATAGTCTCCCTGGGTGGCGTTAAATTGAGTAATAACAGCATCCTCATTCACGGTAGTGACGGTATCGATAGCCGACCAGTCGCTGATGGTATTGTCATCGTAAACGGCACGTGCGCGATAATAATATTTTACACCGGGACAAAGATCATCCATCACATAGGAGAGAGACTTGCCAATGTTTTTATGTGCGGCCAACGGGGGCACAAAAGTAGGATCGTACGCCACCACCACTTCAAAGCTTTCAACACTGGGTATGTTGTTCAGGTTGAGGGTGAAGCTGCCCGATGTAATATCAGTTGGCTCCAGCGTAATGGGGTTGATCACCCCTTCTGAGGCTACCAGGCCAGGTAAACCTTCTCTGTTGGCTTCATTTTCTACAGTGCCTGTTGAAGAAGTTGTGGTAATACCACCAAAGAGACGTCCATGGTTATAATTGGCATGGTCTTTTACAGTAATGCCATTGTATATCTCATCAAAAGTATAGTGGGCAATAAAATGATCGCTGGCCCACTCAGGTTTGGAGATATTCATATTGGCACGAATCTGCTCTTCGCTAAGGGCAATGTTCCATACCCTGAACTCATCCATTTCTCCATGATAAAAATCAGATTCCGCATAAATGTTATCCCATTCCTGACCAATGGAAAACTGGAATCCATTCACAATAGGAGGAAGGTGATGAGTAAATTCAAAGATTTTTTTTCCGTTGAGATAGATTGTTGAGAGACCATCTTTAATAATAGAAGCGGCAATATGATTCCAACTGCCCATCAGATCGTATTCACCCGGCAACTCGTAAGCAAGAAGGGCATTGCTGGCATCCATGGTCCATAGGCCTAATTTCCTTGTAGTTGGAATATAAACAAGAACGTATTGATTTGTGTTGTCTATAGCATTGTTATGTGCCCAAAGAGAAAGGTTTCCGCTACGATACCCCGGCTTTATCCAGCATTCTATTGTTGCCTGATCGGATGAATAATTGGCAATACCATCCACACGGATGTATTGATTGAGGCTGGCATCGAAAGTCATTGATTTACCGGGAATGGTATGGAGTTCTTTTACAGCCGACCATTCGGAATGAACGCCCTCCACAATTGATTTTACTCTAAAGAAATACCTTTTGTTCTTATCGAGTTGATCAATAGGGAAACTGTTTGTGGACGATGAAGCATTTTCCACCAGCTTATTGGTCAGGAGTTCATCACGGGCAACATCCACAAGATACTCATGAGCACCATCAATGGGCAGCCAGTTCAATTGTGCCACAGTTACTCCCGTCACCGTTTCGTCTATAAAAGGTGTGGTAAGAACGTGGGATGCAGCATAATCAACAGCACCTGCCACGGAGGCATTACGTCCTTTGCCGGATGCATCCAAAATTGTGGTATTGTTGACCTGGTTAAAATCATAGTAAAGAATTAATCCCATTTCATCTCCCAGCAGTTTGCGATGAGCACGGTCAATTACCTCATCGTCGGTAATGGGATTGGAATAGATAGCCAATTCATCCACCATTACCGAAAGGTTTTTGCCAATATATACCTTTGAAGGAGAAGTAATATTGCTGAATTCCTGGGTAAGGCTTGAGCCATAATTATTATAGATGTGCAGTTGCTTTTCCTCTCCATCGATGAGAATGCGGTTGTTTCCGTCACCGGTGATGATGGCAAAATGATGCCAGTTGTTGTCCAGGTATTTCTCATGGCCTTCTTTTACACCCATACTTAATACTACCGATCCACCGCGTGAAATCCAGAACCAAAAACTTTCATCATCCATGCCTGCTTCAATATCACCAACACCAATTCTCATGTAATCAGCAGAAGAATTAGTCCCCGACATCTCGTATAGAATTCCGTTTTGCGTTCCTTTAAACCATCCGGTAATAGCCCCTGCATTTTTGCCTGCTATGCGCGAAACATGCGCCGAAAGATCCAGGTAATTTGCAGCACCCTCCAGATCGATGGCCAGTTCACCGGCAGATCCGCCGGTGGTTTTTACTTTGGGTGAAGAAGGAGACCATGCACTGAGCCTGTCGGTCTGACTCATTACACCAAAATAATAACAAGTATGCTCTCTGAGCCCGCTGACCTGGAAAGTGGTTACATTACCTACTTCCACATTTTCCCATCCTGGCACCACTTGCGTCAGCAATGGGTCTGTAGCGATACGAAGAAAATACTTTTGTGCATTGGGTATTGGAGTCCAATGAGCGGTAAATCCACTATCAGTTATTTCTGTAGCTTCCTTTGCAAATGGAGTGATAAGGGCTTTGGATTCGGCCCAGCTTACCCCACCTGTCATAATCCCGTCAAAGTTGCCGGCTTCATCCCTAAAAGTATTTCCTTGTGCTTTATCAAGGTTAAAATAAGAAACCAATCCTGCTTCATTTCCATGAAGAACTTTATGTGCAAATTCTTTTATTTCTTCCGGAGTGCGGGCAATATTCCAGATACGGATTTCATCCAGGGTACCATTCAATGGTGCTGATCCGTTTTGATTGCCTATACCTGTCTTTAGATCCTGCTTTTTAATGATTGCTCCCGGATTATGTTTGGTGGAAACAACCACTCCATCGATATAGAGTTTCATATAGGTGCCATCATAGGTGCAGGCCATATGATGCCACACATTATCAGCATAGGAACGGGGAGCCATAATAGTATCCCATGAATTATCACTGGCATCGCGGAACTCAAAATAAGGTTGAAGCGTTCCTCTCCAAAGATTTAAAGAGAAACCACCGTTTGGATCATAATTACCAATAATTCTTGGAAACCAATCAATCTGGTCAGGGGAGAGTTTTACCCAGGCTTCCAGCGTTATGGCATTCCAGTTGCTTTCCATTACATAGCCTATGTTAACCTCACCATCGACTCCATCGAAGGCCAGTGCATTTCCGGGAGGGACCAGTAAGGTGGAAACACTTTCTACTCTACTCCATGCACTCCATCGGTGAGAAAAAGATGCAATCCTGACAAAATAATCTTTTCCGGGCTCCAGGTTAGTCAACTGATACTGATTAATATTACCTGTCGAACTTATCGTTTCAACAATTTGCTGAAAATTGGGGTCTAAAGCCACTTCCATTTTATAATCAGTAGCTTCTTCAATGGCATGCCATTTAAGGGTAGCTTCAAAAGGGGTAACATCTTCTACAGAATAAACCAAAGGAGTTATCACCGCGTTGGATTCTTCCCACTGCGGATTACTAATAATGGCGCCATCTAAACCTTTTATCCTTTCAGATACAAACTGCCCCCCGATCTGATCAAAATCATAATAAGCCATCAAGTCAGGATGATTATCAGGATTAAGCTTTTTGTGCATATTGTCAGTAATCTGCTGCGAAGTTCTTACTGTATTCCATACACGAATTTCATCCAGTGCGCCTTTGAGAAAATCGGTGGCACTGCCACCATCAAATTCCTGACCGAAGGAAAACTGATCTCCATTGATGAAAGGCAAAGTGGTTGCTCCATCAAGTCTACCTGCTTCTTTGCCATTAACATAAAGAATAATTCCTGTATCGGCATTTATGGAGAACGCCAGGTGTACCCAGGTACCCTTGGTTTCAATATTACTGGCAACGGTCTTGCTTCCATCACCTCTGAATACATGGTACCCATTTCCGTTCTGATAAAGAAACAGGTATCTGTTCCCACCGGTTTCTGAATTGAGCGCCCATATAGCTCCTCTTGTTTCAGACGGATCCACCCATGCCCAGGTTTCGATGGTAGCCGTTTTTCCAAAATCAAGAGCAGCCACCTGATTGGCTTCTACCCAATCTTTAAGACCATTAAATACAAGCGCATTACCCGGAGTCTGCATCAGTGTTGCAGTGTAGTTGATTAAAGACGTAATTCCATTATCGGTTTTAATCCTGTAGTAATAACGGGATCCCGGCTCAAGTCCTGTTACAGCAAACTGGGTTTGGGTTTGGGGAGCTGAAGATGTAACAATATTTGTAAATTCAACATCGGCAGATATTTCTACGGTATATTGTGTTGCACCGGCAACAGCATCCCAGTTGAGGGTGAAACCATCGTATGTCTCCAGCGAAGCCACTGCTTTGAAATCCTGATTACCCAGGCTTGATTCAATCCAGCGTGCTGTGCCGATCACTTCTCCATCAAAGAAATTGGCATGATCAATGACCAAATCGCCCGTTTGTATATCAAAACTATAATAAGTTACCAGGTCTTCTTCCTTACCGGTGCAGGTATTATACATCCGGTCCTGAATCTCCTGGGCTGTTAAGGGCCGTTGCCATATACGGAATTCATCCATCTCGCCAGTAAAGAAATCGGAAGCTACCATGCTGTCATTAACACGGTCATATTCCTGCCCTATACTGAAAAATGATCGCCATGGATATGGTTCATCCAGAGATGTAAAGGTGCCTTTACTTATACCATCAAGAAAAAATTCGCCTGTTCCGGAAAGATTATCAATAGTTAGGGCGATATGATGCCATGTGTCAGCCTGAAGTGTTGTACCACCAAAAGGTATATCATAAAATGTACCGGTATCGTAATTATATTGCGATACCATGAAATTATATTCATCGTTGACTAAACTATAAAATAGTGTATAATTATTTTGCCCGTCATTAGGATTAATCGCCCATGGGCTCCACTTGCTGTTTACATGGGCAGCATCAACCTTTATCCATGTTTCGATGGTGGTACCCTCAGTAAAAGAATACTTGCACACATTGGTGGCATCAATGTAAGTAGAGCCATCGAAAGCAAAAGCATTTCCCGGAGGTGAAAGGCGGGTGGCCACATGACCGCTGGAGCGGCCATACTCATTATCATTTGTACGCACAGTGACCTTATAATAATAGATGGTACCGCGGCTAAGACCATCTACAGTAAACTGTGTGCTGCCATTAGCAGGCATTCCGGATTTTACAATATTCTTAAAATCTGGATCAGTTGCTATATCAACATAGTAATCAAAGGCATTGGGGATAGGAAACCATGAAAGGGTGAAGTTATCGGATCCTACGTTGGTAACAGGTTTTAGCACCGGTGTCAGAATGGCGTCGCTGTTAAACAAACCTGGATTATTGATCAGGGTTCCGTTATTATTTCCGGTAACATCTTCAACAACAGCATTCCCTGTCACTTCATCAAAGGGATAATACAACACCAGGTTCGTCTCATTGCCTGAAAGAGTGCTATTCATGTTCTGGATAAGTTGTTCGGGTGTTCTTTCCTCTTTCCACACCCTGAATTCATCCATGTATGCTCTGAGTTTATTAGCATTGTTGAGCATTTTTAAAGGTGTAGGTACAACATTTCCTGCACCTGTCATTTGTTCAAGAAGCTGGCCGTTGGCATACACGGATATGGTTTTTGATGTTTTGTTGTAGGTCATAGCAATATGATTCCATTGCCCGATATTCACAGCTTTCTGTGTATCTCCCGAGACCCAGTCAGTACCATTCCCATAGCCGTAATGAATCCGGTCATATTGGAACAACCAGATTGAAGGAGGCCGGTTGTGGGTCATCGCATCGCCTTCAACACCACAGATGTTATGCCATCCATCATCTACAGCATCTGGGCGGGGTTTTAGCCAAAATTCAATGGTGAAATCAGTATTATCAAGAGCCACACCATTACCCATTCGCAGTTGCTGGTTATCATACAGAGACAACATATTTCCTGAAACCGTTTCAAACTGTTGCTCATAGCAACCCACATCTACCACTCCCGCAAACACTCTTTGCTTATTATCAAGGTCGAAAGAAATAACTTCCTGAGTATTCCCATCACCATCCAAATCATACAGATCTTTGGGTAGATATGAATTGATTGCAGCATTATTGGCAGGCGAATTACCCCACAACCTGAAATCTCCCACAGTAGTCGGTGTAGCGGAGGGGTTGATGGCTTGCAAAAAACGTGGATACACATCCATATTACCTGTACCGGCATATCCGCCATCGACAATACTGTATGCAACATCACAAACAGCAGTGCCTTCCAGCAGGATTTGTTCGGATCCACTATTATTCCAAAGTATACTATTTTTAATATTCACTTCAGCATCCCTACTGTTTATTGCAGCACCATAGGTGCTATCATAAGAATAATTTGCAGTTATTGTGCTGTTGATGAGATTTAATCTGGATTGAGCAGCAAAGACAGCAGAACCATAAGTTAAATAGGTTGGAAAAGCTAATTTATGTTTACCGGCTACATTGCCTGAAAATAAGGAATTATATGCCGTAAGATCTGCACCCGATGAAGTATGAATGGCACCTCCGTGTATATTGGATTCATTGCCTCTAAAAGTGCTATTGTAGATATTAACCATGCTATTATAGGCTGCACTAATGGCCCCGCCATTGCTTGACGTTGCTTGGTTGTTCTCAAATGTACAGTTGATAATTTGCGAATTACTCTCTGTATAAAGAACCAATGCCCCTCCCCAGGGGGCTTTATTATTCTTAAATATACAATTCTTAAATACATTGGGTGTTTCACCTGTTGTCATCACTCCGGCGTTGCCCGATGCCAAATTACCTTCAAAATGGCAGTCTTCAAATACAGTTACTGATTCATTGTTATAACCGCTAATTGCCCCACCATATTTCCCCTCATTGTCATTGAAGGAACATTTTTTCAGAATAAGTTCTGAATTGGTGTAGTATAATGCACCACCATGTTCTTCAGCTTTATTTCCTGTAAAATCGCAGTTCTCAATTATCATTGAGCTGTTGTTCAACCATATTGCACCACCAAAGTCAGATGCATAGTTGCCAATAAAAGTAGAGTTGACCACCTTGGGCGAAGCATCCTGGCAAAGAAAGGCACCCCCACTCATATAAGGAAAAACCTCATTATCGGCCCAGGCGCCGGTAAGAATAAAACCATCGAGTACCGCCGTAGTATCAATGTTAGACCCTTGTGGAAAATAGAAAAGTTTTAAAGTGTTCCGACCGGTAATTTTTTGGTAATCGGTAACAAATCCTTCGGGCTCTACAGCATCGTTACGATCTATATCTCCACTGAGTACAGTAGGATTATTTTCGTAATCACGCTGGGCAAGTTCCGTTTCACCTCCTTCGAAGCCACCGTAAATACTCACGCCGTTTTTCAGGGTAAAATGGTTAAACTCCTGATCGGGCGATCCAACGGGGTAGTTGGGTTGTGCCGTGGGATAGTACACTCCCATAGCCACCCAAACCTGGTCGCCACTTTGGGCTGCATCAATGGCCTGGCTCAGGTCAGCAAAAGCATTTTCCCAGGAGCTACCATCATTATTGCCCCAGGCATTAGAGCTCACATAAATGATGTTTTGGCCCTGCACAGACGCAATCAGAATGACCATAGCCAATGTTGCTAATAGTTCTTTCATTTTCATAGCATTTCGATTTTTGGGTTACGTGTTAGTGTGATAAAAGAGGCAAGCCATTTTCGGTCAATCGAAAACAGTTTACTTCTTCCCGTTTGTTTCTACTCTATAGGTTGCAATAAAAGGAGTGTATTGAACTTTTTTGCTGGTATTTTTCTACACTCCAAATTGAATGCTTTAAAGAAAAATAACGAGCCCTGATTTTTAACTTGCACTCTTCAACCCGGGTTGCACAAAATCAAAGGGTATTCTGGCTAGTTAAAACCAGGCTATTCCCGCCTGAAAAAGCATATTTTACGTATTTTTACAGCCGGATAACAAAGAAAAATTGATCTCCAAACTAGTTTACCTTCCCATGGTTAAGAATTACTTCCTCCTGATTATTCAATTGTTCTGCTTTTTTTCTGTTTTTCCCCAAGCTTCTTTATTTAAACCTCATTTTCCGCAACATGCAGATGCCACCCTGTGGGAAGCAGTTTTAAGCATGCCAGAGAAAAACATGTTTGCCCCTGAAAAGGCAGATTCCATTTTACGTCTTTCTATGCAGAACTTAACGGATGGCATTGACCCTGAGGCCCATCTGATGGTCTTGTCACAGCTTGCCGACAATTATGGTCGTATGGGCAGGAACCCGGCCAAAGGGCTTGAAATTCTTGAAACATCAGGTGCATTGTATCAACAAAAGCATGACACCCTCTCCATTGGCTGGGCGTTCAGGTATTCGATGCTGGCCTACAACAGTGTATACACCCGCAATGCACCTGGTATTGCCATCAATTTCGAAAAGGCATACAACGTTTTGGTTGCAACCGACAGTGATCATCCTCTTGTACCTGCTTTACAGTACAATGTTATGCAGGCATTATTTCAGGTGAGAAAAATAGTGGAAGGTTTTGAATATTTTTCGCCCCTGGTGGAGTATGCAGAAAAAAACAACGACTGGTTTCAGTTGATCAATGCCTATCTGGCGGCCGGAAACATCATTAAATTTTATAATCCCGGCCTGGGCAGACAGTTTCTTCAGTATTCACTTTTCCTGGCAGAAAAATACAACGTAACGCGTCATCTTAACGACCCCTTCTTTTACATCAGCCTTGGCTCGGCAAATACCGCCACAGACCATCACCAGGAAGCAATGCAGCTATACAAGACGGGGCTGGAGGTATTGCGGCAATATGCTCCGCAGAATAAATCTCTCGAAACGAATTTCCTCTATTACATTGGGGTATCTTATGGCAACCTCGACCAGTTTGCACCAGCCATTACCTACCTTGATTCTTCTGCCACCCTCGAAAAGACGCTGGCAGGAAAGAGCAACCATTGGTACAGAACGATGGGTCTGAAAGGGAAAAACCTGAATTTTGCCGAAAGGTACGCCGAAGCAAAAGAAGTAAACCAGGAGGTATTTAATTATTTTGCCTCATCGGGGGCTGAGTACAACAGCTACTACTACCAGGGCTCTATACAGGAACTTATGAAGAGCCATGCCGGCCTGGGCCAATACCAGGAGGCGCTTGGGCTCGGCCAAAGAGCGTTGTTCAATTTCTTTGGTATGGATCCACCGGAAGATCTGTATACACTCCCTGAGCTTTCCCAGCTTCTATCTACCGGAAAAAACTACCTCGAACTGGAAGAGGCCATTTATCTTAAAATTGATATCCTGAGGGAAATGGCCTATCAGGGCAATGAACAGGAGCTGGTTGAGCATATGCTCAGGCACTTCGAAGCCGCTGCCACTATTACTGATATGCATGCATCAGTAGTAGCCAATGCAGAAACCCTCACCAGCTTATCTGCCAGATTTAAACTTAACGCCAATAAGTTGCTGGATGGCCTGGCAACCCTGCAGGCCAATCAGATGCAAATGCAGGAAGCATATCGGCTTGTAGCAAGATCAAAAGCATACCTGTTACAAACTGAAAATGCCCGCAATCAGATCTATGCCCAGGCTATTGCGTCAGAAAAATTATCTCTGCGATCAGATCTCTCAATAGAACTCCTGAAGATTTCGCCGGAAAAGAATCCTGAACAATGGGAACACATTAACCGCCAACTGCTTGCCATTGAAAAAAATAATTTTGTGGCTGGTATTGTTAATCCCTCAGACCCCAAGCCCCTGACTGCCAACACGCTGAATATCAGCCAGGGAAATATCAACACCAATATTCACCCCAATGAATTGGTGGTCGATTTTTACATTTCGACCCATATGATACACACCTTTTTCGTTGGGAACGATTCATTTCAGGCAATATCGAAGCCACTTCCTGATGATTTTAATGAGCTTACATCCAACTTATTCCGGTCTATCAAAACGGGTAACCAAAACTCCGTGAATCATTTGGCCAGGTCATTGGGAAAAGTTCTTTTTGAGGGGGCTGATACCCGTATGCAAAAAGAACATGCAATTATTGTCCCTGATGAGAAGCTTCATGCCTTACCTTTTGACATACTATATTTTAAAGACAAGCCCTTGCTGGAAAGCATGGCCGTAAGCTACAGGTATACCTCTCACTTATACAGAGATGCGAATGCAGAAGAAATGTTTCGCCCCCAATCCTTTCTTGCTATGGCTCCGGCATTTGATGTGGGGCAACCTGTATTTGATGGTTTTGCATCTACCAGGGAAGAAGAGCGTGGAGAAATATTCAGGGAAGGGGGGTCTTTTACTCCTCTGCCTGCCACACTTGAAGAGATTGAAGAAATTGAAAACCTTGTGGCCGGTACAGGTATGCAAACCAGGACCTTTGAAAGGCTGGAAGCTACGATGGAAAACTTTTTCACTTATGCAGAAAGCTATGACGTTATCCACCTGGCAACCCATGGTGTTTCCAACATTACCGAACCGTCAAAATCAGGACTCGCATTGTTTTATAAAGCAGAAGATGATGAGAACAGCCAACACCCGGGTTCAGGATTATTAATGCTTGGAGAACTTTCCGGGCTAACTCTAAAAGCCGATCTCGTTGTATTAAGTGCATGCAAATCAGGCTACGGAACCATTCAACGGGGAGAAGGAATTATGGGCATTTCAAGAGGATTCATCAGTGCCGGAGCCAACCATGTAGTTGCATCGCTCTGGAAAGTTCATGATCAGAAAACAAGGGAGTTTATGACAAGTTTCTACCGGTTTATCACACAGGGTTACAGCTACCATGAAGCACTAAGACTAGCCAAACTGGAGAAATCAGCAAAAGGGTGGCTTACGGTGGATTGGTCAGGTTTTATTCTTATTGGAGGGTAAATTTGATGCCGGCTATGGTTTATGAATAATTTTTCCGGCAAACAACAGGTCAAAATCGTTTTCTTCAACCAGTTTCCAGTAATATAAACCAGGTTGAAGATCTGGAATAGCCACTGAGTCGGATGTGGTAGATACGGAATAAATCTGGTTGGCTTTATTATCAACAATTTCTATAAAAAGATTAATTTGCCTGGGGTTTTCCCACACCAGGTATTCATGCCCGGCAACAGAAACCATTGAAGGTGTTAAGACAGACACGCTATTGCCCCTGTATGCTGACTGATAATTACTTACCAGCATTTCAAGGGATCGGTCAGGGATAAATTCTGCCAGCAAAGCCTCACCGGAGTCATCAGGCTCCGGCATATTTTCTTCCTGCTCTTCACCAACCGCAACAGCCTCATCATGCTCTTGCTCCAGTGTTGGATTTTCTTCTGCTGCACCTAATGTAGCATCGGTATCGGTGGTATCATCTGCTGCGATAGAGTCTTGTAAAACTATTAATGTATTAATCGCATTTTCATCAGGCCTTTGGCTTATGGTATACGTTACTATTACAATACCAAGAACGAGAGAGGCTGCCAAAAGAGGAAAAACCCGACGCTTAAAGTCGAACCTTCTTCGTATATTCTGTGGCTCAACCAATTCGGTATCTGATATTTCGGCAATAATCTGTGCTTCCAGCAAACATTGCATACAATTGTCAAGATGTTTCCTTGATCGGGCAGGCAGCTTGTCAACCCGATCCTCAGAAATGGCCTCTGCACAAATTGCTATTTCCTGAGCAGTGAGATGTTTATTATGATTGTTATTATCATTCTGCATAATGATTCCCAGTTATAAGAAGTCTACACTCTAAGTTAAAACGGTATCTCTATTAAACTATAAGTGTACTTTCTATTTATTTGTTGCAACTGGTATCGGAAATTGAATGCAAAAAACATAAAATAAATGTTATTTTGAGAGAAATATCTGTTTCAGTAAAATTACATGAATTTTATTTATGCCGAAACAGATTTTGTTACGGTTTAACGAATGTATAACAAGATAAGGAAAAAATCAAGCAGAGAAGGTTTATCGGGAGTCCTGCAATTCCATAAGAATTTGTAAAGATTCGGGCGTGTGGTTGGAAACACCGTTCCTGTTTATCATACATAATATTGCCTGCAGTTTTTTACTCAGCCACATCCTTACAGCATCACCCTTTACCTTTTTCCCTTCTGCCAGAGCAACAATCTTAGCAAGCCTGTTAAATACATCAGCCTTGTTCCCGGGAGGATAACCATTGATAATGATGTCTATTTCATCAGAATATTGATCAGAATATCTGTTAATATCGATAGAGGTAACCGGAAGTGAAAAATAATATCTGGCAAAAAGAGTAAACTTGGCTTCCTGTTCCTTAAAGCTCTTCAATACATCAGAAAGGCGTTTGAGTTCATCTTTTATGGCCAGATTTTTTTCTGTATCAATAACACCGGTAGGCCCCACTACGGTTCCATTTTCAGCGCAGCAATCATTTACGATATACCAATATTTTTGTTCTTTTCTTATTACTTCGCAACACATCCGATTAAATATTGCGGTATAATAAGTTGTAATTTTTGATTTCCCCTCGAATGCCTCGTCTATTTTTTTGCGGTTATTGAAAAATTTCTCAAGTACCGCCATGATTACATCTTCTTTCTCCCTTAAGGGTATTACAGAGCTACCAACATAGTGGGATACAACTTTTCTAACAAGAGTTGTAACCTGATCTATGCTTAATTCTTGTTCACATTCTGAATATCGAACGTTGAAATTCATATACTTATCAACAAAAGTGGGTAATAAAATTCAGGGGCAATATAGCCCATTTTTTGTTGTTAAAAATACCGAAAATCACTGAATTATATTCACAGATCGGCTAATAATGAGTCTTGATAATTTAAACCCATCAAACATCAAAATGCAAACAAGAGCTAATGAAAGTATTATCTCATCAGACTTTGCTCCTATGCCCCGATTTAGTTTTCAACAGGTGAAAACTTAACTTACCTTTTTTTCTGTTTTTGTTTCATTTTCCGGTGCATAAACACTCACGCTATGCATAAGCGCTTCTACCTGGCGCAGGTAATCGCGTTTGTCAAATTTGGGAGCATAAACAAATCCATCCAGATTGATCAGGCGGCTGTTTTTTTCATCTACGAAAGTAATATTTACAAACGGACCTCCCATAAAGTCATCTTTTACCCGCCATAAACCGCGGGCTTCCACAGCATAGATATCATTGAAATTGATCTCCTTGTAAACATGGGGTAGTTCCGGATAAGTGATCATGTAAGTATTCTCGAAAGTTCCCGGGATATGGGCTTTGGTTATGGAGTCGCGACGCTCGCGTATAACCGTATGATCGAAGTCTTTGTCGGGATGAGTATAAGGCAATACCGTGATGAGCAACCCCAATTCGAGCTCTTCACGACTACCCGTTTGCCTGAGCCAAACAAAGTTATCTTCCTGCTTGGCAACAAAATATCCTTCAGGCACAGTGATATCCAGACCCAGGTTGTCTCTCACCACTGATCTTGCCTGGTGGTTGATCATCCGGCCATAAGCATTGATCAACCTTTCGCGTTCGGCTTTCAGGTAATGCTCAATGAATGCTTCATGATTATTGTCAAGGATTCTTTTTAACACTTCCTCATTGGGTACCCTCACTTTGATAACCATTTGCGGATAGGCCCACACATCTCTTTGAGCTTCAATAGTTCCCCTTTCCAGGGAAGCATCAAATTCTACCATAAAGATATTTCTGTGGGATTCAAAAAGCTGGTCAAAGGCTGATTGTTCTATTTGAAAAAGATTGAAATGGGGCTCCGCCTGGGGCAACATGGGAAGGTAGGACATAAACACATCCTTGGTGATTTCACCGGCATATCCTTCCCACCGGGCCTTGTTCATTACCACAAGCATCTCACCTGATTTACCGCTGGCTGCCGGTTTTTGTGGTTCTTCGGTAGTACCACAGGCTACTGCCACAAACATGAGCAGAATAATTCCTATTTTTTTCATGACTGAATTTTTGATTTGAATGTTTTTTAAAGCAAACAAAGAAATGAGAAATAATATTGTATTTGCCTGCGAAAAGTAAGACATTTTTTTTATTTGAACAATGTGGTTTACAAATTCTGTTATCTCCGGTATGTGCTGTATGAAATGCAAGTGATACTTTTTAAATGTTATTTCGCAACCCCACCAAAACACTTATAACATTGGGTTGTTTTAAGATTTAAAAAGCCAATGGAATTGGGTAAATCCATCCTCTGAAATCAGACAAACGACAAATGGTAAAGAGGGAATATAATCATATTGATTATACTTACAAAACATTGCCCGTAAACATCATTACGGGCAATGCATGGTCATTTAGCGCAGCAACCTGCTACAAGCCAGGGGCAAGAAAAGGGTTGGTATTATCTGTGATTATTCGTTTTCACCGGCAAGCGAAATTCTGATCTTTTGCCCTGGCTGCAATGCTTCTTCCAGGGTAAGATCATTGAGTTGCTTCAGATCTTCTACGCTGATGTGGTCATACTTTTCAGCGATATCCAGCAATGTATCGCCCTGCTGAACGATGTAATAAATATAGCCACCCTCTTCTGTTATATTTTCTTCTTCCGGCTGGCTGGCAATCTGGGTTTGTTCAGGTAAATTGGCAGGTCTTCTAACCACAAGGTTTTGCCCGGGGTGGATGATGGATCCGCTGATACTGTTCCAGGTGCGGATTTCGTCAACGCTGATGCGATATCGTGATGCTATCACTCCCAAAGTTTCGCCTCTTCGTACCACATGTGTATTGGTATTGGCTGCAAGGTGGTTGGCTGGTCGTGCCGGTGCCCGCACAACGAGTCGCTGGCCCGATCTGATAAGTGTACCCCTGAGATTGTTCAGTTTTTGTATCTCACGTACCGAAGTACCATATCGCCTGGCAATAGATCCCAGTACTTCGCCTGATCTTACCACATGGATGGTTGTTTCCTTCATTTGTGCGGCCAGTAGTTCCTGGCGCAATTGCTCAGGAGTACGGTAATTGTATATGGTATCTTCATTTGCCAGGAAAAGTCCGGAATAATCACGGGGAAGGCGAAGATAATAAGGCTTTTGCTCATTAAAGGGAATAATATCCTGTTTAAAAGTAGGGTTGAGGAAGCGCAAATGATCCATGGGTATTTCAAGGAACTTGCTAACGGTGCGAAGGCTTATCTGCTGTTGTACCCTGATGGTATCAACATCCAGGTAGGAATAAATGGGGGGATTGGGATAAAGGTTATGGTCAGCAGCATGTTCCAATACATAAGTAACAGCCATAAAGGCCGGTACATAATTTTGTGTTTCGCGGGGCAGGTAGTGTCTGATGCTCCAAAAATCCTTAACGCCTCCTGCTCTCCTTATGGCGCGGTTTACGTTGCCTGGCCCGGCATTGTATGCAGAAAGCACCAGGTTCCAGTCATTGTAGATATTGTAAAGATCCACAAAATGCTCACAGGCAGCAATAGTAGATTTGAAAATATCACTGCGGTCGTCAACAAGGGTGTTCACCTGCAAACCATACATCTTTCCTGTACCATACATAAACTGCCACAGGCCTGTGGCTCCAACCCTCGAGCGGGCTACAGGGTGGAGGGCGGATTCAATTACTGCCACGTACTTCAACTCAAGGGGAAGGTTATATTGATCCAGTTTCTCTTCAAACAATGGGAAGTACAACTGTGCAAGCCCCATGATACGTTCGGTGAGATCCCGCCGGCGGTTGGCATACAGGTTAATGTATGTTTTCACATAAGGATTGTAGACAAATTCGATGGTAGAGTATGCATTTAGCATTTCCATGCGTGCTGCATATATTGAATCGTTGTATTCAGGAATAAATTCGGGAGGGAAGCTGTTTAAACCAATAGTGGTATCTCTTCTTTTTTCAATGTTTTGAAATACACTGAGTAAAGCAAGACTGTCGAGAGCGGCAACAATAGGATCATCTGCTGCCAGCTGAAATACCTGTTGTTTTTTTGTGGTTTCCAGATCAATGGAATCGGCCGGCAATACAGAATTCGCCTTGAGACTATGAAAACCCAAAGCAATAATTAGAAGCTGGATAATGAAAACTCTTTTACACATATGCAGATGATTGACTAATGAATAGAATACGTTCCTTCCTGATGTTTTATTGTACGGAAAAACCTATACGAGGTTTTGCAAAAAAAATCAATTTCTTCTTTTGATTGCAGAAGATAGTAACTGGAAATTGCTGCAAAAAAAAAGAAACTGCAAGGCAACATTGGTTTAAAAGCCGCTTTTGCAGTTGTACAAAAAAACAAAAATCTGAAGGCGGATACAATAGGTATTACGCTGATTTTTGTGAAGAAAAACCCGGGTGAGTGATCAGTAGTATTACACCGAAAAACAAGGAAACAAAAAGCCTAGTTCTCTTTTTTGGTTTCCGAAGTGCCATTTTCATTATCTTTCTGGGCGTCTTTAAATTCTTTCATCCCTTTTCCCAGCCCTTTCATCAGTTCGGGAATTTTCCTACCGCCAAAAAGAAGTAAAATAATTATAGCAATAATGATGATCTCGGTGGGTCCGATCATAGCCAGTGTGGTAAATGCGGTGCTCATGATTTCTTTTTTAGAATGTGATTGGCAAAATTATGAAATAATTATCAGAATTAATGCCGGTGCCTTTTTTTTATCTGTGTCTTGAAATCCACTCGGAGGGATTTAACTTATCGTTTCCGTGCCATACCTGCAGATTGACATAGGTTTTGGCTTCCTGTGGATCGGTGGCAACAACTCCGATTTCCTGCCTTACCTGCACCTTTTGGCCCTGCGCTACCAATACTTCGGCGAGATTGGCATACACACTAAGGTACTCACCATGCCTGATAATCACAGCATATCCGCCCTGGATGGAAATAACGCGGGAAACGGTTCCTTCAAAAATTGCCCTGGCGCGGCTTCCTTTGGTAGTGGAGATGTCAATACCGTTGTTCACAATTTTGATACCGGGCAATACAGGGTGTGGTTGTTCACCAAAGTACCCGGTAATGATACCCCTTTCCAGAGGCCAGGGCAAGCTCCCTTTATTTTCGGCAAAATTGGTAGAAATGATCCGGTCTTCCGGAGTAAGCCTGAAAGCTTCTGCTGTAGGTCTTCCTGCAGCTCTTGCCGCTTCCTCAGCCTTCCTTCGCTCTTCCGCCAGGGCTCTTTCAATGGCCTGTTGTAAGTCGCGGGCAGCTTTTTCCTGTTCGCGCAGCTGTTCACGCAAATCTTTTTCTTTTCTTTTAAGTTGATCAACACTACGGGCTTGCTCCTCACGCTCGCTGGTCAACTCGGCAACTTCCTCGCGTTGGCGGGCGAGAACCTGTTGCTGTTCCTCTTTTTGTGCCTCAAGCTCTTCAATGCTTTCGCGCAACCGATTGGTGGTTTCCACAATTTTTTCGGCCTGTACCTGTCGGTGCCTGGCAATCTGTTGCAAATACCTCAACCTGAGGTAAGCCTGGTTAAAGTCTTTGCTGGAAAAGAGAAACATCATCCGCTGGTAGGAACTCCGGTTTCGGTGGGCGTAATAAATCATCCGTGCATACGATTCCTTCAATTCTTCCAGTTCTTGTTCCAATTGCTCCTGTTCGCGGGTCATGGTGTTGATTTTGCGATTTAGCAGGTTGAGTTCGGCATTTAAATTACTGATGAGGTTTTGCCGGGAACTGATCCGGTTGTTTAGGATCATGAGCTGGTTTACATTTAGTTCTGCTGAAGACCGGGTTTCTCGAAGCATCTGGTTGATCAGGGCAATTTGTTGCTCAATGCGGCGTTTATTGCGTTCCAGCTCTTCACGGTCTTGTGCAACCAATGAGCCCATGGTGGTGGTGAGCAGAAACAGGATAAGGAAAAAAACCCCAGGCAGACTTACGGGTAGTTTAAGCATATGTTGCAGGTTTCTTTTCATATTCCGGAAGTTAATCGGCCAGCTTTATGCGGGTATACTTTGAGGGAATTTTGAATTGCATTTTCTGAGGAATATTCAATGCCATGCGGGTATAATTCATTTCCAGGTTGGAAGTTCCGGATGGGTCAGCAAACATGATCTTCAGCCCGGCAGGAAGCAATGTCCCCCCGACACTTTCATATCGTTCATAATCAGCCCTCAATGCCCTTCCCGACTGGTTTTCCTCAAGAATATTGGTACGTATTCGCATGGTTTCAGGATCAACGGTGATTGCCTGCTGTATTGCCTGGCCACTGCCAGAATCCCTTAGTCTCTCCCGGGCAACGAGTCGTAAAAGGGGAGTCTCCTGGGTAAGGTCGAACTGATCCATCCGGAAATGAGGAAAGTCATTACCTGTGAGAAGAGATTGAAGCATAAAAAAATCAATATCGGTGTTGAACATGTTGTTTAGGATTCCAATATCTCCCAGGTAATAGGTAGACTCGATGCGGTTGAGGAGTTTTACGCTGTCGGGAGTAATCAGGGCTCTTGCCACTTCTATACCAAGGACAGGAGCTATGGAAATAAAAATTGCAGAATCCTTTCGGATACGCATAGTACCGGCAATGGTGTGCATCTTGTCGTTGTATTCAACACTACCGGTAAATCTTGAACTGAACCAGTCAAACTCAGCCTGGTTGCTGTGCAACTCAATCATTGCCGAATGGGCTGTGCTCAATGGTCTTATAGCCGGGGTCATTTCCCTGGGGCCACGGCATCCAAAGGCAAAAACAATTAAAACAAGGGCTATAACTGAGAGGGGTCTTCCGGAACTACGATATGTCATAATATTTTTCATCATTTCTGGTGGGAGAAACTATTCTATTAAGTATAAAGGCAATGGCAACTATTCAAAAAGTGTTCCCTCCTTTACTTTTTTCTCAAGGAATTCAGATACGCCATCAACACTCTCCTGTTTGCGATCAGCTTCGAGGGCTTTTTCCCAGTACAATAGGGCCTGTTGCTTTTCTCCCAGCTTGTACAAGACATCGCCATAATGCTCAAGAACAACAGCATTGGGTTCTTCACTGTTATCGAGAGATTTTTTGATCCAAACCTCGGCCTGCTTATAATCTCCCAGTTTGTATTTTATCCAGCCATAGGTATCCTGGAACGATGCATTGTCGGGCTCAATCTCCAGTGAGCGGGCCGACATGGTAAGGGCCTTTTCAAGATTTTCATTGCGCATGGAAAGATAATAGCTGTAATTGTTTAATGCATAAGCATCATCGGGGTTGATCTCAAGGGCCTGCTCGTAATTTTCATATGCCTTGTTATATTCCCCTGACTTATAATAGGTATCGCCCAGCAGCGTATAAAACTGGCTTCTCAATTCGGCATTATCAATCGCCAGCCCGAGGCCTGTATTAAACGCTGCAATGGCTGGCTCATACTGATCCAGGTAATAATTGGCCAATCCATGAAAAAAGTAGAGCAGCGGTTGTTCGAAGAAATATTCCAATGCTTCTGCCGATGATTCCAGCAGGGCTTCATGATCGCTGAGTCTGATCTGCAATGAAAGAAGCTGTTCCCAATAGCTAAGTTCTGCAGGATCCAGTTTTATGGCAGTTTCATACCTTTGCCGTGCCTGTTCATTTTTCTGCTCCCGCATCAGAAAATCGCCATACAAAGCGTGGGCCTGTGCTTCTTCCGGATGTGTTTCCACCAGGATCTTGCAAAGTTGCCATGCCTGGTCAAGATAGGTAGTGTCTTCCTCGCTGAGAAAATAGTAAGACACCAGAATTCTCACTTTACCATCAATACCAAGCTGGGGGCTTTCGAAGGCTTTAACCAACTCAACAAAAGACTTTTCGGTATCTCCCAGGTTGCGGTAAAAATCTGCAAGCAGCAGTCGTGCCATGGCATTTTCAGGATCTTCTTCCAGCATTTTCCTGTAAACCGTTACTGCCTTTTCAGGTTGATCGTTTTCGCGGTAAAGTTCGGCAAGCAATTCCAGGTACAGCGGTTCAGAAGGATAATATGATACAAGCCTTTCTGCTTCTTCCAATGCCTTTTCAGGATTTTCCATTTCCATGTATACTCTTTGCTTCTGCAGAGAGAGTTCATTATTGAAGCCACTTATTTCTTCCAGGTGATCAAAGATTAAAAGTGACTCTTTGTATCTTTCCAAATGAAGAAGAGTACTAAGCAAGCTGATTTGAATATTTAGATCGGTGGGGAATTGTTCGGCAAGTAACTGTTGAACTTCAAGCCCTTTATCGTTTTTCTCACGGGCAAAATAGATATCAGCCAGGAGCATACTGAAAAACTTGTTTTCAGGATCCAGGGCTATTGCCTTGAGGGCATAGTCTTCAGCATCTTCAAGGTAGTCCTGCTGGGCATGCAGTTTTGCCAATTCGTAGTAGGCAGCAGAATTGCGCGGATCAGCTTTTACTGCTTCGGCATACGACAGAATGGCAGCAGCCTGGTTGCCCAGCATTCTTTGCTTGCCACCCTCAATAAGCTGTGCAGTACTTTCCAGTTGCTCCATTTTACTTACTTCGGGTAAATTTTCCGGATCAAATGCAGGGGTTGATACACTTTCTTTTGTGCCCCGGCAGGAAACAACACCGAGCAGCAGGACAAACCAGAGAATATTGAGAGATACTTTCATTACAATTCAGATTAAGACCATTGATATGTATACGCTTTTTGTCTTGTGGAGTGCTCCAGATCATCTACCGGGCAATGCCTGCCAACTTTCTTCTGGCATCTTTTCTGTTTCCGGATTAATCTTCATTGATTCACTGTAGCGAAACTATACAAACGTGTGGTGATGAAGGGTAGTATATTCCTGGAAACAAATTGTTAAAGTTACAAATTCTTCAACTCATGATTTGTGAATAATCTCCAAGACTCAGTTCTGATGGCTGTTTTATCCATGTTGCATGGTTACCTACCATTGTGTTGGTAAGCACCGCAGAACGGATGGTTGCATTTTCGCCTATTATACTGTTTTCCAGCACCGAATTCTCAATGCGACTGTTTTTTCCCAGGGAAACATAAGGACCTACCACGGCATTTTTCAGTATAACATTCTCCCCAATGTAGCAGGGAGGGATTACAACGGCATTTTCCCGGGAAACCGAAGCGGGAATTTCAAGATCAGTTTCACCTGCCAATACCCGCTGGTTGGTAAATACTGTTGCATTTTTATTTCCGCAATCCAACCACTCCACAACATCACCTGTTACAAAACGGACTCCCTTTAGGCGCATATTTTCCAATGCGTCGGTGAGCTGGTACTCTCCCTTCCTTGAAATATTATTGTCCATAAGGAATTGCAGTTCCTGGTGCAGCATCTCTCCTTCTCTGAAATAATAGATCCCTATAATGGCCTGGTCTGACACGAAAGCCTGGGGCTTTTCCACAAACCCGGAAATGACACCATCGTCATTGGTAGTAACCACGCCAAAGGCACTGGGATCATCAACCCTATGGGTCCAGATGATGCCATCCTGCGATTCGTCCAATGAAAAATCGGCCCTGAAGAGGGTATCGGCAAAGGCAACAATAGTTTTTCCTTTCAACGAATCTGCAGCACACAGCACGGCATGACCTGTTCCAAGGGCTTCCTTCTGGTAGTAGATCGTTCCTTTTGCACCGGCTTTTTCAGCAATGGAAAGCAATTGATCTTCCACGGCTTTGCCAAAATCACCAATAATAAACGCAATTTCTTCCGGTTTCTCATGACATACCGATACAATATCTTCGCACAATCGCTGAACGATAGGTTTGCCTGCTACAGACAAAAGGGGTTTGGGGATAGTAAGTGTATGGGGCCTCATGCGCGTGCCCATACCTGCCATGGGAATGATTAGTTTCATGAACTCAGTTTTATAGTTTTGGAAATTTTTTTCAGCATTTCATTTTCTTTACAACATGAAGAACGGTATACCTAAGAGGAATTTATTTTACCCCGGTATGTCCAAATCCACCAGCACCCCGTGCAGTTTCATTAAGAACATCTGCTCTTACAGGCCGAATGCGTTCATGGCGTGAAATCACCATTTGCGCAATACGGTCGCCGGTTTGAATCTCAAATGCCTGGTCGGACAGGTTTACCAGAATTACCTTGATCTCACCGCGATAATCGGCATCAATGGTGCCGGGCGAATTGAGCACAGTAATTCCTTTTTTTACGGCGAGTCCGCTTCTTGGCCTTACCTGCGCTTCGTAGCCTGCCGGAAGTTCTATGAACAGCCCGGTAGGCACCAGGGCTCGCTGCAGGGGTTTTAACGTAATGGGGTTTTCACAAAAAGCCCTCAGATCCATGCCTGCTGAAAGGTCTGTTTCATATCCAGGCATGGGGTTGGTAGATTTGTTTACAATCTTTACATCCATATTCTTCAGAAAGATATTTTGTTTTGGTTGGAAAATCGGTCAAAAGTAATCAAAAAATACCACCCCATGGTGATCATCCCCTTCGGGGTACAATGGATGGTCACCCCAGGATCATAGTCGCATTTGCCGGGTATCCGGGCAAACTGATCCAGGCTTCCGGTGCAGCATTCACTCTTCCTCCTCATGCTCAAAAGGTTCTTCTTCAACTTGCTCTGGCTGGGGTTCAGGGTTATGGGTAGCCATCCATATTTCCTTCTCATCATAATACAAGATATCCTGAATTCCTTCTATGATAGGGAGAATACCACGGTTGTTGTTGCTAAGAACAATTATCACCGAATGATCATCAATGAATCGTTTGAAGCTTGTTCTGAATCCGTGCCATCTTCCCGGATGATGTACAATGGTCTTATCTATGTAAGTCTGCAACCTCCAACCCAACCCATAATCAATCACTGAATCGTTTTCCAGACGGGCATTCTGAAAAGCTTCCTGCCAGAGTTCGACCGGAAGCAGCTCACTGCGGTGCAAAGCCTGGTCCCATTTATAAAGGTCATATACTGTTGAGAATATTCCTTTATCGCCCAGGGGACCATCGAGATGATCATCAGGTATAATAACATGCCTGCCACGCCATATGCGGTAACCATAAGCCCTGTTGGAAATCTCTACCGGTTGATGAAGATCATAAACATACGAACGATTCATTTCCAGGGGTTCAAAAATATTCTTGTGAATAAAATCTGAGTAGCTTTGCCCGGAAACCTTTTCAATAAGCAATCCTAAAAAAACAAATCCGGTATTGGAATAATCAAACCGGGTACCGGGAGAAAAATTCAATGGCCTGGGATATCGCAGAAACAGTTGCAGAATATCCTCATTGGTGGGTAATTGCTTTTTTTTCCAGTACCGTTCTACCATCCACATGTAGTTCTGTAAACCCGAGGTATGGCTCAACAATTGTCGTATTGTAATATCAGGATAGGGAAATTCAGTAATATACTCCTTTACCGTTTTATCAATATGGATAAGCCCTTGCTGGTGCAGCATCAATACAGCTGCAGCAGTAAAAGTCTTTGATATGCTGGCCAGCTGAAAGGTTGTTTCAATATTCATTGGTTCTGATCGTGAAAAGGACCTGAAACCAAAGGATCGTTCGTAGATTACCTGACCGTAGCGCGAAATCAGAACGTTACCGTTAAAGCCGCTATCAATCAGCAACTCTGTGATTTTGTAATCGATATATTCCAGTTCTTCTTCTGAATAGAGAAATGCATAGTGCAAAGCCGCCTGAAGTGATTGCCCCTGAAAGGGATTTTGCAATCGCCGGTCGGGTTCGCTGGCAGGAACACCCCAGAAGAAAAAAACCAGTGATAGTATTATAATACGGCCCGTGGCCGTAGTAAGAATACGCCTCAAAAGCAATGTCAAGGCAAGTGAATGATATTTTTGTGGTGTGGTGTTATGCATGCATAATTTCTAATGAAGGTGCAAAATTAATGATTCCTTTCTTTAACTCCCTGAACAATTGCTTGTTTTATCAAATCTTTAACGGTTGAAAATACCGGGAAAAGCAATGAGATGAAACAATTTTACCCTTCAGACGAAAAAAAAGAAAAAATATTTTTGAGGAAAGAAATTTTTACTAATTTTGCATCCACAAAAAACGAACACAACGTTCTTCGAAAAACAATCCTCCTTAGCTCAGTTGGTTAGAGTCCCGCACTTGCGGGATTAATCAGAGGGCCAAGGAAAAAGAATAAAACAATCCTCCTTAGCTCAGTTGGTTAGAGCATCTGACTGTTAATCAGAGGGTCCTAGGT
>CAYVQC010000046.1:0-35474 GCA_964453995.1 uncultured Bacteroidales bacterium | reverse complement strand
CGCTTATTAATTAGAAACTGGCCGGATGTGAAATAAAGAATGTAATTTGCGCTGAGTGCCAGATCGCCTTGTCCGATTACATAGGTGCCCGCATTTTCTTCCACTTCCCTTGAGAGTGCTCCGGTGAATGCATCGCTGCCAATAAGGGCAGGGTCAAAAGTATAGGTTAAAGCAGGATCATTTTCTCCATAAACCTTGCTTTTGTCGTCGGCTGAAACAACTATGGTTAATGGATTTACCATGAGATCTACTGTTCCTTCTACTGTCTGCCATTGTACATTATCATCAGGAGTAAATATTACTGGTACGGTATAGGTGCCGGCATCCAGGATTTCGTCAGGATTTGCGAAAGAAAATGTTCCGGGAACAGAAGCGGTTCCTCCGGAAAGCATGGAGGTACCAACAGTTTGGCCGTATACAATATCAGAAGCAGTAGGCCACAGTGAGATTTCGGGGAGTTGTGGTCCAAACCATTTAGCCTGGAGGGCCAGCTCCACATCCTGGCGCTCTTCATCAGTAAGGGCCCGGTTGTAAATGATCAATTCGGCAATATCTCCACTAAAGTAGCGCTCTACTCCCCCTCCGGAACTGGTTCCGGCACCCACTCTCATCACCTGGTTTTCTGCATGATCAATGGTTGATGAGCTGGTTTCGTCTTTTTGTTCGCCATCGATATAGAGCTTAGAGTTTTCATTATTGCCATCAGGAGGTACAACTACAGACACCATGTAGGCATCTCCGTTGTTGTATGAGCCATTATGATAAAGATTGTTAGCTACATCACCCCCACTGGAAGACCGAAACCATAATGCTCCAGGATCAATTCCTGCTTCGTTGCCACTACCCTCAAAATTATTGTTCAGCACCAACCACCAGCTCCTGTTGGTATGTCCGCGGGATTTGGCAGTGAGAACTCCGATAGCGTCATCTGGATAACTTTCCTGGTAGGTGCTGCGATAAACGGCAAACAATGTGACCTGATCCATGTCCAGGGAAAAGTCATTGGGTACAGTAAAAAAGTCATTGTTTCCATCAAAGCGTACTACCTGCCGTCCATTAATACCTCCGTCGGTGATCAGAACCGGTTTGTTATTGTTATTGCCCTGGGAAGCATTATTGCCATATCCCGAAACATCTTCCCAGGTTGTAATAGCCTGCCCATTTTCCAGACCGTTGATGGCATCTGCATCCAGGTGAACCATAGGCCCGGTAAGGTCAAATTCCACATGGATGGTTTGGTTCTCCAAAAGATTGGAAAAGGTATAACTTGACATAGGACCCTGGGATACGCCATTGATGATTACATCAGAAACACCGTAATTGCCCTCGGGAGTGAAGGTGAAGGTCTGGTATTGGCCAGGGTATTTTAATATTGTTCCGGAAGGTTCAATGCTTCCATTAGACCCGGCTGAGGCCGTAATTTCAATATCAGGATCAACCGGGTCAAAGTAGGCGTCAATGGTATAATTCTTCTGAACATCGGTAAAAGTATAGGAAGATACTGCACCCACAGATACACCATCTACTTTTACGTCAGCAATTTCATAAAATGGTTCATCGGCAGTAATATTGAATGTTGTTCCTCCACCGGCGGGCAGTTCAATGTCGCCCTCAGGAACAATGATTCCGCCAACACTTGCAAAGGCACTGATCACAAAATATTCGTCGGCATACAGGCCAATCCATTTCTTACCCAGGTAGATCTCTACTGCCTGCCTTTCTTCGGAAGTTAGTTCCCTGTTATAAATGATGATCTCGGCAATATCTCCGTGGAAAAAACGGTTTACGTTATTTGCTCCACCTGCACCTATGCGCACAGGTGCAACCTGAACATCGGGAGTAGATGATAATACAGAGGCTTTCTGCAAGCCATCAACCACCATTGTACTATTTCCATTATTCCCTGGCACTGTGACACTGACCAGATGAGGCTGATCATCCTTGTAATTGTATGTTGTATGGCGCAGATCGTTACGGGGTTGCTGCCCATTGGAAGAAGTCCTGAACCACAGCTCACCTTTTTGCCGCTGAATGGTAAACCACCAGTTCCGGTTTTGCCATGGAGAGCTTCCGGCTTGTTTTGAGGTGATAACACCGTATTCATCTGTCAGCGTTGAACTACCCTGAAACACAACAAACATGGTCAATTGGGTAAGATCTAGATCTGTAGAATGCGGTATTTCAAGGTATTGCCCACTACCATTAAAGTTCACCGATGGTTTACCCAAAAACGTCGTGGCTTTGTAAGTAGGGGCATTGCTCAGCCCAATGGCTGCATCATGGCCTTTTCCCGATTCATCGTTCCACTGGGTTACAGCATCACCCTCATTCAGAAGGAGAGTTGTAGCATCAAGCCGAAGTACCATGTTGGCACCAGCCGTGGCGGGAAGTTCGGGTTCTTGTGCCTGCACAGCTGTGCCAGGCAGCAAAAGGATACATAGCATGAAGCTATAGATACCTTTAATAGTGTAAAGTAAATTTTTTGCTTTCATAAGTGTCGGCTTTAGTTATTATTTTCATGTAAAATGGAAGGTTTCCATTAAAAATTTTGATCAAACTACTTAAATCGACCACAGGCATTAAACTATAAACATGCTTTATATTTCGACTTAACTTTTCTTTATTTCTCTTATTTTCCTTTTTTTTATTACAAACCACCAATGTAAAGTATATACAGAATAATTTCTACTGGGCTATTTACGTATATGCTTATCGCTCATTACCCTTATATACAACCCAGGAACAGTTTCACACATCACCTATAAAAAACTATTTCCGTATTGATTTTAAGTGACTTATACAATGTTCAACCCAAAGAGTTAAAAAAATTAAACTTTCAACTAAAATGGAGACATAGATTGTCATTCTGCAGGCAAACAGCACATTTCCACATACAAAGATTTTTATGATTCATTATATGTAAAAAAGCCCTTTTGAAATTTTGCCGTTCATGGCAGAGGCATTTTTCGTAATTTAGCTTCAAAATTTCCCCTGATGATCAAGCCCGATACAATAGACAAGATATTTGACACTGCACGTATAGAAGAGGTGGTAGGTGATTTTGTTACGCTTAAAAAAAGAGGGGTTAACATGCTGGGACTGTGTCCTTTTCACAATGAAAAAACACCTTCATTTACAGTCTCGCCAGCCAAAGGTATCTACAAATGTTTCGGTTGTGGAAAGGGAGGTAATTCGGTAAATTTTATTATGGAGCACGAACACTTCAGCTACCCCGAAGCACTTCGTTACCTTGCAGAAAAATACAACATAGAAATTGAGGAAGAAACCCCTACAGAAGAACAGCAGCAGGCTATCGACGAGAAGGAAAGCCTCTTCAACCTAACAGCATTTGCCCAGAAGCACTTTGAAGATACCCTCCATAATACAGAGGAAGGTAAGGCCATCGGTCTTACTTATTTTAAAGAACGGGGGTTTACAACTGATACCATCAAAAAATTCGGGCTGGGCTACAATCTCAACACATGGGACGAATTTTGCCAGAAGGCCCTGAAGCAGGGCTACAAAAAAGATCTGCTGGAAAAAAGCAGCCTGGTGAGGATAAAAGACCAACAGATGTACGATGCCTTCCGCGGCAGGGTAACCTTTCCCATTCATAACCTTTCGGGCAGGGTGCTGGGTTTTGGGGCCCGCATCCTCACCCAGGACAAGAAAAAACCCAAATACATCAATACTGCCGAATCAGAGATCTACCACAAAAGCAAGGTACTCTATGGTTTGTATTTTGCCAAAAGCGCCATCGTTAAACTCGATAACTGCTACCTCACCGAAGGGTATACCGACGTTATATCCATGCACCAGGCAGGTATTGAAAACGTGATCGCTTCCTCCGGCACATCCCTCACCACCGACCAGATAAAACTCATAAGGCGCTATACTACCAATATCACCCTGTTGTTCGATGGTGATGCGGCGGGCATAAAAGCAGCTTTCAGGGGCATTGACATGATCCTGGAAGAGGGCATGAATGTGAGAATTGTACTTTTCCCTGAAGGAGAAGATCCCGATTCCTATGCCAGTAAGTATCGTCCGGCAGAAGTGCGAGAATTTATCGAAACGCAGGCAAAAGATTTCATCGCCTTCAAAACCAGCCTGCTGCTGGAAGAAACTCAAAACGACCCCGTAAAAAAGGCTGCCCTTATCAAAGAAATAGCCATAAGTATTTCCAGGATCCCTGAGCCCATAGCCCGCACCCTGTTTATTCAGAAAAGCAGCGATTCTTTGGATATCAGCGAAAACCTGCTGATGGCAGAGGTGAACAAACAGCGAAAGGCCAAAGCCCGTGAAAACATGCCGCAGCCAGGCCCACAGGAAGAGGAAAGCTGGGTTAATACACCGCCACTCTCTGCAGAACAACAACCCAAAACCGGAGTTTCCCTTTTCCACCAGGAATACGAGGTGATCAGGGCCTTGCTTTTATATGGAAACAACAACATTGTTATTAAAGGAGAAAACGAAGAAGGAGAAATCCAGGATTTCGAGTTACCCGCAGGCCAGTACCTGGTTAATGAGATCGTATCTGACGACCTGGAATTTGAGCATCCCGTCTTTCAAAACATCTTCAGCGAAATACAGAAAAGACTGCAACAGGGACAAATGGTGGATGAACAGCATTTTTACCATCATCACAACCCCGACGTAAGCAAGACCACCATCGACATGCTCACCTCTCCCTATGTACTCAGCGATCAGTGGGAGGAAAAACATCGTATTTATGTAAAAAAAGAGGACGACGACATCAGCAAAAATATTATGGAGATTCTGTATGCCTTTAAGCTGAAAAAGCTGGAAAAGATCATCTTTGAAAACAAGGAATTGCTCAAAACAAGCAGCCCCGCAGAGATCATGGAAAAGATGGAGATGGTAAGAAACCTTGAAGCACTGAAAACGATTCTGGCCAAAGAACTAAGCAGAATTGTACTGCAATAATAATACGTTTCCCAACCCATAAAGACCGTTTTTTAAAAGAAAGATTATGATGAATTTTGCCAAACCAAAGAAAAAGAAAGAGAAGGAATTTAAATATGGTCTTGTTCTGAGCGGGGGCGGCACACGCGGACTGGCACACCTGGGGGTGCTCAAAGCACTGGAGGAAGAAAATATAAAACCGGAGATCATCAGCGGGGTAAGTGCCGGATCTGTTGTGGGAGCATTGTATGCCGATGGCATGGCTCCAGAAGAGATACTTGAAGCATTGGCTTCTCAAAAAATCCTCAAATTCATTGACTTCACCATTCCCCGAACTGGATTTGTTAAAATGACCGGGTTTGAAAGATTTCTCAACAAACTATTAAAAGCAAAAAGAATAGAAGACCTGAAAACCCGTTTACTGGTATTTACCGTAAATATCAATTCTGCAGAGTATGTATGCTTCGAAGAAGGGCCGCTGATCCAGATCATTAAAGCATCGTCTTCCATCCCTATTCTTTTCCCCCCTGTTGAAATCGAAAAGCAGTTTCACTGCGATGGAGGGCTGTTCAACAATTTCCCCGTCGAATCCCTGGAAAACCGTTGCGAGCGCGTTATTGGCGTAAACGTAAACCCCCTGGTAAAAAAAGAAAAGATCGGTAGTCTCAGAAAGCTCGCCGAACGCACTTTCCAGCTCAACATTCGCAGTCATACGATAGAGAGAAAGTACAAATGTAATCTGTTCATTGAACCGGAAGGTCTCGACCGCTACAGCCTTCTCGACCTGGGTTCTGCCAGGGAGACTTTCGAGCTGGGCTACCAGGCCACAAAAAAAGCCCTCAAAGAAACCGATTGGCAGATGCGGACACCGCTTGAAAATGAAGCAAAATTTGTGGTAAAGAAGTTGTGAGATGTCCTATACAAGCAAAAATACGCAAGCGGAAAGGCAATTCCCCTTCATCCTTCTAAATCAATGAGGGCATGACTTTGGAGTCATACCCTCACGCTGCTGTTAAATGCCATAATCTTTTCTGGCAAGAAATCTATTCCTTCTTATCCTTGATGCCGAATGTTTTGTCGATCTTGAGAAACCTGATGACGATGAACCCAGGTATGGTACACAACACAACCCAGATAAAGAAATTCTGGTATCCGATAATCTCCTGTATCCAGCCCGAGATCATGCCGGGAAGCATCATGCCCAGGGCCATCAAACCTGTACATATGGCGAAATGAGCCGTTTTGTGTCTTCCCTCTGAGAAGTAGATCATATAAAGCATGTAGGCAGTAAATCCGAATCCATAGCCAAATTGTTCCAGTGCTACTGAGCCGGAAATGATCCAGAAGCTCACTGGTTGGGCATAGGAAAGGTAAACGAAAACCAGGTTGGGTACATTCATGGCCAGGGCCATGGGAAAGATCCAGTATTTTAATCCTTTGCGCGATGCCATCAATCCACCGAGAATACCGCCAAGGGTAAGCGCCACTATGCCTATGGTACCATACACGATACCCACCTGCCCGGTGGTGAGGCCAAGGCCTCCCAGTGGGCGTGGATCAAGCAGGAAGGGCGAAGCCATCTTTACAATCTGTGCTTCTCCCAGCCTGAAGAGCAGCAGGAAGGCCAATGCGGGGCCGAGGTTCTCCTTGCGGAAGAACGAACCAAAGGTTTGGAAGAATTCGTAAAACACTCCATTACCCTCTTGCTGAATGGTTGCCACATCGTTCGAAGGTCGGGGTAATGCAATTTTGTGGTATACAAAGAACCCCAGGAAGAGTGCTGCCAGGATCACAAAGGTCAGGGTCCAGGCCAGGGGGATGTTGCCTGATCGCCCTTCGAAGCGGGCTGTTGCCCGGGTGTCGAGTTTTGGATCGAGCTGTATGGCAATCCAGGCGGTTTCATTCTGATTCTCCGGGGTAAAAACCAGCCGTTCCCCTCCTACCAGGCGGATGCTGCCATCCCCTCTCCGGAAAGAAGTGTTCAGCACTACTTCCTCTCCCTCTTCCATGTTTCCGGCAAGCTTCACACCCACCAGGCCTACATTGCCCTGGCTGGCGTCAAGCGTGGCATCAGCCACCTCCTGCCGCCCCAGCCTCAAACGCAACCAGTCGGCAAAAGGCTGTGCTACTGAACGAGCCCACCAGCCTTCCTTTTTCTCTTTCTCCTGCTCTTTGATGGCAAACCCGTGGGCAATATTATGCTCCCGGGCCAGGGTTTTCAGGCTGTCGGCTACCTCCTTGCTCACCTGCCGGGTAGAAAGGCTAAATTCTTCCGCCGAAAGAACAAAAGTCAATTCACCTGTATTTGAAACATCGGAAACATTGAAAACGGACTGTGTCTGTTCTGTTTGCGGATCGGCAGTGATTGCAAAACGGAGCGGCTCCTGCCCGGTATAAACTTCAAAAAAACCAGCCAGGATGATCAGCAGGCCCTGCCCGGTGATCATGGCAAAGCGGTAAAAGGTACTCCTGATCCCTATAAAATAGGATTGCTGCCCCTCTTTAAGTCCCAGCATGTAAAAGCCATCAGCGGCAATATCGTGTGTTGCCGAGCTGAAAGCCAACAGCCATAAAAAGGCCAGTGAATACTGAAAAAATGATGGCAGAGGCAGGGTAAAGGCCACTCCGGCCAGCCCTGCTCCAACCAGCAACTGCATGGTTACGATCCACCATCGCTTGGTTTTGAACAGATCTACCAATGGGCTCCAAAAGGGTTTGATAACCCAGGGAAGGTATAGCCAGCTGGTATAAAGGGTAATATCGGTATTGGATACTCCAAGCCTTTTGTACATGATCACCGATACGGTCATCACCACCACATAAGGGATTCCTTGTGCATAGTAGAGGGTAGGTACCCAACTCCAGGGAGATTTGCTTTTCGTTTTTTCCATATCCAGTAATTCTTTTTATTGGCCGGCCTTTACAGGTTAGCCTAACCTATTGATATTTAAAACAAAGAATTGATCAATATTTCTTCTCCAGCACTGCTCCTCTGAAATAATGGGAAAGAATATCCTGGTAGGAATATCCTTTGGCACCCATTACCGCTGCACCAATCTGGCACAAACCAACACCGTGGCCCCAACCGGCACCGGTAAGGACAAATTTTTGGGGAATGCCATTTTGTACATCCAGTGCATCAACCACAAAAGCTGAGCTATAAAGATGTGAATCGGAAAATGCTTTTCGTATTTCAAGCTCCTTGCCAATGATTATGGTTCCTGCTGTACCTTTTATCCTGAGCTTTATCAATCTTGATGAAACTCCTCTTTCCACCGGCTCCAGAGCCAGAATATCACCCACCTCTATTCCGATACGATCCCTGAGCAGGCGACGGATCTCTGCCTGTGAATACTCCTTTTTCCAGCGAAAGAAATCGAAGGTCTCCTGGTCGTAATCGTTGAGTACCTGCGACAGGATTTGCTTGTCGGTAGTATTGCAAAAAGCCTCGGGGTTGCCCCTGATCCATTTTTCGGCCTTTTCTTCTGTGTCCAGTTGAGTGTCATAGCCACCGGGTTCATGGTCAAGGTCTGTTAATCTGACCAGGTAAGGATGGTCAACAGGTTCCCATACATTTTCGAATGTTTCTGTAACTCCGCCGCAACATTTGGAATAGCGTGCATCACATATCTCCCCATTGTATGAAAGCACCTGGCCGAAGGTCTCTTCTATGGCTTTATCAACGGCTGCTGTGCTTGCCCTGGTTATGCCCTGGTAACGTTGGCAATGATCGTCGGCACAAACGTGGAAGTTTACATGATCTTCGCGATCGTACCAACGGATGTGTTCTGTTTCGGAAAAATAGCCTGACTTTTGCGGACCCGTTTGGCGGAGTTTCTCTTCTTTCTCAATCTGTGCCAGCAGCCAGCTGCGCGATATCACGGCATGAGCCTTAAGCAACTCTTCCGACGATGTGGCACTCATCTCCGAGCTTATTACACTTCGCAGATAATCTTCCAGCGGCAGCACATTGATGGCCGTAAGATGATTCTTCTCTCTTATGATCTTTAGTCCACCGGTGAACCGCTGGTCCTCTTTTCTTTCCCAATGAAAATTGATGCCAATGGTAACGTCTTTCAGCTCAAAGAAGCAGTCTTCCTTTTTTAAAGGTTCAAGGAAGAAAGGCAATGCCACATTATGTTTTTTACCATTCAGGGAAAGGGTTATTTCGCTTTCTGAAAAAAGCTCTGCTACCCCTTCTCCTGTGATGATTTCTCCATTTTCAGTATTTCTGTATTCACCCCACAGTTTGAATTTAACCTGTGGTGCAAACATAATTCCTACCTGTATAATTGCCTGCATAATATAGTATTTTTCGGTTTGCCGGCCTTTGCAATGCTATTGATTTCAGACCGGTAAAAATAGTAAAACTCTGATTACCCTGCTGATTTCGTTTGATGATACTTTCCCGGTCAGCGTCCGGGTTCTTCTGTAACCTTCTCCATTCTCCAAAAAACCCGTTCAATGCGGGCTTTGGTGTAGTGAGAATAAAAGGCAATGGGAGCCACCCACGGAATGATGGCAGTCTTATGTCCCTGCCGGCGCATATCTTCCAGGCACCTTTTCAGCAGTATGCTTCCCATGCCCAGGCCGCGCATATCGGGATGGGTGCCCATGGGGCCAAACCAACCCGTTCCTTTGTTGTTTCCGTTGTGTACCGAAAAGGCCCTTAGCTTTCCATTGATAAATGCGATGTGTACCGATGGCGGGTCATCCTGCATGGCCATATCTACCTCATTGTTCCACAGTTGCCATTCGTTGCTGAGCAGATCGCGGATGGCAGGAATGTCGGCCAGGGTGGCACGGCGTACTTCTACTCCTTTTTCCTTCAGAGCATCCTCCTCGCGGCGGGTATCCCAATCCATACCGTTCAGATCAACACGCATATTCACAGCCTCGCCAAACTGTTTAAACCCATGGTGCGAAGCGAAACAGAATGCTTCGGTGTAGCGCGGATCGAGGCCGGGCATGAGGTAGTTTAACGGCACATCGTACCAGCGGATATGGATGGCGCCCTTTTCTGTGAGCACCTTCTCAGCCATCAGGTACATGCGGGAGCCAATTCCTTTACGACGAAAATTCTTATCTACAGCCATGAGTTTAACATAGCCAAACTCCTGCCCACGTATACTGCGTCGCACACAAAAAAGGAATCCGGCTGTTTTCCCTCCCACCGTAGCCGTAAAGCACAGCTGCGGGTCGGCCTGCGGATCCTGCAGCAGCTTTTCCCTTAACAACGGGGCCGTTATGGTGTCATATTCCATATTCTGATCGAGAAACTGAGCCATGGCTTCCATTTCTGTGGGCCAGCCCTGCTGAATGTGAATGTCTGAATAACTCATACCCCGTGTTTTTATGTTAATGTGAAAAGCCTTCTGTAAGCCTTTGAAAATCCTTATCGCTCCAGCTTACCTGTGTAAAAATATCGGGAATATTTTCAGCTGTTAACTTCAAAAAGTCTTCTTCCCGAGGAACGATGAGCACACCTCCCAGGTCAACAGAAGCCGGACTGAGCAAGATCTTTTCCGGTCCTTCTTCAAAGAATTGCCAGGGGCGGTGAAGCCTTCGCGGAAATACAAATATGCGCCACCTGCCCGACACAAAGCTTACCAGCACATTCATCATGGGCTCCTGATCTTCAGGGTTGATCTGATGCATCAGTTGGTAGAGCTGGTCAAACCAGGCGCAGAGGATATCTGCATCAGAACCTTCCATGATGATACAATTGCGCAGGTAGTTGCTCAGTACAGATGCCCTGCAACCATCGCGTCCTTTTATTATTGTGCGCGAAAGCATTTCATATTCCTTTTCTATGGGCATAAAGCCTTTGTTACCTGCCTGGAAATGGAAATGATCGGGGGCTGATGCACCACAGCGTGGCCCGTTGTAAAACACTACGTAGTCGCGTAATTCTGCTGCCAGGGCCAACATGTCGTGCATGCGGCCTGCAATCTGCTGCTCAATATGCTCGCGGTGCGGAATGGTCAGGTGTTTTGGAAAGATGGGAAAAGGATTTACCAGGATCAGGTAATCGTTGCCAAATTCCACCCACTTTTGCTGTTCCGGCAAATGAGCCTGGCAAAGAAAGCATTTGCGCTCACTGATGGATTGGGGATCAACCTTGGCTGCCGAAGAATAGATCCGTTCGGCGTTGAACTGTATTCCTACGGTAATGCGTTCCTGGAAATGGATATAGCGCTTGCGCGCTCTGTTCAAGCCATCATAGTTTTTTCGTGCCAGATCCCAGTCTCGGGTTTGTTGGTCAAGGAGCTGATCAACCTTTTGCTGCAGCTCAGGGGTCGATGGGTATGTAGTTTTATTCATGGGAGAAACAGACCGTTTATGTATAAAAAATAGAACCAGAGGCAACAGGCATCCGGGGTTGAGAATGTCGCATTTGCCGGATTTAACCTGGTCGCTGAGCTTGAAGACCTGAAGAAACGATTAAATAGTTGGTTTTCAGCAGTCGTTCCGGCAGGTTCAATGATCAGGAAACACTTTTCAGCAGCCTCTACTTTTTGTTTTTGTTCATAGCAATGCGTGCCCACAGCTCAATGGTACGGATACGATCCTTATAGGTATTGTGAGCATTCATTTTCTGTATATCCAGTGATGCATCGGTATTGTCGTCCCAGCGGCGGCAAAGGTAGAGGGGCTCGTAGATGCGCCCGATCTGGTATTGGCGGGAGATGGCCAGAGCCAGGGCATAGTCTTCGCCATAACTTACATTGGGTACACGCACGGCACGGATTACCGGTGTATAGAAAGCCCGTGGGGCACCCAGACCGTTGATGCGCAGGGCATTGTTGCGGCCATTGTCGGGAGTCCACTCCTTATGATCAATCAAACCGGGGGGAATCTCCTCCAGTTTGAAATTCACCATCTGGTAACTGCCCACTACCATAGCGCAGTTCTGACTGTAGAAGGCATCAACAATACGCTGAATTACGCTGTCGTCAATATACAGATCGTCGCTGTCGAGCTGGATGGCAAATTTTCCGCATTTTTCATGGTACACACCTTCGTTCCAGCAACCGCCTATGCCCAGGTCGTTGCGCCCGGGAATAACATGGATCAGTCTTTCATCTTCCTTTGCCAGCTTCTGCAGCAGTTCGGTGGTGCCATCGGTAGAGTGGTTGTCTACAACGATGAGGTTAAAAGGGAAAGAAGTTTTCTGGCTGAATACCGAGCGTACGGCATCTTCTACGGTTTTGATACGGTTGCGCACGGGAATGATTACCGAGGCTTCCACCGGGAATTTGGTTTCGGCGAATTTTACCTGCGGAAATTCGGGTTTGAGCCACCCACCAATATCTTTGAGGTGTTGGGTACAAACCTTTTCCATTTCAATTTGCACCTCCCTGTTTTTGGGGTCTACATAGTCGAAGATCTTTTCTCCTGATTTTCGTGTATCGGTTTCCATTTCAGTATACAGGTATTCAGGAATCCTGAAGAGGCGGCGCTGCTGAGACACCTTCAGGCGAAGCTCGTACAGGGCAGCGAAGCGGTACTCCTGGGTCATGTTCCAGACAGCACGGCCAAGATCTTTGCTGTTGTAGAGCATCAGTGAGCCAAAGTTGAAATCATCCCTGAGGCTCCCTTCCTGGTAGTCGATCACAGGCAGTGGCGACAGTTGGCCTTCTTTCATCTGGTAGTGATCGGAATAGATCATTCCGGCGCCTGTACTTTCCGCCACCTGTATCATCCGCTCCAAAGCCCAGGCGCCGAGTTTAAGGGGTGAAGTTTTGTTATAAACCAGGGTGAAGGGGGTTTTGGCCAGTTCGGCCATTTTCTTTACCCCACGGGTAGCCTGTAAACTCTCAATCTCTGACAGGATGGCATTTTGGGGCAGGTCAAGTCCTTGAATGTCGGCAGTACCGGTAATATGGATCTCTTTTACAAGGGGATGCTGAGCAAGTTCATTTACGGTGACCTGCAGATCTTTTGCAGGTCCGGCAGGTACAAAGCAAGTAATTGTGTTGTTCATAGATCTTTCTTTTAGATGGGGTTATCGTTTATTATTTCTTTTCTTAAGGTTGACTAAATACATTCCATTTATGGCATATGCATTTTTGTAGGCAATGATGAATCACTGCAAAAAAACTCAGGGTTTTTCAAAAAACTCCATTACATTTTTCATCCATGAGTCGCGCTGCCCCTGGGTAAGGATGGTTTCAAAGGGGAAACCCATGGCCACTACCCTGTGTCCGGCTCTGTGTGCAACCACAGCGCTCATCCAGCCGCTGGTATAGCGATAAACAGTGCTGCTTTGCTCTCCTTCGGCTTCAATGGCATCGGGCGCCTCCACATGGTAAATGTGAGGGTTGGGAAGGGTTACGAATTCCACTTCGGGATCAAACCACTGCCTCCCGGCATCGGTTACTCCGGCCTTTCCCAGGGTTGTGGCATTGTTGGTGCGCCAGCTATATCCCAGCACATCACGGCTAAAGTTCATGGCCACAGTATCTGAATACAACTTACTATCGCTTCCAATATAAGCTCCTGAAACCAGTATATTTCCTCCCTCCCGGGCATATTGCTGCACCTTTGCCATCATTTCCGGGGTAAAAACCCTGAAACGGATGCTGTCTTTGTCCATCAGTGAGGGGGTTCCTTTTTGCTTCCCCATAACAAGGTTGAGAGCGAAAAAATCTTCCAGGGAGCTGTTATTGCTTTCAAAGGCTTGTCTGCTGGAAGAAATGAAGGAATATCCTGCATTGCGCAGCGATATACCATGAATATAGGGATAATCGAAGGTATTTCCTGCCACGGGCTTTCCTTCCATGTAGGCATGGCTTGCTCCCCACCCCGGGCTGTCATCGTCGAGCCAGGGTGAATTGCGGTCATAATCGTACTGTTGTCCTGTCTGGCTCAACGACATATTGTAGGGAATGCCGTGATCATCCCACCAGGTGAGGCCCGCCATTTCACCGCTGTCAAAAATACCCGGGCCGCTGAGTCGCTGGAAGCCATTTACTACCAGAACCGTTTTTTCGGAGCCGGGGACCATTGCGGCAGAAAGTATTTCGGAGGGAAAGCTCTCTCCACCCTTATTTACTGCTGTTACCCTGAAACTGAACACGGTATTCCATTGTGGCAACTCTACCTCAGTTTGAGTGCCCTGAACCAATACACCCTGATCAAAACCTTCTCCTTCTCTGCGGGTGTAAAGCACGTATGCTTCGGGTTCGGCAGATGGTTCAAGCGGGTCGGTTTGGGGTTGCCAGGAGAGGCTGATGGTTTTTTCGCCTGTTTTTTCCATGGTAAAAGCTACGGGTGGGAGCGGCTGCACAATAGCTTCCCGGCCTTGCTGGTGGGCCACGTAGCGAAGCATTGCCTTATAAATGGCTCTGCTCACATCAAACTGAAACTGGGGGTCATGCCCGTAGCGCATATCGGCCAGATTCTGGTGGGATAGCAGTTCGAGCAACATGGACGGCACATTGGGACGCCATGCTTCAGAATACTGCCTGTCCCAAATGGCCCTGCGGGTCCACCGGGGATTGTAAAGCGCACGGATATCGCCAACGATCTGGTGCTGAATGATATCGGTAAGGTCTCGGCTGGCAAGGCGTGACAAGCCATCAGGAAATATCCCTTCATCGCGCTGAGCACTATAGATAGACAAAGTGCCGATGACAGAATCGTTTGCTGTAATACCGGCATCGGTATGAAATGCCAGGACAAGATCTACGGGAATGCCAAGCCCGGCAGATTCGCGATCTTTGGTGGGCCCCAGGGGCGATCCCATCAAATAATTGACCCATTCGCCCCTCGACATGAAGTCGTCGTTGTAATCGTTCTTACCTTCATTGAGTGAATAAACCAATGTGTCCGGCATCCCGGCATACTGAAGGTAATACCTGGATCCTTCTGTAAACCGGGGCATACCGCTGGTTTTCCATCTGCTGTCAGAAGCTTTTCTGGTATCTGCCCGGGTGTCTCCGGGTGTTGTTCCCCGGTCATCCACTGATCGCTGGTTGGGGATGTCAAGACCTTGGGGCCTGCGTGCCACGTTGCCCATGCCACCGCCAAATTTTGCAGCATCGGCTGTTATTAATCCCTGGTGTGATGAATGGGTATAAATGGTAAGACTGCCTTTTGATGGCTCCATGCCTTTGCTAAACCAGAAGGTACCCAGGTAAACCCACGTTTCATATCCCATTTGCTGGTTGAGGGTAAAAACAGCATTTCCACCATGGTAATTAACGGTGCAGGAAACATCGGGGACATTTTGTTCTGTTTTCCCCCATGAAAGATACACGGCATAATATCCATCTTCAGGAATATCGGGAACATAAACCAATGATCCACCGCTATTGGCTTCGATGGAAAGAAAGTTCCCCTCAGCAAACGGATTGTCGCCATTCCTGAGAATTTCAGTAAATCTGAACCCTCCTGCCCGGGTGATCCAGGAAGAATTGCCCTGCTGCAAAATGATTTCTGACTGCCCGGTTGATTGGTCATGATCAACAATAACCTCGTTGAGCTGATGATCCCTCTCGCGGGGCAGCAGAACATTGGCACCGGCATTTTCGAGCATGGGAGTGATGTAGCGCAATACATAATCTGTGGGAAAAAGATCTTCCACGGTACCAAAGAGGCGGGCCCGCTGCCATTGCCATCGATCCTTTGCAGCATTGTAATACAGGCCATGGCTGTGCCACAGGGCAATGTGGCTGCCTGCCAGCCCGTGGGGCATACCTGTTAAAGAAGTTCGACGCACCAGGGGCGGCATATCGGGAACTGCGTTGCGCATTCGCATTGTATCTTTTGGAATATAATCCTGCCTGAAATAATTGGGGATATAAACATCAAGGGTTTTTCCGCGTGAAAGCATTACAATGTCATAATTGCGGAAGCGGCGGCCCAGCAGGTTGCGCATTTCTGTTTCCAATGACAACAGCCAGGGATAGCGAATAGGGATATGGGAAATATTGGGATGAAAAAAAAGGTACACCGTTTCCTGCTGGCGCGAAACATGTACACTATCTAAAGTTATCTTTCCGGTGTTTTGCCAGGGAAGGAAATATTCCTCTGCTTTTTCCAGGCGTTTTTGGGCGCGGTTTTCCAACCTTTCATTGCGTGGGTAGCTTGTTTGGGAGATGGCCATTTGCATGCACATCAAAAACAATATCGTCAACCCCGAAAATTTCACAAAATACTTCATGCCCTTTTCCTTATTTTTTGTATTAGTTGTATATAGTCAGTCAGTTATGCAAAACTCAGTTCTTATACTGGCCTCCAAAAGTAGGATAAGTTTTCTAAATAAAGAAAAATTTCTTCTAGTTTTTAAAAATAATTATTAATGTTATGGTTTTATTTTTACATTTGCATTGCAGGAGAAGTTTATTAGTGGATGAATTGACAGATTAAATATTCATTCTAATTTGGTCAATGATTCATCAATGATTGATCAAAGAGAAAAAGCATACAGGGCATGAAACTAATTGCAGACAGTGGTTCAACCAAAACAAGCTGGCATCTTTTTGCGGGTTCTGCGGATACAAAAACCGACTGTATCACTTCGGGGATCAATCCGTTCTTCCAGCAAAGTTCAGAGATTGTAAAAACGCTGCAGAACGAATTCACCATCTCCCCCACCGGGATCTCAGAAATATATTTTTATGGGGCGGGTGCTGCCAACCCCCAAAAGAAACAGGAGCTCAGCCAGGCATTGGAAACCTTTTTCGGTATTTCCGAGATTCATGTGGAAAGTGATCTGCTGGCTGCCGCCCAATCGTTGTGTGGCCACGGGCCCGGTATTGCGGCCATATTGGGAACAGGTTCAAATTCATGCTATTACGACGGGAAGCAGATTGCCAAGAATGTTTCCCCCCTGGGCTATATCCTGGGCGATGAAGGCAGCGGGGCAGTATTGGGCCGCCAGCTGTTGTCGGAAATACTGAAAAACCAGTTTCCTCAACATCTGATAAAACTCTTTTTCGAATATTGCAACTGCACCCCGGCCGAGATTATGGAGCACGTGTATCGTAAGCCATTTCCCAACCGTTATATGGCCGGGTTTACCCGCTTCCTGTCGGCCCACCTGCATGAAGAGGCTGTACACCGCCTTGTAATGGATAGCTTCATCAGCTTTTTCAACAGAAACATCAGGCAATATCCCCAGGCAGCCAGCCTGCCTGTTCATTTTACAGGAAGCATTGCCTGGCATTTTCGCCAGATATTAAAGGAAGCGGCCTCATCAGTAGGATACAAAACGGGCCGTATCATCCAGAATCCCCTGGAAGGATTAAAACAATACCATTCAGCAACACTATAGTAAATTTAACCATTGAACAAATCAGGTCATGTCAGAAAACAACAGTGATAAATTCACTTTAAGCATAACAGAGTCGCCCTCGGAGTTTGAAAATCTCGAGAAAATGAGTGTTCACGATTTGATCACTGCCATCAACCGCGAAGATGCAAAGGTGCATGAAGCGGTTCGCAATGCTCTTCCCCAGATCGAGAAGCTCATCAACCTGATCCTGGAACGGATGTGCCAGGGGGGCAGGATCTTTTACCTTGGAGCAGGCACCAGCGGCAGGCTGGGCGTGCTGGATGCTTCAGAATTGCCACCCACCTTTGGAGTGCCCGATACCCTTGTTATAGGGCTGATAGCCGGTGGTGATGTGGCCCTGCGCCGCGCCGTGGAGGCAGCGGAAGATGATCCGGAAAAAGCATGGGAAGAGCTCAGCCAGAGAAATATCAACAGCCTGGATACTGTTATTGGTATTGCTGCTTCAGGATCGACACCCTATGTAGTGGGAGGGTTAAAGCTTGCCCGGGAACATGGTATTTTAACCGGATGCATTACCTGCAACCCAGGTTCAAAAGTAGCCGAAGAAGCAGAATACCCCATCGAGGTGATCGTAGGACCTGAGTTTGTTACGGGTAGCACCCGCCTTAAAGCCGGAACAGCCCAAAAGATGGTGCTCAACATGATCACCACTACCATCATGATTAAGATGGGAAGAGTAAAAGGCAACCGGATGGTAAATATGCAGCTTACCAATCAGAAACTGGTAAAAAGGGGCACCCGCATGCTTATGGAAGAATTAGGGCTGGCAGAAGATGAGGCCAGAGAAGCCCTTATGAAATATGGCTCTGTGAAAAAAGCCATCGAAAAATTCAAAACAGAAAAGTAATCACTCATTCAGTACCTTAGTCTTACATAGGCGAAGGGAAATTCTACAGAACAAAGAATTTCTTCATTGAATCAGCTTTTTTTCTAGCATTTTTCTATTACATTTATCAAGCAAACCAGAGAAATTAAAGACATCCAATCAAAAAACTGCAAATCAAAATGTAAACAACATGAGACGTATTTTAATGTTAACAAGCCTGCTGTTGCTCGGGGCACTTATTGTCCAGGGACAAACCAGGCGTATCAGCGGTACAGTGACCGATGCCAATGACGGCACACCCCTGCCGGGGGTTACGGTCATGATCCAGGGAACTACCCAGGGCACAACCACCGATATTGACGGGCAATATGAAATTTCAGTCAGCCAGGGCGATGTTCTGGTATTCCGTTTTATTGGTATGGCCTCACAGGAAGTAGTGGTAGAAAACCAGCAGGTCATCGACATTGCCCTATTGCCCGATGTTTCCACCCTCGAGCAGGTAGTGGTAACAGCACTGGGCATCAAGCGCGAGGAGCGAACCCTCACCTACAACGTGCAGAGCGTGCAGAGTGACGAGATCATATCTTCACGCCAGGAAAACCTTGTAAATGCATTGCAGGGCCGTGTGTCGGGGGTACAGATTACCTCTACCAGCGGAGCACCGGGAGCAGCTTCAGAGATTATCCTCAGGGGAGCAACTTCTGTGGATGGCGACAACCAGCCCCTCTTCGTTATTGATGGGGTTCCCATTTCCAATGCTACCGTAAGAGGTACTACCAACAGGGCTTCCGACATCAACCCCAATGACATCGAGTCCATTTCTATTCTAAAAGGTGCGGCTGCCGCTGCCCTTTATGGTATCGATGCCGCCAATGGTGCCATCATTATCACTACCCGGCGGGGTGAGGAAGGTGAAGTACGTGTGGGATTAAACTCATCAGCAACACTATCGCAGGTGGGCAGACTGCACGAAGTGCAGAATATGTTCACCACAGGAGCCGCAGGCCTTTACGATCCACGCACATTTACCCACTGGGGGCCCCTGTTCAGAAGAAGCGACAATGTGTACGATAATGTGGGAAATTTTTTCCAAACCGGTGTTTCCAGAAAATTTGATGCAAACGTTAGCGGAGGAAGCCCTAATCTTACTTACTACCTGGCCATCTCTGATCTGAATGACGAAGGTATGGTACCCAACACCAGTTATGTGCGCCGCTCTGCACTGTTCACAGGATCGGCCAAACTCAATGATCGCATTACCCTTACCACCACCGCCAATGTGATCAAGACAGATAACATCTACGGTATTGTATCTGCTTCGGGTGGTTGGATGGCCAATGTTTACCGCTGGCCCAGATGGGACGACATGCAGGTGATATACAATCCCGATGGCAGTGAAAGAAACATTTACATCCCCGTGAGCGGAATCCTCTCAGAAGTGCCCGATAATCCTCTTTGGGTAGCCCATCATAACGAGAGAGAAGATGAGGTAGACCGTACTTTGTTATCCATGAACCTGGATTATCAGATCAATGACTGGCTCAATCTGAACTACATTGCCGGACGCGACTATTTCCAGCAACATTATAAAGCAGTTAGAGAATGGGGTTCTGCAGGCAACGCTTTTGAAGGCGCCATCAGCGAATTCAACAGGGAAAGTGAGAAAATTACCTCCACACTTATTGTTACTGCCGATCGTAAGGTAACCGATATGCTTACCGTCACCGCCCTTGTAGGGAATAACATTCAATCTGACTTTGCAAGAAATACCTTTGTGGAAGGAGAGCGATTCAGGAATCCTACCCTGCACTCCATCAACAACCTGCAGGAGGTCAGGAACAGCCAGTCTACCTCCCACAGAAGAATCATAGGTGTATTTGGAGATATCACTGTAGACTATGGCAGATGGTTTGTATTGGGAGTAACAGGAAGGAATGACTGGTCGTCTACCTTGCCCCTGGCCAATCGTTCATTCTTCTATCCTTCCTACAGTCTTGCCTTTATCCCTTCAGAGTTTTTCGAGGGCAACCTTGCTGATGTACTGTCCTTTGCCAAGCTTAGAGCAAGCTACGCTCAGGTGGGTAAGGATGCGCCCCCACATCGCCTTACACAAACCCTTACCCAATTCTTCGGGATCAACAGCGGCTGGCACAATGACCCATTTGCCGGTAACCCCATGCTGAAACCCGAGATCACCACTGAATTTGAAGTTGGTGTTGATGTCAGGCTGTGGCAGGGGCTGTTCAATATAGACTTTACCTACTATGAAAGAAAATCCGATGATCAGATCATCCAGCCCAGGGTTACACCCGTAACAGGAGCTATCCTGCAAACGGTAAACTCAGGCTCGGTTGAGAATAAGGGTATTGAAATGCTGATTCTTTCCAACATCATCAGGAGAGATGAAATGGCATGGGAAGCCTCGCTCAATCTTTTTGGCAACCGATCACGCCTAACCAAACTCTTTGGCGACCTGGTTGAATTTCCCGTAACATATGGTCAGGTATCTTCCCAGGCTATCGCAAGTTCATGGCTTGGTGAGCCTCTGTTTGGTATTGTGGGAACCGATTATAAACGTACAGAAGACGGAAGGGTTATTGTGGATGAAGAAGGTTATCCCGTGATTGACAGCGAAAAAAGATATATTGGAAACCGCGAACCTGATCTCTATTATGGCTTGAACAACAATTTCCGCTATAAGAATTTTGAAATGTCGTTCTTGGTCGACGGAGCCTACGGTGCCGAGATCATGAATGCTACCAGCCAGTTCCTTATTTCCAACGGTAGCCATGCCATGCTGGAAGAATACCGCAATAAGGAATTTATTTTCGATGGTGTATATGAAACCGAAGAGGGTGAATATATTGAAAACGATAAGTCCATCATCCTCAACCGGGAATTCTTCCAGAACTATTACATGCTTGCAGGTACCAATTTTGTAGAAGATGTATATTGGGTAAGACTGCGCAATATCAACCTCATCTTTCACCTGCCTGATGCTTTTATTGGCCGGTTGGGTATCAGTGAAGCCTCTCTGAACGTGAACTTCCAGAATGTAGCCCTGTGGACCAACTACTCGGGCGGAGATCCGGAAGTAAACAATGCCGGACCCGGCGGAGGCGCCAGCGGTGCAGGTACAATGGGAGTGGATTATTTCCAGGTACCTCACAGAAAAGCTGTTACTATGGGGTTAAACCTCAGATTTTAATACCATGGTATTCATGATTTATCAACTTTAATACAGACACAATGAAAAAGTCAATCATATTCATCCTTTTCACGATCCTATTCTGGGGCTGTGAAGATTTTCTCGACGTCAACCAGTCGGTAGACAATGACGAAAGGACAACACCCAATTATATGCTTCCCGCTGTGCTGGGAAACATGGCCTATGCCCATTACGGACAGGCAGAAACTACTTCATACATCACACAGTATGTTACTACTGAATTTGGAACCCATGCCGTAAAAGACCGCTGGGATTATAGCGGGATACTCCGCTTTGGTGCATGGCGCCGCCACTACTTCGATGTGGCAGGAAATGCAAATAAAATGATAGAGTTTGCCGCTGACGAAGGTTCAGAAAACTATGTCGGGGTGGGCAAGGTCATGATGGCCTACTCTTTCCTCACGGCAACCGATATGTTTGGCGATATGCCCATCAAGGATGCTTTCACCGGTATCTACAATCCCACCTATGATGCGCAGGATGTGGTGTATGCCGAAATAGAAATATACCTTGATGAAGCCATTGAAGCCTTGCAGCAATCCGACGAAACCGACCGGGCAATGACCGCATCAGAAGATCATATTTACCAGGGAGATGTAAACAAATGGCTCTCTTTTGCTTACGCCGTAAAGGCAAGACAGAAATTGCACACGGCAAATTTTATGGGTGGTTATGATCAGATCCTAACCCTGGTAGACCAGGCCTGGACTCACTGGCAGGAACCCTTGTTTGCTTATATGACAGATGCCGACAGCGACTGGTTCCGCAATATGTGGGGCCCTTCACGCCCCAGCCCGCAATGGGATTTTGCCGATATACGCAACCAGCTCAACACTTCCATCCACACCGACTTCTGGATGCATGCCATGACCCTTTCGGGAGAGAATGACCCAAGGCTCTACCAGCTTACCACACCAGGCGAAAACGGCAACTACTTTTCAGTACCTGCCAGTGAAGGAAGAGGCGCACTTGATATCGAGGATTTTGCTATTCTTTATGACGGTTACTGGACCAAAGACGACTCTCCCATTGTTTTTATCACTGACGAGGAGCTTTATTTCATAGAAGCTGAGGCTGCTTTCTACACCAATGATCTGGCGAGAGCCTACCAGGCTTACCTCAATGGTATTGAGCGCAACTTCCAGCGCCTGGGTGTTGGTGAAGAATTCGAAAACTACCGCAATTCATCTGCAGTAGTGCAAAGTGCATCAGAGCTTGAGATCTCTGATATCATGATGCAAAAATACATTGCTCTGTATCTGCAACCCGAAACATGGGTGGATATGCGCCGCTATGGCTATTCCAACCACGCTTACCCCGAATTGGAATATCCGGCCAATGCTCTGCCCATATACAATGGTGAATGGATCAAAAGAATGCCCTACGACCCACAAACCGAGTATATCTACAATCCCAATGAAATTGAACGCCTGGGAGCAAGAAGCGAAACCTGGGTGATTACCCCATTCTGGTGGATAGAAAATTCAACTTTGTCAAACCCATAAATTGCATAACAATGAAAACGACAGTAAAAATAATCATCCTTGTTTTGGTTGCCGGTTTATGGGCTTGCGAGAAGAATGACCCCCTGGCAGACCAGGGAGAGCTTACCGGACGCACTGTGGCCTTCAACCTGCTGGCTCAAATGCCTGATGCAGCTGCCGGCGATACCATTGCCCTGAGAAACGTTTCCTGGGCCGTAGACGATAATATTGAAACCATTGTTTTTCGCCACAGCGGTTTTAAACTTCGCTCCTACGAAGTTAAAATTGCCATTGAAGTAGAAGGTGAAACCAATACCGTTTATGAACTTGAGGCCAGTCTGGCACAGGATTCCATCCTTACCCCATCAACCCTCTTTGCTACTTATCCTGAAGAGGGATTCGTTCTGAACGATTATTACCAAACCCTTGAAAACGCCTATGTGATCAATCATGATTTCATAGTACCTGCAGGATATGCTCTTTCAACCGAAGAAGGCCCTGAACTTATCAATGCCATGGACGAGGAAGTGTTTGGCTTTTTTGTGCAGCAATTCAGCACCCAACTCAACCGGGATATGTTGCTTACCATTTTCCCCGATCTGAGCCCCTTTTCTGTTGACTACTTCGAAATTGACGACGAGGGAAACTTTACCGGTGAAATAACCCAGGAAGGGATTCAGTATTACATTGATAATATTGACAGGGAGTTGTTCAATGAGTTCCTCAGTGAAGCCAGTGTGGAAGACAATACCAGGGTAACCATCGAAAGCGAAGCAATCCTGGAAGGTGCCGAAGATGGATCAACCTCAACCCGCAACTTCAAGGTAATTTAAGGATAAGTGATTTCGTTAGTATAAAATGTAAGTAAAAGCAGGCTTGTATTTCGCACAGCAACTGCACTTACGAAGGATACAACAACAATTAAAATACAACGATATGAAAAGAAAACACATCTTTCGCGTTTTTACCATGATGGCTCTGCTGGCCATAGTGGTAACGGCATGCGAAAAAGAAGAAGAAAAAGAATGGGGTGATCCAACCATTGGTTTTACCATTGTGGATGAGGAAGACCTCAATGCTCCGGCCGAAGTGCAATTCATCAATACATCAAAGCACGGAGAAACCTACCAGTGGTTTTTTCCCGAAGGACAGATTATTCGTAATGGCAATATTACCCAGGATACTGCCACCACAGAAATTCAACCCGAGCGTGTGCATTACGCCTTGCCGGGACAGTACCAGGCCATCCTGCAGGTAACCACCAATGATACACAGCAGGAGTATACCCGTGAGTTTACGGTAAAAAAACCCGCTCCGAGGATTGAGTATGAACCTGCCGGTGGTATTGTGTATGATGATACGGTTACATTCCATGTGGAATTTTTTGAGTACCCCGGCCTGGAAGACCAGGTAACCTACAACTGGGACCTTGGAAACGGTGAAACTTCAACATTACCCAATCCTCAAACTTCCTACAACCCTCCGGGTGAATATACTGTAACCCTGGAATTGTTTGATGGTGTTGAAACCCTAACAACCAGCCGTGTAATTACCATTCAGGCCGAGATCGCCAAGACCCTCTACTTTACCAATGCCATCAACCAGAACCTTTACAAAAAGATGCTCTACACCGGCACCGACCTGCCCCACGAAAATACAGGGGTGGATGTGGGGCTCCATGCACTTTCTGTTACTGTGTTTGGTGAAAGAATCATAGTTTCTGTTGCAGGAGACCATATCCGCTTTTCACCTCCTGAAACACCCGCTGACGGTTATATTTTCACCACCAACCTCAGTGGTGGTGACCGTTACACCATTACTGCCCCCGGGCCATTTCCCGACTTTGATTACCGCGATGACCCCTTTGTGTCAACTGTAGGACCCGATGGTATGGTCTACTGGGTCGACAGATTCCAGGGTGCCCGTCGCGTTCACCATGAAGAACAGGATGCTGATTATCCCGAACTCTATATATTTCATGAGGCCGCAGAGGGATCAGACCTGGCCAATGCCATAGGTGTTTCTTCGGCTTTCGGATGGACCGATGGCGCTGTAAGGATCGTAAATGGTGAGCTCTGGTATAGCAAGCATGGTACCGGAAGAGGATTGTACAGGTTTACTACCGAAGGGGAGTATCTGGGTAAATTCGATCCCCTCTTTGACTATAAGATCAGATCTTTCGAAGTGGATACCGTGAACAACAAGATTTACCTGGCTATCAACCAGGCTGCCGGTGGTGTTGATCCCGGGCTGTATGTTACTGATATCGACGGAAACAACCTTACCCTGATCGATCCTTTGGAGGATTTCTCCATGCAGGGCGGGGAAGCTGAGCGTACATACATTACCGAAATGGTAGTTGATGCAGACGGCGGATACCTTTACTATCCCTTCAGGCATAGTGAAGACCTGAACACTCTGGGAGAAATCGTTGGTGACGGTAGTCTTTCAGGAGTGAAAAGATGGAAGCTCGACGGTAGTGAAGAACCCGAATTTTACGTTACCGGCGTTATACCTTATGGAATGGGTATTGACCATGTAAAACGGTAACCATTAAAACACGGAATACAATCTGCATGCAGCAAAGGAATAATCCATCAGGGCATTTCTTTGCTGTCTGCAGCTTTCCGTAAATAAGCACACACACTGAAAATCATATAAACCATTGCTACGAATTAACCCCAGAAATTATGACAAAAAAACTACTTTCTCTACTCATCAGTTTTCTTCTTCTTTCGCCGCTTTTTGCCCAGCAACCCGGGCGGGAGCTTCGGGGAGTATGGCTCACCAGCGTTTACAATATCGACTGGCCCCAGAGCACGAGTGTTTCAGCCCTGGCCCAGCAAAACCGCCTGCGCGAAATTCTTGATATTTTGAAGGAGACCAATGTCAATGCAGTATTTTTCCAGGTAAGGCCCAATGCTGATGCCCTTTACCAATCGGCCTATGAGCCCTGGTCAGCCTGGATCACAGGTACCCGCGGAGATGAACCCTCCTATGACCCACTTGCTTTTGTGATACAGGAAGCCAACCAAAGAGGCATTGAGGTGCACGCCTGGCTCAATCCTTACCGTTTTGAAAATACTGCAGGGCAGTATGCCGGATTGCCCGGCGACTATTCGCAAACCCATCCCGAACTGATTTTTACTGTGGGCGACAAAACCTATTTCGACCCTGGTATGCCCGGTACCACAGAGCTCATCACTGATATTATTACAGATCTTATTACCAATTATGATCTTGACGGGGTAATCTTTGATGATTATTTTTACCCTTCAGGTATGACGCTGAGTGCTGATCAGGAAACGTTCGAAACTTACGGGACCAAAGCGTTTGTCAGCCAATGGTACGATGTTCCCGGAACCATTCCCAGCCGCGGTGACTTTCGCAGGGCCTCGGTCAACAATATGATCCGTACGGTAAACGAAACCATTAAGTACCTGAAACCCTCAATGGTTTTTGGCGTGAGCCCGGCAGGTATTTATTCCACACAAGAGTCAGCTGCAAACCACTGGGGTACAACACTCCCTGAAGGGATCACCGGGAATGACAATTACAATGTAATTTACTGTGACCCCCTTGCATGGCTCCACGATGGTTCGGTAGACTACATCTCTCCACAACTTTACTGGGAGATAGGTGGCCCGCAGGATTTTGTTACTCTCACCGAATGGTGGGGATTCCAGGCCACACGCTTCAACCGGCACCATTACCCCAGCCTGGCCTCCTACCAGCTTTATCCCAATAAAGATCTTCCCCCGGCACTCACTGCACCAATATTTTCCTTATTTGACAAAAAAGATGAGTACCCCCTGAAATCCAACTGGGATGTAAGTGAGATAGGCAACCAGATTATTGCGCACCGCAACAGCGAGCATAACCTTGCTCTGGGTTTCATTTTTTACAATACCCGAAGCTATATCAGCAACACCAAGGATCTGGCCGGATGGCTGGCCAGCGACCTGTTTTCACAAAAGACCATTTTTCCCGTTATTCCCTGGGTTCTTCCTACCCAGCCTGGAGCACCCATTATTGCTGAGATTGGTGTGGTGGGCGGTATGGAAGACAATATTGCAGGGATGACCATCCAGGGCACCCAGGCCAGCCGCTTTTTGCTCTATGGATTCGACAACCTGCCCACCAAAGGGATCAAGGAAGATGGTGAGTTTTTGCAGGTGATCTTTGGCAGGGATTTCTCCCTGTTTAATACCCAGGGAAAAAATTTCTTCGCGGCAGAGGAATTTATGCTCAACCGTGAAACCGGTAATACATCACAACCCGTATCTTACGAATACCTCATCCCTGCGGTAATTATCAGTCCCATTGATGAAACAGTGTGCGACGACTTCCTGTTTGATTGGGAAGATGTGCCGGAAGCCGACCAATACCAGGTTTCCATTTCCAGTGCACAAAACCCAGGTGCCATAGTATTTTCCTCTCCACTTTTGGAAACATCTGATTTCATCCTTCCCGGAAGTGTCCTTGCCGGGCAGGAGAATTACATCTACCGGATCAAGGCCATATCAGGTCAGTCGGTTTCATGGTCGGAACAGGGAACTTTCTTTACCGGCCAGCCTGTGGTTACCCAGATAAATACCCCTGCCAATGGTGCCGAAAACGTACCTCTCACTACTACGATCCAGTGGAGCTCGGTAGCGGGAGCAGATTCCTATCATATCCAGATTGCAACGGATTCTTCATTTGATGAGGAATATGTAGTGGTGGATAATTCATCTGTTTCGCTCAATGTATTTGGAGCAACGCTTGAAAACGGCAACACCACACACTATGTAAGGGTGAGGGCTAAGAATGACTGCGGAAGTGCGCTATGGTCGGATGCAATTGTTTTTACCACCGCACCCGGCACATTTGTTAACAGCCCCCTGCCTTCTGTATTGAAAGCTTTTCCCAATCCTGCGCAAGGCAGCTTCCAGCTTGTTTACCCCCAGGAAACTTCTTCGCGCGAGATCCTACTGCATGACGTCAAGGGTAGGGTGATCAAACACTACTCTATGAGCGACAGCACACTTGCCGATGATATTGATATTTCGGGTCTGCCCCCCGGATTCTACTATGTGGTAGTAGAAACACGCAATGGTAAGCGCTTTGTAAGCAAAGTGGTAAAATCACATTAAATCTGGCTACCTGTAAAGGTATAGCCGTGAACGTTAAAAGAAAAAATCATGTACCAAACAACCCATAGATCAAGATCAAAACACGGATTAAATGCAAAGGCAGGCAGATCAATGGTGCTGCTGAGTGCGTTGTTGCTCAGTACCCTGCTGGTCACAGGCCAGCCCCAGGCTGCCAGCGATCCGGAAATGCTGATTGCCACACCAGATAAGTATTATACTTCCCCGGTGTGGTCTCCGCAAGGCAATACCATAGCCTTCTCTGCTTCCAATTATAATGGCATCTGGCTTGCTGATGCCGATGGCAGCAACATCAGATTGTTAACCGCCGACGAAGGTGCCGGTTTCAGGTTCTCCTGGTCGCCCGATGGAAACCATATCCTGGCCCGTACCACCGGCACTGAAAACCGGCGCCGCTTCGCCAGGATACAAGTGTATGATATAAATACCAAGGGGTACGACATCCTGCAGGACAAATCGCGCAATATACAAGGTCTGCCTTTGTGGACCCCTGAGGGTTCTCACGCTGTATATGTTTTCAATGGACAGCCTGTATTACAACCCGTGCCGGGAAAAAAACAGGAAACCCTACCGGCCAATACCCTTGTGCCTTACAGTACCGGCGACAAGTTGTTTGCCTGGAATCTTTCAACCCGCAGCAGCCATATGGTAGCTGAATTTAGCGAAAGGTTTATTTTCAATCTCAGCCCGTCACCTTCCGGCAACAGGATTGCCTTCCAGGTGCAGGGCAAAGGTCTTTTTGTGGCTGATATGGACGGCTCCAACCCCATGCACCTTGGTTTTGGTGAGATGGCTGCATGGATGCCCGATGAACAGTTTGCTGTAGTATCGGTAGTGGAAGACGACGGACACACCATCACCGGTGCAGAGCTTTTTGCCGTTGACATGAAAACGGGTCAATCCTACCCGCTCACCGAACACACCAGTGTCATAGCCCTCAACCCCAACGTGTCGCCCTGTGGAAAATGGGTGATCTTTAATGACGAAAAGGGAGTAATCTATAAAATGGCCCTGCAATAGGAGCTGTTGTTTTATCAGATAATAATTTGTTTTAGTAATTGGCCTGATGGAACCTGCGTGAAGTTGCCTTTATGTTTCTTTTTGAGCGCCAGGTGCTCATGCAGATTTCATTCAAAAAATAATACATCATGAACAATATCATCCGAAATACAATACTGGGCTTTCTTTTCGTTTTGCCGGCCTTGATTATCGGCACACAAACAGCTTCTGCACAGCAGGTAACCGGACTGAGCGATTGGGTACTTTTTATCGACCCGGGGCATTCGCAGTTTGAAAATGAAGGTTTGTACAATTATACAGAAGCTGAAAAGAACCTGCGTGTTGCCTGGGCATTGCGCGATATGTTTTTTGAGCAAACCGATATCGACACCGTTTATCTCGCGCGCCAGACCGACCAGGACTTCATTTCCCTGGAAGGCAGGGTTGCCCTGGCCAATACCCTCAACACCGACTTCTATTATTCTATACACAGTGATGCAGGGCCTTCGCACGTAAACAGTACCCTGATGCTGTATGGTGGATGGATGAGCAATGGCATACTGGTGGAAAAAACTCCGGAAGGAGGAAAAGACTATGGTGCCATTCTCGACTGGGATCTTACCGGTGCCATGCGAATAGACCGCAGGGGAAACAGGGCCGACAGGGATTACTATATCCCCAACCAAACCCATCATGCCACACAGGCCCCCTACCTTTATGTCAACCGCTGGACCAACATGGCCTCGCTGCTGAGCGAAGCCGGCTTTCATACCAATCCCGGCCAGCAGATGCTCAACCTCAACCACGAATGGAAAACCCTGGAGGCGCTTTCTGCTTTTCGTTCTTTCCTCGAATGGCACAATCTCGACAGACCCGCCATTGGTGTGGCAACAGGAATCATCCGCGATATTGAAACAGGGCTGGCTCTCAATGATGTTACCGTAACCATCGGAGAGCAAACCTACACTACTGACGGATGGGAGTCGCTGTTTAACCAGTATTCCAACAATCCGGACCAGTTGCGCAACGGGTTTTATTTCATCCAGGGACTCACCCCACTTGAAAATGTTGAAGTGGTTTTTGAAAAAGAAAACTACCAGACCCTTACGGTTGATCACTTAATTGTATCCAACCCCAACGGACTTACAGAGGAAAATCTTAGTTTCCTTGACCCGTTAATGACCTCTGTTGAACCTGCTGTAGTTACAGAAGTAGAACCGGCCGATGAATTGATGGATCTGATACCGGGCACACCCCTGGTAATTACCTTCAGCCGGAAAATGGACAAACCCACCGTGGAGGCAGCTTTTTCCACTGATCCCGCTGCCCCTGTTTCCTTCTCCTGGCCCGATGATTTTACCCTGGTGGTGAATACTACCGAATTTGCCTATCTCCAGGACTATACCATTACCATTGATGGCACCATTGCCATGAATGAAATTACCGGCCAGTTTCTTGATGGAGATGCCGATGGCACAGAAGGCGGCGATTATGTGCTGAACATCCTCATGTCTGACGAAGATACTGATCCCCCTGCAGTGGTTGAACAGTGGCCTGCACCAAACAGCCAGGCCAGCCACCCCCGTCCGGTTATCAGGCTGATCTACGATGAAGAAATCATGGAAGAAAGCATTCCCGATGATGCCATAACCCTCGCAACAGAAGATGGCGGAGCATCCGTTGAAGGCATTTTTGACCATAAAGTTGTTGACGAAAAGAGCATCCTACATTTCTTCCCCTCGCAGGATCTTACCCCGGATAATGTTTACACTGTTACCGTGGCAGCAGGCTTATCCGATATGTTCAACAATGCTACTGAATCCTACAGCTTCGAATTTCTCCTTTTGGATCAACCCATAACCCAAACCACCGTAATCGACGATTTCAATACGGGTATTGAAAGCTGGTGGCACCCCAATCAGGCCGGTCAAACCGTGGGTATCATCCCTGAACTTACCAACCGCACACACAACAACCAGTTTGTGGTGCATTCGGTAAACAGCACCGGAAGCATGAAACTAAGCTATGGCTGGGATACAAACTATGCCGGCCTTCCTTACATCAGGCAGTATCTGCCCCCCACTGCTTCGCAAAACAACACCCGGTTCAACATTGATGATGTGTTGCAGCTGTACGTGTTTGGTGATGGATCCAACAACGAACTACGCATTATGATCCGCGACGGGCTCAACCACCTGGAGACCCATGAATGGATCACCATCGACTGGACAGGGTGGAAACTGATCTCATGGGATCTGGCCAATGACCAGGCCTTTGGATGGGTAAACGGCAATGGCGAAATCGAAGGAGCCAACTTTTACATCGATGGCTTCCATTTGCGCTATGCCGAGGGCGCGGCAGAAACTGGCGCCATTTACTTCGACCATCTGCACTTCATCAAAAGAGACGAAGTGCAATATCCCACTACCCTGCAGGAAAACTGGCAGGATTATGATGACTTCTCCACGGATTTGTTTCCCTGGATTACCATTGATGCAGACAGTGTAAATACCAAAGATCCTGTTGGGTTTACCTTCCCGGGTGCAGGAGAACCCTTTGCCTTCAGGGTGATGAACCCAACCCAGACTACACCCCCAATCGATGGTGATTATCCTGCAATAGATGGCGATAAGTATCTCTTTGCTATGATGTCGGAGCAGGTAAACGAAAACAAATGGCTCATATCCCCCCAGCTAAAAGCAACAGGGCTAAGCGAACTGAAATTCTTTGCCCGCGCTTTCCAGGGTACCGAACGCTTCAGGGTACTGATCTCCCTTGACGATGAAAGTGAGTTTACCTTTGATCCCAATGATTTCACCCAGATTTCTGCGGGGAGCTATACAGAAGTGACAGACCAGTGGACCCAGTACACCTATTACCTGGGTGCTTATGCGGATCAGGTTTACCGGTTTGCCATCCAGTATGTTTCGGAAGACGACCTTATGCTGATGCTCGACCATTTTGAAGTGGGTACTGCGCCTACCTGGCCCCTTTCACTATCGGCCGAACCTGCTGATGGCGGGGAAGTTACCGGTGCCGGGGATTACGCAGAAGGCCAGCAGGTAACTGTTGAGGCTAATCCTGCTACCGGGTTTATGTTCAGCCATTGGGCTGATACCGATGGGAACGAGGTGAGTACAGCCGCAAACTACACCTTTGCCATGCCGGCCAGTGAACTGGCACTGGTAGCACATTTTACACTTGCATCCTACGATCTCACCCTTAAAATAAGCCCCGAAGGAGCAGGTACCGTTACAGGTGCAGGCAGCTATCATTACAACGAGCAGGTTACTGCCGGGGCTACAGCAAATGAAGGCTACCAATTTGTAAACTGGGTAGACCGCGATGGAAATGTAATGAGTACCGACCCCGTTTACCAGTTTGCCATGCCAGCCATCCCGTATGAGCTTACTGCTGTGTTTGAGCCACTTCCCCAGTTTTATACTCTCACCCTATTGGCCCAGCCTGAAGAAGGAGGAGAAGTATATGGTGCCGGTGATTATGAAGAGGGAGAAGAACTTTTCATTACCGCGCAACCTGCAGATGGATTCCTTTTTGTAAAGTGGACCGATCATGAAGACCAGCAGGTAAGTACCGAGGCCATGTACAGCTTTTCTATGCCGGCACAGGATATTACCTATACTGCACATTTCCAGCCCGAAACATCAGTGGATGACCTTTCTGCTCACTTCCTGAAGGTGTATCCCAATCCTGTAGGTGCCCGATTGCACCTTGATAGCGATCAGGAGATTCGATCATTGAAGGTGACAGACATTACCGGGAAAACAATACATTTTCAATCTGAAATAAACAATAATTCTCTTACTTTTGATATGAGCAACCTGGACCAGGGCATCTACATCCTGCACATCGGCACTGCTGCCGGGATGTACAGCCGCAAGGTGCAGAAAATAAAACAATGATTCTTACCAGGCAGTAATTGCCGGCAGGTTGCACACAGACCGCTTACCGGCAATTACTGTCCTATATCCCCTTATCAACAAACTATATTTACAAACAAAAAACGAAAACTATGAAAAAACAAGTTACAACAATGATGATGATGCTGCTTTTTATCATGGGAGGCATCACAGGCTCTTTTGCCCAATGGGTAAAAGACGCAAAAAATGACAACCCCAACTTCACCTACATTGATGATTTTGAGCTTGGCATAGACAACTGGTGGACCCCTGAAGGCAGCGGTAGCACCGCTGGAATCATTCTCGAAGATGATGAGGGAAACCTGATCACCTATCGGGAGCATGAACTGGAGATTGTAAATCCTGAAACTGCCAGTACAGGTTCAATGAAGCTCCAAATTACCTGGGATGACGAAGAGTATACCGGCACACCCAGCCACCTGGTTCGTCAGCACATGCCAGCCGGTATTGCCAACACTCCTGAAAGGATATTTCAACCCGGCCAGGCCCTCGAAGTATTCATTTACGGTGATGGCTCTGGCAACCGCTTCCGCTTTATGACCCGCGACGGTAACGCCACCCTGGAAGGCTCCACCTGGTTTACCATTGACTGGGTAGGATGGAAACGCATTACCTGGGATTACAATAACGCTGATAATGTTGTAGGATGGGTGAATGGAGATGGTGCAATGGACGGTACCGACTACTACTTCGATAGCTTCCAGATCACTAAAGATCCTGACGGAACCACAACTGGTGCTACCTTGTATTTCGACGATTTCAGGATTGTAGATCCATTCAATGTTTCATTCAACATAGCTGATGCCGACGGTACAGAGGTAGTTTCCATCAACAACATGATTTATCCTGAAGGACACACAGAATTCCAGCTGTTCCCCGGAGAGTATGAGTATTTTGTGCAAAACGATGGATTCATTACCGAAATGGGAACCTTCATGGTTGACGATGCTGATCTTACCATCGATGTCACTCTTGAGTCAGGTACAGATCCACAGTTCATGGCCACTTTCACCGTGCTGGACCAGGACGGCGAGTTGGTTGAAGACGCTATTTTTACCATCAATGATGTTGCTTACGATGCAGGAGTATATGAATTCAGCCTTACACCAGGGTTTTACAGCTATACCGTGAATAAGGAGTTGTATTACGAAACCACAGGTACATTTACCATTACAGATGACGATGTATTTATCAATACCGTTCTTAATGAAATCCCTGATGTGTATGATCATATCTTCCTCACCTGGGATGTGGCATCTACCGCCAACACTGAAACCTACAGGGAAGAATACTATAGTGTTTGGGTAGCGGTAGTGGATGATGAAAACCAGGAATTTGAGGCAGATGATTACGAAATGGTGTTTGAGGAAACCCTCAGTTCGTCTGAGCCCAACTGGGAGTACCAGCCACGTGAAATAGATATCAGCCAGTTCAGCGAACAGAATATCCGCGTAGCCTTCCGCCACCATAACAGTACTGATATGGATCGCATTGTGATCGATAATGTGATGATCAGGGGTGAAGAAGCTTCACTGGAAGGACCCGACACATTGTTGCACGAAAACTTTATGGGTGGTGTTCCCGATTTTGATCCACTGGAAGAAGAACTGCCAGAGTATGATGACACATGGCTACCCGAAGGGTGGTTTGCTGTAGACCTGGACGAAGATGAATTCAACTGGTACTACGCTATCGTGGTAGAACAGGATTATTCTATTACTGCACACATGAGAAGCCAGTCCTGGTCTTCTGAAACCGGACCTCTTACTCCCGACAACTGGCTGGTAACCCCAATGGTTCCGGTTCCCCTGGTACTGTTCCATACCGTTACTTTTGAAGTAACTGATGCAGATGGTAATGACATTACAGATGCCACAATAACTTTTGATGGTGTAGAATCCGACCCGGGTAATTACATTTTCACTGTGGTAAATGGCACTTATGATTATACCGTAAACCGTGCCGACTATGAGCCCGTTTCAGGTACCGTTGTGGTTGAAGGAGATGATGTTGTTGTTCCCATTGTACTTGAACTGATCAGCATTTACGAGGTCACATTTACCGTAAACATGCTTCCCTACGGCGGTTTTGAACCCGGAGATGATAATTATGCCTACATTACCGGCAACTTCCCGGGCTGGGACAATGCCGATCCGGCCGAATATGGAGAAGCCCAAATGGAAAAAACCAACAATGTGTACATCTTTACCAAAACCATCTCCATGCCCGCTGGTACTTATAATTACCTCTACTTCGACGGTCCTTCATTTGCCAATGCAGAGTGGGACATCAACGAAGAGTGGAGAACGGTAGTGGTGGAAGACAACATGGTAGTGGAAGATGTATTTGCTGAACCTACCAATGTAAATGACATAGAAGCCGGAATGATCAGCCTGTTCCCCAACCCTGCCAGCAACAAGGTAAACATTGAGGCAGGCAGCAATATCGAAGAGGTGAGCATTTACAACATTGCCGGCCAGCAGGTGTACAACAGGCAGGTGAATGCGCAAAGCCATTCCATCGAGCTCAACGATCTTAACAACGGCATCTACATGGTGAGAATCCTTACCATTGATGGTATGGAAACCATGAAGCTGCAGGTAGTGAAATAA
>CAYVQC010000045.1:0-36156 GCA_964453995.1 uncultured Bacteroidales bacterium | reverse complement strand
TACCTGGCACCCATTGCCGTGGATATCAAGAAGAAAAAGTATTGCCGCTTTAAAAAAGCTGGCATCAAATATATCGATTACAAAGACGCTAACTTTCTGCTGAAATTTGTAAATGAGCAGGGAAAAATTCTTCCCCGTCGCCTTACAGGTACATCGATGAAGTACCAGAGAAAAGTAGCCCAGGCAATAAAAAGAGCAAGGCACCTTGCGTTGATGCCTTATGTAGCAGATCTTTTAAAATAGGGAGGATATACAATGGAAATTATACTCAAACAAGACGTTCCCAATTTAGGGTTTAAAGATGATATCGTAACAGTAAAAGACGGTTACGCCCGCAACTACCTCATTCCGCAAGGACTGGCCATTTTGGCCATCTCTTCAGAAAAGAAGAAACTGGCAGAAACGCTTAAGCAGCGTGCATTTAAAGAAGAAAAGGTGAAGAAAGAGGCGGAAAAGATGGCCGAGAAGATGTCTGACATCCATGTGAAGATTGGTGCAAAAGCCGGTACTTCCGGTAAAATCTTCGGCTCTGTAAATGCATTGCAAATCGCCGAGGCTATCAAAAAACAATATGACATTGACATAGATCGTAAAAAGATCATGGTTGATGGTGATGCAGTAAAAGAAGTTGGCGTATATAAAGCCAAAATAAACCTGCACAAGGAAGTACGCTTCGATATCAAATTTGAAGTAATTGCCGAGTAATACCGGCATCTCAAATATGAAACCTGCTTTCTTCAATGAAGGCAGGTTTCTTTTTATATGCGTGTTATCATGATCACAGCCAGCAAAATTAAATGGGTCCGTTCACTTGCCCGGAAGAAGTTTAGAAAAGAAAGCGGTTTGTTTATCGCCGAAGGAGATAAGATTGTACGAGAACTGGCTTCATCCAATAACCTGGAAATACAAGAAGTTTTTGCCCTAGAAAACTGGACAGGCAGAAAACAACTGCCAGAAAGTATTCCCTTCACGGTGGTTAATGTGCGCGAGCTGGAACGCATTTCTTTGCTTTCCACCCCAAACCAGGCACTGGCACTGGTAAAAATTCCGGAATACGACCTTTCAACAATTCCTATACAGGAAAATCACATCCTGGTTCTCGACAATATCCAGGATCCGGGCAACCTGGGGACCATCATCCGGACGGCCGATTGGTTTGGGATCAGGGATATTGTTTGTTCGCACGCAACGGCTGAACTTTACAATCCCAAGGTAATACAGGCTACCATGGGTTCTTTTGCGAGGGTGCGGGTACACTATACCAACCTTGAATCTTTTCTCGGCTCCCTGGCAGGTGACACGCCTGTTTTGGGCGCCATGCTGTCCGGGGAAATGCTACATACTGCCAGGCTACCTCAGAAAGCTGTACTGGTCATGGGCAACGAATCACAAGGAATATCGCAACAAGTCGTTCCTTATCTTACCCAAAAGATCTTCATTCCCCGGGGACAGAGCGGTGCTTCAGGCGCCGAATCTTTAAACGCTGCTGTGGCTACTGGTATCATTTTATCGGCCTTATGCAGCAACCAGGAATTCAGATGAAAAATTAAAAAAACATCTGTCCTGCCATACCAAACAAAACAGGCACAATGATGTTTCACTGCTATAACACTGAAAATAATTAACTATGCAGGTATTATTACTGGCCATTGTTCTACTGGCCTTGGCAATCGGCGGTATTGCAATAAAAATGTTTTTAATTCCCGGAGGTACTTTCACCAAGACATGCGGCAGCACTTTCGACCCCAAAACAGGAAAGCCCAAGCCATGTGCATGTGCATCGGGTCAACCCGAAGACTGTCACAACAGTGAAAGTGAAAAGTCCTCAGATCTCATCATAAACATTAAACCTCTGAAGCAATAATCCAGAGCAGCGGAATTAGAGTTAGAGCGATTGTTGCTCGAATTCACTCCTGGATATAACTTCAAAATCTTTGGTGGCATAGCTGCCTAGCTCGTCAATGCCCTGAGAGAAGATAAAAAATGCTTCAAGATCTTCACGGGCTTCAACAAATTCTATAGATTTTTCGAGCCCCATTACCATGAATGCGGTGGCAAAAGCATCAGCTGTCATGCAGTCATTGGCAATCACAGAAACACTAAGCAGGTTATGTTCCACGGGTCTCCCTGTTGCAGGATCTATGGTATGAGAAAACCGCTGTCCGTTTTTTTCGTAATATTTACGGGTGCTCCCTGAGGTGGCAAGGCCTTTTCCCGATATTTCTACCATATAGGCCCATTCCTGGGGTGAGAGCATGTGCTCTGCGGGTTTTTCAATACCTATGCGCCATGGAGATCCGTCAGGTTTGGTACCCCTGGCCACAAGGTCGCCGCCCAATTCAACCAAATACGAATTGATTCCCCTGGCTTCGAGCATTTGTCCCGCCATATCAGCGGCGTAGCCTTTGGCAATAGCATTAAAATCAAACTGAATTTGGGGGATTTCTTTCACAACCCGGTTCCCTTCAATGGCAACATTTTGAAACCCCACAACCAACATCAGGCTGTCAATAAGTGGTTGAGTTATGTTTTGCTGTTCGGCAAAACCAAATCCCCACGCATTGACCAGGGGGGAAATGGTGGGATCAAAGGCTCCATCGGTTTCTTTTGCTATTTCCAGGCTCCGTTGAAGCACTGAAAGAAAATACCCGTCTGCCATATCAGTCTCATTCCTGTTTACCTTTGAAATCACCGACTGAGGATCATAATACGAAAGCGAACTGTTTATTTCCTGAAACAGACTGTCGAGAGCAGCCTGGTAGTTGCGACCGTCAGGAGCAAAATAGGAAACGGCATAATAGGTACCGAAAACCGTACCTCTGAAAGTTACTTTCTGCAAATCTCTTTCCCTGTTACCACAAGAAGAGAAAAGAGAGAAAGCCACAAAAATGACAATTATTCTTTTCAGGTAATTCATGATATGGAGCTTGAATTAAGGGGTTCTGTATGAATGGAAATAAACGTTTGTTCTCCGTATGTTTTTCTGAGTACTTTTTCCAGGTCGACGGTAATTTGATGGGCCTGCTCAATATTAAGATGATTGGGCACTTTTATATGAATATCAATGGCGATCTGGCTTCCTATTTTTCTGGTTTTTAGCTCATGTGGATCGTGCACTCCTTTCACGCTGGAAGCGATATGAAGGATTTCGTCTTCATGCTCTTTAGGAAGTGATGTTTCAATAAGTTCAAAAAGGGTTTCGCGGGTAATTGTAAAGGCAATGCGGAAAATAAAAAAAGAAACTATCACTGCAGCCAGAGGATCAAGAATTACCCATTCATCTCCCAGGAAAATGGCTCCGCTGATCCCAGCCAAAGTGCCAATAGAAGAATAAACATCGCTTCGATGATGCCATGCATTGGCCGTAATGGCAGAGCTTTTAATCTCCTTACCTGCCTTGATTGTGTACCGAAAAAGAATTTCTTTCAGTATTATTGAACCTATGGCCGCATACAAGGCACCCATCCCTGGCTCTTCGAGGATTTCTCCCTGAGATACGGCATAAATCTTCATAACCCCGGAATAGAACAACCCGGCACCAATTAAAATAAGCACACCACCTACAAAGGCAGTTGCAAGGGTTTCGACCTTGCCGTGTCCATATTTATGATTGTGATCTCTTGGGCGTTGGGCTACAGAAATACTTCCCAGTACTACAAGGTCGGTGGCAAAGTCACTAACGGAATGCACCCCATCGGCGATCATTGCGGAGCTTCTGGCAAAGATTCCGGCAAGTATCTTAATAATGGTGAGAATCATATTGGCGATAAAGCCCACCCATATTACTTTTCTTGCCCGTTTGTTGGCATCAGTTTGCATCAGTAGAATTTGATAATCAACAAAAAAGCCCTGATTTAAATCAGGGCTGCAAAGTTAACCACCAAAATCATCTAAGTCAATATTTTCTTCGGGTACTCCCAGATTATCGAGCATTTTTAACACCGACTCATTCATGATGGGAGGTCCGCAGAGGTAGTATTCTACCTCTTCAGGTTCATTGTGCTTGCTAAGGTAGTTATCAAGCACAACCTGGTGGATAAACCCCACATATCCATCCCAGTTGTCTTCGGGCAAAGGCTCGGAAAGTGCTATATTGAACTTGAAGTTGGGGAAGTCCTTTTCGATCTTGCGAAATTCTTCTTCATAGAATATTTCTCTTTTTGATCGGGCTCCATACCAATAAGAAACTTTCCTGTCGGTTTTCATGGTATGGAAAAGGTGGAAAATATGCGAACGAAGAGGTGCCATGCCAGCACCACCACCAATATACACCATTTCCCGCTGGGTCTTTTTGATGAAAAATTCACCATAAGGCCCTGATATTGTTACCTTATCTCCGGGTTTACGGGAGAATACATACGAGGAACAGATCCCCGGATTTACCTTCATGAACTGGTTCTTCTCCCTGTCCCACGGTGGTGTGGCAATACGAATATTAAGTTTAATGATGTTTCCTTCGGCAGGGTGATTGGCCATGGAATATGCCCTGAAAATAGATTCGGGATTGGACATTTTCAGATCCCACATCTTCAGATTATCCCAGTCGTCGCGGAATTTACTCTCTACTTCAATATCTTTTCCGAAATCCACTTCGCAGGGTGGCACATCAATCTGGATATACCCTCCTGACTGGAAATCGAGCTCTTCCCCTTCAGGCAGTTTTACAACAAACTCTTTAATAAATGTGGCCACATTCTTATTGGAAATAACTTCACATTCCCATTTCTTAATGCCAAAGATCTCTTTGGGAACCTGGATTTTAAGGTCTTGTTTTACTTTTACCTGGCAGGAGAGTCTCCACTTTTCCTGGATCTCCTTGCGGCTGAAATATCCCACTTCGGTAGGTAGAATATCACCTGCCCCATCGAGAACCTGGCACTTGCATACGGCACAGGTACCACCACCACCACAGGCACTGGGCAAATAAATACCCTGTTCTGACAAAGTATTCAGTAGTGTACCGCCTGCATTGACGGTAAGTTCTTTATCATCATTGATTGTAACCTTAACAGGGCCGCTGGGCACCAACTTATGTCTTGCATACAATAAAACACCCACAAGCATAAGCATAATACCCAGAAACATCACTACACTCAGGGTTATGACCCACACATTGGTACTTACTAAAAAAATCATGGTAATTTATCCTGTTTAGTTGATAACTACAATTCGATACCCATAAAGCTCATGAAGGCAATACCCATAAGCCCGGTAATAATATAGGTTATGCCCAGTCCGCGCAGAGGCGCAGGAACATTGGAATAACGGATTTTTTCGCGAATGGCTGCGATACCTACGATGGCCAGAAACCAACCTACACCACTGCCCAAACCAAAGGAAACTGCTTCGGCAATATTGGCATAGTTTCTTTCCTGCATAAAAAGCGAACCGCCCAATATGGCACAGTTTACAGCAATGAGGGGAAGAAAAATCCCCAGGCTGTTATACAGGGTGGGGCTGAATTTTTCAATAAGCATTTCAACCAGCTGCACCATGGCAGCAATAATCGCAATGAACATTATAAATGTGAGAAAGCTGAGATCAACAGAAGCAAACTGAGGCCCCAGCCAAGCCAGTGCTCCCCTGCCCAGAATGTAATTCTGAAGAAGATAATTTACCGGAACTGTAATGCCAAGCACAAATACTACGGCCAGCCCCAACCCCACCGATGTATTCACCGTTCTGGATACTGCAAGGTAAGAACACATTCCTAGAAAATAGGCGAATACCATGTTGTCAATAAAAATAGACTTGACAAATATACTTACTAACTCTTCCATTTCGATTGTTTTTTAAGTTTACATTTCGGTTTTAAGCTGGTTAGCTGGCATCTACCAGCGACCTGTCACGATGACGGTGGATCCAGATGATAATCCCCACAGTAATAAGGGCCATTGGGGGTAAGATCATTAAACCATTATCCACATAACCAAAGCTATAAAAGGAATCTGGTATCAACTGGTAACCCATGAGAGTGCCCGATCCAAAAAACTCGCGGATAGCCGCCAAAAGCAGCAGGATACTGCCATAGCCGGCAGCATTGCCGATACCATCGAGGAATGAAGGCCACACTTTATTATTCAGGGCAAAAGCCTCGAGGCGGCCCATGATAATACAGTTGGTAATAATCAGACCCACAAAAACTGATAATTGCCGGCTTACATCGTACAGAAATGCTTTTAGCACCTGGTCAACAAGGATTACCAGGGAAGCAATTACAGTAAGTTGAACGATGATTCTAATCCGTGGCGGTATGCCATGACGAAGGAGGGAAATGATCACATTGGAAAATCCCATTACGGCCACAACGGCAATAGCCAGTACCAGTGAAGCTTTCAGCTGCACTGTTACAGCCAATACCGAGCAGACACCCAATACCTGAACTGTAATGGGATTATCCTTGCCAATAGGATCGGTTAGCAATCTTTTGTTCTTGGGCGAAAGTAATTTTTCTTTTGGAAGTGCATTATTATCCTGGCTCATGACGTTTTCTGTTTTTCAAAGTAAGGTAAATAAACTTCTAGACCATTTCGCAACATGTTAGTAACCCCGTTGGAAGTGATGGTTCCTCCACTGATTCCATCTACCGCATGTGGATCATCTTCGGGGGCATCACCTTTGACAACCACTACCGGTTCAAAATCGCCAGTTTCATCAAAGATTCGTTTTCCGATAAATTGTCTCTGGAAAGGAGGATCAGCAATTTCTGCCCCTAATCCTGGCGTTTCACTGGCATGATCGAAATTGGCTCCTGCAATGGTTTCCAGGTCTTCGCGAAAGCTGAGATAACCCCATACAGGACCCCACAAACCATTGCCTCTGAGGGGTACGATATAAAAAAGTTCTCCCTCAACATCAGCGATAAACAAAGGGAATAGTCTTTCCTCAACCGGCTTGCGGTTTTCGTCCCTCAGATCTACTTCAAAGGCATCGCCTTCTATTTCTTCTCCTTTGTGGTTCAAGACTTTTGTTTGATTGATATAGCGATCAAAAAGCTCAATAGCTTCGCCACGGTCAGCAGTAATTCCTATGGTGGAGAGAATATTCTGCATTTTTTCAATTCGCATATTTTTCTCCTGCAATGGTCGTAAAAGGGTAGCAGCACTCGAGAGGACAAGGGCTACCACAACTACCATTACGGAGGCATACATGAAAACATATTTATTACTCATTTTCTGTTTCTTTTAAAGGTTTAGGCCTGGGCTTGCACACGTACTTTCTCCATCCTTTTCAGGCGTCTTTTTACATTGGCTTGTACTACATAGTGGTCGATCAGGGGAGCAAAGACATTCATGAACAGAATGGCCAGCATCATTCCTTCGGGATAGGCCGGGTTCACTACCCTGATAAGCACAGTCAAAACTCCGATTAGTAGTCCGTAAATATATTTTCCCACACCGGTTTGTGATGCTGATACCGGATCGGTAGCCATGTAAACGGCACCAAAGGCAAAACCACCCATTATAAGATGCTTGTAAGCGGGCATTGCCATAAAGTCATTGACGGCAAACAGGTTGAGTATCCAACCCATTAACAGGCCTCCTAAAAATACTGATGCCATAATACGAAAACTACCGATGCCAGTAGCTATCAGAAAAATTGCACCCAGCAAAATGGCAAATGTTGATGTTTCGCCAATAGACCCGGGAATAAACCCAAAGAACATATTATAATCAGAGGGCATGGAACCTTCACCTGCGGCCATTACGGCAAGGGCGGTGGCTCCCGAGAAACCATCAACAAGAGATTGCCCTTCCTGCAGGGTGGTATCGATCCATACTTCTCCTGAAAGATATGATGGATAGGCAAAAAACAGGAATGCTCTTGCCAGAAGGGCTGGATTAAGGATATTCATTCCTGTACCACCAAACACCTCTTTGCCCACTATTACAGCGAATACGGTTGCCAGGGCCACCATCCATAAGGGTGTGGTTACCGGAATAATAAGAGGTATAAGCATTCCTGTAACCAGAAAACCTTCGTTTACTTCATGATCGCGCGATGTGGCAAAAATAAATTCTACTGCCAGCCCTGAAACATAGGTTACCACAATGATAGGCAGAACTTTTACAAGGCCAAAAACTACCTGGTCCATAAAAGTTACATCCATCCCGAGAGCTTTATAGTGCTGGAAACCGACATTCCATATTCCAAATAGCAAAGGTGGAATAAGGGCAATGATAACATGAAACATTGTACGTTTCATATCAATAGCATCGCGTATATGGCTTCCACTATGGGTAACATCCCCTTTAACATAAAGCAGGGTTTCAAAAGCCTCGAATGTGCGGTGCAGCTTCTCGAAGCGGCCTCCCTTTTCAAAGTTGGGTTTTACCTTTTCTACAATATTAATTAAAGCCTTCAATTTTACTCCTTTTAGGTTAATAAAATCCTGTATAGTTTATTTATCTTTTTCAGTAATTAAGCAAATTCTCTTCTCATCAGATCAAGACCTTCGCGAATGGTATCCTGGATTTCAATTTTGGAGGGGCACACATATTCGCAAAGAGCGAAATCCTCGGGAGCCACCTCGTAAATACCCAGTTTTTCCATCATGTCAATATCATTGATCATTATGGACTTAAGCAATTGCATGGGCATGATATCCATTGGAAGCACCTTTTCATACACGCCTGTAATCACGAAGGGTCTTTCACCACTTCTTACATTGGTGTCATGGCGGTATTTTTTCCAGGGCATCAGGAAGGCAGGGAAAGAGCGTGAGATGCTGAATTTATCAAAGTTGGGAGTGATCCATCCCAGAACCTCGGGTTCATCACCTTCCGGAATAATTGTAACCAGATTATCATAAAACCGCAGGTAATCGCTGTGGGATACCTTGGTGCCGGTTAACACGTTTCCGCTGATATACCTTACCGTGAGCTGGGGAGTTTTGCGCACATTATCCTGAACAATATCAGAAATCCTTGCTCCGTTTATAACTTTATAATATCGTGGGTTCAATACTTCTGACCCGGCGAGTGCAACGATCTTTGAAGCATCATAAATTCCCTTTTCGAATAAACGACCGATCATAATAACCTGCTGAACGTCAAGATACCAAACAATATCACCCTTGTTGATCGGATCTACATGATGGATCTGGACACCAACATTTCCGGCGGGATGAGGTCCTGTAAAGCTGTTAACCTGTACTCCTTTAGCCTGGGTAAAAGCTTTGTTTGTGGTACTCCCGGCATTTATACCGAGGTGTACCTTGCCCTGGGTTAGCTTTGCAATGGCATTAAGGCCGGTTTGGAACTCGTTTTCCTGTCCATTGACAATGAAGTCGAGATCGGGCGCTAGAGGCGCACTGTCGAATGCAGAAATAAAAACAGCTTTAGGCTTGTCAGCAGGATTGGCGATAACAGAATAGGGCCTTTGTCTGATGGAGGGCCATAATCCACTGGCAAGAAGCTTTTCGATGATTTGTTCCCGGCTGAGGTTTGCTGGGTCGGCGGCTCCCAGGTCCTCATATTCGTCAATGGGGTCTGCATCGATGGCTATTCGCAGGATTCGCCTCTTTTCACCCCTTACAAGATCGGAAAAAGTTCCACTGACAGGGGATGTGAAAATAATTTTTTCATTATATTTATCGAAAAACAATGGTGTACCAGCTTTTACCTTTTCACCCTCTTTTACAAGCATTTTGGGTGTTAAACCATGAAAATCCGGTGGGCACACACTGTATTTTGCAGATCGCGGAGCGCTGTTAAGAATTTTTTCTGCCTCTCCCTGCAAGGGGATATTCAATCCTTTTTTGATCTTAATGGGCTGTGACATTTTTGCGATTTCTGTTGTTGAACGGTTTGATAAGACAAATTTATGGATATTTTTCAATCTTTAAAAGTTTTTCCCGGCAGTGTTTTCAATCTATATTTATCGCCTCTATATAATTAATTTTATTGCTAACCGAGCCAAAATCAATTCGATGGATTTAAACAAAAAAGATCACCCGGAAAGATCATCTTACAAAATCATCACCTTTTTACTATTTTCTGCAATGATTGTGGCATTTTTTTCATATACCAATGCTCATAGCAGAAAAAATTCTTCATTAAAACCCACGTTTAACAATAATCAGGACACCACTGAAAACCAGCCGCCAACGGTTGATTACTATGAAGAAAACTACCTCAGGTACGGTGATTTTGTATATGGAAACAACATCAAAACTGTTTTGTTTAACCGAAAAGGATGGGAATTTTCTCCTCCTATTATCGAGTTTAATTCTTCAGAAACACTTGAACTGCGATTTGATGATCTTGAAGCTGATTATAAGAATTTTGCATACACCATCATTCATTGCAACGCACTATGGCAACCCTCTAACCTTATGGATTTTGAGTATATAGAGGGTTTTACAGAGGGCAGGATAGAGAATTATGCCTTTTCGCGCAACACCCGGGTGCCCTTTACCCACTACTATCTTGAATTCCCCAACAGAGATATGCAACCAAAGATTTCCGGGAATTATATACTGAAAGTTTTCCATGAAGGAAACCCTGAAGATGTCGTTTTTACCAGAAAATTTATGGTCTTCGAAGAAAAAGTTATCATTGATGCTACCGTAAAACAAGCGACAAACCTCAACCACCGAGACACCAAACAGGAAGTAGACTTCACTATAAACACAGAACTCTATCCGGTTTCAAATCCCTACCGAGACCTGAAAATAATCCTTACCCAAAATGGCAGATGGGATAATGCCATTGACAACCTGCAACCCAAACTGGTGCAGGGCCACATGCTCATTTACGACTACCAGGACGGTAATTTATTTGAAGGAGGCAATGAATTCAGGAATTTTGACATAAAAAGTTTGCGCCACCGAAGCCTGAATATTCAGGAGATAAACTCTATTGCCAATGGGTGGGAAGTTTTTTTAATGCCAGACGAGAGCAGGAGGTTCATGAGATATACAACCCGAAGTGATATTAATGGACACTTTTTGATCACCACCGATGATTATTCTGATGATATGCTGGAAAGCGACTATGCCTGGGTGAACTTTACCTTACCCCATACGCCTCCACTTGCAAATGGCAATGTTTATGTGGTGGGCGGACTTACCGACTGGAATCTCACTACAAAAAACCGCATGGAATACAATTACCGGGATGAGGTATATGAACTCAGGCTTTTGCTCAAGCAAGGCTTTTACGATTATCAGTATATTTATCTTGAAGATGGGACCAATACGGGTGAGGTATCACTATTTGAAGGGAGCCATTCCATTGCAGAAAACGACTATACCATTTACGTTTATTACCGCAAGCCCGGAGACATGTATGATAGCCTTATAGGTATTCATCATCTCAACTCGGCCATTTAGAATTTAACCACCTGTCATCAGGTGAATTACGGCCACCTTATCTCCCTCTTTGATCATTGTGGTGTCATAGTCTTCTCTTTTGATCGTTACATCATTGATGCGGACCAAAAGCATTTTGTAGGAAAAGTTCTTCACCTCAAGCAACTGCTGAACAGTAAGCTGATTGTAACCTTCCAGATTTTCAGAACGATTGTTGAGCGTGATATTCATTGTTTTCAGTTGTAGTATTTATTGAAAGTGTATGTTCGGTTGATGCCAATTTCGAACCGGCTCACCAAGGCACTGTTGTGCTACCTGATTTTTTTGATCCAGTACTGAAGTGTTTTGGTGGTTTCTTCATCCTTGTCAATGTCCTTCCAACGCATTTCAGTTTGCAGGCCGGGCTGTTTTTCATACCCCATTTTTTCCCAGAAACCATTCAGGGGCTTGTAGCCTGAAGGTTTCAGGGGATGATCATTGGGCCTGTTTACAGCACAAAAGCAGGTATATTTAATATCCGGATGCTTTAAAGCTTCCTTTTCGCGGTATTCGAAAAATAGTTTACCAAATCCCTGCCCCCGGTAAATTCTTTCCAGCAATGATTCGCCAAAATAAAAATACTCAGCCGGATTGAGGTTTGCATCTTCAAAAGGTTTTTTAATAGTTGCAGTTTCGTACATCAATGGCATGCAGGTGGTAATACCAATAATACGTTCATCGGATAATAACAGGAAAATCTTTGCATCATCGACTTTAAAGTACCGGCTAAGGTATTCTTTCTCATAATCCAGCGAACCATCGTACAAATAAGGATAATCCCTGAATACCCGCATGCGCATGTCAGCAATTGGTTCCAAATACCTGGCCGCCATCTTTCCACTTAAAGACTCTACCCGAAACTCCTTTGACATAATAGTTTTTAAATTTAATGATGATGAGTATGTATAATTCTTTTTTTCCCTGCATTTTGTAAGGCATTATGCCGGTACAACCACCTAAATAATCCTGGAAGCCTCAGCCTTGATAAAATCAAGGGCTTTTCTGGTGGCTGATTTATCAATGCTCATCTCAAGGATACTTCTGCTGAGGTCAGTGGCAGTGGATTCTTCAGAAAGTTTTGCTGCAGAGGTATTGATCTGCCTGAGCATTTCCTCCTTGGCACCTTTTACTTTTTCCCAGGCTTCGGGGCTGATATACAATTGCTGCGACAGATTATGGTCAAACTCGTCGCGGATATTTTGTATAAGCAATTGCTGAAACTGTTTTGTGGTAAGATTGGGCTTATGCACCCGCATGACCAGGTTGCCCGGAGAAATGCGTTCAAGGAATAGCACCAGCCTTTCATAGGCCTGTAACCTGACTGGCAATGTTATCTTTTGCTTTTCTTCAAGCATGTGCAGTTGTCTTTTCTGCTGTTCCTGCCTGAAAAACTCCCGCAAGAGCAACCACGCTGTTAAAAAAACTACCACTGAGGGTATTATATAGCCTAAGATTCTTACTATTTCTGTCATACTTGTTTGCTTAATTAAGGACAAAGATATAATCTATATTTTTACCGGGATCCAAATATACATAAAATCCAACCCCTTGTACTGCAAAGGTATCCATACAAGTATAAACTTTTATATAACAGGCTTGTTTAATTGACATGAAACCAATTTGGCTTTGTTGTGCTCCGGTGTTGAAGAACTGCGTAAAGTGAGCCGGGCGAACCAACGGTTTTCCATAGCCGAAAAACAGGTCTTCCTGTAAATCTGTAGTGATACTTTCTGAATAGTCTGAACTGCATTTACAAATGAAATCATGCAGTTGCACACCCAACGCGAAAACATCATGAAACGATTCATCCTTCCGGTAATTATAATTATTGCCAGCATGGCCTTGCGATTTTCTAATCTTTACCTCGACTTCCTTAAAGTTGAAACCCTTTATATTATTCAAAAAACAGGGCACGTGCTGCTGGTGGTAAGCATCACATGGGCAATCATAGCATTTATGAGGGTAGGAAAAATCCAGCTGCTGAAAAACTATGACATTTCGGTGGCGGACAATTTAAGAAGCAGAAAGCTATACACCCAATTCAATATCCTGGAAAAAATACTTGTTTTCATCATTATTGTTATTGGTACTGCGGTAACATTAATGCTTTTCGAGAGTTTTCGCAATATCGGTGTAAGCATATTTGCTTCAGCCGGGGTGGCGGGGTTGATATTAGGCTTATCGGCTCAGAAAGTTATCGGAACCATACTGGCCGGACTGCAAATAGCCATTACCCAGCCCATCAGGCTGGAAGATGTGGTTATTGTGGAGGGTGAATGGGGATGGATAGAGGAGATCAATCTCACATATGTGGTAATCCGTATTTGGGACAAGCGAAGGTTGGTTGTACCTTCAACATATTTCCTGGAAAAGCCATTCCAGAACTGGACCCTTACCTCTGCCGATATCCTTGGAACCGTTTTTATCTATACAGATTACACTATACCTTTTGAACCCTTGCGCCGGGAACTCACACGGTTGCTGGAATCAAGCCCATACTGGGATAAAAAAGTAAATGTATTGCAGGTGACTGATGCAAAAGAAAATACTGTGGAAATTCGCGCTTTGATGAGTGCTGCCACAAGCCCGCAGGCCTGGGAGCTGAGGGTGTATGTGCGTGAAAAACTCATTGAGTATATCCAGCAGGAATACCCTCAATGTCTGCCCCATACCAGGGTAGTGCTGGACGAAAAGAAATAGGCCGCAGCGCTTTATACGATCATTATTATTGCCATCACAAAAATCACAATTACTTTTTGGCTCCACTATTCTGTAAAAGAATTTGCTTTCAAAAAAAAGGTCATTCTTTAAAATAATGCATCTGCTGTTGTATTGATGAAATAAAATCTTTTACTTTACAGCGTAAAAACCAGTTGCCAGATTTACTACAATTTTTTCCTGCCTGATAGATAAGTATAGCCTTTGGCTTTTATTCTCCGCAATATTTAACACCATTCGGGCAAAAATGTAAAGCAACACAGGCAAAATGATTGTCTGGAAGGTATAATTAATTCTTTAGAGGACTAGCGCATGAATGACCAACAGGATTCCTTCAAGATACTCACTGTCGACGACAATCCCACCAACATAAAGGTTATTTGCGGAATTTTGCAGGAAGCAGGATATCAGTTCGGAGTTGCCACCAATGGTCGTGAAGCGCTGGAGGTGTTGATGGAAGAGAAGGACTATGACCTTGTGCTGATGGATATCAACATGCCCGAAGTAGACGGATTCCAGGCACTTGAGCTGATCCATGAAGGTGAGCTTGTTGAACAACTCCCGGTAATAATGCTCACCGCCTCCAACAATGTTGAATATGTAGTAAAGGGATTTGAACTGGGTGCTGTAGATTATATCACCAAGCCCTTCCACTCAAAAGAGCTGCTCAGCCGCGTGAACACACAACTGCAGCTGAAAAGGAAAAATGACCAGCTTAAATCTTATGCCTGTCAACTGGAACATATCAATGCCACCAAGGATAAATTCTTTTCCATAATATCGCACGATCTGCGCAATCCTATAGGCTCCCTGCAAATCATCAGCAGAATGTTGAAAACAAGCATAGAAAAGAAGAAAACTGAACAAACCCTGGAGTTGATGGAATCGTTGGATTCAACCATAAACCTGGGGTATAAATTGCTGGAAAATCTATTGCAATGGGCACGTTCGCAAACCGGACGCCTCAAAATAACACCCATGGAGTTGAATTTATCAGCTATTGCTGATGAAGTTATCGAATTAACAAGGCTACAAACAACAGGGAAAAATATCACTTTCGACAACAGAATATCTGAAGAACAGTTGGTTTTTGCCGACCAGGATTTATTGAAAACAATTCTGAGAAATCTTATTACCAATGCTTCCAAATATTGCAATACGCATACAGGTATTGTTATAATTAATTCATGGCAGCATAATGGTTTTGTACACATCCAGGTAACAGACAATGGTATAGGTATGGACGAAGATACCAGGTCGCGTCTTTTTATTATCGAGGGCAATATTACTTCACGACCGGGTACCCTGGGAGAAGAAGGTACCGGACTTGGCCTTATCCTTTGCCGTGAGTTTGTTGAAAAAATGGGAGGAAGTATTTCTGTTGAAAGTGAACCGGGCAAGGGAAGCACCTTCACCTTTTCTCTACCCTCATCAAATCCGGAAAACAAATAACATTTCAAACCTGGATCTGTACATCAGGTTTTTCGCTTCACCCACCATCTGCATTGGCATCCCCGGTATTGTACCCATATTGCCGAAACCACTCCAGAGACGATCTTACAGCCTCTTTTATATTGGTTTGCAGCAGGCCGAGTTCTTTTCTTGCCTTTTCATTGCTAAAATAGTTGTCGAGGCAGATCAACCGCTGCTGGGTAATATTAAAAGGGAACGACTTCCCGGTGATCGTTTCGCCAAAACTAAACAGGACGGCTATAATTTTTAGCAGGAAAGTGGGGAGAGACACAATGATTTTTTTCTTTCCCTGTAAAGTTGCCACACTTTGATAAAACTGTCTGTAAGTCATATTTTGCCCGGTAATCAACCATCTGTCACCAGGTTTACCAGCAACCAGTGCTTCAATAATAGCACTGGCAGCATAGCGTGCATCTACAAAACTTTTTCCGCCAGGCGGGCAAAAGAGGAGTTTATTTCTTGCAATATAAAGCAGGAGTTGTCCACTGGAAGGTTTGGCATCGCGGGGGCCGACAAGAAACCCCGGGGCCACTACCACAGCCGGAAAGCGGCTCTTTTCAACCTGCATAAGCACTTTTTGCTGAGCAATGTATTTACTGTAAGCATATCCTGATTTTTTGAGCCAGGGCATAAAACCACCCTCTTCGGTGCCCGGATCGTGCAGGCTTCCGTTGGTAAAGCAATTGGTGGTACTTACAAAAACGAACCTGTTGATGCTATGCTTCCGGCAAAGGTCAATCAGATACTCTGTGGCTTTGATATTGGCTTCGATGTAATATTTAAGAGCTGAAGGATTATGAGAAGTGCGTGCTGCACAATGAATCACATAGCTGCATCCCCTGAGTGCATTCTCCAGATCGGCGGGGTCAGTAATCTTTCCCACAAACAACTCGTGGCTGGTACCCTGGAGTGAGCGAAGGTCGGCGTTTTTTCGCACCATAGCCCTAACCTTATACCGGCTGTCTTTGCCCAGCAAAGCTACAATATTGGCACCAAGCAGTCCATTGGCACCGGTTACCAAAACTCTTTGCTGTTCAGGCATAGCGTGTTTTTGATGGTGGTTTTATCTCCTTGCGCAGGGTAAACCGGAAGTAGTGCATCCTAACCCAAACCGGGGCAATTTTCAGGAACAACCAATATATCTTGTTCATGAATCCGGGGATGATCAGGGATCTTTTTCTCAGCATCTGTCTGATACAAATTTCAGCAGTACTTTCTACAGAAAGAATGGTGGATTTTATAAAGCCGTTGTAGCTTGCGATGCGCTTGCGCACGTCAGCATTGGTGGGAAGCCCTCCCGGATGCGCCACACTCACAGACACATTGGTTCCCATGTACTCAGCATTCAATCCGCGGGAAAAAGAATATACAAAAGCCTTTGAGGCGGGATAAATACTCTTGAAAGGCATGGGGCTAAAAGATGCCAGGCTTGCAATATTAAGAATGAAGGCCTGCTTTTGTTTTTCCAGTAGAGGAAGAAGGCCGTAGGTAAGAAGCACTGTTGCCCTCACATTGAGCAGCACCATCTGATCGGTAAGTCCGTTTGGAAGGTCAAGAAATTTGCGCGTACATCCAAACCCTGCATTGTTTATCAGCACACTCACAGCAAAGTTTCCTTTTATCCAATCTATAAGCTTATAGGCCTCATCTGTCAGGGTAAGATCACATTCATAATATTTCACATCAATGCCATTTTCAGATGCCAGATCACGGGCAGCTTCTGCGAGTTTTTCATTGGGGAGGGCAACCAGCACCAGGTTATACCCTCTACGCGCCAGGGCTTTGGCCATTTCTTTTCCCAGTCCTTTGCTGGCGCCGGTAACTACGGCATATTCACTATTACTTCGCATGGGCTATAATTTACGAATCTAATGATTTAAGAAAAACAGGTATAAAAGGTATTTACTTTATCCATCAGCAACCCGGGTTAATTGTGATCGAGGCTCTTCAGCAGATCAAGAGCCTTTTCCTGTTTGTTTATCACATAGCGTGCTGCAGTTTTAAACTTTCCTACTTTTATGGTCCATGCATCTTTGGGCAAGGTAAGAAACAACAATTCATCTGACCAGCCTGCACCCATGGCCATTACAAAATCATACTTTTTCCTGGAGAACCAGTGCATAGCAAGCTCCCCCTTATTGATTCCCGAGTTGCTTATCTCGATCACCATTTTCCCATGCAACACCTGAACCCCGATATTGGTAGTAATAGAAAGCAAATGATCACTTACTTCCTTAGAAAGCATGGACGATTGCTCAATATCTGCCTTATGGTAATGCCACGACAGGGAATATTCTCTTTCAACGATATAAGAACCCGGTAAACGATCAGTATACATTTCCAGTATGGGCAAAACTTCTTCTTTCCAGTCATTGGATAGTGGTTTAAAAAGCTTCCAGTTCCTGGACGTTGCTTCCCTAATCCATGTACCATTTTCGGCAGTGAGATTTACGGGTGTATTTCCCAGCCATGAATCAAGATCATCTTTTCCGCGGCCACTGATAATAACAATATCTGTTTTATCTGTTTTATTGAGATTAGCCAGCAAATTCAGCAGGTCTTTGTCGGGCTTTGTTGTGTCTGGATTGCTGGAAATGGGCACCAGGGTTCCGTCATAATTTACAATAATGATCCTGTTGCTGGCCTTTTGATAACTATCCAGCAAATCCTTTGTTATTTCAGGTCTGAAAAGCTTTCTCTCCATTGTAAATCCGGAAGCCCTGCTAATATCGAGCAGTGTATCCACGTAGTCATTGGCCCAGCGTGTAACATTGTACCTTTTGAGTCTTTCCTGCATGATCCTGTTGCGCCGGATCTGTTCCTTGTCAGGGATAGATAATGCTTCAGCAATTCCATCGGCAACCTCATCAATATTATTGGGATTTATGATGATGGTTTCACTGAGCTCCTTGGCTGCCCCGGTAAATTCACTCAGGATGAGCACACCTTTCTGATCGCGCAAAGAGGCAATGTACTCTTTTGCTACCAGATTCATTCCATCGCGCAGGGGTGTGATCAATGATACGGCACTCCTTCTGTACTGGGCTATAAGTTCTTTATGCGGCAATGAAGTGTACTGGTAAATAATTGGAGTCCAGTTCACATTTCCGTAGTTACCATTTATGTTTCCCACCAATTCGTCGAGCCTTCTTTTAATTTTCTGGTAGGAAGTAACCCCGGTGCGCGAGGGAACCACAATCATATTAAGAAACACTTTCTCGTGCCATTCGGGATACTTTTTCAAGAAGAGCTCAAACCCCAGCAAACGGTTTATGATTCCCTTGGAATAATCGAGCCTGTCAACAGACAACACTACCTTGGGGTTGCCTGGTCCGGGTTTCTCATCGGGGAAGGGTGAAACATCCATATTATGAAACTTATCATACTCAATGCCCATGGGAAAAGTAGCTACTTTCACCATCCGGTCGGGCAGGTCGATGGTACCCATATGGTTTTCCCTACCCAGGATACGCAAAATGGAACGCAGGAAGTATTGGGCGTAATCATATGTATGAAACCCTATAAGATCGGCCCCCAACAGGCCTTCAAGGATGGCATTACGGCTTTCGCGAGGAAACATACGGTACATTTCAAATGATGGAAAAGGAATATGCAAGAAGAACCCTATGGGATTCTTGGCATGTTCGCGCAGCATACCCGGAAGAAGAAACAAATGGTAATCGTGCACCCAGATGATATCATCGGGTCGCAGCACTTTCAAAATCTCTTTGCAAAAGATATCATTTAACGTTTCGTACTCGGTCCAGAATTCGTTTTCGAAACTGGCATAATTGGGGAAATAATGAAACAGAGGCCAGATGGTTTTGTTGCAAAAACCCAGATACACCTTATCCATCAGCTTTTGCGAAAGAAACACCGGAGAGGCATTGTATTCTTTCTGCACCTTATCCCTTACATAATTTTCATCTTCTTTCTCAATAGTCATCCCGGGCCAACCCATCCAGATATACTCATCAATATCTCCTTCATCCTTTCCTAATCCAGTGAGATAATCAGTAAGGCCCGACACCAATCCTCCTGCACTTTTTTCAAACACAAACTCACCTTTTTCCTTTTTCAGGGAAACGGGCAGCCGGTTAGACACTATCAACAATCTCATTTTTCTATTCCTCCTGTTTTTTTAGGTTAAACTCTTTCTTATCATTGGTTTCAAAAAGATGGGTTTTTCCCATTACACCTATAGTAACGGGATTTGACCAACCTTTATCAAAATCTATTTTCAGTTTTTCGTGATTGATTCTTAGTTTTACCCAGTGTCCACGGTAGCGCACATGAAAGTTTATCTGGTCAATGTCATCGGGCAGCTGTGGGTTGAACCACAGCACATCGTCCCTTATCTCCAGGCCCGAATAACACCGCTGGATGAGGTCCAATGTACCTGCCATGGCACCCAGGTGGATACCTTCGTGGGTGGTTCCTCCCTGCACATCTTTATAATCACTCATCAGCGCCTTTCTGAATCTTTTCCACGACTCGTCCCTATGTGAGCGGGCGTATACCCAGGCATGAATTACCTGGCTCAGGGTAGAACCGTGTGCTGTACGCTTGCGGTAATATTCAATATTTTCAGGGATCGCCTCTGAAGGGAAATCATAGCCCAGTCTGCCAAAAATAGCTTCCAGCTCTTCCATGGAAAACAGGTAAAAGAGCATCAGCACATCGGCCTGCTTGGATGCCTTGTATTTGTTAACAGAATCTCCTTTTGCTTCTAATATCCTGTCGAGCCGAAGCGAATGGCCATATTCTTGATGGTAATGATCCCAGTCAAGTTCCTCAAGCTGATCGTACCCGTCGAACTGCAAAATGATATTTTCTTTAAAAGGGACATACATTTTCCTGATTATATCCTTCCACCGTTTTATATCATCAGCGGAATAGCCTACCGTTTGCTGAAGATTATCGCAACAGTCATCGTCCAGCAGATCGATAAGATCCAGAGCATGCTGTATAACCCATACAGCCATTACGTTGGTATAGGCATTGTTGTTGAGGCCTGGTTCGTCTACCGGTGCATCAGGATAGTGGGTATGATATTCATCGGGGCCCATCACGCCACGAATTTCATAGCGTTGGGTTTTCTCGTTGTATTCAGCAATGCACGACCAAAACAAAGCAGTGGAAAGAATGATCTCTGCCCCATGGGAAAGCAAAAAATCCATATCGCCGGTACTCTGGTAATAGTGCCATACATTATAGGGTATGGCTGCATTGATGTGGTATTGCAGGTGCGATACGTCAGGCAGCCAGCGCCCGGATTGGGGGTTGAGATGCACTTTCTGGGTTTCTTCCCTGCCATTGCTTCCGCTTTGCCAGGGATACATGGCACCGCGAAAACCTTTTTCGGCAGCGGCCTGGCGTGCTTTACCCAGGCGGCGGTACCGGTACATGAGCAATGATCTTGACAGCTGCGGATGATGCAGGTCGATAAAAGGCTGTATGTAGAGCTCATCCCAGAAAATGTGCCCGCGGTAGGCTTCGCCATGCCACCCCCGGGCGGGGATGCCAATGTCGTAGTCGATACTTTTGTAGGATACCGTTTGATAAAGGTGAAAGATGTGAAGGCGGGTAATGAGCTGATCTTCATTATCAGCTGAGTGCAGTTCAATATCGTTGTAATTCCACAGTTGTGTCCAGGCCACTTTTTGGCGTTCTTCCAGGTTGGCAAAACCATTTGTCCTGTCCAACATCGACCGGGCCTCGGTTAGGGGATCGGCAATGGCCAAATCACGGGAAGAAAACAAAGAGGCCAGTTTTTCAATGGTATAGGTTCTTTCTTTGCTGCAGGAGAAGGTAAAATCGCCGGCTACAAAGTCTTTATGACTTATTTGTTCCTGCTCCAGATCGAGCTTTTCATCGCCGGCAAAAACCTGTGTCCTGATAGCCTGAGCCACCAAAATCTGCGATTGCTTGCTGCGGCTGAGCAACCAGGCGCTGTTGTTGTTGTAATGCCCGTTTTCAATTACCTCCAGGTGATCCTGGTTAAGATCGCTGTAGCGTTCCACGTTATTGTTGATCACATTTCCGTCAATACCAGATCGTATGGTAATATCGCCAGACCAGTTCAGTGGGATCAATTTCCACTGGATGGCAGCAGCATGGGGGTTGTCCATACTAACCAACCTGCGGCTGATGAGTTCAGTTTCGTTTCCCTGTTCATCACGAAATTTCATATTCCTTTCAAAGATGGCTTCCCTGAGATTGAGGCGGGTTTCATAATGAAGTACTTTTGATTTTGCTATGTCAAACCAATCGCCGTCATTGATGCGGAAGGTAAGGTAAAGCCAGTTGGGCCAGTTCACCAGGTCTTCATTTTCAATTACCCGGTCCTGCACCTTTGACTTCATCCTGTTGTATCCACAGGCCAGGTAAGTACCGGGATAATTCCAGTCTTTGCCCTCCCCTACTCTTACATCTCCATCCTGGTCTGACTTGTGGAAGAACTTGTTTCTCTCCATCTCCAGGGCACCTCTTGTGGCAAAATAGCCATTCCCGAGAGTGCACAAGGCTTCCTGCAAGGGATGTTTTTTTTCATCAAATCCTTTGTATGTAATTGTCCAATTGTTCGTCATGGTTTGTTTTTTAATAATTATCATCAAACCCCATCAAAGTGTCGATGGGCAATGTTTTAGTGCCAGATTATTTTTCACGGTAGAGTTCTATGAGCCTGTTGAAGAACACTCTTACCTGGAACACATTCTTCAGGGCATATTTTGCATGGGTTTTCTGGCCATGTCCGCCCACCAGTATTCCTATTCCTTTTTCCTTCAATACCTCAAAGGCATCTTCGTCGGTAATATCATCGCCAATATACATGGGGACAACATTGTCATTACCTGCCAACTCCAGTGCATCCAGGATCCAGTTCACGGCTTTACCCTTATGCCAGTCGGTATCAGGTTTTATTTCCACGATTTTCTTTCCCTCTCCAATTTTGTGGCCGGGGTGTTTGCTTAGCATCTCCTTTGCCAGGTCGTGCACCACCTTTTCATCTTCGGGCCGGGCATTTCGATAATGGATGCCAATGGCATACCTTTTCCTGTCCACCTGGGTGCCCTGGGTTTTCTCCTCCAGAATTTGTTCCACTTCCTTTTCAATCTTATCCAAGCGCGGAATAATCTTTTCCGATTCGGGATGCTCCATGTGCAGGTTGTTGGGCCCGGTAATGATGTAGCCATGACTTCCGGCATAGATCAGCTCTTCCAGTCCTACCAGGTTTTGCACATCGTCCTTATCGCGGCCCGTTACCACCGCCACAGTGAAAATACCTGCAAGGTCTCTGAGGGTTTCTCTCATTTCTTCCGAAATAACGGCATCTTCGGGTCGGGGAACTATGGGGGTAAGAGTGCCATCATAATCCAGAAAAATGACAGGTTTTTTCCTGGAGAGGAGGTTGAATACTTCTTTGTTTCCGGGAAAAATGGGGGTTCCCTGCCTTGAAAAGTATTCTTCCATGAGTTGCTCATCGTTGAGGTTCAATTCAGAAAAGTTATCAATGACAATATCGGCACCATTTTGAAGCAATGCCTCCCTGTTGTTGAAGCGATTTACCCCGACCACAAGTCCAAAGTAACCCATTTGTCCGGCCTTTACACCAGAGGTAGCATCTTCGAAAACCACGGAATTTATCTCACTTACATTGAGTCGTTGTGCTGATTCCACAAAAATGTCTGGATCAGGTTTCCCGCTGAGGCCAATATCCTGGGCCACCACGCCATCAACCCTTACATCAAAAAGATCTTCTATTCCGGCTGCTTCCATGATCTTTTTGCAGTTTTTGCTGGAAGATACAATGGCGGTCTTCAGCCCCATCTTTTTCCACTCCCTCAGCTTTTCCAGGGCATCATCATACACTTCTACGCCGTCCCTGTCCAGTACTTCATTGAACATTTGGTTCTTAATATTGCCCAGGGCACACACGGTGTTAAAACCAGGAGCATCATCGGGATTGCCAAAGGGTAAACGAATCTCCCTGGATTCCAAAAAACTTTTCACGCCCTGGTAGCGTGGTTTTCCGTCAATATAAACAAGGTAGTCTTCTTCGGTCATGGATTGTTGCCCGGGATGGTTTTCCCTGAAATACTGCTCAAACATCTCTTTCCATGCTTTTTTATGGGTTTTTCGTGTTTGGGTAATCACCCCGTCAAGATCAAAAATAAGGGCTTCGATATGTGATAAAGAATTTGCTTTGTTTTGTTGGTTGTTGTCCATGGCTACCATATTTTTAAAATTCATTCCGAAAAGAAAATATTTACGATTCAGAAAAAGAAAATCCCCATAAAAAAGAATCATAAATCACGAATATAATATTTTTTGGGCAGGAAGACAAGCCCAACCCGGCATCGGCTTTCTCAAACCCTCTACTGACAAAGGACTCCAGCCATCACATAAAAAAACTAAATTCTTTTTATGATTATTGATTATCCTTTTGATGCCGTGTTGCTTTACTTGCATTGACCCATACCACAGCCAAATCGCATACCATAGATTGCCCGGGATTTCACCCCCCACAAAAGCCAAAGCCTCACCCAAAGGGCAAGGCTTAGCTACAATTAAAGAGAGAATTACAGATTAATAACAGAGCCAGTAAGCTTTTATACTTAACGGCTTTATTCCAACAATTTACTTTATCTGCTGATCAGGATCCTGGCAGCGGATACAGTTCCTTTGGCAGTAATTACCCGGAGAATATAAACACCCTGGGGCAACTCGGCCACATTGATTTTATGTTCGTTCCCGTTTACCTTTTCATCCACAACCTTGTGTCCGGCAATATTATAAACCTCTATACGCTGCATGGCCTCAGTATCTGTAACTACGAGGATGTCGTTGGCGGGATTGGGAAAAACAGCAAAATGGTTTTGCAGATCATTTACAAGTGTTCCGTAATCACCCCAAGTGTCTATCATTACCATGGCAGTATCCACAAGCTCAAAAGAGCGCGATGGAATTTCGTCGCTCCACTCGGCACCATCCCAGCCCGGATTGATATAATATTTGTAATCATATTCGCCCGGTTGAAGATAAACTGTTGCAGAATATATCATGTCATTATCCGAAGCAGAGAGAAGAAAATCCTCATCCCCGCCTGGCACATCCCAGTCATTCATGCTTCCACTGAGAAAAACAGAGTCATTCGATGAGGAGAAATCAAGAGCAGAGGACATGTCGACATGGAAGGTAACAGGAAAGTAGTTTTCGGGGTGCACCCCCCATGTATCATTCAGAAGAACAGCCTCTTCCGATGCTTCAAAAGCCCGGTGCGGAGCCTGATCGCCCCATTCGGCATTGTCCCAGCCCGGGTTGATGTAATACTTGTATTGGTAAGTGCCGGGTTCCACCTCCAGGGTAAGGGAATAGGAAAGACCATCGTCAGCGGGTATGAGTAGGTAGTTATCATCGCTGCCCGGCTCAGCCCAATCATTAAAGCTTCCACTAATATAAACCTGGTCGTTTGGGGCAGAAAAACCAGGGGCCGAAGACATATCAACAGAAAAAGTCACCGGCGTATACTCCTTAGGGATATTGGTAATAACAAGGGTATAAAAATAGACGCCCTGCATGTCTTTTATCAATTGAAATGCACCAGTAGTGAGGTCGTAGGTACCAAAATAGCTGAAATTCAAGCCACTGGCCAGGGTGTACAACAGGCCGGTATTTTCGTCGTAGGAAACGTCCTGGGGATAAGCAATATCAATACCGATAGGTCCTACTTCAGTGCTTTCGCCACTTACCGGATCGATCTTCAGCAGTTGATCCTGGATGGTAACGGCGTAGAGATAGCCATCGCTGGCAAAATCCATTCCTGTGATCAGTTGCGTACTAACTCCAATTTCGGTCAGTTCATAGGTTTGCATATCGAGGGTGCAAATATGAGAGTAGTTGGTTTCGATATTCTGAACAACCACATACATCACTCCTGTATCCCAGTTATAAGCCAGTGCAGCTGTATATCCCTCTACACCTGTCATATAGCCTAAATGATAGAATGACCCGTCGTGACTTACCGTGCCGATGGAAGCATCTGAGTTAACCCTGTAAATGTGATTTCCGTCAAACTCTTCTGCCATGGGCCATGGTGTTGATTCTACTTCGCCCGTATTTACCATTTCGCCAATAGCCAGTTTCACCTCATTATAGGTAAGGTTCACTCCATTGATAGCATACGCTTCTGCATAAGGACTCACCAAACCGTTAATTACAAACTGGTCATTTTGCTGGTTTTCTCCACCTCCTTCTACTATTGAAGCGGTGGCAACATAGGGACCGTCAACCAGGGCAGTATGGGCGGGCAGCTCCACAAGCACCACCTCACCGAAAGCAATAGTATTGTTTACCGTAAGGGTTTGATCATAATCAAATTCGGGCACCTTTACATTTACAGAAAAAGAAGCAACATCTTGAATTCCTTCATTTTTCACATGTACCACAGGCACAAAATCAGTTCCCGTCAGCACAAATGCAGGGACAAGATTTACTATGCCCAGGTCTTGTCCAGGAGCCGGTTGGAGTTCAATTTCTCCTGTATTGGAATTGGGTAAATCACCATAGCCGTCTCCTGCAATATACCACTCCACGATCATGGTACCTTCAAAACTTTCACTGATGGTCACATTTACGGAAAACTGACCGCTTGATTTTAATCCGCCCATACCAGAGCCTCCATCAATATTTCCCCATGTTACCAATGCGCCGTCCCCCGTTTCACCGTTGTAGGGCAGCTGCTGGTAGCCGGTTTCGGTACATTCGGTGGCATCGTTTACAAATACCCCTTCAGGAAAATCTAAAGAAACACCATCATCCCATTCGCCATCGGGGCTCGAATAGGTATAGTAAAAGACCAGGTCTACAGTAGTGCCCGGACTATATGATTCACTTATGAAGGAAATAGAACTTTCTACAACTTTATTATTCCGATTAATTCCTGTTTCATGCATTATCAGATCTGAATTTGCATTTTGCGCTTTCGACAAACCACTTATCATCAAAACAATCGCTACAATAATGATTATTCCCTTTATTTTCATTTTTCAAAGATTCGAGAATGGAGTCAGTATTTGTTGTTAATTACAGGTTTTTTAGTCAAAAAGACTCTAACAATTCTGGTTGTCTGATTATAAAATGATTGATCGTTCAATTGAACACGATAAACCTACAGAATTGAAATATAGGAGGGTACTTTTTAATTATACACATTTCACTCACACAGGATAAACCCTTATGGATGTGATGTTTATATCCAAATGGAATACTACCAATATGGGTTCTGCAGGAAGGGAACAATTTTTAGCCGACAATAATGATATAATCCTTTTTCTTTAGATTTAGGGATGGCTGCCTTTACATACAGCCATCCCAAACCATTAACCAATTGAATCACTATCTATCTGGCTATCACTATTCTTGTTTTAAATGTATGCCCATGAACCGAGGTAAGCCGTACCATATAAATACCTTCTGGTATTGCTGAAACATCAAGTTTGTAGTTATTTACATTTACTTCGATACCATATACCTTTTGACCGGTAAGGTTAAAAAGCTCAAGTTCTCTGATATTTTCATCACTCACAAAATCTATAAAATCAGATGCCGGATTGGGGTATAATCTAAGGCTTGTCTCCCAAACATCCCAGGCAGATACATTGGGCTGGAAGTTGGCAGTCAGGGTAAGATCGCCGCTAATGGTGATGGAATTCTCAGGCACATCGGAGACCACGATTCCATCGGGATCTGTCCAGTTGAGGAATTGATACCCGTCGTGGGGAGTAGCATTTACAGTAACGGTAGTTCCGGCTTCATATTCACCGTTGCCGGTTACCACACCTGCATCTGCAGGGTTAGCTATCAGGGTTAATGTATGCATTTCCACCCCTGAACTTACCTCGAGAGTAACCGGTATAACCAGCAGCGGATTTTCTGTATCATTGCTGGAGACTCTGATATTGGCATTGTAGGTACCGCTTTCCATACCCAAGGCATCAAAAGCCACAGCCATTTGCTGGCTTTCGCCTTCAAAAATAACTCCCTCCTGTGTATCGAGGGCCAGCCAGTTCATACCATTTAAGGAGAGATTTCCCCTGATATTCCAGTTGCTGTTCAGGTCATAGTCAACAAGGCGCTCCCATAGTGCTGCATCGATGCTGATCCAACCCCCATCGAGGTCAGCAGGTCCTGCATCCACACCAAGGCCATATGTGTTCTGATCGTGAGTAATTTCGAAACCAATCCACAGATCAGCACCACTGATGGTGAGGGGGTTGGATAGTTGAATGTTGTTCCAGCTTTCGGCAACAGGCGTCACCACCTGCTCGTGGAGTATTGCACCGGGAGAGGTGGTAGTACCGGCATCCCAGATTATAAGCTTGAGTGCGGTAGGCATGGCACTGATATAGACATCAACAGACTCCAGCTGATAGTTTTCATAAACGGAGGTAAGCTCAGAGGAGAATCGGGCAGCACCATAAAAAGTACCACCTGCCATTAAGCCCACAGCATCATAGTTGTCGCCATCATAATTGAGTGTTGCAGACCTGTTTTCAGGCTTGGGCTCCAGACTTTTGGCATTGTTCACTCCTTTGGTGGCCAGCTCAATTTCTCCTGAATAAAAATGATTGCCTTGTGGCACCTGTTTTACCCTGGCATCAGCCTGGGTGTATTGCACCAGTGCGCTAAAGGAGAGGTCGCCAGTACCAGTATTTTCAATGGTAATGGTTTGGCTGGCAGTTTCATCTGCAAGTAGTGCTTCGCTGAGCGAAAGAGGATTAATGGTGATGATGGGAGTACCCGGATTAAAATCAACAACAAAACTAATCCACTCTCCTCCGGGTAGCTCCGCAGCACCTATAAATTTGTTTCCATCAGGTGTTACATCATTTATACTAAAGAAAATCCAGTCGGCGGCATCAAACCATCCTCTGCCGGCGGCATATTCATTAAAGGTTTCCATGGTACCATCAGGATTCCTGACGAAAGCCCTACGCAAATCCGGAGTTGGAGGAAAGCCTTCGGAAGTATAGCCAAAAACAGTTCCATCATCAAGGATCGCCTGTGGACTTAAGGTACCCTGGTTGAGGCTGTTGTCGAACAATGTAACCCCTTCGGTTGAAGACCATATAAACCCACTGGAACCAATACCACCGGTTACATAATCTCCGTTAGGAGAAACACCCATGGCCTCACCATACTGGGTTTGATCAATAAATATCATTTCATCATTGTACCAAATAACGGGAGTCCTGACCCAGTCGGGTTCTGCCCAGCCAAAAATCACCTCTCCATTATCGCTGACACCATTGGCCCTGGTGTTGTAAGTTGCATCAGGGGCTAAAATTTCATAGCCATCCTCCTCAGTCCATTTAAAAGCTTTTACAGTCCAGTCGGGATACCATTGCATACCTACTACCAATTCGCCATCAGCAGTAATGCCGTAGCCGGAATTATAGACGGTACCAAAAAATTCGGGCACCTCAGGGTTCATTCCCAAAAACTGCCACTCTTGTGTAGCCCGATCCCAGATTCCGGCAGTATATATTTCGATGCCATCAAAAGTAAACTCTGTATCATAGGTTCCTACTACCAGGCCGTTATCCGTAATCTTGTGCACTTCGCCGAGGATATCTTGGGTTCCTTCGTATTCTTCCCAAAGGTAACCTGACAAACCTCCAAACTGGCTGCCTGAGATAAACCTGCCATCGGAAGAAATGGATGTTGGGAACGTATACTCATCATAGATCACAGTCATGGCAATCGGTTGTGCTTCCATTACATCCAGTATAGCGAGTACTGTATGGGATGGATTTTCAGTATCGTTGCCTGAAACAGTAATTTCTGCCTGGTATTGGCCAACGTCGAGGCCAGAAGCATCAAAGGAAACATTAACGGTATTGCCTGATTTTGCCGGAATACTTCCACTTGCAGGCTCTACGGTCAACCACCCATCGCCGTCCGTAAACACAACATCCACCTCGTAGTCAAGGTTTTGCACACCATCGTTGATTACCTTAAAAGTCTTGGCGCCAGATCCATTTTCACCAACGGTTTGCTGAATTTCTGTAGCATTTACGATCATAATGGGAGCATCATCAATTTCTTCGCCCAAAGAAATATCATCGACGGCCCACAGATGGGCAAATTCACCTTCGTAGCGGAAAGCTATGAAGATATCCTGTCCTGCAAACTCTTCGATGTTAATAAAATGCTGCGACCAGCCTTCAGTAGCTTCTGCCACGGTCCACACCTCTGCAAAATCATCATCGGCAGGATTTCCGCTGCCGGTAGAGATCAGCACACTATTTTTCACATAAAATTCAGTATCGATTACCATGCTCCAGAAAGAAAGGTAGAAGAAACCTTCTTCAGGAACCGTTATTTGAGGAGTTACCAGCCAGCCATCCTGTGCGATCCCGCTATAGGAGTGTAGTGCAGAGAACTGTCCTTCGGGGGTATTGTTGTACCAACTCTGGGCCCACTTTGTTTCATCTCCATCCACATCGTAAATTGTCCAACCAATGGGAGGGAATGTTTCGCTATCAAAGTTTTCGGTGAAGGGATAAACATTGACATCAACCACTTCAAGGGTTACTGATAAAGTAGCGGTAGGGTTTTGGGGATCGTTGCCGCTCACAATAATATTGGCCTGGTAGGTACCGAAATCCAGCCCTGCAGCATCAAACTCAAGCACGATCTCTCCAGAGGCATGGGTTCCTAAACTACCGGAGAGAGGGTTGGCTGAAACCCAACCTGATCCGTCAACAAATTCTATTTCAATATCAAAAGTAAGGTCCAATATGCCAGCATTGATCACCTCAAATGTCTTTGATCCGGTACCGTTTAACCCTACGGCCTGATGAATTTCCATAGTACTGAGTTCGAGCACGGGCGAGTCATCCACTTCTTCGCCCATGGCAATATCATCAACATACCATATATGTCCTCCGGGGTCGCCCTCATAGCGGAAAGCAATGTAAATATCCTGCCCGGCATAGGCCTCAAGATTGACAAACTGCTGGTACCAATCCCAGGCATTATTGGTATCGGTAATGGTCCAGACCTCAACAAAATCATCATCTGCAGGATTGGGGCTACCAGTACTCACAAGGACACTATTCTTTTTATAAGCCCAGTTATTGGCCAACCAGCTCCAGAACGTAAGATAGAAATGGCCATCGGCAGGCACATTGATTAATGGTGTCACCAGCCAGTTATCCACAGAACCTTCCGGGCTGCTTTCGTGGTAAGCAGAGGTAGTACCCCCCGGAGTATGGTTCAGCCATTCATAAGCCACCCAGTTGGGTGTATCTGTCATCAGGCTGTGCAACGACCACCCGGCAGGTGGGAATGTACCCCCTTCAAAATCTTCTGTGAAGGGATAATCGGCCAGAGCCGGTTTCATGCACAGGAATATGAGTGCAAAAAATAGGGTTACATGTAATTTTGCTTTCATTGTAAATTTGGTTTTAGTTAAGAAAATACCTGGTAAGGCAAACAAAAAGTGATTATACTAAATGATGAAACATTGAGTTGCATGGTTTATAAAAGAAACCGCGGTCCATTCAGGGCATGTTGGATTTAGTGTTCTTTTCCTTCTTGAAAAATTCATATATTTTTTGAAGTGCATTATTCTTCAGTTTCATTTGCTCAAGCAAAACCCTGAATTCAGAATCGTGCAATCCGGAATCGTTCTCTTTTGTGATTTTGGTTTTTGCGGATGGGGTTTTGGCCATTGCAGTTTTTTTATGCAATGATAGCAAATAGGCAGGGCTGAAAGCAAATAATTCGACTGCACACGGCTGCCACAAAAAATAAAAAGCACTACAACAAAAGTGCTACAGCTTCAAGCTACATTTTGATTTTCAACACATTAAATAGAAAGTAAAAATTCGGTAAGATGGACATCCGAATTGGTAAGATGTAGTTTTTTGCGCAAGCGGGTGCGTGCCACTTCGATGCTTCGCAACGACTGGCCGGTAATGGCGGAGATCTCCTTTGTTGTCATATTAAGCCGGAGGAAGGCACACAGGCGGCGTTCATTGAGGGTGAGTTCGGGGTTTAGGGAATGGAGTTTTTCATAAAAATCATTGTGCACCTGCTGGAAATGAAGCTCAAACTCATTCCATACAGACTCATCCTGGGTTTTTTCCAGTTCTTTGACAATTCCCAGCACCCGCTCCTGGTTTTCTTTGTTGAGGTTGTTTTTGAGAGCAATGAGCTTTTTTGATATTTCATTCACAAGCTCATTTTTACGGATCTGGTACATGACATTGGTAGTAAGCTCTTTATTTTTTACCTCCAATTCTTTTTCGAGGTTTTGCAGCCGTAATGAAGTATTTTGCGACTCGAGTTGAATATTAACATTGAGCAACTTTAGCCTTCGTGCACGACCATGGGCGAGAAAATAAAGCAACCCTGCAATAACAGCCACCATCAACAACAGCCCTCCCACAAAGGCATATCGTTGTTCCCGGCGCTTCTGATCCAGGTTGCGCAGCAGTTCTTCTTCCTGGAAACGGGCGGTAAGTTCTAGCCGTGTAAGCTCCCTTAGGGTTTCTTCCTTGTTGATCTGCTCTTCATATTCTTTGAGGAGTTTATGGTATTTCAGGGCCGAATCTACCCTGTTGATACCGTCGAAATAATCAAACAGAATCTGGACAATGGAAGATTTCAGGGAAAGCGCTCCCACCATTTCAGCCATATCCAGGCCTTCATAAAGGTACTGTAATGCTTTTTCATCCTGATCCATGGACAGGTGCAGCAATGCCAGGCTTCGGTAGGAAGACCCAATACCCTGCTTGTCGTTTTGTTGCTGGCGCAGTTGCAGAGCTTCATTGATCACCTCAAGGGCTTGCTCAAATCGACCCAGTTCATCATAGGTACGCCCCAGGTTGTTTAAAAGATTGCCCTGGTGGCCGCTCTGATTTTTTATGCGTCGTGCAATCACAATCCCTCTCTGGTAATAATCAATGGCCTGATCGTATTCTTGCTGGTTATGATGAATTACGCCCAGGTTATTGTAAATGGTAGCCAGCTGGCGCAGCGGCAGGGAATCCGGGGACTCGGGTTTTATATTTTTTTCGATATAGGACAGGACTTCAAGAAAGTTTGTCGTGGCATCTTCAAACTCCAACATCTGAAGCTTTATGGAGCCAATATTTATCAGAGCAGTTATAATACCCATGTGATTGTTATTGGCCCTGTATATCTCCAGGCTTCTGTAGAAATGTCTGGCAGCCATATCAAATAAGCCATTGTAAAAGCATACAAATCCCAGGGTGAGAAGAGCCTCGGTGATCAGGTAATCGTTTTGTGTGGTTTCTGCAAGCTCCAGACCCTGCTGGGCATAATCAACAGACAGGGGCAGATCGGTAGACATGAATTCCTGCGACAGGGAGATCAGTGATTTTACTTTCACTGAGTCGTTGCGGGTTGCTTCTAGCTGATACATCAGTGAGTCTACCTTTCCCAGGTCCTGGGCGGATAAAACGAGAGGCAAAACAAGGATCATCACAAGGATACCTGCAAACAGGGACTTCATTGCCTTTGGTTTTAGATTTGTTTGCAAAAATAGGAAAATTTAAACCCGGGCGGAAAGAAATGGCCCTGATTTCGGCCTTAGAGGTAAAATGTCTGTGCAAGGGCAAAGAAAAAGGGCCGCTATCGATAACTGGCGACCCGTGTAGGGGTATAAAAGGGATTGTATCCTGGCAGATTATTCGCTGGCAGGCACTAATCTCACCATCATTCCGGGCGATTCAGTAAGGATATAAATGTATCCATCGGGTCCTTGCCTTATTGCCCTGAACCTGGCAAAGCCCTGGAGAATCTTTTCGGTTTGAGTCACTTCACGCCCCTCAATCTCTACGCGTTGAATGTGCTGGCCGGCCAGTGCTCCCACCAGCAGGTCTCCTTCCCACTGCGGAAACTTATCGCTGGTAACGATATCCAGGCCACATGGTGCGATAGAGGGTGTCCAGTGCAGAATAGGATCTACCATTCCTGGCAGGGTGGTATCAGGGGTAATAATGGTACCGTTGTAGTTGATACCATGAGTAGCTTCCGGCCAACCATAGTTTTCTCCCTTTTCAATCACATTGATCTCATCGCCTCCTTTGGGGCCGTGTTCGTGGGTCCACAGGTCGCCGGTTTCGGGATGAAACACCATTCCTTGTATGTTGCGGTGTCCGTACGACCATATCTCAGGCATAGCACCCTGCTGATCTACAAAAGGATTGTCAGGTGGAATACTGCCATCGTCGAACATGCGCATAACCGTGCCATGATGATTACCAAGGTCCTGGGCCGTATTTTGCTTTCCGCGGTCGCCAATGGTGGTGTACAGGTAGTTGTCCTGGTCAAACACCACCCGGCTGCCAAAGTGTGCACCCCCCGAGGTGAAGGGCTGCCCCACAAATATCTCTTCAAAATCTTCCAATTGACTGTCCTGCAGTCGTCCCCTGCCCACTGCAGTGTTACCACCTCCGTTGCCGGAAGTAGAGTAGGCAAAATAGATCCAGCCATTCTGATCATAATCGGGGTGCATTTTCACATCCAGGAGGCCACCCTGGCCATGGGCCCAAATCTGGGGGATGCCACCCACAGGTTGCTGTTGCAATTGCCCATCCTGCCAAATGCGCAACCGGCCAGGCCTTTCCACAATGAGGATACGCCCGTCGGGCAAAAACTCAAGCCCCCACGGGTTTTGCAACCCCGTGGCCAGAGTATCAACGGTAAAATCTGTTTCTTCCGTAACCGGATTGCTGCCGTTGTTTTGCGAACCACAGGAAATGAATGCGAATGCTACCAGGAGAATGAGTTTTGAAATTCTGAAAAGTTTCATAGTCAAAATGTTATTACGTTCATAGTAGTTATAACACTTCCAGGTAAAAATTTACTTTGAACATGGGGGGATATTTTGTTAATGTTTGTTAGGGCAGGAAAACCTGATTGCACAGGAATGATATGAACAGAGTTACTGATCCTGATCTTCAGTTATAAAGAAAGCCTTTACAAATGGGCATGGAAATCACATACTTCAGCTGCAGGGTCGACCTGTTGCCTGACGATCTGCGGGTAATAAAACCGTGCGCATTGGTTCCCGCATTGCGCGGGGCAGGCTCCCCCCAATTTACGCCAAAAAAATCGTGTTTCTCACCGGCCTAACCTGCTCAAAAAACAGGTATTCAAAGAGCGTATAATGCCCAATAATACAGCTTTTCTTCCTTTAATTGAACACTTTTGACTGATTGTATTTTTCTGGTTTGCCATAAAATTTTGTGTTTTTGATCATTAGTGTCCGGTATATACATATTTCGTCCCTTACGGGACTTAATGTGATTTCTTCAATATTTATCTACCAACATATTTGTCCCTACAGGACAGTCTCGTTAGGGATTAAATACGGGTAGAAAAATTAAAAGCCTGAAATTGCCAAGTCCCTTAGGGACGCGATAGAATCTGGGTTTGCGGAGTAATAATTAGTTTTTACCGGACAATAGTGATTTTTGATTAATAAGTGCTTAATAATGGAAACAAAAAGTTGAACTAAAATGAACATACAATATATTTCTGATGGTACCGCCCAGACAACAGGTGTCGTTATCCCCATTAAAGAGTGGAACCAACTCAAAAGTAAGTACAAGGGTATTGAGCAAGAAGAAACTGAAATTCCCGAATGGCACAAAAAAATCGTAAGGCAACGTCTTGAAGATTACAAACAAAATCCGGGTTCGGCAATAGATTTTGATTCTGCAATGGATGATATAGAAAAAGAATTGTAATGTATAAATCTGTAATCCTACCCATTGCAAAAGAAGATATCCGGAAGGCAGCCAAATGGTATAATAAAAAAAGGGATGGGTTAGGTAAAAGGTTCACGGCAGACGTTCGGGAAACGGTAAGACATATCAAACAAAACCCTAAAGCCTTCAACATTCGGTATGATAATGTCAGTACCGCGGTTTTATCTGTATTCCCCTATATGATTCATTTCAACTTTGATGAAGCACATAAAACAGTTCTTGTTTCTGCCGTATTTCATACAAGCCGAGACCCGGAATTATGGAGAAAAAGATAGAAACAAGTAACGGCAACTCCGATGAACCGAGCCATAACAAAGTTTAGCCACACGCACGGATGTATAATTCGCCGAATGGCAAAATATAAAAAAATTGGTATAATTGGCGAGCTCAATCTGACCGCTTTCATCAAATTCAGACAGATTAAAAAGCTAAAGCAGCCCTGAAAAACCCAGAACTGTTTCAGCGTTTCCGGAAAGTGGAAACACTCCCCGAAAGGGGAAAATCGGTACTGCCGGGAATTATTAATGCCTATATCGGAGGCTTACAATTAGCGCATTCTCCGCCAACGGATCCACACTATGCCAGCGTGCTATCTGCGGGTCATAAAACCTCGCCACGTAGTCGTACCAATTTATACCAAAAAATCGTGTTTCTCACCGGCTTTAACCTGCTCCAAAACAGGGTATTCAAAGAACGGTTAACGCCCTAAAAATACAGCTTTTTTTCATATTTTTACGTGACTGTTATTTTTCAGATTGATGAAATATTTCGTAATTTTGGTTGACCCAATTGCGTTATTCC
>CAYVQC010000044.1:0-36278 GCA_964453995.1 uncultured Bacteroidales bacterium | reverse complement strand
GCGAATTCGTTTTATCTCCCTGAAAATAAGCGACGGTCTTAATGACATATTTTTTAACTTTGAGGTCGGATTTACCGCAGATACACTTGCTATTGTCAGCATCAGGCTTTATGCCGGTATGTGCCGGAGTAAAATACGGATTTTTTTAAAACAGGAGGATAAACCCCCGAAATCGAAGCTAACCAAATAATACTGAAATGAAAAAAAATGTCATTTTTACCGCATTGCTGTTTGCCGTTTTCTGTGGTTGTGGTCTCTCTACAGCCAATACTAACAAGGAAGAAACTACAGAAGTGAAAACCACAGGGCAAAAGGAGGAAGAGCGCCGTAGGGTGCTGATATCAACTCCTTATGGAGACATGACCATTGAACTGTTTAATGAAACCCCTCTTCACAGGGATAATTTCATCAAGCTGGTGGAAGAAGGGTATTATAACGGAACTCTCTTCCACCGGGTTATCAAAGATTTTATGATCCAGGGTGGCGATCCTCATTCCATTGATGCCGCTCCCGGGGAAAGGTTAGGTGTTGGCGGACCTGGATATACCATTCCTGCTGAAATCGTTCAGGGCAAATTCCATCGTAAAGGCGCTCTTGCGGCAGCACGCCAGGGCGACCAGGTAAACCCTCGCAAAGAATCATCAGGTTCTCAATTTTATATTGTGCAGGGAAGAGTAGTGACTCCCGAGGAACTGGATCAGTTTGAGCAAAGAGCAGGAAAGGTTTTCACCAACGAACAACGCACTGTTTACAGTACGGAAGGTGGTACCCCTCACCTGGATGATGAATATACCGTTTTTGGACAAGTGGTAAGTGGCCTTGAGGTGATTGATAAAATTGCTGCCGTGCAAACTGATTCTGCCAGCCGGCCGGTTGAAGACGTCAGGGTAACCATGGAAGTAATAGAATGAAAAGGATAAACCTGAACTGAAATTGTAAAATGATCGAAAAAATAAAGCAACTGCGTGGCGAAGTGGAGTCCTTTAATGCTTCAACCCTACAAGAAGTAGAGGATTTTCGTATTAAAATGCTTTCAAAAAAAGGATTGATCAGTGATCTTTTTAATGACTTTAAAACCCTTGCTCCGGACCAGAAAAGGGAAGTAGGCCAGCAACTCAATACCCTCAAAAATGCAGCCCTGGAAAAGGTCAACAGCCTGAAAGCCGCTATTGAAGAGGAGCAGAGCCAGAAAAAAACCTCAGGCCGGTATATGGATTTAAGCCTGCCGGTTGATTTTGTTCATGCCGGAAGCAGGCATCCCATTTCCATTGTTCGTAACCAGATCAATTCAATTTTTGAAAGGATCGGTTTCGTAATTTCAGAGGGCCCCGAAATAGAAGACGACTGGCACAATTTCTCTGCCCTGAATTTTGCCGATGAACACCCTGCACGCGATATGCAGGACACCTTTTTTGTGGAAAAAAATCCTGATATTGCCCTTCGCACACACACTTCATCGGTTCAGGTAAGGGTGATGAACAATCAGAAACCACCTATCAGAACTATATCTCCCGGAAGGGTATTTCGCAATGAGGCCATTTCTGCCAGGGCCCATTGCATCTTTCACCAGGTAGAAGGATTGTACATTGACAAAGGCGTTTCCTTTGCCGACCTGAAACAGGTACTCGATCACTTTGCCCGCGAATTTTTTGGCCCCGAAACGCGTATTCGCCTGCGTCCTTCCTATTTTCCATTCACCGAGCCCAGCGCCGAAGTGGATGTATCCTGTCCGTTTTGCAAAGGCAAGGGATGCAACATTTGCAAATACTCCGGCTGGGTTGAGATCATGGGATGCGGAATGGTAGACCCCAATGTACTGGATAACTGCAATATCGATAGCACCGTTTATACCGGCTATGCCTTTGGTATGGGGATAGAACGGATTACAATGCTCAAATACCTTGTGAATGACCTGAGGCTTTATTTTGAAAATGATGTACGGTTTTTACGCCAATTCTCAGGAGCATTCTAGATCGCAACAATCTTTATAAGATTAAAAAAGCATTCCCTTTAGAAGGCTGTCTCAAAAACCGGAGTGAACCTGGACGCTGAACTTGCCGAAACGATTGTCTTGCTGTTATTCGGAAATCGTTGCGAAAGATTTTGCAGTGAGCTTGCCAAAATGCTCTACGACCAGTAAACTCTTTTGAGACAGCCTCTGTTTATTGGATTACTTCAGGCTCCTTTGGAGCTAAATCGGAATGGAAACCCGCACCATTGGTATGATCTACCTTGAAAAAATCCTATGGCCTGCCATTTCATTCCCCTTGCTTTTTATTCCCACCGCAAGGGTGATTACAAACAAAACGTAAGACAGGCTTAAAAAAAATTACACTCCCTGTAACATTACAGTTCTATGTCCGTCCTAAAACTGGAATCAACAAGAACAAATCACAAAAACAAATTAAAAATTAAGGATTATGAACGCAATTAACAAAGCCCTCGTAGTGATTTTATCGCTGGTTGTCCTTGCATATTCCGGACAATCTTGCGTTTACAACGTTAATGCCATCAGGGGAGATGGAAATGTAATCACCATAGAAACCCCAACAAATGATTTTACGGCATTGCAGATCTCAGGAATGTTTAAAGTGACGCTTGTGGAAGGAACCAATCCCGGTGTTTCCATTACCACGGATGAAAACATTCAGGAATACGTAACCATCGAAACAACCAATGGCACCTTGCGGTTGGGAATGAAAAAAGGAGAATCATATGATCCTACCAGCCTTGAAGCGGTCATTACGGTGGCTACCCTTGAGGAGATATCAATATCAGGCGCTGTAAGCATCCACTGCAACCATACTTTGCAAGCACAAAACCTTGCCCTTAATCTCTCCGGTGCCGGAAATATGGAACTGCTGGTAGATGCAGAAAATATTAAGACCCGTGTATCCGGTGCCGGTAATGTCGGGATTTCTGGAAAAGCCGCAAAACACGACCTGGGTATTAGTGGCGTTGCATCAGTAGATTGTATTGAGCTTAAAACAAATCATACCACCGTAAAAATCAGTGGAGCCGGCACGGCAAATGTATTTGCCGATGAGTCGCTCAACGCAAGTGTAAGTGGGGTAGGAAGTATTCGCTACGATGGCGATCCTACCGATACACAAGTGAAAACCAGCGGAGCAGGAAGCATTAAACCGATATAACTCCCCCATATCTGGCACTTACCAATTAACCGTTAGTCCATGAAACTAATCAGTCCATTAAAACAAGAAAGTTCCCTTTAGCAACTATGATTACAAAACCTTTAAAAATCAGAAAAATGAAAACTTCAAGAACAATAAAAGCAACCCTTCTGCTCTTTACCGCTCTGGCGCTGCCTTTCTTTGCGCAGGCGCAAGAGGTTACCCAGGTAAGAGAAACCGGCAGTTTTTCAGCCATAGATGCTGGCAGTATTTTCAAAATTGAGCTTAGCCAGGGAGAACAACACCTGGTAGAGATCCACACCGATGAAGAACACCTTGAAAATATAGAAACCCAGGTAAAAGGTGGTACCCTGCACCTGATATTTCGCGGAAGCGCCCGCAAGGCAAAAGTAAGTGCTACCATTGTTTCCCCCGAGATCAATAGCATCAAAGTGAGTGGTGCTGCGTCATTGAAAGGAATGAATATGATAGAGAGCGAAAGCCTTGAATTGAACATCTCAGGTGCCGCATCAGCCAATTTAATGGTCAGTACTCCCGAGTTGGAAACAAAACTTTCTGGTGCCGCCAACCTTGTTATAAAAGGTGAAGCCAGACACCACACCTCTTCAGCAAGCGGTGCCGCTCAACTCAAAGCTGCAGATCTTGAATCACAAACAGCAAATATGAAACTCAGCGGGGCTTCATCAGCACGTGTTAATGTGGCTGACCACCTCGATGTGAATGCCAGTGGTACTTCCAGGGTAACATACCAAAGTGAGCCAAATACTATTACAGTAAAAACCTCAGGGGTGGCAACTGTAAATGGCTCTCAGATGCACAACTCTTCTGCCTCGGTTTCGGGCGATACCACAACCATCCGCCTGGGCAACAGGGATCTTATCATTGTTGAAGATGAAGATTCGGAGAAAGTAAAAGTTGAACGCAGAACCAGGAAGTCATTCCGTAACAACTGGTCTGGCTTTGAAATGGGTATCAATGGGTACCTTACCCCTGATCATAATTTTGAGCTGGGTGAGGATGCTGAAATGATTAACCTAAGGTATGAGAAATCAGTTGTGGTAAACATCAACCTGTTTCAACAAAGCTTCCCCATTATCAGTAATTACCTGGGGCTATACAGTGGCGTGGGGTTATCCTTCAACAACTACCGCTTTGATAACCAAACCCGTATCATTTACGATCAGGATGGATTGGAGTTTGTAGAAGATGAAAGCCCCATGCGCAAAAACAAGATCACACTTACCTACATTACTGTTCCTCTGATGCTCGAATTTCAAACCGGGGGCAACCGGAAAGTTGAAAAGTTCCACCTGGCAGGAGGCATGATCTTGGGTACACGCATTGGTTCTCATGCCAAGTATGTTTACGATGACGAAGGTAAAAAGCGTAAGGAAAAAGATTTCAGTAATTTTCATGTGCCACCCTTTCGCTTCGACCTCACAGGAAGAATAGGCTGGGGAAAAGTGAATCTCTTTGCCACCTACGCACTCAACAGCCTCTTTCTTGCCGATAAAGGACCCGAATTGTATCCTTTCAGTGTAGGGATAAGGGTTGTAAACTGGTAATTACCATTCACAGGTCTAAAAAAAAATCCCTGGAGGAAATACACCTTCAGGGATTTTTTGTTGCGGTAAACAGGGGCGTGGATTATATCTCTTCTGTTTCTTTTTTGTGGGTAACGATGCGCAGGGTGTCTTTGGCAATTACCAGTTCTTCATTGGTAGGCACCACCATTACTTTTACCTTTGAATCGTGCTTGGAGATCATGTCAAGCTTGCCTCTCAATCCGGTATTTTTTTCCAGGTCGAAAGTAATACCCAGGAATTCGAGTCCTTTACAAATAGCTTCGCGTGTTTCGGGGCCGTTTTCGCCCACACCGCCGGTAAAGACGATCAAATCAACACCACCCATTGCCGCAGCATATGCGCCAATATATTTTTTGATGCGGTAAATGTACATCTCCAGTGCAAGATCAGCCCTTTTGTGTCCTTCTTTCCAGGCTGCGGTTTCAATATCCCTCATGTCTGAAGATACGCCGGAAATACCCAGCATACCACTTTTTTTGTTGATCAGGTTGTTGGCAGCCTCCACATCCATGTCTTTCTTTTTCATGATATAAAGCAGGGCACCCAGGTCGAGATCGCCTGTGCGGGTTCCCATGATCAGGCCTTCAACAGGGGTAAGACCCATGGAGGTGTCAATAGATTTGCCGTTTTTAACGGCACAAATGGAGGCACCATTTCCCAGGTGGCAGGTAATTGCCCTCACATTGTCGCGACGCATAAACAGGGCATCGCATGCGGTCTGGAACACATACTTATGGCTTGTGCCATGAAAACCATACCGACGTATCTTGTCGTTTTCGTACAGTTCATAGGGAAGGGCATACATGTATGCATGTGGTGGAATGGTTTGGTGGAAAGCGGTATCAAATACGGCTACCTGGGGAGTGGCAGGCATAAGCTTTTCCATGGAATAAATACCGTTGAGGTTGGCAGGATTGTGCAGGGGTGCCAGCTCAATTACATCTTCAATATTCTTCTTTACCTCGTCGGTTATCAGCGCACTCGCGCTAAAGTTTTCTCCCCCGTGCGCAACGCGGTGTCCTACAGCCAGTATCTCTTTTACATCACTGATCACGCCATAATCAGGATCAAGCAGTACTTTCAGGATCAGGTTGGTACCTGTTTCATGATCGGGCACGTCCTGGATAAGAAAGTAGTTATCTTTCCCTTTGGCCTGGTGTTTCAATTCACTGTCTTTCAGACCTACTCTTTCAAGCATACCTTTGGCCAGCAGCTCTGCGTTATTGGCCATATTTATCATCTGGTACTTGATGGAAGAGCTTCCACAGTTAAGAACTAAGATTTTCATTCGATTAATTTGTTTAAAAGGATTACAGGGCAGCCGGCCTGGGTTTGCTTAACAGCACAGGCAGAACTGGATCAGTTTTTATTTATTTTATTAGGATTGATTATAATTTCCACTATTGTTTTATTTTCCGGCAGCCTGGTTGGCAGTAATAGCTACCAGGCTAACAATGTCGTCTACCGAGCAACCTCTCGAAAGGTCGTTGATAGGAGCTGCCATACCCTGTAATACCGGACCTACGGCTTCGGCACCGGCCAGGCGTTGAACCAGTTTGTAGGCAATATTTCCAACTTCCAGTGTTGGGAAAACAAGCACATTTGCTTTTCCCGCAATTTCGCTTTGGGGGGCCTTGCTTTTTCCTATTGCTTCAACAATGGCAGCATCGGCTTGCAATTCACCATCAATTTTCAACCCGGGTTCCATTTCTTTTGCCAGGCGGGTAGCTTCAATTACCTTGTCGCACATAGGGTGTTTTGCACTGCCTTTGGTGGAGAAGGAAAGCATGGCCACTCGTGGTTCTACCCCAACAATGGCCTGGGTTGTACGTGCTGTCATTACTGCAATTTGGGCGAGCTCCTCAGCTGTGGGATCAGGGTGCACGGCGCAGTCTGCAAAAACAAGGATTCCGTTCTCACCCCAGATTTTTTGTGGCATGATCATGATAAATGCACCGGAAACAACACTGATACCCGGAAGGGTTTTTACGACCTGGAAGGCAGGCCTGAGAACATCTCCGGTAGCATTTTGTGCTCCGGCTACTTCTCCGTCGGCATCACCATTCTTGATCAGCAGGGTAGCAAGATAAAGCGGGTTTTCGACCAGGACCAGCGCTTCTTCACGCGTCAGGCCTTTATTCTTACGGATCTCGTAAAGCATATCGGCATAAAACTGCTTTTTTTCATGGGTTACCGGGTCAATGATGGTTGCTTTGGAGATATTCTTAAGATCAAACTTGTCAGCCAATTGCATTATTTCTTCCCTGTTCCCCATCAGGATGATGCTGGCAATGCCTTCCTGTAAAACCTCATCGGCAGCCCTAAGGGTTCTTTCTTCGGTGCCCTCTGGCAATACTATGCGCTTTTGGTGCTTTTTTGCGTTATTACGAATGGTAGTTATAAGATCCATTTGACGTGCTTTTTCTGTTTAAAATTATTGAATTTCAAGGCGCAACAAAATTAGAATTTATTTGCGTGCCTTCAAAGCGTAAACCTTTTATTTTTTTATCATCACAGATGCTGATTTTTTGGCTGATTGTGAAATCAATAACAAATACTGACAAATATCTCACCAATAACCTTGTTTTTTCAATATGTAGTTGTGGCGGGGGCGATTATTTTTTTTTGACAATCCACCCTTCAATATCTCTGCAGGGCTTTTCTTTGGGTAGAAAATTTTGCTTTACCTTTGCAAAAAAATCTGAGATATGAACGGCCCGGGCCCTTTATTTTACTTTCTGATTTGTATTACCATGATTTTGGCAATGGGTTTTGGCAAAGCAGGTGCCCAAAGTAATTCTGTTTATGTATCAGACCCCGGCAATGATACCTTGCTTCTGGCGGAACCTGATTTTCTTTTGCCCTTGTCAGACAGTCTTTCCGAGGGCAACAGGAAGGTTTTTCCGGGGCAAGGCATGTTTGGACCCCATCTGCTGCAGGCAGAAAAACCCTTGATAGCACGCAGCAGGATTACCGAAAATTCAGCAACTTTTATTTCTTTGTGGATATTGTTTTGTATGCTCATCCTGAGCCTGGCAAAATTTCTATTTCCGGTACGGTTTCGTGAAACTTTGATGGCCGTTTGGGATTCAAGGTTTTATAACCAAATAGAAAGAGAAGGGGGATTAATGAATAATTGGGTTTCATTTTTCCTGTTTCTCAATTTTCTGTTTTGTGTTTCCCTGTTGTTTTATTTGACCGTACCACATAGTTATTTTGCCCCGGCAACTTCCGGAATTCATCCTCTCTTGTTTCTTGCCTATGGGTTGGGTGGAGCACTTGCGTTTTACCTGGTAAAATATATCCTGATGGTTTTTGCCGGCTGGATATTTAATACCTTAAAACCGACCGGTTCTTATATGAGGGTAATATTGCTTACCAACCAGTTTATGGGTATTGCATTGTTGCCAGTTGTAATTATTGCATTTTATAATCCTTACGTCTGGATATTATACATTGCCTGGGGTGTAGTAATACTTCTTGCTTTGTATAAAGTTGTAAGAGTCTCGCTTATAGGATGGAAAATTCCAGACATTTCGGCGTATCACTTAATTTTGTATCTTTGCACGATTGAAATCGCACCTGTTCTTTTTTTGGTTAAGTTTTCCAACAATCTGGTAATGAATTAGATGTGGCTGTGTGAGAAATTGAGATGTTCAAAACCAGAGAAGCCAGATAGCACCAAACTGTAAAATATTTCTTTAACGGGAACCCAAAACAATTAAACATAAAAGATAAGGAGAACCAGCTTGAAAATCAAAAACGTATTAATTTCGCAGCCCCAACCGGAAAACGAAAAATCACCTTATGCTGATCTTGCAAAGCAGTTCAACCTGAATCTTACCTTCAGGAAGTTGATCAAAATTGAAAGGATCGACAATAAAGAATTCAGAAAGCTGCGCATAAACATACTGGATCATACAGCCATAATTTTCACCAGCAAACATGCGGTAGATCATTTCTTCAGCCTGTGTGACGAATTGCGTGTGGTTGTTCCGGAAACCATGAAGTATTTCTGTGTTACTGAAGCCATTGCATTGTATTTGCAGAAATATGTTCAATACCGTAAGCGGAAGATCTTTTTCGGGAAAAGCAAATTCCCTGAATTACTCGAACTGATCAAGAAGCAAAAAGGAGAAAAATACTTCTTCCCCTGTGGTGCCAACCACAACAGCGATATCCCTGATCTGCTCAAGGCCAATAAGATCAACCATGTTACAGCAGCAATTTACCAAACTATGCCCGATGAAATAAATGATATCGACATCAACAATTACCAAATGATTGTGCTGTTCAGTCCTTTCGGAGTAGACTCCATCCAGAAGAACTTCCCCGATTTCAAGCAGGGAGAGGTTATTCTGGCGGCATTTGGAGGATCAACCATTAAGGCATTGGAGGATGCAGGGTATAAAGTACATATTAAAGCTCCCACCGTTGAGGCCCCTTCAATGACCATGGCCATTGAACAATTCCTGCTCAACTCAGGGAAAAAATAACGAAACCTGTTCCATGGCTTTGCAACCAGCCATAAAAAGTAAAATGCACAGCTTTTCCAAAGGTGAGAGGCTGTGCAATTTTACATTAAAAAACCTGCTTTTTTCACAGGGCAATACATTTTATGAATACCCTTTTAAGATTTACTGGAAGATCGTTCCCTCAGATCTGGAATCGGTATTTTGGAATGAATCGGTAACAACCTATTCAAAGAAACCTGCTGATGGCCATTGGAAGAGAGCACAGAACCCATCATTCCCTCACAAAACAATCCCTGCCAATGCTTTTTTCCCCTTTCCTGCCCAGGTACTTATTGCTGTGCCTGCCAAAATACACCGCAAGGCGGTAGTCAGAAATCATCTTAAAAGAATCATCAGGGAAGCATATCGTCAAAATAAAGCAGGCTTGTATACGTTTTTGCAAAGCAAACAGATACAATGTCTTTGCGCAATAGTTTATACAGGAAAGAGCGTTCTTGCCTATGGTGAGATGGAGAGCAAAATCATCGTATCTTTACAGAAAATAGAAAGAAAAATTATAGAACAACATATCAACTGAATGTATTTTCTCAGAAAAATCTTTAATTACTTCCAATTGGCACTTCAATGGTTCTTTGTGATACTGATCCGTTTTTACCAGGGGGCTATTTCACCTTACCTGCCGCCATCATGCAGGTATACTCCCACATGTTCGCAGTATGGGGTAGAAGCCATAAAGAAGCACGGGCCTTTTTATGGGGGGTGGCTAACCCTGAAACGGTTTTTATCCTGTCATCCCTGGGGCGGAAGCGGTTATGATCCTGTCCCCTGACATTTCAATCATCTTTAGTGAGTAAACGTTGTTAATTTTCAAATCAATTCATATATGAGAAAGCAATTTTCCCGATTTATAAAAAGGCCAGCAGGGTTGATCGTTGTAGCAGCAATTGTTGTCAGTTCTGTTTTTACTACTGCCTTTGTAAACAATAACTTTGAAATTGCCAAAAACCTCGACATTTTCAATACCCTTTTCAGAGAGTTGACCATTCACTACGTGGATGATGTTAATGCGGCTAAACTTATCAAAACCGGCATTGACGAGATGCTCTCCTCGCTCGACCCCTATACCAATTATATTCCTGAGTCGGAGATAGAGGATTTCCGCTTTATGACCACCGGTCAGTATGGTGGTATTGGCGCACTGATCATGCGGCGGGGGGATTATATTTTTATTTCCGAAACCTACGAAGGATTCCCTGCTGACAAAGGCGGTCTTTTACCCGGTGACAAGATCCTGCAGATCAATGATCAGTCTGCTATAAATCGCACCCAGGAAGAGGTGAGCAACCTGCTCAAAGGTCAGCCGGGCACAGAAGTGGTTATCCAATTCAAAAGGGCAGGACATGAAGAACCTCTTACCAAGACCCTGATCAGGGAAGTTGTTAAAATTGAGAACATCCCCTATTACGGAATGCTCAATGAGCAGACAGGTTATATCAAACTCAATTCCTTTACCCAAAATGCGGGCAGAGAGGTACGTGATGCATTTAACGAACTGAAAACAACCAACAACCTTGAATCGATCATTCTCGATCTAAGAGGAAATGGCGGAGGATTGCTTCATGAAGCAGTAAACATCACAAATATTTTTGTGGAAAAGGGTAATATAGTGGTGGAAACACGTGGCAAAATTGAAGAAAGAAATACCATCAACCGTACACTCAATGATGCCATAGACCAAGATATTCCTCTTATCGTACTGGTAGATCGCTCCAGTGCATCAGCCTCGGAGATCGTTGCCGGAGCCATCCAGGATCTCGACCGTGGAGTAATCCTGGGGCAAAGAACCTTTGGCAAAGGATTGGTTCAGAACGTTGTACCCCTTAGTTATAACAGTCAGCTGAAGGTTACCGTTGCCAAGTATTATATTCCCAGCGGTCGTTGTATACAGGCCATAGATTATGCCCACCGTAATGAAGATGGCAGTGTGGCAGCCATTCCCGATTCGCTCAAAGCAGAATTTACTACAAAAAATGGCAGGGTAGTGTATGATGGTGGGGGTATTGAGCCCGATATTTTTGTGGACCCCCTGGAGCTGCATAACATCACCATTGCATTGCTCACCCAATTTCATATCTTTGAATTTGCCAATGCTTTTTACCAGAATAACCCCCAAATACCCCCCGCCGATACTTTTGAAATTACCGATGAGATTTATGCTGATTTTCTGAAGTTTCTTCAAGGCAAGGAGTATTCCTATACTACCGAGAGCGAGATGTTGGCCGATATGCTGGAAGAGGCTGCCCAGGATGAAAAATTTCATTCGGCCATTGACAGTGAGATTGCCACCATCAGGGAAAAAATAAATCTTACCAAGGAAAATGACCTGGAAATTTACCGCGATGAAATAGAAATGGTTCTAAAAAATGAAATTGTAGGAAGATATTACAAACAAAAAGGTAGAATCGTGGCATCTTTACAGGATGATCCGGAAATTGCCAAGAGCATTGAGTTATTTTCAAACCAGGAAGATTTCCACTCGATACTAAACCCTTAATAATCCATTATTGAAATTCTAAAACATCCATTAGATTATGTACGGAAAAATTAAAGAACACCTGCAACAGCAACTGCAGGAGATTGACCAGGCGGGCCTTTACAAAAAGGAAAGAATTATTACCAGTCCACAGCAAGCCGAGATCACCCTCAACACAGGACAGAAAGTGCTGAACTTTTGTGCCAACAACTACCTTGGGTTATCCAATCATCCTGCTGTAATTGAGGGTGCAAAAAAAGCCCTTGAGAGTCATGGATATGGATTATCTTCTGTGCGGTTTATCTGCGGCACCCAGGATATTCACAAGCAGCTGGAAGAGAAGATTGCCCAATTTTTCGGAACAGAAGATACCATTCTGTATGCCGCATGCTTCGATGCAAATGGTGGTGTTTTCGAACCCCTTTTTGATGAAAACGATGCCATCATCTCCGATGCACTCAATCATGCCTCAATCATTGATGGTGTTAGACTTTGCAAAGCAGCAAGATACCGCTTTGCCCACGCCGACATGGATGACCTGGAAAAACAATTGCAGGCAGCACAGGCCCAAAGACACCGTATTATCGTAACCGATGGTGTGTTTTCTATGGATGGCGACATTGCCAAAATGGATAAAATATGTGAACTGGCAGAAAAGTACGACGCCATGGTTATGACCGACGAATGCCATTCAGCAGGTTTCATTGGGAAAACCGGCAGGGGTGCCCCCGAATATCACAATGTACTTGACAAGGTAGATATTATTACCGGTACCCTTGGTAAAGCCCTGGGTGGTGGCCTTGGCGGTTTTACTACCGGGAAAAAAGAAATCATTGATATTTTGCGGCAGCGCTCAAGACCCTACCTGTTTTCCAACTCACTTAGCCCGGCCATTGTTGGAGCATCGCTTGCAGTATTTGATCTCATTGGGGAAAATACACAGTATCGCGATAAACTAATGGAAAACACAGCATATTTCAAGCAAAAAATTTCTGAAGCGGGTTTTGACCTCAAACCTTCCGATTCTGCAATTGTGGCGCTGATGCTCTACGATGCAGCTCTTTCTCAAAAGTTTGCTGCCCGTATGCTGGAAGAAGGTATTTATGTGATCGGATTTTATTATCCCGTAGTGCCCAAAGAACAGGCCCGTATCCGCATACAGCTTTCTGCTGCCCACGAGCGCCAGCATCTCGATAAGGCAATTGATGCCTTTATAAAGGTAGGCAAAGAGCTGAAGGTTATTTGATAAAATAGAAAACAGATTGAATCATTGCCCCGTTGCTGATACGGGGCATGATTCTTTTTGTTTAAACAGTTGTTGAAAAAGTTTATATTTTTGCAGGCTTCAGATTACCACCGGAAATTAATACGGTAAAATCAAAATCAAAGAAACAAAAAACAATAGCATGAAACATTTGAACAGTATCATAACCGGCACCGGAAGCTATATCCCAACCGTTGTAGTGAAAAACAGTGATTTTGTGAATCATACTTTTTTTGAAAAAGACCACACAGCCATCGACAGTCCGGGAGAAGTAGTTGTAAATAAATTTAAGGATATTACAGGTATTGCCGAGCGCAGATGGGTAGAAGAGAACCTGACCTGTTCAGATATTGCCTCTGTTGCAGCCCAAAGGGCCATAGAGGATGCCGGAATTGATGCAGAAACCATCGACCAGATCATTGTTGCCCATAACTTTGGCGATGTAATTACCAAGACCATTCAAACAGATATCCTTCCCTGTCTTGCTGCTCGCGTAAAACATAACCTTGGTATTGAAAACCCGGCCTGCGTTGCCTACGACATCCTTTTTGGATGCCCCGGTTGGGTGCAGGGTATTATCCAGGCAGACGCCTATATTCGCTCCGGACTGGCGAAAAGATGCCTTGTGATTGGTGCGGATACCCTTTCGAGGGTGGTAGACAAGTTTGACAGGGATACCATGATCTTTTCCGATGGCGCAGGTGCCAGCATTATTGAAGCCAAAGAAGAAGATAAAAAGCGGGGATTTCTCTCCTCGGCCACAGTTTCCCATACCAAAGAACAAGCTTATTTTCTTTACCTGGGTAAATCCAACGCACCCGAAAGTGATCCGGGAATACGATACATTAAAATGCATGGAAGAAAAATCTATGAATACTCCATCAGCAATGTACCACAAGCCATTAAGGCAGCATTGGATAAAACAGATATAGATGTTGAGGAAGTAAAAAAGATACTGATTCATCAGGCAAATGAGAAAATGGATGAAGCCATCATAAAGAGATTCTACAGGCTCTATGGCAAACAGCAACAGGTAAATGAAGTTATGCCCATGAATATTTATGAACTGGGCAACAGCTCGGTAGCTACCGTACCCACCCTTTATGATATGGTGATGAAAGGCAAGTTTGATCAGCACAAAATTGAAAAGGATGATGTGATCATTTTTGCTTCAGTGGGTGCCGGGATGCATATCAATGCCATTGTATACAGGCAATAGTTTTTTGCTCCTGATCGGCATAAAAAATGCAGGCATAAATTGTAACTTTGATAATTGCTTTGGGATTTTGTTTGAGCTGTGCAATATATCGGGGCTGTTGATTAGTTTGATAAAACCCGGAGCCGGAAGGGGAGAAAGGTAAGATGCACCATGTAATAATCCCGTTTTAAACCAGGAAAGGGCTCATTATGAAAACACAACTACACCTGTTACAATTGCTCTTCACTCTCCTTCTCCTTTTTTGGGGTATTTCTTTGGTAGCACAAACTCCGTCAAAACATTTCCTGGAGATCTTTGAAAAGGAAACCAACCAGATTGGATCGCAGGAAAGTAAATACGGTAACTTTAAGCATACCGGCAAGCTGAGCTTTTTTCCTGACACTTTACCGGTTTGGTTTTTTCAACCCCCTGTGCCAGAGCACAACCAGGTTTATGCCATTGGAATCTCTGATCCCGATTTGCCTGCCCAAGAAGGGTTTCAACAGGCATACTATCGTGCAAGGGTTATGGCAGTGCTTTTTAATGGGGCCCGGATAGAGTATTTCAGAGATGTTTTCACCTCAGACCAGGACCAGGGAGCAGGCGACAGATACCGCCAACGCTTTGATACGTTCTTTCGCCTTACGGCCTCAGAATTGGCAGATACTGGTCAGTTTCATGTTGTAGAGCAGCATCTTACCAGGTACAATGAAGCTATCGTTCTGATAAGTTACACACCCGTAAGCAATACCATCCCAACAGATAAGGTTTCCAGGATTTCAGCCACTGCCTCTGTATTGTATATCGAAGCACATATAGGTGAAGTATATGAACCCCAGGCTTCATATGACATAATCGCGGAAATACATGATTATGGGCAGGCCCCCATGAAGGCAGAGTTTATCTGCACCAGGAAAAACAACAGGGAGGTTACCTACTCCCGTTTTCTGGACAGAGACATGATATTTCCCTTATTCGTTTATCGCTACAGCAATCCGTTGTGGAAACCATTCACCAAACCCCTTGTGAGTTATCATGGTTTGTGGGGGGCCTATGCCCGGCAAATGCTTGAGCATATAACCCTTTCCACCGAGCAATCCAATATCAGGCTAAGAAGTCTGGGAGAACAATCACTGCCGGGGTCAAAGGATATGATCAGGGAAATAGCATCACAAAAAGGAAGGATACATATCAACCAGGTAGACTTTTCACCTGAAGAAATCCGGTTTACTCTTGATATTCTTCTGCTGGATTGACCCCTACACCATGTGCATTGTGGCGTAGAAGTGTTTACCCTGTATATCAAGAATCTGGAATGTTTTTTAGTGAATTATTACAGGACAGTTTTTGCCATTTTCTGCAATATTATTTTGTCTATAATGTTTTATAATTATACCTGATTGCAAACTTCAAAACCTATATAAGCATGACCCTTTTTGCACCCATTAAAACATACCTAATTATTCTCTTTTCTTTATTTTGGTTTTTATTTTTGCCTCAGGCCCAGGGGCAGCAACTCAGAACCATTGAAAATGACGCATTTCAAAGAGGTGAAAAAATAACTTACAGAGTTTTCTACGACAGCTACTTAACCGGCAATGTGCATGCAGGGGAAGCTTCTCTTGAGATCAAGCCCCACAACCAAGTCATTGGGGGGCGCAATACCATGAATGTTGTGGGCCTGGGGTATACACAAGGAGCCTTTAATTATTTTTTCAAAGTGGAAAACCGATACGAAACATATATTGATGAAGAAGCCATAGTTCCCTTGTTGTTTATCAGGAGAATCAATGAGGGAGGATATAAAATAAACCAGGATGTAATGTTCAACCAATTTGATAATGTGGCAGTAAGCAATACCGCTACCGTGGTTGTGGAAGAAAATGTACAGGATCTGATTTCGGCTTTTTATTATTTACGTACATATAATTACGATTCGGCCCGTGTTGGTGATGTTTACAATGTGAGCTTCTTTTTAGATGATACCGTGTATGTATCCCGTGTAGTATTTGATGGCAGAGAAGAAATTACCACAAAAGTGGGTACATTCCGCACCTTGCGGTTCAAGCCCCAGGTGCTTACCGGCGATGTGTTCAGCCAACCTTATCCCATGACACTTTGGATCTCTGACGATAAAAATAAAATTCCTGTGCTGGCCCAATCGGGGATTATTGTGGGAAGTGTAAAAATGGAACTTACAGATTACACCGGTTTGAAGCACCCGCTAACATCAAAAATAAGATAATTGCATTTTCCCTGTTTGCACCACCTGGCAGGTTTTTCTCTGTCATGAAGATGAAATGTTTAGAAGGGTTAAATGATGACCGCAATCCCTCTCAATTGGGTAAAAATGATTAGGTTTGCGCTCTAATTCCAAATTTTATAAACCATTTAATACATCCAGGTTTTATGCTAAAAGCGTCTATCCATACAGAAAAAGGAGTAATGCAGGTTGAGTTTTTCGAAAAGGATGCTCCCGGAACAGTGAAAAATTTTGTTGACCTTGCCCGCAAAGGATTCTACGATGGCCTAACTTTTCATCGTGTAATTCCCGAGTTTGTGATCCAGGGCGGATGCCCCTATGGCACAGGAAGCGGCGGGCCCGGTTATACCATACCCTGCGAGCTGGAAGGAGATAATCAATACCACGATCGTGGCGTATTATCCATGGCTCACGCAGGTCGCGATACAGGAGGTTCTCAGTTTTTTATTTGCCACAACCGGCAAAACACCCAGCATCTCGACCGCAAACACACCTGCTTTGGCAAGGTGGTTGAAGGCCTGGAGGTGATTGACGATATCAGGGTGGGTGACAAAATTGAAAAGATCGTTGTTGAAGAAGAAAAATAGCCACTGCAATGCAACAGATAAGGTTCCCATTGAATGGTGATTTTATAGAATTGTGTAAGTTGCTCAAAATTGTGCAACTTGCACAAAGTGGTGGGGAGGCCAAAATGATGATTGACCAGGAAATGGTTAAGCTCAATGGGCAAACCGAAACCCGCAAAAGGGCCAAAATTAAACCCGGCGATGTAGTTGAAACACAGGGTTACCAGGTTCTTGTAGAGCCCTGATTGTGAAATCCCCCATGGGAGGAAAATCCACAATTTTCAAGATTCATAAAACAGGACTCCCCAGGCTCAAAAATCTGCTTGAGTCCTGTTGTGGATAAATTTTTTTTACGGCATCCTGCCTGTTCATACAAGTTAGCCACTGCAGCGGTAGTGATGATTTGATGAATAAGTGCAGGATGTTGTGTTTTTGTTTACTTTTGCGCCGCTAATACAAAAGTTTTAATTGACGGTTCACTTTATGGAAACAAAAGCTATTACCCCTTTAACGGTTGTCCAGGTTATTGTAGCGCTGGGAATCATGATTTTTTTGATGCGATACCTTTTTAAAAAGTCTGTTCTTTACAAAATAGGTATATCCACTGCAACGGTCATTATTCTTGCTTCATTTGTGTCAAGCGTTCAGTCAAAGCTTGGTCCGGTGCATAGCGCATGGTCTTTCCCGCTGCAGATCATCCTGGCAGTTGTCGCCTATTTTTATATCAGTAAAACCATAAAAAAGCCTTTGCTTAATCTCATTGGGTTGATCGAAAAAATCAGTGCCGGCAATGTAAGAGTTAAAACAGACTCCAAGATTTTGGGAAAAAATGACGAGATAGGGCAAATCGCCCTGTCAATGGATAAATTGCAGCAGGGTTTGAAAAGTAAAGCTGATTTTGCCATTAGGATTGGTGAAGGGAAGTTTGATGATACTTTTACAAAGAGCAGCGAGGATGATGAATTGGGAGAAGCCCTCATACAGATGCAAAGCAGCCTGAAAGCCGCACGCGAAGAGGAGGAAAAAAGAAAGCAGGAAGACAAAAAGAGAAATTGGATCACCGAAGGACAGGCTAAATTTGCAGATCTTTTAAGACAAAGCTATAGCGATGCAAATGAGCTGTCGTATACCATCATCAGCACGATAGTAAATTATATGGGCATCAACCAGGGAGGCCTCTTTATCCTGAATGATGAAAATGCAGATGATAAATTTCTGGAACTGACAGCATGTTATGCCTTCGACCGCAGAAAATTCATGGAGAAAAGAGTAGACATTGGCGAGGGATTGGCCGGAACCTGCTTTATGGAAGGACAGCCCATTTACCTTAAGGAAATCCCCAACGATTATATTAAAATTACTTCTGGTCTTGGCGGAGAAAACCCTTCCGACCTACTTTTGGTACCTCTTAAACTCAACGAAGACGTCTTTGGTGTAATGGAGCTTGCCTCTTTTAATCCTTTCGAACAACACCACATTGAGTTTGCCAATAAGATTGGCGAAATCATTGCCTCTTCCATTTCGAGTCTTCGCATCAATCAGCGCACCACCATGCTGCTTGAGAAATCGCAGCAACAGGCAGAAGAAATGAGAGCACAGGAAGAAGAAATGCGTCAGAACATGGAAGAACTGCATGCTACCCAGGAGGCCATGGCAGAAAAGGAAAGGGAAAATATTGAAATCATCAACCAGCTGAGAGAGGAAAACGAGCAGCTGAAAAAAAGGCTGGAAAAGCTAGCGGCACCTGCGAAACAGTGAAACTTCCATTTTTTTGCGGTATAAGTTTACCCCATAAAAAAAGGCCCCCGGGAGGGCCTCTTTTTTTATGGGGATGAATGGAATTATTACATCATGCCACCCATGCCGCCCATACCTGGGTTCATTGGCATTTCGGGCTTGTCTTCCTTAATTTCGGCAAGAACACACTCAGTGGTAAGGAGCATACCAGCTATAGAAGCGGCATTTTCCAATGCAACGCGGGCAACTTTGGTAGGATCAATCACCCCACTTTGATAGAGGTTTTCATAGGTTTCGGTGCGGGCATTGAAGCCATAGTCATCCTTACCTTCCTTAACCTTTTGTACAACGATTGAGCCTTCAATACCGGCGTTTTCAACAATCATGCGCAGAGGCTCTTCCAGTGCTCTTTTCACGATGTCTGCACCAGTATCCTCATCGGCGTTTTCGCCAGCGAAGTTTTCGAGTGCTTCCAGAGCCCTGATATAGGCAATACCACCTCCAGGAACGATACCTTCTTCAACGGCAGCGCGGGTAGCGTGCAAAGCATCATCGAAGCGGTCTTTCTTTTCTTTCATTTCCACTTCACTGGCAGCACCTACATATAATACAGCAACACCACCGGCCAGTTTTGCCAGGCGTTCCTGCAGTTTTTCGCGATCATAGTCGCTGGTAGTGTTTTCAATCTGAGATTTGATCTGGTTTACACGTGCTTTGATCATCTCACTGTCGCCTTTACCACTTACAATAGTAGTGTTGTCTTTGTCGATAGAGATTTTTTCGGCGCGGCCCAGGTGAGAAAGATCAGCCTGCTCCAGTTTGTAACCTTGTTCTTCGCTGATCACCGTACCACCGGTAAGGATAGCGATATCTTCGAGCATAGCTTTTCTGCGGTCGCCAAAGCCGGGAGCTTTTACAGCAGCAATTTTCAGTGAGCCGCGCAGCTTGTTTACTACAAGTGTAGCAAGAGCTTCGCCGTCTACATCTTCAGCAATGATCAGAAGAGGCTTTCCGGTTTGAACCACTTTTTCCAGGATAGGAAGAAAATCCTTCATGGTGCTGATTTTCTTGTCGTGAATCAGGATATAGGGATCTTCGAAAACGGTTTCCATTTTCTCGGTGTCAGTTACAAAATAGGGAGAAATATAGCCCCTGTCAAACTGCATACCTTCCACAACTTTCACCTCTGTTTCGGTTCCTTTTGCTTCTTCAATGGTAATAACACCTTCTTTTTTTACCTGGGCCATTGCTTCGGCAATGAGTTTACCAATGTTATTGTCATTGTTGGCAGAAATGGTGGCAACCTGTTCAATTTTTTCAATGCTGTCGCCTACTTCCTGTGATTGCTTTCTCAGGTGTTCAATTACTTTTTCTACAGCTTTATCAACGCCTCTTTTCAGATCCATTGGATTTGCGCCGGCGGCAACGTTTTTCAGTCCTTTGGTAATGATTGACTGGGCCAAAACAGTAGCAGTGGTGGTACCATCACCTGCAACATCAGCAGTTTTGCTGGCTACCTCTTTCACCATTTGGGCGCCCATATTTTCTATAGCGTCTGCCAGTTCAATTTCTTTGGCAACAGTTACACCATCTTTGGTAATGGCGGGTGCACCAAATTTTTTGTCAATAATAACATTGCGTCCTTTGGGTCCCAATGTAACTTTTACAGCATTTGAAAGTTTGTCTACTCCCACTTTCAATGCATTTCTTGCTTCCAGGTTAAAAACTATATCTTTTGCCATAATTCTTGTATTTAAAATGTGTAATTACTTAAAAACATCTTCATTAGCCGATAACAGCATAAATGTCAGACTCTCTCATGATCAGGTATTCTTTACCTTCGATAACGATTTCTGTTCCGGCGTATTTTCCATACAAAACCACGTCACCGGGTTTCACAGTTAGGGGTTCATCTTTTTTTCCATTGCCTATTGACATCACAGTACCTTTCATTGGTTTTTCTTTTGCTGTGTCGGGAATGATAATTCCTCCGGCGGTTTTTTCTTCGGCAGGTGCTGGTTCAACCAGTACCCTGTCTGCTAAAGGCTTGATGTTTAAGTTTGCCATGTTTTCTATTTTTAATTGTTAAACAATAAATAAGTTTCAAGGATTTGTTGCATTTTTTAATGCATCACAGCCTCTGTCATTTTTTGTGCCAAAGGGCAACACCTTCTTGTTTTGGGACAATTTTTCACCCTTGGGTATGACATAAAAAGAAAGTGTCAGACTGAATGACAATCTGACACTTTCCCGGTTTGTCCTTATTGGAATATAATTAAAGTCTTAGTTGGGGGCCTCCTGGTTGTTTTCGGGCAGTTGCTCTACAGGCTCCTGTTCAATGGGGGGGGTGTTAAAATCGGGAGTCGAAGCAGGTACCCTGTCCTGCAACTCACTCTGGCGTGTTTCCACTACCTGGCCACGAGGGATAACAAAAGTGGAGGTGAGGGTTAATGTAACCAATACGATGGCGAGTGTCCAGGTGGCTTTCTCGAGAAAGTCAGTGGTTTTTCTAACACCCATGATCTGGTTGTTAGAGGCGAAGTTGGAGGCAAGACCACCACCTTTTGAGTTTTGTACCAGTACGATGAGTATCAATAATACGCATGTTATTAAGACCAGGACTGAAATTAAAATGTATGCACCCATGGGTTTTTTCTTTAAGTGTTGATTTCGTTTTTAATATCGATTATTTTTTTTGCAAAGTAACTGCTTTTTTCCGGAAATTTCAAACATAATTTTTCGTAGATATCCAGGGCTTTATCCTTTTTACCCTGCTTCAGATAGATTTTGGCCAGTGTTTCTGTTGCCAGTTGTGGATCTTCATTTGTGCTTGAAGCCGAAAGGTCTACCTGGGTTTCCGGAAGGTCCTTTTTCACTTGAATGCGAGGTTCTTCCTTAAGGAATTTTTCTATCAAAAAATTGATGTCGGGCTTTTGGGCCTGTTGCTCGTGATGTGTAAAACCAGAAAAAGGTCTTGTTGGTATGACAGGGTCTTCTTTTTTGTCTTCTATAACCGGTTCTGTTTGTTGCAAAGGCAAACTTTCTTCTTCTTTATCTTCAATAGTTTCATTCTTTTTCTCTGTTGTTTGCTCCGGGGTAAGTTTATGTGGTTCTTCGCTGCTGGTACCTTCTTTTTCTTCAGGCGATTTTTCAGTCTCAGAAATAGAATCGTTGTCTTTGTGTGCGATCGGGGTTTCTTCTTTGAGAACTTCATTTTTGGGGTGTTCCAGTGGCCGGGAGGGCTGCCGCATAAGGTCTTCCTTGCTCCTGCTATCTTCTTCACCAGTTTCTTTCCTGTTGCGCTCGCGAATTTCTTTTAACCGTGCTTTAACAATGCTCAACAGGCTTGCCATTGACCGGCCCGAAGGTTTTGCTGTTTCCTGGTCATCCTTTGCCGGTTCTGTAACAGAGGATTCCTTTTGCGTTGCGCCATCTGTATGCGAAGGGATAATATGCTGATGATGGGCATCAGTTTTTATGTCTTCCGTATCAACCTTATTTTCTTCCCCCTCTGGATAAGCTGTGTCATCTTCTGATGTTTTCTCTTTTGCGGGGGCATCGGCTTCAGCCGGTTTGTCATGTTCTTTTTTTTGTCTTTTTTCTTTGTCAGGAGCAAACTCTTCAGGTTCTCTTTGTTGTTGTGACCCTTCAGAAGGAGAGCTTTCAATTATGGGTTCGGCCAGGTCATCTGTGCGATCTGTTCCGGGTTCTGCCAATACAGGCTGATCTGTGTCGCCTCTTTCTTCTGAAATGCTGTCGGGTTCTTTTTCCTGGCTTTGTGTTGGGACATCAGCTTCTTTGGGAGTATTTGCAACAGTTTCTCTATAGGGATTGTCCCGGTCTGAGATATATCTCTGAAACTTTCTCCTGTCTACTGCATAAGCCGAAGCTTTGTTTATTTGTTTCTCAAACTGCAACTTGTCAAATTCCTGGAGGTTTTTGGCCAGCAAGATCTGAAGACTTTGGCAATAAGGGTGGTCAGATGCAAGTTTTTGCAGTATGGGCAGGGTATGATCATCCAGATCATAAGGATTATTTAATATTTTCAGAAATTTCTGTTGGTATAGCATAAGCCTGGGGTTTTACCAATTTACGACCGACCTGTTAAATATATCTTCAACAAGTTCTTCCACGATCAGGTCAATTGCTGTTGACTCAATGGCAGCAAGGCTTGTGTCGCTGTTATAGTCGTAATATCTTGAAAAAGTTTGTTCAAAATTATTGTCGGGTTCAAGTTCGTTAATAAATTTCACTCTGACGCTTATGGTCAGCCTGTTTTGTGCCGCCCTGTCATCGGCTCCGATGGCTTGAGGTTGAATACTGTAGTCGGTTATGGAACCTTCAAAATGCAGGTCGCCCATTCCTGTGGTAAGTTGAAGATTGGTTTGCCGGGAGAATTTGTCTTTCAGTGCATCGGAAAAAACCTGGCTAAGGGTAGGCTGCACCAGGGGTGCAAGATTGGGGAAATGATCCACCGAAAAAGTTGTTGCCTGTGGCGGTATCGATGCCCCTGTGAAGGAATAAACACCGCAGGAATGAAATATTTTCAAGCCAAGGAGTAAAAAAACAAAAAAAACAATGCTTTTTTTCATAGTACTGCAATCTTCTTAATAAATACATATTTTGGGGTTGCCAGCCGTTAGCTGTTTATCCCATCTGAAAAACGGAAACATTATCGCAGGCCGGCCATCTTTTAAATGACAGGAAGTTTGTTTCAGGCATCAATATCATACTCTTTTATTTTGCGGTAAAGAGTTCTTTCGCTTATGCCCAGCTCCCTGGCAGCCTTTTTTCGCCTGCCGCCGTGTTTTTTCAAAGCCTTAATAATGGTTTCTTTGTTTTTATCCTGAATGCTCAAGCTTTCTTCAATGTAATCGGACTCTTCCTCCTCGTAATTCTCTAAGATCTGGTGATGGTCATCTAGCGAATCGTGTGAGGAAATATCTTCTTTCTCCCTAATAATAGATGGCATCTCGATGTCTTTGTGCAGGTTTTTCATCAATTGGGGGTTCTCTTCGTAAAAAGAACCACCAAATCTTCCATCACGGGCAAGCTCCACCAGTATTTTCTTCAATTCGTTAATCTCTTTTTTCATGTCGAACAAAAACCTGTACATGATGTCTCTTTCACTTATTCCTGGCTCATTCTTCTTTGCTTCGCTCACCAAAACAGGAAGATTTGACCCCAGGGTTTGTGGAAGATATTTGTGTACAACTTCCGGAGTAATGTAGCGGTTGCTTTCAATAACGGAAATTTGCTCGGCAATATTTTTCAACTGCCTTATATTGCCTGGCCATCGGTAGTTTTGAAGAATATGTTCTGCTTCGGGGCTGAGTTGCAGGGGAGGCATACGGTATTTTTCGGCAAAATCGGCTGCAAACCGTTTAAATAATAAGATAATATCCTGTTGCCTCTCGCGAAGCGGAGGAACATAAATAGGTACGGTATTAAGCCTGTAATAAAGGTCTTCTCTGAATTTGCCGCCTGAAATGGCTTCCTGCAGGTTTACATTGGTAGCAGCTACCACTCTTACATTGGTTTTGAGTACCTTCGATGAGCCCACTTTTATGAATTCCCCGCTTTCAAGAACCCTTAGCAGCCGCACCTGTGTAAGGAGGGGAAGCTCTGCCACTTCATCCAGGAATATGGTGCCGTTGTTAACAACCTCAAAGTAGCCTCTTCTTGCCTCATGAGCCCCTGTAAAAGAACCTTTTTCGTGTCCAAACAGTTCTGAATCGATGGTACCTTCCGGAATGGCTCCACAATTTACGGCAATGAAAGGACCATGCTTACGTGCACTCAACTGGTGAATGATCTTGGGGAATACTTCTTTACCTACTCCACTTTCGCCTGTGATCAATACACTTATATCTGTAGGGGCTACCTGCATGGCAACATCAATAGCTCTTTCAAGATTGCGGGAATGCCCTATAATACCAAATCGTTGTTTGATGGTTTGTATTTCCATTTGTTTAAGTCGGAATCTTTAAGAATGACATTATGACAGTTGCAAAGGTAATAGTTTATTTTAAGAATTATTCTTAACAAATTCTGTATTACATTAATACAACACTTGCAAAACGCGGCTTTCTGTAATGACATATAAAAGGAAGTGCAATTTAATACCACCCCCTTTTTAGGGAGGAATAAAAATCCGGCTTTTGAACGCCATAATGTTGTATTAATCGCAAAAATGAATAAATTTAATCATTGAAGTTTTGGATTAAGTTCAAACATTTCTATTTTTGTTATTAATTAAAATAATAAGTTAATAAGACGAATATGTCTTCTGATGAAAAATTTAAAAACCTGAGGGTAGAGGCCGAGGATGCACTCACTGGGCTCAAGTCAAAACATTTATTGTCAGGAGAGGTAGAAGACCAATTGAAAAAGCTTCTTCATGAGCTTCAGGTTCATCAGTTGGAGCTTGAAATGCAAAATGAGGAGCTAACCCGTGTACAAAATCTTTTGGAGCGGGAAAAAAACAAATACACAGATCTTTTTGAGTACTCACCATTGGGCTATATCCTTCTGAATAAAGATGGAAAGATAAAGGAAACCAACCAGACTTTTTGTAAAATTCTTGGCCTGCCCAAATCCAGCGTTATAAATAAAACTTTTTCTTCGTTTGTGGGGCAGGAATCGCAGGATGAGCTTTATTTGCACATAAGAAGTGTGATTGAAAAAAAGGACCCCCAAACCTGTGTTTTGCAACTCGAAAGCAAATTGGGTCAGCCCCTTTGGGTCAGGCTGGAAAGCAAAGCATGCAATTTTAAGCATGAAGGAACGCTTACCATACAAGCTTCGGTAAGCGATATTACCACCGGCAAGATCAATGAAGAGCATATGCTACGATTAAGCACAGCCTTTGAACAAAGCTCCAACTCTATTGTGATTACAGATACCAACGGACTTATCCAGTATGCCAATCCAAGGTTTTACGAAACTACCGGTTTTACCCCTGAGGAAGTTATCGGGAAAAATCCAAGAATTGTAAAGTACGAAAACTCTGAAATTAACTACCACGAAATGTGGCAAACCATCAAAGGTGGAGACACCTGGATTGGAGAGTTTCTCAATAAAACCAAAAGAGGTGACCTGTTTTGGGAAATTGCTACCATAACTCCTGTAAAAAACAGTGAGGGAAAAATCATCAACTATCTCGCCATAAAGGAAAATATTACCAAAAGGAAACTGGCAGAAAAAAAGTTGCAAAAAGCGAAAGACTTCTACCTGAAACTGCTGGAAGATTTTCCCCTTATGGTTTGGCAATGTGATACCAGGGGAAAGTTTAATTTTTTCAACCGGACTTTTACAGAATTTACAGGTAAGGTTTTTCGCGATCCATCAAAACAGCTGCTTGCAAACCTGATCCTGGAGAAAGACAGGAAAGTGTTTTTGGATGCCTTCGAAATGAGCCTGAAAAAGAAAATGCCCTTTGTAGTAGAATATCGTATGAAAGACCGCTACGATAACTACCGGTGGGTTCTCAATCATGGCACCCCATTTACTGATATGGAAGGAAATTATGGCGGATTCATTGCTACCTGCATTGACATACACGACCGCCGTATTATGGAAGAAAGGCTTATAGAAAGTGAAGACCGCTACCGGCGCATGTTTGAAGACTCCTCCCTGGGGATTTTTAAACTCGACAGAAGCTTAACCTTTGTAAATGCCAATAAGGCCTTTGCCGAAATGCTCGGCTATGAAAATACGGTCGACTTCCTGATCGACATCAACAATAACCCGACAAAATTCTTTCCTGAATTTTCAAAGGAAAAGGAATTGGGACGCAGACTGGTAAGAAGCAAGGAAAACCGCTTTGTTTTAGAAAAAGAACTCTACCGGAAGGATGGCTCAAAAATGTATGCGCTGATACATCTTCGCAAGGTGTACGAGCGCAGCCGAGACAAACAGTTTTACATGGAAGGCTTCATTGAGGATGTAACATCGCGCAAACTCGCCGAGAGAAAACTGGTTTTTTCTGAACAAAAATTTAAATCCCTTTTTGAAAAGTCTTATGAAGCCATTCTCATGCTCGACAATTCGAAAGTGGTAGATTGCAACCGAAAAGCAAGTGAACTTTTCGGCCTTGATGGTGGCAAGTTGCTTTTCAAAACCATCGCCGACCTTAGCCCGGAAAAACAGGATGACCTTCAGGATACTCAGCAGATGTTTCGCCAAAAAATCAGCCTGGCCATGCAAGGCGATGCCCAAACCTTCGAATGCCTGATGCTGAGAAACGGCAAAGCCTTCCATGCAGAAGTTAGCTTTGCAAGGATATTTCTCAGAAACAAATACATGATACAGGCTATCGTGAGAGATGTAAGTGAGAAAAAACTTGCCGAAAAACAACTCAAACAAGCCCGCGACGATGCTGAGAAAGCAAGAATGGCACAATCGGAATTCCTGTCCCTGATGAGCCACGAAATCAGAACCCCCCTCAATGCTGTGGTTTCGCTCACCGATCTGATGTTGCATGAACAGCTAAATCCCGATCACAGGGAAAATCTGGATACCATAAAGGTTTCTGCAAGACATCTGCTGGGACTGATCGATGATATCCTGGATTATAACAAAATTGAATCAGGGAACATACAATTTGTTGAAGAACCCTTTGAAATAAGAACCCTGGTAGAACAGTTGCGTAAAGTACTCATGGTAAAAGCCAGAGAGAAAAACCTTACACTTGTTACTGATATTGGGGAGAATGTGCCAGAAACATTAAAGGCAGATACGCTCAGGTTAAAACAGGTGCTTTTCAACATGCTTTCCAATGCCATAAAATTTACTGAAGAAGGATCGGTAAGCCTGAAAATAGAAAAGCCAGACCCGGAAAGCGACATGATTCATTTTGAAGTAAGAGATACGGGAATTGGCATTGCAGCCGACCGGTTGGAAGCCATTTTCGAAAAATTTACCCAGGAAAAATACAGCACTACCCGTAAGTATGGAGGAAGTGGTCTTGGCCTTACCATTTGTAAAAAACTGGTAGAATTACAGGGAGGCACTATTAAAGCCCGCAGCAAGCCAGGAAAAGGGTCCGTTTTTCAGTTTTTTATCCCCATGGAAGAAGCCACAACTGTTGAACGGGAGCAGGCAACAATCCCCGAAACCCGCAACCAATACGTGCTCAAAGGGGTCAGGATTCTGCTGGTGGAAGATGACAAGATGAACCAGTTTGTAGTGCAAAAGGTAGTAGGGAAAAAATGGAAAGCCAGCCTGGAAATAGCCCCTAATGCCGAAGAGGCAATCCAATTGTTGAGTGAAAAGACTTTTGACCTGGTATTGATGGATATTCTTTTACCTCAAATGGATGGCTACGATCTGGCAAGGTATATCAGGTCTAACCAAAATGGGGCAATAAAGAATCCGGCAATACCAATCCTGGCCCTCACCGCTGATGCTTTTGTGGAAACACGTAAGAAAGCACTTGATGCCGGCATGAATGATTTCATTTCCAAGCCCTTTGATTACGACAATCTGTTTAAAATGATCAGCCAGTATTCAGGCACATACTAATCATGGCCTTGGTTTGATTCCTTTTACCAAAGGCTTCCCCCTTGATAAAGTATCGCTTTTTATCCACCGGGTAGTATTGGTGTTGGCTTAATTTATAACTTTGCACTTCCATTTTTTTTTGATGCTAAGAACCCCAAAAATCACATTCAGATGACTCATTCTGCAGAAGCCAAAACCTTTAAAAGATATACTATAACATCGGCACTTCCCTATGCCAACGGGCCTGTGCATATCGGACACCTTGCAGGGGTTTATGTTCCGGCAGATATTTATGCACGATACCTGCGCGCACGTGGGAGAGATGTGATTTTTATTGGTGGCAGCGATGAACATGGAGTACCCATTACCATTAAGGCCAGGGCCGAGAATAAAACACCCCAGCAAGTGGTGGATAAGTATCATACCATGATACGTGATTCTTTTCAAAAACTGGGGATATCCTTCGATGTTTACAGCCGTACTTCTGCTTCCATTCATCATGAAACTGCGGCAGCATTTTTTAAAAAGCTACACCAAAAGGGGAAGCTTACAGAAAAAGAATCCGAACAATATTATGATGAGGCCAACCATCAGTTTCTGGCTGACAGGTATATCACCGGAACCTGCCCTCATTGCGGCTACGAAAAGGCCTATGGCGATCAGTGCGAAAACTGCGGTACCTCCCTGAGCCCGTCCGATCTTGTCAATCCACGCTCGGTGCTCAGTGGCAACCAGCCGGTACTCAAGCCTACCCGGCATTGGTATCTGCCCCTGCAGGACTATGAGCCCATGTTGAAAGAATGGATCCTTGAAGGACATAAAAATGACTGGAAATCCAACGTTTACGGCCAGTGCAAATCCTGGATCGACCACGGCCTGCAGCCAAGGGCTGTAACACGCGACCTCGACTGGGGAGTGAAAGTTCCGGTAGAGGGGGCTGAAGGAAAAGTACTTTATGTGTGGTTTGATGCTCCCATAGGTTATATTTCAGCAACCCGCGAATGGTCAATGAAAACAGGTAAAAACTGGGAACCCTACTGGAAAAGCGATGATTCCAAACTGGTGCATTTTATCGGGAAAGACAATATCGTTTTTCATTGCATAATTTTTCCTGCCATGCTTCATGCCGAAGGATCATACATCCTTCCCGACAATGTGCCTGCCAATGAATTTCTAAACCTGGAAGGCGCCAAAATCTCCACCAGTCGCAATTGGGCTGTATGGCTTCACGAATACCTGGAAGAGTTTCCCGGTCAACAGGATGTATTACGTTATGTGCTATGTGCCGCCGCTCCCGAAACCAAAGACAATGATTTTACATGGAAGGATTTTCAGGCCCGCAACAATAGCGAATTATTGGCTATTTTCGGAAATTTTGTTAACAGGACCCTGGTGCTTACCCATAAATACTTTGAAGGAAAGACGCCCGGTAAAGGGGAAATGACAGATTATGACCGCCAGGTTCTTGAACAAATGCAAAAATATCCTGGCATAATTGCCCACAGTCTTGAGCATTACCGCTTCAGGGAAGCACTAAGCGAACTGATGAACCTGGCTCGCCTGGGAAACAAATATCTTACCGATAATGAGCCCTGGAAGATCTTTAAAACAGATCCTGCAAGGGTCGAAACCATCCTCAACATAAGCCTGCAGATATGCGCCGCCCTGGGTTCATTGTGCGAGCCGTTTTTACCGTTTACCTCTGCAAAGCTTCTGCTGATGCTCAATAAAACCAATGTTCTTTGGGATGATGCTGCCAGCAGTGAAGCACTGCAACCCGGCCACAGTATTAATCCGGCGGAACTGCTCTTCTCAAAAATAGAAGATGAACAGATACAATTCCAGATTGACAGACTCCAAAGAATCAAAAAGGAAAATGAGGCACAGGAAAACTTTGATGCCAAACCGTTAAAAGAAAACATCTCCTTCGAGGATTTTACGAAAATGGATTTGCGCATCGCCACAATTACAGCAGCCGAAAAGGTGGCCAAAACAAAAAAACTCCTAAAACTTACCCTGGAAACAGGCGTTGATAAAAGAATTGTAGTTTCAGGCATTGCTGAGCATTACGATCCTGCCGGCATTATTGGTCAGCAGGTAGTATTGCTGGCCAATCTGCAGCCACGAACAATAAAAGGGATTGAATCGCGTGGAATGATTCTCATGGCGGAGAATAGCAAAGGTGAGCTGGCTTTTTTGCAACCCGACAAAGTTATTAACAATGGAGGTTTAGTGTCATAAGCGACAATTTTTGCCTTTTAAACAGCTTAATCGGTTTGTCTGTATAATACTTGGATTTTAGCTAATTAAAGGGTTCCTACGAACGAAAATTTTTATAATTTTGCAATCACTCTTTTGGCCTCGTAGTTCAATGGATAGAATAGAAGTTTCCTAAACTTTAGATACAGGTTCGATTCCTGTCGAGGCTACAAGTTTAAAAAAAGCGCGCACTTAATTATCATAAAGCCTCCCCAAAAGATTACCTCAGGCCATCATTTTTAGGTGCCGGATGTCTAAATAAGTCAATCTTAAAAAAAAATGCCATGAACAGAAAAGACGAAAGACCAAGTAAAATATCTTACGAAAGATATTTGAACGAGTTAGGTATTCCGGAAGATCAAAAAAAATCCAACAATGGCCATATCCCCGACTACGTGAAATATGGTACCTGGCTCAGGGTTAATGATACTGAAAAATTTGAAAGTGATTACCAGGTTTGGAAGTTGAAGATCCGGGCCGAACAAAATCTCGACTGATACAGGAAAGCATCAGAAAAGAAATAAAGGCTGTTATGAGCGAATCATAACAGCCTTTTTCATTGGCAAATATTAAAGATTTCTACAGACCGCTAAAGTCTACATTGTTAAATACAAGGGTAGGACTCTGCATAGAAGAGTAGGGGTAAGGATCATTTCCCGTTTCAATAAGATCGTTCCACAGATTTTTGAAATTACCGGTAATGTTCATCTCATTTATCGCTTTCACAATCTTGCCATTTTCAATGAGTTGACCGGAAATACCAAAGGAGAAATCTCCTGTGGTGGCGTTGGCATTACCTCCGTTAAAGGAAGTTACCAGGATGGCCTTGTTTTGTGCTGCAATAATCTGCTTCTGGTCCCTGGTGCCATATGCCATAATAACATTGGAAGTGGAACCACCATTGGGGGTAAGCCCCAGTTTGCGGCCATAATAATTGTCTATCAGGTAGGTTTTCAGCACTCCCTTATCAACAAGAATTCTTCTTTTTGAAGCAATACCTTCCCCGTCGAAATACCTAGATGCCATACCACCCACAATCAGAGGATCATCGATAATGGTAAGGTGCTCAGAAGCAATTTGCTGGTTGAGCATGCCATCAAGGAAAGAGTTTTTTTGCTGGATATTCCTTGCCGACATGGGTTGGAACAGTCTCCAGAACATTCCCCCGGCAATCCGGTTGTTGAGGATCATAGTGTACCGGCCCGATGCAATCTTTTCCTGTCCTATTTGCATCAGGGTATCTTCAAGGGTTTTTTGTGCTACCTCTTGTGAAGGGGGCAGCTTATCCAAAAAGCGCTGCCCTGCATAAAATGAGCCCGAAGGCCTGGCTCCGGCATCCATTATGCTCAGCGAAGCACTGGTGCCAAAAAAGGTATTGGCCCACTCGCCGGCAAAGCCATTGCTGTGAACACGCACTCCCTCAGAAGTGCTATCATTAAAGCGAGCCGATGCTGTAAGGATATTGTCATATCCCTGTCGTACCAGTTGTTCTGTTTCCATTGCGGTTTGCACCCTCAGCTCAGGGGTAACCTCGCTGTGAGAGGGGTCTACCAGTTTCAGGTCGGTTGACATATCTGAAGGATAAAGAGAGGGGTCAGTAAGTACCCGATCAGGGTCGGGCGAAAGATATTGAGTGGCCTCTACTGCTTCGGTAATGAATTTTTCCAGTTCTCTCTTGTTGAGGTTATTGGTAGAATGTCCGCTGTATTTGTTGTTGCGGTAAATCTGCAAAGACAGGCTGTTTTCGGTGGATTCCCTTATGGTTTCCAGTTTTTGTTCCCTTACTTCAACCTGCACTGCCCGGGAGCGCGAAATGGATACTGCCGATTCTGTAGCTCCTTTTTTTATTGCGAAGTTGCTGGCCCATTGAGCCAGTTCCATACGTTCTTTATTGTTCATGATCATTGAATTCTTTAAGGTTAAAAAAATCAGGCGTTTACACCACCAACGGTGATTTTGGAAACTTTTACGGTGGGTTGTCCCATAGATGCCGGAACACCCTGGCCTCCCTTGCCACAGGTCCATCCACCTTCCGACATTTCGATGTCGTCGGCAACCATTTCGATATCTGCCAGCACGCGCGGGCCATTACCAATAATGTTAATATCCTTTATGGGGCGGGTCATACGGCCATTTTCGATCAGATAGCCTTGTTTTACATAGAAGGTAAAATCTCCGGGTCCGATCTGTACCTGTCCGTTGGTGAAAGATTCGGCGAAAATGCCATATTTAACCGATTCGATGATCTCTTCTTTTTTATGGGGGCCATTAAGCATGTAAGTGTTGCGCATGCGGGGCAGGGGCATATGACGGAACGATTCTCTGCGGCCATTACCGGTGGGCTCTACGCCATAGTGTTTTGAGCTGATACGGTCGTGGAGGTAAGAGGTAAGGATCCCGTTTTCTACCATGTAGGTTTGTTTCACATCATTGCCTTCATCGTCCATGTTGATGGCTCCGCGATTGTTGGGGGTAGTACCATCATCTACAATATTTACGAAAGGTTCAGCCACTTTCTTGCCTATTTTGTCACTGAAAATAGATTCACCTCTTCTGTTGAAATCTGCTTCCATTCCATGCCCGATGGCTTCGTGCAATAATATTCCCGAGCTTCCTGCTGCCAGTACCACAGGCATTTCACCTGCCTTCGGTGCTACAGCATCAAAAAGCAGTATAGTACTATCAACCGCTTTTTTTGCAATTCGGTCAAGGTTAGCTTTGGAGAAAAAAGCAATGTCATTTCTTCCAGCTGAGCCGTAGCCATTCTGTTCTCTCTTGCCGTTTCTTTCTGCAACACACGAAGTGTTGATCTGGCTCATGGGCTGATAGTCACAGGCAATGATCCCTTCAGAATTGGCAAATAATATATAGGAAGTCTGATCTGCAAAGAAAATGTTGGTTTTTACAATTTCGGGGTGCAGGGAGAAGGTTTTTTCGTTAACATATTGCAGGAAAGGAATCTTGTCGTTGATACTCACTTCGTCCCATGGCGTGTTGATTCTGTAGTAAGAAGGCAGTTTTTTTTCAGCAAGGGGCATGGCCTTCATGTGGGCGCTGGAACCGGCAATGTTGGCTGCAGTGCGGGCGGCCGTTTTCATGGCACCGGAAGTAATTTCTTCGGTGTAGGAATACCCGGTTTGTTCTCCTTTGATCACCCTGATACCTACCCCAAAACTTACGTTGGAAAAGGCCCGGTTTACCATGTTATCTTCCAGGGCAACCGTGTTGTTGATGCTGTGCTGGAAGTACAGATCGCAATAATCTCCTCCCCTGGATAATCCCTCAGCGATCACCTCCATGATCATTTTTTGGGTTACGCCAAAATGGTTGAGATAATCATTGAGCTGATATTGAAGGGGCGTTGATGCTCCTGCCCCTGACAAACAGCCCGTTAACATCGATGGCAGCAGTATACTGCCTGCCACAGCAATGCCTCCCGTTTTCAGGAAGTCTCGTCGGTTCAGATTTTGATTCATGTGCATTTGTTTTTAATAGTACAATGTTTTATAACCGAATGTATGGTTAATTGGTATCTGTTGGTGAAGTGCAGAATTTGGGAGAAAATTGTTTTCCTTGTTAAAATGCTCCCGCTAAGATAGGAGATTGATTTGGTTTTTGGTCCCCCATAAGACGATATTTTGCCCCTTATTGTTACAACGGTTTAAAAAAACCTTGAAAATCAAAGTTATATTTATTGTATTACCAACCGCCCGGTAAATATGCCTTCTTTGTGGCCTATGATGCGGTAGAGGTATATTCCGACAGGCAGCGACCCCACATGGATATCCTGGCGCATATCAACCAAAGTTTTCTGTAGAACTGTTTTTCCATTTATATCTCTTACTTCCAGGATGGCAGGTAAAGAATTACTCCCTACCTCGATATGGAAGCTTTCTCTGGCAGGATTGGGGAAAACTTTTATTGCAGTTTCGCGCTGTGGCTCCCCGGCAGAAGTGATGATCAGGGGGGTGCCCCAGGTTTCATCGCCTTTTTTGTAATAGACCAGGGTGCGTCCCATTTCTGTAAAACCATAACTGCAACCGTAATAAGGGCCTCCCAGCCCTTTTCTGTAAGATAGAAAAGCAAAACAATCATCCGAGATCACCTCATCCCAACAGTCTTCGCCATAGCTAAAAAAGTCATACACTTCCAGCGTTTTGGTGCTGTAATTCTGGATATGCCCGGTAGCACTTTCATTATATTCATCATCAAATATAATGGGTTCTCCAGCGAATAAATCAAAAGTTGGATGGTTGGGTACCTGCCAGGTGATGGTGTCGTGGGTAAAGGTTTGAATAATCGCTCCCCCCTGGTGTTGTTGCCGGTTACTAATTCTTCTTTCAATTTCATAAATAACCTCTCCGTCCTGATCGGTTCTGCTTAAAAACCGGCTGATACTGTTGGTTTCAGACCAGGAGTACATATCAGAAGATTCACTTTTTACATGCAACTCATCACCGGGTAGATGATCATGCACCTTATCCCATGTAAGATTTACCACACCGATATCAGGATCGGTCATTCCTGCCAGGGAAATTTCATGCAGCTCAAAACCGGGATGTCCACCGTACACACTGTGAGGAAAGACAATGAAATTGAGAGTCTGCACCATACCATGGTTTTTGCTGAGCTTAATGGTAAAAGCGTTTACCTGGTGATCAACAGGGTTCAATTCTGTATCGAAAGCCTGCAGGCCAATGGCTTTCACAGAGTCGGTAATACCCAGAAACTCCATTGTATCATGTCCCAGTATTGTCCCGTGGATAATGATTTCATCATCCTGGAAAACCTTCCATTCTTCCCCTGTTTCAGCCATTGTTTTTATTCGGATGGTATCCTGGTTGTGGTTGAAATAGAGATCGTCGCCATTGGGCAACATAACCATTTTTTCACCCAGGAAAGACTTGTCAAAGGAATAGCACCAGTCATCAACGAGCTCTATTGTGGGGGCAAAATAGAATGAGGTGCCCTGTTCATTCTCTTCCTGTGAAACAATCCTGGAAAATTTATGATATACATGGACATCAAAAAGATAGGTTGTGGTCCGTTCCGGAACGATTGACATGTAATTGCCCCCACTTCTTTTGAAGATTGCCGAAATGGAAACATCACCGGTAACAATAAACTCTGTTGGGTTTTCTGTGCTGTCCAGGTCACCTCCCCATCCCGCAAAGGCAAACCCCTCATTGGGAATTGCCTCAAGGGTAAGGGTGCTGCCCTGCTCAATTTCCATGGGTTCCTGGTAGGGCTCACCATTTACCATCACTCCACCATGGGCATTGATATCAATGGAAAGTGTAAACAATTCGGGTTGCCATTCAAAGATCTGCATGGTGATGCAGTGTATGGCACCACCCCATCCAATGATGTCGTTGGAGTTGATGCCCACTACAGTATGGTCGGGCATCAGGGCGCTGTAGGTATCCAGGGCGATCTGGTCGTTGGCATGGTCGTAAATGGGAACGATCACCTTGTCGTTAAGGATCAGTGCGTTGGTATAGGTCTTCCAGTTGTCGGCTTTGGGCAGGCGGGCAATGTGGTATGGGTTGCCGTTGGGAGCTGTCAATCCCTCAATGATCTGCACGTTGGATTCCAGCACATCGTAGTTGGGCCCCGAGCCGCTTGCAACCGATGAAATTACTATGGTAGTATCATTGAGCAACTTCATTTGCATATCGATATGTCCCCAGTAGTCATCGTGCTGCGGATTTACGGTAACGATCTCCGTTACCCCCATGGTA
>CAYVQC010000043.1:0-39501 GCA_964453995.1 uncultured Bacteroidales bacterium | reverse complement strand
ATAAGAGAAAGAGGAACTTTTTCATTTTAACAAATTAAAAATTACAATAAATAGATTATAAGAACATACAACAACTAATAAACCCTTTTCTTCCGATTACTTATTATTTATGCGATAATTCAAAATGATTAACTTATGTTGCGCGGTGTAAATGTAATATAAAATCATATATGAGGGGGGTAATTGTTATAAAAAACAAATTTTAACATATCCAATCCTATAGACCAGGTTACATGTTTCTGTTTCCTGGATCATGCAGCACTGCGCACAGAATCTATCTCCTTTTATAAAGGGATGCAGCAAAAAAAAAAAAAATGCCCGCCGAAACAATCAATATGATCATTCCAACGGGCAGGAATTAATAAAGGCCTGGCGATGTACTACCTTTTCAGTACTTTCTTTACCGCCACTCTTTTGTTATTATCATACAGGTGAATGATATAAAGACCTTCGGGAAGTTCGGAAACATTAATCCGGTTTCCGGTAAAAGGCGTGTCGCGTAGTACTGTGCCCAAAGTATTGTGTATTACAATCCTTTCCAATGCACTATCACTATCTATAAAGAAGCTATCGGTTACAGGGTTGGGAAATAGTCTTACCTCTGTTTCAAAAGTGTTTTCTGGTATTGAAGTGGGCATTCCCCAAACGTCAAACACAGTCATATCCTTGTCCAAAACAATTTCGCGGCCGGTATCCTCTTCCCATTCGTGATCATGTGCCCCTTCATTGAGGAAATAGCGATAGGCATAGGTTCCCGGAGCCAGAAGGAATGAAACGGTGAAGAGCATATTTTCCTCATCATGCATGGCCAGCGTTTGGATTTTGGCACCTGCACCCAGTACCTGCCAATTGTGCATGGATCCTGTAACTCCCACCAACTCGCCGGAAGGATCAAATGACGAGGCTGAACTCATATCAAGGATGAATGTAAGTGTAAAGGCCTCATCCTGCTCAAATACGGCAATAAGAGTTCTGTCTTCATCACCAGTTACGATTTGTAACTGAAAATCTTCGCTGATGATGGTTCCATCGGCTTCTGTCCAGTGAACAAAGGAATACCCTGGTTCGGCAGCGGCCATTATCTCAACCAATTCTCCCTCAGGATAAAATCCACTTCCCATAAGACTACCCCCCTCAACCGGATCGGCAAGTAAGGTAAGGGCCCAGGATTGATGAATCTCGAAAGGGGTTGTAACAATTTCTGAAACCCCGGTAGTGTATATTGCCTGCACACCAGCTTCATAATTGCCCAATGGCAAATCAGAAAACAGGAACTGATTATCTGTAATATTTTCACCAACCAACACACCATCAAGGTAAACATTGAAACCCTGCAGAGCTTTATTGGTTGAAGGGAATGAGGCATCCCCCCGGGCTATATTAAATTGCTTCAAATCCATAGACTCACCGCCAACAGTAATATCGTCAATACCCCAGGAGTACCACATGCCCACATCATCGGGGCCGTCATCGGCATGCCATGCCAACATAACATCCTGACCTGCCCATTGCGAGATATCAATCACTACAGGCGTTTCATAGAAATTATTTCCTGGCGCAAGGTCAGAGGCATTCCAAAGGACGGTCCAGCTATCGCCACCATCATTGGAAATCTTAACAAAGTAATTATCTCCAAACTGAGAACCGTTGGTGCCATAAGACCAAAAGACCAGCTCGCCCATGGGCGCCACAAATTCAGGACTAATGAGCCATTCATCCTGGTTGAACCAGTTCCAGGTCATAAAGGCCTGAAAATCACCTTCACGAGGTATTACCGGATTGGCAAAATCCAACGCGCCGGTAATTTGCCATGTAGCAGGCATTCCACTGGTGAAATTCTGGTTGGTAATGATCTGGCCCCATCCATTGGGCAATGTACCACTTTCAAAACCTTCCTTCCATCCTTCAATGGGGTTGTTCCAGCTAAAGAGTGCCTGTCCGGCAGTAAGCCCTTCAGTCACTACCATCAGGGTGGAAGGATTGGTGAGCGATTCAATAAGCTCAAGATCAAAAGAGGTGTTTTCCTGAATATCTGTATTCGCAAGTGAAAGCAGTTCGAAATCCTCCAACGACACTGAAAGTGTATAAAGCCCTTTTCGTACCGAAGGGAAGATAACTACACCCGATGCATCAGCGTCTGCGGTATAAACATACTGGCTCTCCTGCTCATTGGTGAGCGTAACCATGGCACCTTCAACGCTATCACCGGAATTTGTGGTCAGATTGACTGTAACTTCAACAGGGTAAATCAAATCGAAAGAAAGGGTTACAATTTCTGAGACTCCGGAGGTATAGACTGATTGTACACCAGCCGTTAGGTTACCCTCGGGAAGTTCTGTAAACAAAAACTCCTGTTCCTGCACGAAAGCAACCGGATTTTCCATATCATCGAGAAAAACGTTGAAGCCAGTGAGTACCTTATTGCTTTTTACTCCAGACTCTGGTTGGTTCTGATCTGATCCAACCGGGCTTTCAGGTACTTTTACCAGTAAGCGTTCTGCAACGGCATCAGCATTGGCAACATTGACATCTTGTTTGGTGAGTTGTATGGGGCCAAAGTTTTTGCCAGTTGCTCTTATAAGGAAATTAACTTCAAACCCTGCAAATTCCATTGGGAAGAAAGAATCATTAAAAACATTGGTAGTAAAGAACTGTGTCCCTGGTATAAATGGCCATAGAGGGTCAGCACCGTCATCAACCCCAAGACCAAGGAATCCATCTACACCCAAACCAATAAAAAATCCGTTGGGTGCTGATAGTTCTTCGGGTAGTTCATAGCTACTCCATTCATTAAGAAGTGTAGGAACGCCTTCGGCAACAAAAAGCAGGTTGTCCTGATCAGGGGTGCCGTCGGGCATTAAGCTGAATACCCATAAAGTAAGAGTAGAAAGATCGGCATACTCCTGATCGGTAATAAACCAGGAAACGCTTGATATTTCAGCATCATAGGGGTGTGCAGCTCCCAATACTGAGGTTTTTTCACCAAATTGAACTCCAAGGGCATTATCCAAGGTACCGTTGTCGTAACGAAACTCTGCCTGATCGCCCAACTGCCAGGAAAGAAGAGCATTGCCTGCTCCGAAATTATCATAATCTATGGCAAGGCTCCCGGGAGAAAGAATGATTTCCTCCAGTAGAATAGCACCCAGATCACTATCCTGTTCAATCAACAGTTCTTCTTCGATATAATCTTCATATCCCTCGGCCGAGATGGTTAGTTTATAAACACCCTCATACACATTATTAAAAACAAAAGCGCCTGCAGTACTTGTTGTTGTGCTATAGTTGTCATAGCCCTCAAGGAGAATCTGGATATCTTGCGGAATAAGGCCATCATTACCCCCTACCGTTCCTGAAACAAGATAAGTGGGTATTTCTTCAAGTAAAGCATCCAGCAGGGTTGTTTCCTCTTCTGCAATTACTACCCCGGGTTCACTTTCAGGGAAATACCCAAAAAGATCAAATTCAACAGTATAGGTGCCGGGAATGAGAAAGGGAAACCGGTAGAACCCATTTTCGTCGGTCGTTGTGGAAATATTTGTTCCCTGCAGAGAAACCGACACTCCCTGAAGGGAATCGTTGCCGTTGGTTACAGTACCTTCGAGGCTTCCCAGTCCTCCCAGCGAAAAATAGAGGGTAGTGTTTGGAAATCCTGCAGTGGCAAATCCTGCCCCGGGATCATCAGGCATTTCATTGAGGTTTTCATCAGAAAAAATGCTTCTTGATCGATTGCGATCCGGATCAATACCGCCAAAGAATCTGTTCCACTGGCTATACCACTCAGGATCAAACATTTTATTGGTATACAGCACCAGGTTTTCGCCAGTGTACACAAAAGGATTATCCAGCTCAATCATGATTTCATTCTCTCCAACGGGAAAGGATACCTGGCCTTCATAGACAAGGGTAAGACTTTCAAAATCAACAAACCCGTCGTTGAGGTCTTCAGCTCCGGTTTCACCCATCCAAATCCTGATGGGTTGGTCGGGCAGATCATTCACAAAACTATTGTTATACTTCACGGCAGTGATAACCCCGGCAGAAACACCAATTTCCCCTGGATAGTAAAGTGTTTGGGTGTAGCTATTGTTCCAGAAAAAATCAAAAGGAATATTGGTATCGGGAAAAGTCTCCTCCTGCCCTATCTGTACAACATAGGTGCCTTCGGGCTGCACCTGCACCGAAAAATCTGCAGTAGTATTGTTTGCGGTAAATTCATCGCCTTCAGATTCTACCAGGCCATAAAGGATTGCCGGGCCGGTTTCTGCCGGGACCCATGGTAGTTGAAAGCTCACAATTTCGCCGGTAGAAACGGGCACACCCGGAAGAGAAGCCAGCTCAACCTCTTCTTCTCCCATCAGTTTTACCGTATAATCCGACATTTGATTATCACCAAGATTGCGCATGGTTAGGGTATAAAATACTTCGGTACCTACACTAGGTGTAGTGCTTCCGTTAAGCGAAAGGGCAGCCAGATCATTTTGCAGCAGTGGTTGCAGCAAAAGATCATCAATGTACCAGTAATCAATATTGTATGAATATCCTTCAAAGCGAAAAGCTACCTGCAGGTTGGATGGGTCTTCTTCAAGTGCGAAAACAAACTCATATTCTTGCTGGGGGATATCTTCTGCCAGAAGCTGCTCTTCCCATATGGTTTGCCAGGTTTGACCGCCATCGGTAGTAAAATCTATGCCAATCATCTCATCTTCACTGGAGCTAAAATTATCCAGGTACATTTTTACCGAAAGCCTGAGGCCATTTTGTCCGGCGGCATTTATAACAGGACTGACCAGCCGGCTTGTACCCTCGCTTGCAGGATTCCAGCCAAGGCTCATCTCTGGTGTTTCTCCGCCAGCATTTGCTGATGATGAAATGCTCCAGAAATGGTTATCGCCAACAACCGACCAGCCGGGGGGAAGGGTTCCCTGAGGATAGTCGAAAGTTTCATAAACAAGGGCGGTTCCTCCTGCCAGAAGGGTTGTATTTGAGGATGCGCTACCTCCGGTTCCTTGCGTGTTGGATGCTGTTACAATATAGAAATAGTTGCCAATGCCCGGCACCGTTTCATCGACAAACTCATTCTCAGTAATATTATCTGCCAAAAGGGTTTCGTCGGGCATTCTTATTATAGAGTAAGAAAAATCATTTGGCTCCACATACCCGCCATTGAGTCCTGATTGTGGCGCCTCCCAACTTAACAGCCCATTGTTGTCCTGGGAAACAAGCAAAACGTTAGCAGGGGCAGCAGGCACATCATTGCCTATAAAAACAGTTGATTTCACTGAGGGTCCGTTGCCCACTGAATTGGTGGCAAAAAGTGTGTAGGAATACAACCCGTCGTCTGGCAGTGTATTATCGCCAAAGGAATCATTTTGGCCGGGCACAGGTGCATCATTAGTATACACCAGCTCCTGCCCTCTGAAAAGCTGCACGGATTGCAATTCGGTAAGGGGTTCGCCTCCAAAGGTAACGGAAGGATTTGTCCATTCAAGCTGTGAAGTCAACACACCATTTTCGCCGGCCTGGACTACAAAATTGAGGGGAGCAGCTGGAGCACCCTCATCTGCCAGTTCCTCCACGTATGCACCAACTATCCAGTTATAATTCAGGTGGGCCAGTTCCAGCAGTGACCCCCATTCATGTCCGGGCAATTTAAACATATCACCTTTACCTGCTACAGCAGGACCTGTATCGACACCAGCCGGGAAACTGGGGCCTGTTGTAAGGATAGAGTATCCAACCCAAACAGCCTCATTCTCGTTGATAATGACAGGTTCACTAAGGGTCACTTCGTTCATTTGGCCTATAACAAAGTCATCCTGGAGGGGTTGAGAAAATATCTCAACAGGCTCAGCACCATTGCCCTGCCAGACCTTCAATGTAAATTCAGCTTCATCAGCAGGGAAAAATCTTATTTTGGTAATGGCTAATCCATCAAGACCAGCAAGATCGGAAGGTTCAAAACGTGCGGCAATATGTAATTCGAATCCACTGTTTGATCCCAGTGATGTTTCAAACTGACCGTTATCCCATTGCAACCATGAGTTGGTGAGAGACTTGGTGGTGAAACCAATTTCCCTTTGATCGTTCATTTTCATTGCTTCTGTTTGATGAGAGGGTGCAATGCTGATCTGGGGGAACATACTCACTTTCTTCTCACTATCAAGCTGCCGCATAGCTTTTTCTTTTTGCAGCGCAGGAGTATGTGAATCGACGTTTTGGCCTATGGTGAGCAAAGATGTTGTCAGAACCAATAATGCCGTAATAATTGTTTTCATAATGAAATGGTTTTGGATGAAAATATATGCATCAGACCCTTAATGGCGTCTTTAACTGCTTGTACTGCCTCATGACAGTTGTAACACATCGCACCCTATGTTATTAATGAGCTGTTTTATCGTAAATTTCCATAAATACAAACATCATATACAGCGTAATTTTGGGATAGCGTGTTCAACACTGCAAAACTGATTGCCCGGGCTTGCCAGATCAGGCCGATTCCGTATCAGTGTTTTACAATCTTTTCGGTGAAAGTGTCCGTACCTGTTGTGATTTTTAAAATGTAGACACCAGGGGGGAGCGGTCCCATGTCAATTTTTCCGGGAAGGGTTTGTTGCAGAATCAACCTTCCATCCACATCATACATTGCTCCGGGCACCTCTCCAGTTGTATTATGCATCTCTACCTGAAGGTAGTTCTGAGTTGGGTTAGGATAAACATGGAAAGACATCTGGGTATCCGGTTCATTGGCGTCGGTAGGTTGAAACCCGTTAAAAAAACCCAGGGCAGCAATCATGGAAGGCTCGGCACATGCCAGGTGGTCAAGATCAGCTCCCAGGTTAATGGTTTGAAGGTTAGGGGCACCATTGGCCTGCATTTCACTACCTGCAAGGACGGTATTCTGTGCGGGGACAAGATTATCGCCCTGGCAATAAAACAATCGTGTGGGGGCCTGTGGCACCCAGTTGTAGGAGTCATTTTCGGCCAGGAGCAGGTTCAGGGGATGGTTTTCGTCAGATTGCATATCCTCTACCAACGAAGGAGTAAGGAAATTTACAGGATGAAGATTGCCATGCAATTGCTGCGAAAACAGGATCATAATCACCGTGAGGGCAGTAAGATCGGTATCTCCATCGTAGAAACTTTGAATATGGGGTACATATGTAGAGCGGAATATATCCCCAAGTTCGTTATATACGGTTCCATACACCTCCTGAAACCCCAATATAAAATAGGGAATAAACCCAGGGAAATCGTAATCGTCCTCGCTGAGCATTACCTGCTTCATCACGGCAGATAAGCTATAAGGGCCTGCCATATGAGCAGCGGCAGTTACCGGGTACTCTTCACTGTAATACTGTTCAAGATGTTGATGAGTCGACATGGATGCATGCCCACCCTGCGAATAACCCGTAAGGAACAAATCTCCTGAAATATTTATGTTTTCAAGGGCTACCCATTCATGGGCTGCCTTGAGCATATCCACACTGGCCGAAGCCTGCGTTTCGCGATGCATATAAGGATGAAACCCACGGCTTTCTCCCATTCCAAGATAATCCGGAGCAAGTACCAGGTACCCATTTCCACCAAAAAACGCATATGCCTCATAGTCAAGGTTTAACGAGGATGGTACCATGCTTTTTTCGGAGCTGGTGCCATGATGATATACCAGTAAAGGATAGTCAGGTGCATTGTTATCGGGCATTACCAGCAAACCGGAAGCAATGTCGGGCAGACCGTCAGATCCCGTGGTATGGTAGGTCATTTTGTAAAAAGAAACACCATTGGTTACCGTATAATCCAGCTGGGCCTCAAGTTCCTGGCGGGTAACACTTTCAATAAACTCTACTTCATGTATCTGTTGACCAAATGCTAATGAAGAATAAAGACCAATGAAAATGATGAATTGAGATAATGGTTTTTTCATAACCAAACGTTAAGTGAATGACAAAAAGGAGGAACCTGTTTTTTCCTCTGAGATACAACATATGACATCACCAATAGTTTATCCAAATCGATCAGGAGGAAAATAAAGTAGAACTACAAGAAACCATTCATCAAACAATACTTTACCAAAGCAGTACTGCTCGAAAGGCCCGCTTTGGATAAAATATTCTTACGGTGGGTGCGCACAGTTTCCGGTTTAATGGAAAGATGATCAGAGATCTGCTTACTGGAAAACCCTTTGGTAAGTAAGCGGATGATCTCCATTTCACGGGCACTGAAGATGTTATTCCTCTTATTGATGGTGGCTGCTTCGGGGTTTACATGAAAGATTTCATTTGTAAAACGGTTCATAATGATACCCTGCGGTATATTGGTGGGTTTGAGGTAAGTTATATCAGAAAAGATATTACAAAAAAGATAAGGGATCATCTGCTTATCAAATACAATGGGGACGCTTTGGTGCTGAAGGGAAAGAAGATCTCCGTTTTTCTTTCGGGCATGATAGTAATATATTGCGTAAATCGACTCACGCTCTTCCAACGGTCGGCTTTTAAGGTAGTTGATAGTAGATGTAACTGTTGCCATTGCAACGGGCAGATGCTCCGGTATGGTATAGTTCATAATAAAATCGGCTTTCTTTTGCCGGATCTCATCAGCAGAATATCCGGTAAGCTGCTCACAATTTCCCACCACCAGCGAAAACTCCCATGTATAGGTGTTGGCGATGATGATAAAGTTATTACCCACAGCAAACTGACTGTTTATAAGGGGATTGGCTTTTAAAAGCTCAATATATTCCATCCCTTCAGTGTTATAGTTCTGCTCACCAAAAGCTTTTTGCAACACCAGCAACTCATCGAATACTTTACCCATTTTATCAATTTTTAATAAAGATATACCACAATTGAGGTATAAAAAAGACAGGAGTTATAAATAAATTCGTTTTAGGATTAATTAAGTGTTTAATAAACCAAAACTGAAGGGGTATTGTTGACAAAAAGCTTCAAAAAAAAGCAATATTATCACTGCCTCAACCCACTACCATGAATTGATTGCAATAATTATTACTCTCATCTTAAACATACAGGAACATGATAAAAAAACTACCCCTACTCTTAATCGCATTGCTTATTGCAGGTTCGATTAAAGGACAGATAGTTCAGCCTCGCAGCTTCAGCCCAGACCAGCAGGTATTTGCCGTTGAATCAGCAGGTGATATCATCTACGCATCGGGCTATTTCAGCCGCGTAGGATATTTTACCGGAGGAGCAGCCTTGATTGAAGGCACCGACACTTTGCCAAATCTTAATTTCGCCAACATATCCGGCGAAGTAAAAACCATAATTCCCGATGGCAACGGAGGATGGTTTGTAGGAGGTGACTTCGACGTTGTGAGCGGATACTCCCGGAATAACCTGGCCCATATTTTACCCAACATGAAGGTGAATCCCGATTTTTCCTTCAACGTAAATAATCAGGTAAATGCCCTTGTTCTGGTTGACAACATTCTTTATCTGGGTGGCATGTTTACACAGGTCGACGGTAATCCAAGGCAATACATGGCAGCTATTGATATTGATCAGGATCAGCTCACCAGTTTCAACCCCCAGCCCAGCTTCCAGATTTTTGATCTTGAACAACACGATGGCGATTTGCTTATCGGTGGGGCATTTAACAATATTGGTGGCACCACCGTTCATGGCCTTGCAAGGCTAAACCCTGCAACCAGCACCCTAATGGAGTTTCCGATGGTAAGCAATTTTGGTTGGGTGTACGACCTGTACAAGGATGGCGATACCCTATTTGTTGCCGGCAAATTTACAGATGGGGTAAAAGCGGTAAATCTTCAAACCAATACTTTTACAGATTGGTATCCAATAGTGTCAGGCAATGCTTTTGGAGTTGACGTATTCTCCATCATCCATCACAATGAAATAGTTTATATTGGAGGTAACTTCACAAAGGTCAATGGCATTGACCAGATAAATATCGCTGCTATTAATGCCGAAGGGTTGCTAATAGAAGATTTTGCCCCAGAAATTGATGGTGTTGTAGAGGCACTTGGGATTCACAATGGATTTTTGCATGTAGGAGGTGAGTTTGTGAATATTGCCGGCGAACCCTTTAAGCATTGGGCACGGTTCAATCTCCCTGATTATCAGATCGATCAATCCTTCAACCCCAACCCTAACTGGGCCATTTCAAAATTTTTGACCCAGGATAATAACCTTTTTGCCATGGGTGACATCAGGATGCTTTACAACCATGAGCGCGACAATATTTATGCTTTTAACCGGGTTACCGGCGAACTGCTTGACTGGGCCCCACAGAGCGAGTTTCTTGGTGTTACAGGCATACAGGCCGACATGGCAAATAACATTGTTTACCTGACCGGATATGCAAGCAATAATGCTACCGGCAAGCATTTACAGGCTTTCGACATGAACACAGGAGAGCCTATCGAAGCCTTTGACTATGTTTTTAACGGTCCTATAAGCCGGATTGAACTCGACCTTACCACAGGCAATCTGTATGTAGTTGGAGAGTTTACCACCATAAATGAGACTTCACGCAGCTACATGGCAGCCTTTGATCCTGCCGGCAACCTGCTACCTTTTGCTCCTGTATTCGATGGCTTTGTTAACGAAATTGAGATTGCTCCTGCATTAGGTGCCATATACATATCGGGTATGTTTTCCAACATAAACGGACAACCCCGACACAGGATCGGGGCAGTTGATTTTACAGGGCAGTTACTGGACTGGGAACCCGCCCTGGATTTATACATTCCCAGCTTATACAGTATCTTAAAAGTTCATGACGACAAGGTATACATGTCGGGCAATTTTACCACCGTAAACGGCGAGGCCCGCCAGGGACTGGCACTGGTGGATGGCACCACCGCCGATCTGCTTCCCTGGAATCCCAATGTCACAGCGCTGCGAATGGAAGAAATCGAGATTATGGAGAATGGAATTTTTGTAACCGGAACCAACTTTACCATGGCAGGCAATGTGCCTGTCAACCACATCGCTTACCTGGGTCTTCAGTCAGGGTTGGTGATCAATTCCATGTTCGACTTTGGGTTTAACAACATAAACAGCATATTCGATATGGAGGCTGTTGGAAATACTCTTTATGCGGGCGGACAGTTTCTTTCGGTTAAGGAAAATTTTCATCCTTACTTTACTGCAGTTGAGTTTGACTTTACGCCCACCCCCGGGGTTGTAGATCAATATTTCCCTAACCGGGGAGGCAATACCGGTGATGCTACAATTGAGATTCTCGGAGCCAATTTCAAATCGGGTACCACATTTTATCTTACCGCTGACGGTTTTGACGATATCTACCCGGCAGACGATGTAGTATTCAACCAGGGGCAGATCAGGATAAAGGCAACTTTTGACCTGCGTGGTGCCCCATTGGGTGTAAGGGATATTGTAATTGATATTCCGGGTGAAGAAACCATTGTGATTGAAGAAGCTTTTACCATAGAGCAGGGTTTGGGTGAATATACCTGGGCCGAAATGATCGCTCCTGATGTGATCACGGCCGGTGCACCGCAATACTTTTACCTTAGCTATGGCAACAGTGGCAATGTAGATGCCCACGGAGTACCCATTTGGATCGCCTTGTCTCCTAATGTAGAAGTGGTGAACATGGGCTTTGAAACCTCCCGGTTACTGGAGCCGGATCATCCTTTATTTGACAGTGTGCCCGACTTTGTTCTGATTGATACCTTAATGGGTGAACCCTACCCTGCAAAAATTTACGGCATAATTATACCCAAGATTCCCGCCGGAACATCGGTAATGGTACCCATCGAAATTACGGTAGAAGAAACGGGAGGATTTTACACCAAGGCGTGGGCCGAACAGGCCATGTTTGGCTCTCCCCTGCGACACTGGGTGGGCGATTGCTATGATGCAGTTATCGTTTACCTGGTGGGCCTGTTGCCCTATGGAAACTGTGCCGTTGGCATAGCCGATGTTATTCTTTCTCCATTTATGGATTATGCCTGGGATTTTTCAAATTTCGGAACTGCCGCCTATACAATGAATTATCTTGAAGTGCTGGTTTCCACCATTATTGAATGCGCTGGCGATGGTCTTACAGGTGGTGCCTATGGAAGGGTGGCTGCAATGGTGAAGGCCTTAATTTCATCAAAATCGTTTTATGACATCCTTCAAAAATGTAACAAACCAGAGGATAAACCCAGCACCATTGGCCAGGTGGTGGCATCCTACGACCCAAACGACAAAACAGGTCGAATAGGCTACGGGGCTGGATTCTGGATCAACTCCAGGCAGAAATTCCCCTTCATGATCCGTTTTGAGAACGACCCCGAAGCTACAGCACCTGCCAAAAGAGTGCGTATTGTTGACACCCTTGATCTGAATGTATTTGACCCCACAACACTTGCCCTTAAAGGTTTTTCTATTGCTGCCGATTTCTTCCCGATCATGGAAGGCATGAGGGAATACAACACAATTGTTGATCTCCAGCCACGACTGCCCTTCCTGGTTGAACTTACCGTTACTCTCGATAATGCTACCGGTGAAATGATTTGGGATTTTATAACCCTTGATCCAGATACCCAGGAACCAGTTACTCATCCCCTGGATGGATTTTTACCTCCCAATACGGATCAAATAAGTGGAACGGGAACTGTTTTGTTTGATATCATGGTGCACGAATCGGTTGACTCGGATACCGAAATGAATAATACTGCAGCCATTTACTTCGATTTCAATGACCCCATCATTACCAATAACTGGGAAGCCATTGTTGACAACCATCCCCCCGAAAGCAGCATGCTTGAGCTACCCGATACCATCAATACCGTTGAGATCCCCCTGCAATGGCAGGGCACCGATATAGGCTCGGGAATAATGCACTATACCATCCAATACCGCGAAGATTTTGGCAACTGGTATGATGCGGTCGTGTTTGCATCCGGCACATCAGCTGTATTTATCGGTCAACCAGGAAAAACCTATGAATTTATCTCTTTTGCCACAGATACCGCCCTAAACCGCGAAGTAAAAATAAAGTCTGCGGAAGCCATTACATTTATACATCCTGATGCACCTGTAAACATCTACCAGTTGCAAGCTGAAGAACCCGTTTTAACTGCGTATCCCAACCCTGTAAATGAAAGGCTTCATATACTTGGCGCATTTACAGATGAGACCATATACTTTACGGTAACCGATCTTGCAGGCAGATTGATAATGGAACAAGAACACCGGTTTGCAGCAGACACACCCGGGTTCTCTATTGATGTTTCCAGTTTCGATCCAGGATTGTACATGGTAACATGGAGAGGCCGCACCCATCAGGGAACATTTAAATTCCTTAAATTGTAACTCCCGTCAAGAACAGGCTCAACCACTATTATCTTACCCTGCCCGTTTTAGTTCCGAAAAAGGTGATTCACCCCCCATGAGTCACCTTTTTCAATTCAGTGAACGATAAAGACTTTTGGTTAAATAAAAAAAAAGGACTACAAGTCTGCCTTTAGCATTTTTCTGCAATGGCTATCCCGGGGGGTTTGCAACCGGTAAAAATAAAATCCGGGTGGCACCTGTTGTTCCTGCTGTTGATCTCCATCCCACTGAAACTGGTGCTCACCGGCTTCTACCGGTCCATCGTACAGGGTTCTTATCAGCCTGCCATCTGTACTGAAAACATCAAGCCTTATGTTACTTGCAGCAGGCACAGAAATATTTATAATTGTTGATGAGTGAAAAGGATTGGGATGATTCTGCTCCAACACAATATGAGGGCTTGTATTGGAGAAAGTAACATCGGACTGAAAATCATACGAAAACACATAGCCGGAACCCGATGATGATCCATTATCATTGTCATTAGGGGAGCCAACAATGAAGAACTCATCAGAAACAGCCACCGAAGAGCCAAATTCATCACCTGCGAAGCCATCGTAGGCAAATATTTTATCCTCTAAGTCAAAGCTATCATCTGCTCTTTCAAAAATGTAAACTGCACCGGCATTCATACCGTAATCATCATCATGACAAGCTCCAACAATAAGTTTACTACCATACAGTGATACACATCCAAAGTGATCTTCGAACTCTCCGTCATCGGCCACTATCTTTTGCTTCTCAACCCAGTTGCTGCCCTGCTTTTTATAAACGTATACCGCCCCTGAAGCGCCGTTGGCATTCTGATGGTGTGTAGCTCCCACAACTGCTATATCAGCTTCGATGCTCACTGTCTCACCAAACTTATCATGAATGGATCCGTCAATGTCCATCAGCTCGGCAACCTTTTCCCATGAATTGCCATCGAGCATAAAAACAAATGCAAAGCTATTATCGGGTGCACCAATCAAAATGGCATCATCCTTTTTATCGACCGCTCCTCCAAAAGCCGAGGCATACATGGGGCCGAGCAGTTTTTGTTGTTGCACCCAATTATTCCCCTCTTTTTTAAAGATATAAACTGCCCCCAGGGAGTATTGCGCCCTGTCAGCTCCAATTACAATGTACTCATCATCCATGGACACTGAGCATCCGAACCTGTCAAAAGACAACGCTCCTGCAGCCGTGAGCCGGGCAATTTGCACCCACTCAGTGCCGTTGTAATGAAACACATAAGCTGCCCCTGTATTTTCAGCACCACTGGCACCTACAACAATGTAGTCCTGGTACACATCAACAGCATGGCCAAAGAAATCACCATCGGAGGTGTCATCCCCCAGTAGTTTTTGCTCCTGCACCCAATTGTTTCCATCAAACCGGAACACATAGGCTGCACCCACCAGGTCACCCTTCAGCCAGGCGCCAACCACTGCCACATCATCGTCTATGGCAACGGCACTTCCGAAAAAATCTTCTGATGCCCCGTCATCGGGCAACAATTTGGTGGGTTCTTCAATTTTTTGTGCTTGCAGTAAGCTAAGGGAGGTAGCTGCAATCCAGGCCAGAAAGATATACTTCCCGACAACACTCATACAATTCGTCTTCATAATGCTACCATTTTAGGGTTGTAAAAGAACTTTATTTCTGCAAAATTACTTCTTCCCAATCCCTAAGTCAACCTTTTCGCAAAAAATAATGCTGTTAAATGGTTAGCCCTGGACAATTTTAACATAGCATGGATGTAAAGCAACAGCAGGTTAAAGAAACCTCAACCGGAAGTGCAATCTCGCTTTTTGGAATGTAAATATGGGTATGGCTTCTTCAGGAAATAGCACCACATCAGGCACATATTGGAGGGAGGTATTGAAAAACACACCGCCAGAGAGATTCCACCACTCAGAAACAATTGTGTAAAAAGAGAGCCCGGTTTGCCAAAATTATCCCTCCATCTCCTCCAGTCTCACATGCAACTCCTCCCACTTTTCTTCCATATGTTTCAGCTCCGTCTTGAGGGAAGAATAGTTCTTATAAAACTCGTCATTGTTAAAGTCATTGGGGTAGGCGGCAGGGTTTGAGATTATCTCTTCGGCTTTTTTAATTTCGGTTTCCAGGTGGTGAATACGATCTTCGCACTGGGATATCTGGTTTTGGATTTTGCGCATCTCACGCTCTGTTTCCTTTTTTCGTTCCCATTGTATTTTGTTGTCAGATTCAGCCACAGAGGTTCCGGCCGATGCGGATTTGCGGGCCTGCTCCAGGTCAGAGAGGTTTTGTATGTTGCGGCTTTCAATAAAATCATATACATCGCCAAGGTATTCTTTGATTTTCCGGTTTCGAAATTCAAAGATACGGGTGGTGAGACCCTGCAAAAAGTCACGGTCGTGGCTAACCAGGACGATGGTTCCTTCAAACTGTAGCAAGGCACTCTTGAGAATGTCTTTTGAGCGCATGTCGAGGTGGTTGGTAGGCTCATCGAGCACCAGCAGATTTACAGGAGAGAGCAGCAGTTTGGCAATGGCAAGCCTTGATTTTTCGCCCCCGGAAAGTACTTTTACCTTCTTGTCTATGTCATCCCCCTGGAAGAGAAATCCGCCCAGGATTCCCCTGATGCGTGTGCGTATGTCGCCCACGGCCACATCGTCGAGGGTTTGAAAGACGGTTTTTTCGCCGTCGAGCAGCTCTGTCTGGTTCTGGGCGTAATAGCCGATCTGCACATTGTGTCCCGGCTTGAGAACACCGGTATGTTCCAGCTCACCTATGATGATGCGTGAGAGGGTGGTTTTACCTTCACCATTGCGTCCCACAAAGGCGATCCGTTCGCCCCGGCTGACAGAAAACTCCAGGTTCTCAAGCACAGTCTTCTCGCCGTACTTTTTACCGATCTTTTCGGCCTCCAGCACGATCTTCCCTGATGGGGGCGCCTGGTTGAAACGGAAGTGGATGGCCGAGGTATCCAGATCGTCTACCTCTACCCTGTCCATCTTCTCCAGCAATTTCACCCTCGACTGCACCTGACGGGCCTTGGTGGCTTTTGCCCGGAAACGGGTAATGAAACGTTCTATCTGTGCTATTTCGCGTTGTTGATTGGAATACATTGCCATTTCCTGCTCCAGCCGTTCTTCTCGCAAAATCTCATACTGGGAATAAGGAGCTTTATAGTCATAGATTTTTCCCTTGGATATCTCGATGGTGCGCCTGGTAATGTTGTCGAGGAATGCCCTGTCGTGTGAGATGAGTACTACGGCACCGGAATAGTCCTGCAGGAAGGTTTCCAGCCATTGGATGGATTCTATATCGAGATGATTTGTAGGCTCGTCGAGCAGGAGCAGATCAGGATTTTGCAGCAGTATTTTCGCCAGCTCTACCCTCATTTGCCATCCTCCGCTGAATTCTGACATGGCCCGGTTGAAGTCTTTATGTTCAAACCCCAGCCCCAGCAGCACTTTTTCGGCGCGCGCCTGTTGGGTGGCACCTCCAATGAGTGCAAAACGCTCATTGGCCTCGGCGAGCTTTTCGGCCAGCTTATGGTATGAGTCTGAATCATAATCTTCCCGCTCGGCAATCTCCCGGGTATATTTATCTATGCGGCGCTCCAACTCATTGGCCTCGGCAAAGGCAAGAAAAGTTTCATCAATAACCGTTTTGGTGCTGCGCAGCTTCATTTCCTGGGGCAAATAGCCCACAGTACCCGAAGCAGGGATCACCACAGTACCTGTTTCCGGCTCCATTTGCCTTGTAATGAGGCGCATCATCGTGGTTTTGCCGGCTCCGTTTTTTCCCACCAATCCAATACGGTCGCGTTTGTTGATGATGAACGATACATCCTCAAACAAATACTCACCATTGAACTGCACTGACAGGTTATTAATGGAGAACATAGGGTTATTGTTTTATTGATGGGTTGAGTCGTTTAATGCCGGATAACACCTGTTTGCGGTTTCTCGCCTTCTGTTTCACTACTTTTCACTCTTCACTTTCAAAGCAAGTCCCAGTTCTTCCAGCTGCTTTACATCCACTGGCGAAGGGCTGTCAATCATTACATCGCGTCCTGCATTGTTTTTTGGGAAAGCGATATAATCGCGGATGGACTCTGAACCGCCAAAGAGGGAACACCAGCGGTCGAAGCCGAATGCGACACCTCCGTGGGGTGGAGCGCCAAACTGGAAGGCGTCCATGAGGAAGCCAAACTGGGCGCGGGCTTCCTCGGCACTAAAGCCAAGCACTTCAAACATACGTGCCTGCAGTTCCTTATCGAAGATGCGGATAGACCCCCCTCCAATCTCCACTCCATTGATTACCATGTCGTAGGCATTGGCCCTCACTTTACCGGGATCGGTGGCAAGCAGGTCAATATCTTCAGGCAGCGGAGAGGTAAAAGGATGGTGCATGGCGAAAAAGCGTTGCGATTCTTCGTCCCATTCCAGCAGTGGAAAGTCCACCACCCACAGGCACGAGAAAGTATTGGGGTTGCGCAGACCCAGGCGTTTGCCCATTTCAAGGCGCAACTCGCCCAAAGCTTTACGGGTAGCATTCTCTTCACCAGCCAGAATCAGCATCATGTCACCGGGATGGGCATCCATTGCCTCAGCCCAGGTTTTGAGTTGATCGGGGGTGAAAAACTTGTCGATGCTTGATTTGAAGCTTCCATCTTCATTGTATTTTACATAGACCAAACCCTTTGCACCTATTTGCGGACGTTTTACCCATTCGGTAAGCTCATCCACCTGTTTGCGTGTGTAACTGGCACATCCCTGTGCATTGATCCCCACAACAATACCGGCATCATCAAAAACCTTAAATCCTTTGTTTTGGGCGAGGTCATTGAGCTCTGCAAAGCGCATCCCGAAGCGGGTGTCGGGTTTGTCGGAGCCATAGTATTTCATGGCATCGGCGTAGCTCATGCGGTCGAAGGAGATGTTATCGATCCCTTTTACGGCTTTGAACAGGTGCTTGGCCAGCCCCTCGAAAGTTTCCAGCACATCATCACGGGTAACAAACGACATTTCGCAGTCGATCTGTGTAAATTCTGGTTGGCGGTCGGCACGCAGGTCCTCATCGCGGAAGCATTTCACAATCTGGAAGTACCGATCGAGGCCGGCCACCATGAGCAGTTGCTTAAAGGTTTGGGGAGATTGCGGTAAGGCGTAAAACTGGCCGGCATTCATGCGCGAAGGCACCAAAAAATCTCTTGCCCCCTCGGGGGTAGATTTGATCAGTACCGGGGTTTCCACCTCTATGAAGTTGATATTATTGAGATAATTACGGGTTTCAATAGCCATGCGGTGGCGCAGCACCAGGTTGCGACGCACCGGGTTGCGACGGATGTCGAGGTATCGGTATTTCATGCGAAGATCGTCACCGCCATCGGTGTCATCTTCGATGGTAAAGGGAGGTGTAAGGGACTTATTGAGAATCCTTAAGCCTGTTACCCTGATCTCGATATCGCCGGTAGGGTTTTTGGGGTTTTTGCTGCTGCGCTCAATGACTTCCCCGGTGGCCTCCACCACATATTCACGTCCCAGCTCGCGGGCCTGCTCGCACAGGGCTGCGTCGGTTTCCATATTGAAGGCCAGCTGTGTAATGCCATATCGGTCGCGAAGGTCAACAAAGGTCATTCCCCCCAGGTCGCGCGAACGTTGTACCCATCCGCAAAGGGTTACTTTTTTTCCGGTTTCGGTGATTCTCAGCTCACCGCAGGTGTGTGATCTCATCATTTTTTTCAGGATTTGGAAAGGCGCAAAGGTAGTAAATTTAAGGTTAAGGCCGAGGATGAGATTGAGAAAGAGACTGTCGGATAGCTTCGAATTTTTCCATTATTAACTTGCGTTCGGGATAAAAAAAGAAATTGAGGTTAATTTCCTTTTGAGTATTTTCTAACCCCACAACAATCTTATGCCTGTCTTTTTTCACGGAGCGGATATCTGCAATTTTTAATATTTCTGCCTTCTTTTTGCGGGGCAGCCACCAACAGATGACCTCATCGTTCCATTCTAAAAAATACTTTTCATTTCTTATGGTATACAAACCTACCCAAAATGCCACCACCCCCTGAAAGGCAAGGGTAATATAATTGGCGGTAAATAATGTAACTTTCCCTTGCTCAGCAAACCATCTGGCATAAACAAACAATCCTGTTCCACCAATAAATAATATTACTCCCAATCCTAAGAAAAATCGAATAGCCGTCTTGTTGTGCCTGTAAACCCTGATGAATGCCATGGTGAAAGAATTAGGTTGAGCAAAAATTCGGAAAGCAAAAATACAAACAATGCCAATATAAGTTTATATTGAAATAGTTTATTAAATTCTTATTTCAGAGCATTGTAGCCACAACAGCTTAAATAAGAGACCCCGCAAAAACAATGTATTGCGGGGTCCTGCCAAAAACATGTGCAACGCAGCACATTACGGTTAGTATTGTTGGATGTATCAGAACAGGGAAATGGCAATTTCCACCGACGCCTGCTTCAGTGATGGATTGTAACCCATGGTACCTGTAACAGGAATGGTATGATTGCCCAGGATTACAGAGCGGCTTACGCGCAATCCTAAATTGACCAGGTCAAATGCTTTGGCACCGTAGAGAGAATTATCATCTGCCCCGGCCAATGCAAAACCTGCTGCCACATAAGGCTGTACGACGTAATTATCTGCCAGCACAGAGTATGATGCTTCCAGGTAGGTGGAATAACGGTTATCGCCATTGCTGTCGCGATCATTTCCGTAGATAATGGTTGCCCACATCAGGTTCAAAGGTATCTCTTGGCCAAAGTTATACCCCAGAGAAAGGTCCGTAATGTGATTGGTTTCATCTGCCTTAAAGTTAAAGTAGTCGGCATCGGCCAATCCCGTAAAATTGAATATATCAAGCAGGGTTACGGAAAAATTTCCGGTGGAATAAGAAATGATCTTGGAAACTTCGCGATACTGGCCATCGAGCGACAGGCCACCCCATGCAAAAATGCTGAGGCTTTCGGAATAATATCCCACCATGGGAGCGGTTACAAATCCGTCACTTACCCGAAGGCCTCTCCAATAGTGCATATTTTTAGCATCCAGGCTTACATTGAAGGTACCCTGTGCCCTGGCACTGCCCACCAGCACTACAAATACCAAAAGGACAACCAGTGTTTTTATATATTTATTCATTGCTGTTTTTTTTATGCTTAATAAAGAACACCCGCCTAGGACAGGGAGTTGTAGAGAAGTGCTGCCAGCAGCGCACCAATAACAGGCCCCACAACAGGAACCCAGAAATAATTCCAGCCGCTGCTACCTTTATCTTTGATAGGCAATAGAGCATGGGCAAGCCGCGGACCCAGGTCGCGCGCAGGATTAATGGCATAGCCGGTAGGCCCGCCCAACGACATTCCTATACCCACCACCAGTAGTGCAACCGGCAGGGCACCCAGCGAACCAAGGCCAATAACGGCATCTTCCACAGAGGATGATTGGAAAGTAGGTCCTGCAATATAAAAGATCACAAAGACAAGGATGAAAGTACCCACTACCTCGGTGATAACATTATAGAATTTGTTATCAATGGCGGGCATGGTAGAGAACACCGCCAGTTTGGCGCCCTGATCTTCGGTAACATCAAAATGCTGCTTAAAGGTTATGTATACTATGCAGGCGCCGATGAATGCCCCAAGGATCTGGGCGGCAATATAACCGGGAACACTGGCCCAGGGAAACAAACCTACTGCTGCCAGCCCAATAGATACTGCAGGATTGATATGGGCACCCGAATGCTCGCCAGCTACAATTACAGCTACAAAAACACCCAGCCCCCAGCCAAATACAATATTCACCCATCCTGCACCTTCCGCCTTTGATTTTTTCAGGATGGAGTTGGCAACCACTCCTCCTCCCATAATAATGAGGATGGCTGTGCCGATGACTTCATAAATTAATACACTGTCCATTTTGATTGGTTTTTAGTTTATAGATAAATAAGTATTCAATCAGGCTGATTTATTTACAACCAGGCTGCAGCAATCCTATCCGGCAGAACCCGGTGAAAAAATCACAATGCGTTTCTTCACCCTTTCCGCCGCTGCACAACAAATTACAGAGCAATTGATTCAGTGGCTTTACATCACAGCCACCAGTATAAGAAGATCTACTTTGTCCACCCTTTTGCGCGCCTGACGGCATCGGCCCATTTTTCCCTTCTTTGTTTTGTTTCTTCTTCACTAAGGGTTGGCTCGAAGCGCTTGTCGAGTTGCCACTGTTTTTTGATCTCTTCAAGATTTTCCCAGAAACCTGTGGCCAGGCCGGCCAGGTAAGCTGCTCCCAGAGCAGTTGTTTCGATGATTTTGGGTCGGACAACCTGGGTTTGGATGATATCGGCCTGGAATTCCATAAGCAGGTTATTGGCAGAAGCACCGCCGTCAACACGCAGTTCTTTAATCTCCAGCCCTGTATCTTTTTTCATCACATTGAGTACATCCATGGTTTGGTATGCGATACCTTCCAGGGCAGCACGGGCAATGTGTGCACTGGTGGTACCGCGACTGATCCCCACCATCAATCCGCGGGCATACTGATCCCAGTGCGGGGCTCCCATACCAGTAAAGCTGGGCACAAGATAAAGGTCGCCGCTGTCTTCTACCGATCGGGCCAGTGCCTCTACATCGGAAGAGGATCTGATAATGCCCAGTCCGTCGCGCAGCCATTGCACCACGGCACCACCTATAAAGATACTTCCTTCAAGGGCGTAGTAGGTTTTCCCTTTGATTTGCCAGGCTATGGTGGTAACGAGATTATTCTTGGAGATAAAAGGTTTCTCCCCTGTATTGATAAGGATAAAACAACCGGTACCGTAGGTATTTTTCACCATGCCGTCTTCGGTACACATTTGTCCGAAAAGAGCAGCCTGCTGGTCTCCTGCAATGCCGGCGATAGGCACTTTTGAAGCGAAGAAGGTAGTGTTGGTATGATCATACACTTCGCTGGAAGATTTTACCTGGGGCATCATAGTTTTGGGGATGTCCATCAATTGCAGCAATTCATCATCCCATTCCAGGGTTTGAATGTTGTACAACATGGTTCGGCTGGCATTGGTAACATCAGTAATATGTGTCCGGCCCTGGGTGAGTTTCCACACCAGCCACGAATCTACCGTTCCAAAGGCCAGTTCCCCGCGGTTTGCTTTTTCCCGTGCACCTTTTACGTTGTCAAGGATCCATTTGATCTTGGTGCCACTGAAATAGGCGTCGATCACCAGGCCAGTTTTCTCACGTATCATTTCAGCCAGGCCCCGTTCTTTCAGTTCATCGCAGTACCCTGATGTACGGCGGTCCTGCCATACTATGGCATTATAAACCGGATCACCGGTACGTTTGTCCCAAACAATGGTGGTTTCGCGCTGGTTGGTGATACCAATACCGGCAATATAGGTTCCATTGATGCCGATCTTCGACATGGCCTCGGCTGCCACCGCCACCTGCGATGACCAAATCTCATTGGGGTCATGTTCCACCCAGCCGGGTTTGGGAAATATCTGCTGAAATTCTTTCTGGGCTACCGAACGGATGTTGCCGGCCTTGGTAAAAAGCAAAGCACGTGAGCTGGTGGTACCCTGGTCTAAAGCTAAAATGTACTGTTCCATGTTTGTATTTTTTGGTAAATGTATATTGTATGACAAGAGAAATAGTTCTGCGGGGAAGTGCTGTTAGTTTACCTTGTAATGGTCGCAACAAACATAATTGTTGGCCACGGCAATAAACTCTTTTACCTGTTGTTCTTCCCATGCTTTATCTTTTCCCAGTTCGCGGGCAATAATGGAAGCTACTTCAGGGGCAATGCGCATGGTTTCGGGAGCATTGAGAAAAAGGCAGCGGATACGTCGGGAAAGAACATCTTCCAGCGTTCTTGCCATTTCTTCCCTGACGGCCCACACCACCTGGGCTTTCATCAGCTGAAGAGGTTCACTGATCAGTCCTTCCCATTCCTTTTCAGATCGGGCCAGCAGCAAGATTTTTTCCTTATCGCTGCCATAGACATACATGGGGTCGGAAAGGTCGGTGGTTTTGGTATATCCATGAATTTTGAGATTCCTGGTACGGCACTGGGTATTCTTCCAGTTTTTCACCTTTTCGATCTTCTCTACCATATCCTGGGCCATTCTTCTGAAAGTGGTCCATTTTCCTCCTACCATAGTAAAAAGGTGGGAGTCGGAGACCACAATCTTGTGGCTTCGCGAGATTTCCTTGGTTTTGGAGCTACCGGCTTTGGGTGCAGCCAGGGGCCTGAGGCCGGCAAAGATGCTCAGCACATCCTGGCGGCGGGGAGCTTTTGTAAGGTAGCGGCCGGCAGTATCAAGAATAAATTTGATCTCCTCCTCCAGTGCGACAGGTTCAAGCGATGCAGATTCCATAGGAGTATCGGTAGTGCCCACCACCACTTTGTTGTGCCAGGGAACGGCAAAAAGGACGCGTCCATCGTCGGTTTTGGGGATCATGATGGCGTGGTCGCCGGGGAGGAATGATTTGTCGAGTACCACATGCACTCCCTGGCTGGGCCGGATGGTTTTGTCCTGGCCGGGTTTATCCATCTGTAGCACCTGGTCGGCAAAAACACCCGTAGCATTGACCACCGCTTTTGCTTTTATGGTATACGCTTTCCCGGTTTCAAGATCGGCAAAATGCACCCCGTTCACCTTTCCTGTATCATCTTTGGTAAGTCCGGTTACATTCATGTAATTCAGCACGTGGGCACCATGTTCTACCGCAGTTTGCAGCACATTTACCGCCATACGGCTATCGTCAAACTGCCCGTCGTGATAAATGATCCCTGCGGTGATCCTGTCGGGATTCATGGTAGGGATCTTTTCCAGGGCTTTCTTTTTGGAAACCCTTACCGAGCGCCCCAGGCTGTAAGTACCTGCCAGCAGGTCGTACATTTTCAGGCCTACCGTAAATTTCAACTCATCGAACCATCCCTGTGCAGGAATTACAAACGATTGATTTTTGGTAAGATGAGGGGCGTTTCTAAGCAGTCTGCCTCTTTCTACGCACGCTTCCCGCACCAGGGCCACATCGCCCTGTGCCAGGTAGCGCACTCCACCATGCAAAAGCTTGGTACTCTTGCTTGAAGTTGACTTTGTAAAATCAGATTTTTCCAGCAAAAGGGTTTTGTATCCTCTTGTGGCAGCCTCAAGGGCAATACCCACACCTGTGGCGCCACCGCCAATCACGGCAATGTCGTAAGGTTCCTGCTGGGCTTCTACTTGTTGTAAAATTTTGTCGCGTTGCATTGTGCTTTTGGAATTTTTTGGGTTTTTAATCGGTTTATTTCCGCTTTCCACGGATCCCGGGGACCTGTCCCTCATTTTTGGTTTTTTACTTACGGATTTCGAATCATCCACACCGCAATATTACAAAAAACAAAAACAACAAGCAAGTTTTTGAAAGCTTTTTCTTTCGTTTTCTTTCTTTTTGGGTTTGTTTGTATTTGGCCCAAATAAATATTGACCGGCAAACAGCAGTAATTACAGGGCATCCGGGCCTTTACAATAAAAACAACAAAATGAAACGTTTTTCTCTTTTTTCTTTCCGAAATTCTCTGTAGGTTTGAAACCCAAATACAATATCATGGTACTCAGTATAGCCGAAAGACACCAGTACATTCTCAACAAGCTCAAGTCAAAAGGGTATGTAAATGTTGTAGAGCTCAGCAAGGAACTGAAAGTTTCAGCGGTAACGATCCGAAAGGACCTGAAACTTTTAGAGGATCGAAATCTTTTGTTTCGCACTCATGGAAGTGCAACCCCCCAGGATCCCTATATTGCCGACCGTCATGTAAGCGATAAGGAGAAACTACAGGTGGAGCAAAAGCGGCGGATTGCTCACAAGGCTGCCAGCCTGATAGAACCTTACGACAGCGTAATCCTTGCCTCGGGCACTACCATCAATGAGCTGAGCCGGCAGATCCAATCGGTGGAAGGGCTGACGGTAATCTCTGCCTCGCTTATAGCAGCAAGAAATCTAACCATGAATGACGGACTGGAAGTAATCCAACTGGGAGGCATGGTAAGAAAAAGCTCCTCTTCGGTTGTTGGCCCCCATGCCGAAAAGATGCTCGGGGGATTCAACAGCAACCGCCTTTTTCTGGGGGTGGATGGCATAGACCCCGACTATGGGCTCACCACCACCAATGCCATGGAAGCTTCCCTCAACCAGGTCATGATCAATGCGGCAACGAAGGTGATCGTAGTGGCCGATTCGACCAAATTTGGCAGAAAAGGTTTTGGCCGCATTTGCGGGCTGGAAAGGGTAGATACCATCATTACCGACGAGGATGCACCCCAACCGCTCATTTCGCGCTGCAGGGAAAAGGGGGTAGAAGTGCTGATAGTTTAGCAGGCCCGGGAAAGGCTCTTCGTTTGCTATTCTCTCCCTGACACATACTCCCCCAGGATATACAATTGATCCATCAACGGACTTATGGCAGCAATAGCTTTGGTAAACATCTCCCGGTTGTCAAAGATCAGGTCGATATAAAAGTAATACTCCCAATCGCGCCCAACAATCGGCGCTGATTGTATCTTGGTAAGATTGAGCCGGTAAAAGGCAAGTATGGAAAGTATCTGGGAAAGGCTGCCGGTCTGGTGCGGCAGGGTAAACCCCAATGATGCTTTATTGGCCGCCGGATTGTCCTTTTCACTGAGTGTAACCAAATATTCCTCAGGAGCCAGGATAAGAAACCGGGTAAAGTTGCGCTTATTGGTTTCCACTCCCCGGGCAATAATCTCCAGGCCATACATTTCGGCAGCAAGCTCCGAGGCAAGGGCAGCAATACCGTGAAGCTTTTCTCCGGCAATACGCTTTGCGCTCAGGGCAGTATCTACAGCATCAATAATCTTTACGCCTCTTTTTCTCAGGGGTTCCAAAAACTGCTCACACTGGATAATGGCCAAAGGGTGCGAATGTACTTCGCTGATCTCATCCAGGCTAAGCCCGGGCATTGCCATCAGGTGCTGTTCTATGCGCAGGTAGATCTCACCGGCGACCTTAAGCCCCGAGTTTTTCAGCAAGGTGTAGTTGGGAAGCAGTGACCCTGCCAGTGAATTTTCTATGGCGATTACGGCAACATCGGCCTCTTTGTTATTCACTTTTTCAAAGGCTTCCCTGAAGGTGTCGCAAGGAAGAATATCAACCTGCCAATCCTGAAAATATTTGCGCGCTGCCACATCATGAAATGCACCGGCAACCCCCTGTATGGCAGTTTTTATTGTTTTCATCAGCATTTGTTTATTTGTACATTCAGCTCCGTTGAAAGGGAGTAGATCTGCAAAAGTAAGCAATTCCAATACACAGGTTCTTATTATTACCAGATTCACCAGGCCTGAATTCTGCAAACATTTTTAGCATGGAGGAGCACGCTGCCACCCCTCTTTGTTTAACGATTTACAATACCAATTAAACATGTTCGTTGCAGATGCGTTTAAACCTGAAAATCAGAAAAAAATGAAAGCAAAACATCTTATCCTCATAATTCTTTTTACTATGGCTGCATCCGGAAGTAAAGCGCAAACGGAACAACAATCCTATACCCTTGTACACCAGTTTCCGGGATTCGAAATACGTTATTACCCTGAAGCAGTGTTGGCCAGGGTATATACCACGGCCCGTTCCTATCGAGAAATGACCTCACCTGCCTTCAATGCCCTGGCAGGCTATATTTTTGGTGGCAATGCCACCGGCCAAAAAATTGCCATGACAGCTCCTGTGCATATCGATCTTCATGAAAACGGTTCGAGCATGAGTTTTGTAATGCCCGCAGAATATGACATGGAAGATCTTCCTCAACCCAACAATCAGTCAGTACAGCTGGAGCGCTCCCAGGCAGGATATTATGCTGTCATTACCTTTGGAGGCTTCGCCTCCGATGATAAGATACAGCGCGAAAGCGAGAAACTGCGTGAGCTGCTTCGCAAGAACAACTTTGAGTGGGATGGCAATTTCCGGTTTTTGGGATACAATTCGCCCTACAAACTTTGGAACAGAAGAAATGAAGTGGTGGTGAGAGTAAATTGGGAATAATTGCTTAGGTTTGCCCCCAAATTCATCATTGCTATGGAAGAATGCAAGGGCAGTTTTTACCTGCACAACGGACACCTTACTCCTGTGGATCAATTCGATCCCTCCTTTCTCTCCCTGACACATTATATTTATGAGGTTTTCAGGGTAATTGAAGGAAAAGCACTGTTTTTGGAAGACCATCTGCAACGGCTTCATGAAACCTGTCGCCTGTCGAAAGAGTGCTCCGGCTTTGATATATCCGAATTGTACCAGCAAACCTATACCCTCCTGAGGGCCAACAACATGCAAACCGGCAATGTAAAGATCGTATTGTACCGGTCGGTGTTAAAAGAAACCCAGCTGCTCATCTACACCACCGTGCATGAATATCCCACAGCAGAGCAATACAAAAACGGAGTTACCCTTTCACTCTTCAAAGGCACCCGTATCAACCCCAACGCCAAGGTGATGGATGTAAAACTGCGCAATGCCACCAATCTGATGAAGCAACAAAAGGATGTTTATGAAACCCTTCTGGTAGATAAGGACAACTGCATAACAGAAGGCAGCCGCTCCAACGTTTTCTTTATCAGGGCAGGAAAAGTAATCACCCCACCGCTGGAAGATGTGTTGCCCGGTATTACCAGGAAATATATCATTGAAGTATGCCAGGCCCTGAAGCTGCAGGTTACTGAAGAGAAAGTACCGGCCCGTTCGCTGGTGGTAATGGAGGCACTGTTTATTTCCGGAACTTCTCGCAAGGTGCTTCCTGTAAAAGGGGTTGATGACCTTACTTATGACCCCTCCCACCCCATACTGCTTCAGATCCGTAAAGCCTTTGATGACCGGATAGCACGTTACCTGGAATCGGTGAAAATATGACGCATGAGGGAAGTTCAAAAAGTAAAACCCCTGTTTTCTGCGTGTTAAAACCAGTATGGCGTGTTACACAGAACCGGAGGATGATCACAATCATTGGGTAGAAGGAAAATATCGCTATTTTTATTGTCTGAAAATTGTCTTGCAAGGCTAACCTGTGTGGGTGAAGCTGCATCCAAAGACTGTTTGCCGTTTTCAATAATCCACCATTTGATCAACGGAAGCCTTTAACAAACAAAACTGTTAGCATAGGAACGGTTGACCGCTGTACGATTGTGAACATTTATGCCTTAAACCGGACATACTTTACCAAAAAAACCAGGAGAGCCGTTGGATAAAACACTACAATTAAGTGATTTATACGCAATGGCTTTGTTTTTGCAAATTCTTAACCTAAAATGCCCTGATCAGAAATACACAGTATCTTGTACAGATACTTCCAGAGAACCCCAGGGATCAAGCCATCCGGCCCGTTGCGAATCCCTGAAAAGGAAAACAAAATAAAGAACCAATACGAGGAAAATACCATGCTCATCAATTATTTCAGAACCGCATTCAGATTTGTAATCAAGAACATTTCTTTCACCATCATCAATCTCCTGGGACTGGCCACAGGCATCACTGCATTTTTGCTTATCACCCTTTACCTGCAGGACCAGATGGGATATGACCGGCATATCCCTGACAATGACAGATTGTACCGGCTGGTAGGGATGCAGGAACCTGCAGGACTTGATGTTCAGCATGTTTCTTTCACCAGTGCAGTTTGGGGAAATTTCATTCGCGAAAATATACCGCAGGTGGAGGATGTATTCCGCATCATGTACCCCCGATCCGACATTGCAGAAACAGGAAATCAATCATTTCGCATCAATCATACTTACTTCTCGGAAGGCAATGTATTGCAACGAATGGGGTATTCGCTGATCTCAGGCAACTACAATGACAGTTTGTTATCCATGCCAGGTCAGGCAGTGGTGAGCCTTGAAGTGGCAAGAAGGCTTTTTTCTGAAGATCAGCCTGTAGGCAGAACCTTTAAGGTGGATGAAGAGATCTATCAGATTACAGGTGTTTTTGACAATTCATCCATCAAATCGCATCTTGAGCTTGAGATGTTACTTTCTCTGGCAACCATCGAAAGCCAGGACCCCTATCTTCAAATGCCGGGAAACAACACCCTTACTACATATATTCTGCTGCAGCCAGGTACTGATCCTTCACAAGTTGAAGAAGTGATTAATCAACAACAGCAGTTGTTTTCTGAAGAGAGCCCGGACATGATGAAAAATACTTTTTACCTTCAACCGGTAAAGGATATTTTTCTGCGTTCGGGAGGGCTGAAATTTCATATGCGATCTCACCAGGGCAGCATTACAAACGTTTACATTTTCAGTGTAGTGGCATTTCTGATCCTTGTCATTGCTTGCATTAACTATATCAACCTTGCCACGGCAAATTCAACAAAGAGGGCACGTGAGGTAGGCATGCGCAAAGTATTGGGGGCAGAACGACGCAGCCTTACATTGCAGTTTATAGGTGAGAGTATGGTCATCACCTTCCTGGCAATATTAGCGGCAATGGGCCTTACCGAACTGGTACTGCCCCGGTACAATGCTGTATTGGGAACAGAACTCACCATTGATTTTTCCAATCTATTATTTTCAGCAGGACTTCCTCTGCTATTGGTTGTGATAAGTCTTGTATCAGGTTTTTATCCTGCCTTATACTTGTCGAGATTTCAGGCCGGAGCAGTATTGAAAGCCGGCAATACCTCAGGCAAACCGCAAAGTGCACGATTGAGAAAGGTTTTGGTAACGGTGCAGTTTGCCATCTCCGCCGCAATGATCCTGGCCACCATTATTGTAATGCAACAGGTAAAACACATGCATGACAAGGACCTGGGCTACAATGAAAATAATGTCATATCTGTGAGTGTGCGCCAAACGGGAGATTATGATGTTTTACGCAGTTTCAGAGAAAAACTACTGAGCTTTCCTGAGGTGGTTGCGGCAGGTATTGCAAGTGGATATAACGGCGTGGCCGGCCGGCAAAGCACCATCACCACGGGTGATTCAGTTCCTGTTACTTTGATGGTACGCTACGGATATGTCGATCCAGATTTTTTCCCCACCATGGAAATTTCCATTGCCCAGGGCCGCAATTTCAGTTTCGACTATGGCACTGATCCTTTCCAAACGATGATCATCAACCGGGCGGCTCAGCGGGCGCTGGGCTGGGAACAACCCATCGGGAAAAAGGTTGTAAACAACGATGATGAAGAATATGACTATTATACCGTAATCGGCGTTATTGAAGACTATCACTACTACTCCCTGCGCACACCCATCGAGCCGGCAGTATACATCTGGCGCCCGGGGGAAATGAGAACCATAAACCTGCGCTACCAGGGTGAGGATGCTACCTCCCTTACAGAGAAGATCCGCCAAGCTCATGACGAGTTTTTTCCGGGATACTATTTCAGCAACCAGCATCTCTCCCAGATCCTTTCATGGCAGTATCAAACAGAAGAAAACAGCCTCAACATATTCCTCTGGTTTGCCCTGTTGTGCATCCTTATTTCCTGCCTGGGATTGTTCGGCCTTACCTCTTTTATGGTAAACCAACGCAAAAAAGAAATCGGCATTCGCAAGGTATTGGGAGGTACGATGATGCAAATTAACCGGATGTTGCTCCTTAGCTTTCTCAGGTGGGTTTTTGTGGCAAGCATAGTGGCCATTCCTATTACCTGGCTGATCATGAACCGATGGTTGCAGAACTATGCCTACAGCATTACCATTGGGTTGCCCCATATCATTATCACCCTGTTGATCATTACGGTTATTGCCTCATCAACCATACTGGCGATATCTACCACGGCTGCCCGGCAGAACCCGGCAGATACCATCAAGTATGAATAACAGGCAAGAAGTAAGTCGGGTCCGAAATCCATTCCTGACAAATCCTGACCTGAAAACATGCATTATTTTCCACCCAATAAATCCTGCAATGCTCCTCCTTGCCGATATCAGCTTATGTAATGGGAAAAAAAATACAGCAGCAACCCTTGGTTAAAGGCTGAGAAATGATGAATGACGGAATTTCAGCAACCGGGCTGAAGCTCAGTGTATGGTTTGGGGATTAAGTGTCCTGATTTTTTTGCGCACTTGCATCACAGAGGTATAATCGCGCAGGGCAGCGGGATCAATTTTGGGTAAGGCAGCTGTTCCTTTTACCAGATCATCGGAAAGATCAAGAAAAGCAGGACCGTCGGTAATAAAAGTGCAGTTTTTTTCGGGTGAGAATACCCTGGCCCCTGCAGATAATGGAGTATCTTGCTGGTTGACACCATAGATATGTAAACTTAAAATATTTTCGTTCCCGGAATTTCCCATCATATGTATCAGCTTTCCCCTGAGTTCTTCCCTTTCTCCGGGCATCACAGGCCGGGTCGATTTTAGCATCAAAACATCGTCTTCAAAGCTATACAATCTATGTGTTGCTTCGCCCAAAGCCCAAACACAACCCCATTCTACATGCCCGTGGTCGTGAATGGCAGTAAAATCTCCGGGTGCCCAGCTCATAAGGATGATCTTAAAGCGGCCATTATGGTAAAGCTGTGTCCTTCCATAACTTTCCCCGGCCGAATGATCAAAACAGGAAAACCTGCCAAGCTCTTCTGCTGTAAGGGATACATCATCCATTATTTGTGAAAGAATTTGGTTGTTGCATGTTTTGAGGGACTCCAGTTTGCTGATCAAATTTCTGAGCGAATGGGGCAGGTTTTTTTCCATAGTTCGGGTATTAAAAGAGGAAGAGACTGTCTCATAAACCGGGTTATCCCGGTTCACTGAGCTTGTCGACCTGATCTTCAGCAGTTGTTTCCACAAAAGTTAGAGGGAGCTTGCCGAACTGCACACCGACCTGAAAACTTATTTCAGACAGCCACTACCGGTTCTTTAACAAATATAAGCCAAAACAGAATAAAATGAAACTTTTTCTTTGCTGAAGGGATTTTTCTGTGTTTAGACACACCAATCTGGTACCTCGTGCAGGAAGAAATTGAAGCCATGATCTTTTTCGGGTAACAGTGAGCAAGTACTGCTCAGGTAGTATTACAACACCAATGAAAGCAAATGCCAGGGCATAAGCACGATGGATAAGGTAATGGGGCTGGCTATTGTTTCAGCTTTTCTTTTACAGATTCTTTGACACTTCCCGGAGCTTTCAAATTTGACTAATTTTTGTTATTTTCGCAAAGCGTTTAACCGTCAAAACACACAGGCATGCCATCAGCCAGCTGGCCACATGTTGCCGGCAGTTGCTCAGGCAGCCGAACCTATCATCCTTACAATCACTATCTTGTTATTAAACTCAAAATACTGTTCAAAATGAAAACATTTAAAAGAGTTACCGGTAAAAGATATCAGACCCTAACGGTACTGATCATGATGATGTTTTTAATCTCCTGTGGTGGTGGAGGGCAGAATCGTCAGTCCGAACGACAACTCGAAGAAGCCAAGCAGGAAACCATCCAAAGCATCAACAAGATTAAAGTAGATATCCAGGACCGGATCAAATATGTTGATCAGGAAATGGAAAATACTACCGGGGAAACCCGCGACGAACTGCAAACCGCCCGTAGGGAGCTGGAAGCACAATGCGATATTCTTGATGCAGAAATGGAAGAAGTAAACGAAGCATCGCTGGATACCTGGAACGAGGTGATCAACAGCACATCGCAAACCCTGGCCGAAACAAGAAAAAAAGTTAATGAGGTTTCAATAGAAGTAAGGACGATGCTGGACGGAGAATAACCCTGATCTCCCGGTGAAGGAAGTGAATAACAGAGGCTGACGCATGGTCCGGATTTAACCCGGGCACTGGCCTTGTGGAAGGGATGTTATGCATTCGTTTCAACAGGTGCTACCGTGCGTTTGCCAAACTGTCCAATTACTGTAAAACACTAATGCGGCAGCATCTCATTTTGAGAAAACACCGGATATCAGCATCAAAAACTTTTTACACTCTTACATCTTTATCTGCCGGAAGCTCTTCTCCCCGGAGTTTCTTCCTTAGCTCATCCACTTCATCGGAAAGTCTCCTGTTGAGCATCTCAAGTTTTTTCACCCTTTTGTAATTTTCCTTTTCCTTCTGGGCCAGGGCTTCCTGGGTAGCATTGAGTTCTTCCATGTTCTGGCGCATTTCTTCCTCCTGGGCTCTCATTTCCTCTGCCTGCTGCTGCGACTTCTCTAAAAGCAGGGTAGTACGGTTACTGATCTTTAGCCCCGAAATGGCCGAAGCAATGATTTCGCCCACTCTTTCCGCAAAAGCGATTTCGTGCGGCTCGAAACAGCGGAAAGAAGCCAGCTCGATTACTCCGTATACCTCCTCATTGATTTTCAGGGGAACCATCAGCAATGCGTCAGGGTTTTCATCGCCCAGGCCGGAAGTGATCTTAATATAATCCTGTGGCAGTTGGGTTATGTAGGTTGTTTTCTTTTCCAGAAAACAACTTCCCAGCAATCCTTCCCCTATTTCGAGTCGCCTGGTATTAAATTTTCTCCTGTCGTAGGCATAGCAGGCCAGCAATTCCAGGTATTTGTCATTCTCCGATTCATCATTCAACACAAAAATCCCACCCTGGTTGATGTTCATATACTTCACCAGGGTGCTGATGATCTTAAAGGACAATTCACCCAGATCAGACTCGTTTTGCCGGAGCATATCGGCAAACTTTGCTTCTCCCTGGGCCATCCAGTTGCGCCTGGCATCTTCATCCCGCCGCTTCATTTCTTCCAGTTGTGCCACTTTCAGGTTTTCCTTCATCCTGATAAGAGAATCCCCAAACTGATCTTCTTCACCCGCTTTTTCAAAAGTAGCATCAAGGTTGCCTTTGCCTATTTCACTGGCAAACCCGGCTTTTTCTGTCAAACCCTTTGTGAGCTGCCGCATGGCACTTGCCAGCTGGCCCAGTTCATTGTTTTTACGGGAAATTTCAGCACCAACCTCCACCTGGAGATTTCCTTTGCTGATTTTTTCTACAACACCCAGGATTTCCTGCAAAGGCTGCTTTATACGGATTGCCAAATAACGGTAAGCTCCCACTGCCAGTGCAATTTGCAGTGGCAATGCCCACAGCATATGAATGGGCCCAAGCCGGGCCTGAATACCAGAGATAAATGAAGCCATAATAATTACTGTGGCTGTAGAAATCCCAATGGAATACAGAACAGATTTTCGAAAAAACTGCTTCATCATAAGTACCATAAAAACAAAAGAAACAATGAGCAATACAAAGCTCAGCGGAGATATGATCCGGGCGTCCATAATGTTAAAAATTTAATATAGAAGGATTTTGTTTTCCCAAAAAATCACACAAATATATAATAAATAAAGCTATCAAGGAAATTAAAACATACGAAAGGGGATTTTGGGGTAAAATTTTACAATCCTGCCGGGGGAGATTGGTTTGGCAGTATCTATTCATGTCCCTTATTGGGTGCAGGAAAGCAGGCAAAAATACCCGGGTAAAACTGCGCTGAGAAGTTATTCACAAATTTTGGCCCGGCTACCCCTTCGCGCGTAAAAACTGCGCTGAGAAGTTATGCACATGAAGGTTGCTGAGGAAATGTCAAAGCAATGGACAACGTTTTGATCGGGGCTAAAGGCCACAACAGTAAGGCCTTTGCTACTCTTTAGGTAAGGCGGCAAGGCAAAAGCAGCACAAATCCTAAGATGCGTCCATGCAGGAGAGATTGCAGAAATCAACTTCAGAAAAGAATTCACTCCCTGTTCTGTTTCGACAGTTCCCTGGTGGAAAGCATACCGCAGGCGGCATAGATATCCTGCCCGCGCGATTTGCGGATGGTGGTGGTAAGTCCTTTGGCCTCCAGCGCTTCCTTAAACTCCTGGATGACCTCATCGGAGGGTGCTTCCAGGGGAGTATCGGGGATTGGGTGGAAATACAGCAGGTTGATGCGGCAACGGATCCCGTTGAGGATACGGGCCAGTTCCCTGGCATGGCGGGCACTGTGGTTAAGCCCTTTAAACACGATATACTCAAAAGAGATACGGCGTTGTTTTCCTATGGGGAATTCCCTGATGGTGGTGAGCACTTCGGGCAGGGAATACACATTCTCGATGGGCATGAGCCTGCGGCGTTCCTCTTCGAAAGGCGAATGCAGGCTTACTGCCAGGTGGCAGCGGCTGTTCTCCAGGAAAACTTTCATGGCCGGAATAATGCCAATGGTAGAAACGGTAATCCTTTTGGGGCTCATGCCAAACCCCCATTCTGCCGTAAGCACCTCAAGGCTTTGCATCACCCCTTCCAGGTTGTCGAAAGGCTCGCCCATTCCCATGTATACAATGTTGGTAAGCTGCTGGCGCTCGGGCAGGCTGCGGATCTGGTTCACAATTTCACCGGCACCCAGCTGCCCCTGAAAACCCTGCTTACCGGTCATACAAAACAGGCAGCCCATTTTGCATCCCACCTGCGATGACACACACAAGGTATTGCGGTTGGTTTCGGGAATATATGCTGCCTCGATGAACTTCCCCAGCCGCGAACGGTACAGATATTTTTTGGTGCCATCAACAGACGTTTGCACCTTCACCGGATCCGAAAGGCCGTATTCGTATTGCTCAGCAAGCCTTTCGCGATGGGCCCTGGAGAGGTTGCTCATCTCATCAATGCTGGTGATCTCTTTTTTGTACATCCAGTCGGCAATCTGAGCTGCCGTATAGCGCGGCATCTGCATCTGCGCTACAATTTCCTGCAACTGAGTAAGAGTTTTGCCAAACAAGGCCTCTTTCCGGGGGGGTTGTATCATACCGTATTGTGGTTGTTTTTAAAAAAATATCTCTGCCATAATGTTGCTGAAAGGTACTCCACGGGCAATGAGCACATCCCTCACATCCACCACCATTTCTGCCGTACCGCAAAGATAATAAGGAATATCGGTATCCACATGATCCAGCCCTTCCAGGTAATGGGTAACCCGGCCGTGGAAACAACCCTCTGAGGCCAGCCGGCTGCAGCAGGGATGATAATGATCGCCCATATTTTTTGCGAAAAAATGCCGAAAATAGAGGGTGTCGCGGGTGCGGCCTCCCTGGATGAGCGTTTTGTTGTGGTACTGCCCCGAAAAAAACATGGAAGCAAAGGGAGCAATCCCTGTTCCGGAAGCAACCCAGATGGCCCTGTCTTCACGGCAGATAAAATTTCCGAAAGGATCAGTGACATGAATGGTATCTCCCTGCGAAACCTCAGACAATGCGGGGGTTAGCACCCCATCGGGTTTGCGGGTATACAGGATGCATACCTCATGATGATCCTTGCCACTGGCAATGCTGTAAAGGCGGGGTTCCACTCCTTTCTCCAGGGTAATACCAATCACATGACCGGGAGTAAAATCAAACTGCCGGGCAAAAGTGAGCAGCCAGGCATTGGGAGCTATAGCAATATTGGATGTTACTTTTACAGGATGAAGAGGTCTCATTGCAGTAAGAACAGATTAAAGGGAGAATTATTGTCCGCAACCTTGCAGGCGAAACTATTTCTTATTAAACCAGGGTTCCTTTTCGGGGATACCGGTTTCTACCGGATTTTGCGGATCGTTGCTCCACTCAAACCACCCACCGTCAAAAACCGCCACCCTTGGCCAGCCCATCAGCCATGCATTGTAAAACGCCTCGCTACCGCGCCAGCCGGTGCCGCAGTAAAATGCAAGGCGCTGGCCGCTGTGCAACCCGGCCTCTTTGAGCATTGCTGCGATCTCATTATACTCACGTGTGGTATAATCCAGGTTCTGGTAGTTCTCCATGTGGTATGCATCCGAACCGTTGTTTACATATACTGCCCCGGGAATCCTTCCCTTCTGTTCAATATAGTTGTAACCGCTTACCTCGCCAATGTATTCGGGCCAGCTGCGGGTACAGACAATATCACCATCGGTGCTTTCGATCAGGGCCCTGGCCTCTTCTATGTCCACAATCAGGTCGTGTTGCCCGGGAATGTCGGCCCCAAATTCTTCCACAGGCACAGGGTCAACGGAATGCTTCTCAAGGGGAAGGTCTTCTGCCTCCCATGCTGCCAGTCCCCCGTTGAGTACGCGCACATCTTTCACCCCGGCATACATCATGATCAAAGCGCAGCGCATGGCTGCCAGCTGCCCTGCGGCACTGCCGGGAAAAGGGTCGTCGTTGTTGGGGAAAGAAAACCTGCCGTAAAGCACTACCGTAGTATCGGCCGTGATGCCATGCTTTTCCAGGGCCTTTTTCAACTCCCTGGGAGAGCGCCGGTTCCAGGTTTCGGGAGCTTCCAGCGCCAGGGTATCCATCGCAATGGCACCGGGAATATGACCCTTCAGGTAATCGTCATGGTTGCGGTAATGGGCATGAACCACCACAAAATCCTTCCCGTTGTTGTAATGGGGCGGCCTGCCTCCCCCAATAAGCGTGTTGACCCATGCCGGATATACCAGGTGTCGGTAGCGCACCAAGATGTCGAGGGGCAAGTCATCATTGGCAAGCCATTCGCTAACAAACCCTGCATACCAGGATACATTATTGTAGCCGGCACCGGTGAACCGTTCGGCAACCTTTTCCACATCCTCCCTGGTATAGCCATACAAAACCACCTGGTGATGCGGATGAATCTCCTTATGCCTCACGATCTCTATCCAGTCAATATAATCTGCCCATTTTACCGGCAGGGTGCGGGCACCGGGAATGTGCCCCCCACGGTGTTCTCCCCTGAGTGCCCAGCCATTATAGGCCTCGGTGGGCCGTACGTCAATTATTTGCACGTCCTCCCGGCCCGTGAGCTTTTCTATTTCCGATGTGGTTACTTCTTTCAATTGCATACTGATATTGTTAGTTTAAACCGGTTTATGAATTCCAACACATTATACCCAACCCGCCGGGAAAGGCAATTGACTGGCAAATTGAGGGTAAAACGATTACTCCTATACAAATTCTTTTCCCCACCGCCAGGTTCCTGATGTTTGTCAGTCTTTTTCCCGAAACCGGATTCCAGAGGTGGGTACAAAATGACTTTCCCGTCAAAAGGCTTTTAAACTGCCGTATTTCAGGGCATTGGTCTATCATATTTTGATCTCATTTCTCACCCACAGGCTATCGGTGAAATAATTTTTCCCGTCGTTGAAGTTCTGCTTCACGGTAAATCCATATTTACCAGCCAGGGTGCCGATATCGTCATGGCTAAACTTGGCCGAAAGTTCCATGAAGATGGGCTCCCATTGCCTGAAAGTAATGGTATCGCCGGTAGCGCCAAGGTGTATAGATTGGGAGATCTTGCTCACGAGGAAACTTTTGGTCGCACCGGAAAAAGGGTCGTATGATACATGATGCTGGAAGGTGGCGGGATCAAAATCGGCCTGCAGCTCCCGGTTGATTCTTTCCAGGTGGTTGAGGTTAAAATCCCTGGTGATACCGTGTGGATCATCATAGGCATCCAGGATGATGCGCGGCGATTTTTTCAGGTCGAAACCCATGATTACCTTATCTTCCGGCGTGGTCATCCGGGCAAGAAGTACCAGGAAAAGGTGCCTTTCATCAGCAGAAAAATTTCCTATGTTGCTCCCCAGGAACAGTATTACTCGGGGATGGTGGTGATATTTCCCAAAGCCCTCCATGACAGGAAAAAAGTCACCCTGACGCCCTTCTATAGACAACCCCTGCATTTCCTGCTGCAGGGAGCGATCAAGCTCTTTCAGGGCAGAACCCGATATATCTACAGGGATGTACGTAAAGTTTACCCCCCTGTCATACAACACCCTCAGCAACAACCTCGATTTCATCCCGTCTCCGGGCCCCAGCTCGATCAGGTCAAAGGGCCGGTCCTCCACCTGCAATCCATCGCAAATGGTAGTGGATTGGTTCCGGAAAATATCATAGTCACTACTGGTAAGGTAATACTCGGGCATATCCATGATCCTGCAAAAGATCTCACTCCCCTTTTTATCGTAAAAGTACTTGGGCAACAAGTATTTTTGTTCAGCTTTCAGTCCTTTTATTGTGTCGTGGGTGAAGGATGTTACTTTTTGGGCAGTTAGCATAGAATTGAGGTTTAGAGTGAAAATATGACATTATGTATGTAATATGTAACAATTAAAAAGGCGAAATTGCTCAAAGGGTTTTTGATTTTAAAGCTTCCCCTGTCAGGAAAACCGTTGCATAAGCCGCTAATGCTTACTTTTGCAGAAAGAAAAAAACTATGGGGATGACCGTTTTTTCCG
>CAYVQC010000042.1:0-40440 GCA_964453995.1 uncultured Bacteroidales bacterium | reverse complement strand
GTTTCCACAGTTAAAAATTCTTTCTTGATCCGGATCAATGTACTGCAAAATAGATGAATTTACCTTTGTCCCTGTTATTACTATTCATTCATTATTAAAATATCAAATTAAGAAATGGACAATAAATTCATGAAGCATAACGGAACTGCGTTTTGGAAAAACTACATGGAACACTGGTTTGGAACAGATCTGATTGTAAAATGGGAAAAATATGCCGAGTTGAGGCAGATCGATTCTGTAAATGGCAAAATCAATCTTGAAGTATACAGGAATAATGATCCCACAAGGCCCACAATTATTTTCTCTCACGGCATTGCTGGTTATGGCCGGTTGATGCTGCCCTTTCTCATTCCCCTTTATGAAAGAGGATACAACATCATTGCACCCGACCTGGAAGGATTTGGCTACAATGGAAGAAAAAAGGGCGACTTTACCTTCGACATCCACCTGGCCAACCTCAGAGATACAGTAAACTATGCCCGGCAAACCTTTAAGGGCAAAATATTCCTGGGTGGTGGAAGCATGGGCGGGCCCCTGGCATATGCTACCGATGCCAGGTATAATTGTGCCGATGGTCTTGTCTGCTGGTGTCTGTGGGATTTTGCCGACAGGGAGTTTATCAGGGATACAAGTACAACAAAAGGATTGACGTTTTTCCTTGCTCCCCTGATGAAGATCGCTACGAGGCTATTAGGGAAAGCAACATTCAAAACTACCAGGGTAGTATCTTACCATACACTTACGGCTGATCCTGTTTTCAATTCCCTTATCCTGAAAGACCCTCAATCCGGAAATACCATTTCCGTGCGCGGGGCACTGAGCCTGATACTCCAGGCCAAACCCGATCTGGAACACGAAAAATATGAAAAACCAGTGATCATATTCCAACCCGAAGACGACGAAATGACACGGGCTTATTTCACCAAAAAAGTATATAACAGGTTGAAATCCAGAAATAAGAAATACATCAGTGTAAAAGGAGCCCACTTCCCTACCGATAGAGAATCGTTTCAGAAATGGGGCAATCATGTGGATGAATTTATCCAAAGTCTGGAAGCAGTTTAATGTTGTAGAGGAAAGTGCAGCGATGTCAGGATGTGAAACAGTTTCATTTCCCTCTACCCGTGTTTAAATAGCCCTGCAATAAACTCATGCATGTTTATATGCGAGGGATGAAAATCAGGTCTGATTCTTTCCCGCAACAACCTCACCTTAAAGCCGACCCTTGTAATTGAGGCAGGTACTGAGAAAAACAACCCAATATCTTTCTCTGTAAAGCATAGAAGCCCAACAAATGGGGTAAAGCAACGGATAAACTGTAGAGGAATATACCCACCCAGGTTGGGCAAATTAATAGTTATGTTTTTACGGCTACAGGTCATATTCCCCATCAGTAAATGATTTGCAGGTGAATAGCCTGCCATGTACTTTACATGTCAGAATAAGGAACAACCTTTGCTGCAACGGTGAAAGACTTTATAGTATTGTTACCGGCTTCTTTAGAAAGCCACTACAAGAAGGAAGTTGCATTACGCCACAGTTTAAAATTCAATAACATTCAATTTGCAGAGTATGAAAAAAACTTATATCATAATCATTGTTATTGTACTGATCATTATAGGCTTCAGGATTGCCCTGCCCCATCTTGCCAAACAACGAATCAACAGGCAGATCAATGCCATTGAAGGTTACCATGGAAGTGTAGATCAGGTTAGTCTGGCTCTCATTGCCGGGCAGTTTTGGGTCGATGGCATCCGGATATATGAAGAAACCGCTGTTGACTCTACCATTCCAATGGTTGATTTGCCAGCTCTTTGGTTTTCCATCGAATGGAGAAATTTGTTTCGTGGAAGAATTGTTGCTTCCATAAAGATGGACAGCCTTTCTCTCAACCTGGTAAAATCCAGAGAAGAAGAGCAGGATGAGGTTTTAGATAAAAGGATATCATTTGTAGAACAAATTCAAAAAATGAATCCCATATCAATAAATACCCTCAACATCACCAATGCCAATATCTTTTACCGAAACCCCAACGCACAACCCGAAGTGAAGATTGGCCTGACCGAGTTCAACCTGCAAGCTTCCAACCTGGGAAATGTAATAGATGAAAATGACTCTCTGCCAGCAAGCTACAACATCAACGCCTCCTTTATGGAAACTGGCAAACTTTCTTCAGAAGGGCGACTGAACAAAATGAAAGAACCCCCCGATTTTGATATTGATTTTCAGCTGGAAGAAGCCCAGGTGCAGGAGATCGAAGAGTACACCCACCACCATGCCGACCTGAAGATCAAAAAGGGGCTGTTATACATTTACCTGGAATTGGTAGCCAACGATGGCAATGTGGATGGATATATAAAACCGCTTATGGAAGGAGTACAGATTGAACAACAAGACGATGAAGGAGTCTTTCAAAAGATATATGAAAGTGCAGTGCAAGGGGCAATCAATCTGTTTGAAAATCCGGAGGAAGAGCAGGTTGGTGTCAGGGTTGAAATTGAGGGGAGCCTGGAAGACCCGGAGGTTAGCCCGTGGGAAACCATCAACAGCCTCCTCATCAATGCTTTTGTGGAAGCATACAATCAGGAACTGGAACGCATCATTGGTTTATCGGATGCAGATTCTCCTGATTGATGCCCTTTACATCATTCTATATGTCTAACAATCTTAGACCATTGCACAGATCACTACAATTATTAACCCTAAAAATTAACACAGTGGAAAAGAAGAACAATATCCCCCAGGTGAAAAACGAAGAACAATATGAAAAACTCATTGAAAAAGGAATGAGTAAAGAAAAGGCTGCACGGATTGCCAATACACCAGATTCAGGCAAGAAAGGAGGAAAATCATCAAAATATGAAGAGCGCACCAAAGAAGAACTTATGGATAAGGCCCGTGAAATAGGGATTGAGGGCAGATCAAAAATGTCTAAACAAGAACTGATCGATGCCTTGAGAAACCGGTAAATTCTTCACTGTAATATCTTCAGACCTTCAAAATCTTGTCATTGTTGGTGACGAAAAGGTATCTGTAAATTCCATAAGTTGGCCTAATCGTCTTCATTGGCCGTAACTTTCCTTTCTACCTTCTTTTCTTTTTCTGATACTTTTTCGGTTGCTTTTTTTACTCTCCCCTTATCATCCTTCCTTTCCAGGAATGACAAAAATCGCCTTAGAAAAGGAATATAAGGAGCAAGCAGAAAAATTCCTCCCAGTGAGAACAAATAACCAAGGGGAAGAAAAGGTAAAAACATGGAAACCAATCCGATGATCAATACAATGGTACCCGCAATGGGTCTAATATAACCGGCTTGTTTGGGCGTTAGTTTAAAAGACATATTAGCTGTGGATTATCAACAACAATTGATTTACATTCTTTTGTAAAAGACAATAAATAAAGGGCACAGATTGTCAAGGTACGATTGGGTTATATAACATAATCCCCCTGTTCCGATATTAGCTGCACCTGGTAGCGCGGATAAACCGGGAAAATAGCTTTCTTGTTTTCCTCCAGCGAAAGAATCTCAATGATATGGAGAAACAGCTTTGTTTTCCATTTCCTTCTTTCCCTGGCGCCCACCAGATATCTTATGGTAAGATCGATCCAGAAATCTCCGGGTAGGATATACACCTGGGGTGCATCTGCCAGATCAGAAGACAGGTTGGCCTTTTGCAGTATCTTTTCATATTGAAGCAAAGGTTGTTTCATATATTCCCCTACAATTTCATCGGAAACTTCCTTTAAAACCTCTACAGCCTGGTTGATATCGGATTCATTGGTAATGCTGATTACCAACTCATCCCAAACATAGGGAAAATCGCCGGTTAAATTAACAATAGAACCAGCAAGAATTTCATTGTTGGGAAACGTAACCAGTCTTCCTGTAGGTTGTTCAGCACTTACATAGCCAGCCTTTGAAGGAGAACCTATTTCCCAGATAGTGGTGGTGAGATAGTCAATTTTGTATACGTCGCCAAATACTTCACCCACTTTTATGCGATCTCCTATCCTGTAATAATGGTTAAATGCATTGAGAAACCAACCAGTAAAACTTTCAATGGGTGTTTGTAATGCCCAGGAAAGTGCCAACCCTACCAATCCGATAGAACCTACGAGTGCACGCAGGTCACCCGTAATGATACTGAATACAATAGCGATAACCAGGATCCAAAAGGCTATAGATACAATGGTAATAAGGCCCTCCGAACTCAATACCCTATGAAGGCTCCTTTTCATAATAAACCGGATAAGCCAGATTATCAGCCACGAAAGAATGATAACGCCAAAAGCTACCATTAGTTTGGGGGCTATATAAACAAAATCCTGCCATAGATTTTGTAAGGTACCAATAGCTTCCTCTGTACTTTTCTGGTCCTGCTGGTTTACAGTATCGTTTTGAGATAGATTATCATCACTGCTAAAAGATTCTAAAGTGTGCGCCCCTGAAACATCATCGTTGCCGGAAAATGAAAAAAAAAGAATAAGAATCCCGGTAATGGAAACAGCCAAAACGGACGCCCTGCGGAAATTCTTCAGCCTGTCATCTGCAGTCTTCATTGCCTTCTCATTTTGGCTGCCCCTTTGTTTTTTATGGAAGCTTCCCTGCTCTGGTTTTGTACTTGATCTTTTATTGTTCATTATGTAGGGAATTTTGTAGGGTTTGCTGTTGCTTCTGTAAATTCCTGCTCTTTACTGGCCCCGGTTATATATCATTTCCACTTTCCATTGTTGTTTATACTGGGTATTTGATATCCTCTCTATTTCTCCTCATTTTCTTTCAAGGGGCTATTGCCCAGGATACGGTTAATTAGCAGGGAAAGACCTGTTACCCCCACAGCAAGTACATAATACTCCATAGCCACCGATATACCCACTCCTGTGGCGAAGAGTATTGTGGCAGAAGATGTAAGGTACTTCACCTCCCCTTCCTTTTTGTTGTGCAAAACGATGCCTGCACCGATAAAACTTATTCCTACCACTATGGCCTGCAATATCCTCAGGGGATCAGGAACTACGAGATCTTCGTAACCCATATCAAGAAAATGATTTATCATAATTTCACCCTGCAATACAAGCAAGCAAACAGCTCCACCCACAATCATATTGGTTCGCATCCCTGCCGGCTTGTCAAACGATCCCCTTTCGTAGCCAATTACTCCTGTGAGAACAGCTGCAATAGCGATTTGCAATAAATACATCAACTCATTTCCTATATGTTCCATTTAGTTACAATTATTGATGACAGGTTTCTTCTATCATGTTGTTAAATACCATCGCTCCTGAGAAATCATTCATTCTATCTGCTTTGGTTTGCTATTCCGGGCATTATTACCCTGCACTGGAAAAGAAGTAGATGTACTGAAAATGGGTTAATGTCCTTCCAAACGCTTGTGTTGCTATCAACTGCCAATATTGTACCTTCTGCAAAAAATTTCGTCAACCTCAAAAAATGTCTGAACCATCTGCTGATCCTAATATCTTCACAAATAAATGTTTACTGCTTATTTCTGTTACATCACCGTTTACATCCGCCACATCATTCTGATAAATTTATACTCTCCGGGGATGGGAATATTTTTACAGTTGGGGATTATATTCCACAAAACAGAATAAAAAAAAACGACCCACAAAGTCATTATCAAAAGAGCGTTCACCTTTACGGCATACATTAAAATATTGCATAAAATACTGAATAATCAAAGAATAAGATACTAAGAGGATTTGTATTATGCCTGCATTGATAAATCCTGTATGCCCGTTACCCACACAAATTACCCCGTTGGAATGGTTTTGGGGCTTACAATAGAAATATATCCATGCATGTGGAAAGGTATATCAGAAAGCAACTGCTTAAGAACCATACTATCAGATGAAAGAGTTTTTTATACAATTTGGCGCCATTACGCATTTTGGGTTTAGAGTTTTGAAACAACTGTTTCGCCCTCCCTATGACGCGATGGAGTTCTTCAAACAATCGTATTTGCTGGGTTACAAAACATTATCATTGATCATCATTACCGGTTTTATCCTCGGGTTGGTGCTAACCCTTCAATCAATGCCTGTATTGTACGAATTCGGCGCTGAATCCATGCTGCCAGGGATGATAGCAGTTTCGGTGATCAGGGAAATAGGCCCGGTAATAACGGCACTTATATGCGCCGGTAAAATGGCATCAGGAATTGGGGCCGAACTGGGTTCCATGCGTGTTACAGAACAAATTGATGCCATGGAGGTAACCGGGATTAATCCTGTGAATTACCTTGTGCTCAACCGGGTTATGGCAACCACGTTTATGGTGCCCATCCTGGTGGTTTTTGCTGACTTTGTAGCTCTGGTAGGATCTTACATTGCCGTCCAGATCAACCAAAATGTGCAATTGATCCTGTTTATGAGGCAGGCGTTTGAGTCACTGGCTTTTATTGATGTTATACCAGCTTTAATAAAAACCTTCTTCTTTGGATTTTTTATTGGCATCATCGGTTGTTATGAAGGATATTTCTGCCAGAAAGGTACCGAAGCCGTGGGTATGGCATCTAATGCTGCTGTAGTGAAATCATCACTTGCTATCTTTTTTATCAATCTTATTGCCGTTCAGGCTACAATAATCATAACCCGCATATAAAAATGAATGAGATTCTGCGCATAGAAAAATTGAATAAATCTTTTGGTGACCTTACCATCCTTACTGATCTTGACCTTAGCCTGGCTGAAGGTGAAAATTTTGCGGTACTGGGGAAATCGGGTATTGGCAAAACTGTATTGATAAAGTGCATCGTAAGGCTTATCGAACCTGATTCGGGTTCCATTGAGATAATGGGTGAAAGTATTTTTGATGATGAAAAACTAAACCTCATTCGCCGCAAAATAGGATTCCTTTTCCAGGGTGGAGCATTGTACGATTCCATGAATGTAAAGGAAAACCTCGAATTTCCATTAACCCGTACCAGGTTGGAAAAAGATAAAGGAAAAATAAAAGAACGGGTTATGCAGGTGCTGGAAAGCGTAAAGCTTACAGATGCTTTACATAAAAAACCGGCCGAACTATCTGGTGGCATGAAAAAGCGCATCGCCCTGGCCCGCACCCTCATCCTGAAACCTAAAATCATCTTTTATGATGAACCTACTACCGGTCTTGACCCTATTACCGCCGGCGAGATAAGTGAACTCATCCTTCAGGTGCAGGAGGAATACAAAGCCTCCTCCATCATCATTACCCATGATAGCAAATGTGCCGAAATAACCTCCAACCGGGTAGCAATTCTAAAGGATGCAGTCTTTCTGGACCAGGGCGGGTTTCATGAACTCAAAAACAGTAGCAATCCCGAAGTCAGGGCCTATTTTAACTAACACTGTCATGCATTTCTAAATTCATATCATATGCAAATAAGTAAGAAAAATCAATTGCAACTTGGAATATTCGTCGTTGTTGCCATCCTGATCTTTACAGTGGCCGTGTATTACCTTGGAAAACAGCAAAATATCTTCGGCTCTGGCGTCACCGTTTATGCCGAATTTTCAAACGTTAAAGGATTGCAGGTAGGGAATAATGTCAGGTTTTTGGGTACCAATGCCGGCTATGTTTCCAGCATTTCTGTAAAAAGCGACTCTATTATTATGGTGGCACTGGTAATAAATGACGATATGAGTGAATACATCCGTAAAGATGCTACCGTAGAAATTCGCAATGAAGGAATAATGGGATCTAAAATTCTTGAAATAAATCCCGGAACCACTGATCATGAAGCCATTGAGCAAAAGGACAGACTCCCTACCAGGAGTTCGCTCACTATGGAAGAATTATTCAGCGCCCTGGAAAATACCGTGGATAACTCTATCAAAGCCTCGGAAAACCTCTGGCTGATAACCGAACGAATAAAAGGGGGTGAAGGAGCACTGGGTAAAATGATCAGTGATACCCTTATGAATGAATCCATAGACAATATTGCCGAAGACATCATAGCCATAACACAGAGAACAAAAGAGATTGTGGATAAAACCAACAGCGACCAAAATGATATCGGGAGGCTGCTCAACGATGATCATTTCAGCCAGCAGATGGAAAAATCATTTGAACAACTCGATTCGGTTATGCAGAATATACAGACCCTTACATTCGAGATCAAAAAAGCATCTGAAACCATAAACAACGGTGAAGGGTTATTGAATACACTTTTGTATGACCGTGAACTAGCCGTGGAAACCGACACCACAGTTACCAAAATAAGCAATGCGGTGGATGAACTCACCGAAACCTCTGAAGCCATAAGGAAGAGCTGGATACTGAACTTATTCTCTCCGGATTAAAAATCCGGCAGGGATATGAAGCCAAAAAAGCATCCTTACAGGTTATAAGGATGCTTTTTACATATCTCCAGCGGTATAGCGCAGCAACCTGTTAGGGCACTGCTACATGCGAAAAAGCACGATTCGACTATGAATCAAGTGCATTGATTTCATTGATGAGCTCCTGGCGGGTTTTGCCGGTTTTTTTCTGCAATTTTCCCAAAAGCTGTTCTTCCTCTCCTTCTGCATAGGTTAAATCATCGTCAGTAAGTTCACCATATTTTTTCTTTAGCGAACCCTTGATCTGGTTCCAGTTTCCTTTAATTTCTAATTTGTCCATAACTTTAGTTTTTTATATTAAACATTATCAATTAGTTGTAACACCTCCATCAGTGCCAAATATTATACCATTCATCCCGTACATCTCTGGCTACATTAGGAGATGAAACAACCTTCCTGCCGAAAACTGTTGTTGCCAAGCCAATTACCTTTTTGCAGTGAAAATGCCAAAACCGCAGGCAACATAATAAAGAGGTTGTTTTAACCCTGACTATTACAACCGGTAAACACAATGGGGAACAAAATCCTCAACAGGTTTTTGCATCACGCCTTGACACCACAACCTTACAAGTGCTGAAACCGGGCATTTATTGAAGTAAGAATATCCGGCCCGGATTTTACAATAACTACCCGGGCTTCAGGGAATGATTATTGAACAAAACTGCAGCAATGCCTAAACCAGAAGAATCCAGTCAGGGGTAACAAACAACGGTTGCCGAAGCATCCAGACTATGTATTTCCTGAAAAACCTGGTTAGGGTGAGCTTTTAATGAATAATAAAAAACAAGTTCAAGTTATGAGTGATTATAAAGAAAAATCTGAAAATCTGAAAGGGCAATCCCAGGAAATGCCTGGTAGCGAAAAAGAAATGGACCCTCAACCGGTGGTGATCCGGGAGAATTACAAGGGGTCGGGAAAATTGGCTGACAAAGTAGCACTGATAACAGGAGGCGACTCGGGCATTGGAAGGTCTGTGGCCGTGCATTTTGCCAGGGAAGGTGCCCATGTGGCTATTGTTTACCTGGAAGAAGACAAGGATGCAGAAGATACCCGCAAGATGGTTGAAGCGGAAGGACTGGAATGTATGGTGGTGCGGGGAGATATCCGTTCGCGAAGGTTTTGCGAATCAACAGTGCAAAATGTTGTTGAGCGCTTCGGCAAAATTAACATCCTTGTAAATCATGCAGGAGAACAGCATCCAACCTTCGATCCCCAGGAATTGGATTTTGACCTGATGGAAAGAACTTTCCAAACCAATGTTTTTGCCATGTACTATTTTATTATACCCGCACTCAAATATATGAAGCAGGGCGATTGCATTATCAATACTACAAGTGTTACGGGCTATAAAGGAAGTTCCCGTTTCCTGGACTATTCGGCCACCAACGGGGCTGTAAATGCTATGATTCGCGCTTTCGCAATCAATTTAGGCGAAAGACAGATCAGGGTTAATGGTGTGGCGCCGGGCCCCATATGGACTCCCCTGATCCCGGCAAGTATGACAGAGGAGCAAGTAGCCGACTTTGGAAAAAGAACTCTGCTTGGAAGGCCTGGCCAACCCTGCGAAGTGGCTCCCTGTTACGTATTTCTTGCATCAGAAGATGCATCCTATATGACCGGCCAGGTGATGCACCCCAACGGAGGAAAAGCAATGCAAAGCTAGCAATGCCTGAATTGCTTGCTCCAACAAGACATATTTTGTAACTTCGGGAAATTAATGCAATTTATACCTGTTTATGGTATGGATAGTGAAATCCCTGAAGTCATGTCAATTGTTTTTGATCCCATTGGAACCCTTCATACCCCCTTCAAGACCACCGAGCATATCGAGAATGTAGATATGCTTGATGAAACACCCCTTTTGGATATCAAACCCTACATCCCTGCTTTTGATTGCCATGAAACAGAAAAAACCGGCTGGGTTGAGACCAAAACCGGTAATATGTATCGCACAACATCATAATCCCATTTTTAGTCCTGCCATAATATGCCTGGGCAATCCGGGGTAATAATACCGTGGCAGATTGTTGCCAAAAGAGGGGGCATTCACCAGGATCATAGAAGCATACTTTTCATCGAAGATATTGTTGACCCTTACAAACAGGTCCAGGCTGAAACGGCCGGGCAGCCGGGGCTTATAACCAGCAACAATATCAGCAACAGACCATGGGTCGGAATAGCGGGTATTGGCATCATTCATGGCCATGCGGCCTGAAAATTGCCAGGAAGGCATCAGGTACACTCCCGGGTTGGCAGAAGCATATAGTGAAAAGAAAAGTATTTGGTCGGGTACCCCGGGAATGGTATTGCCGGAACGATCGTTGCCACGATCTACAAAATCAGAAAACCGGAAGCGATTCAGCGTAATGGCAGAGCGCAGCGATAGTTCAGTAAAAAAGGTATTCACCCTTTCAGGCTGTTGCAGGATGATCCAGTGCAATTCGGCCTCCAATCCCTGGTGCAACGATTGCCCGGCATTGCGCCCCACCCACGCATCCTCTCCTACCCTTTCGGCCACCAGCAGGTCTTCCACCAGCATGCTGTAGAGGCTGAGGTCATAAAAGAACCGGCCTTCATAGAGTTTTCCGCGAAAACCCACTTCCAGGTTCCAGCTTTTTTCTGGCCTAATATCCGGGTTTATGGTTCCGTCGGGATTCAGGGTCTCATCCAGAGATGGAGGAGCAAAACCATGGCTCAGGCTCAGGTAAACGCTGTTGTGGGGTACATACACATACCCCGCTGCTACGCGTGGTGATACGATCCATCCATAGTTAAAATCACCTGATTGGTCTGCCATCCCGGTATTGAAAAGATCAAGGTAGTTGCGGCTGGAATAGTTAACATTAACACCCGCAGAAATGTTAAAGGGCCCAAAAAAACCATCTGCCTGGGAAAACAGGTTCCAGGTAGTAACATCTTCCCTGTTATCGGAAATAGGATTTCCCTGGATTCCTTCTCCATCTATATTCTGATGATTGCTGTGCAGATAGGTTTCATAATAAAATTCACCCCCTGTTGAGAGTTCGAGTCCTTCTATTCCCAGCCATTGTTGTTGTATCGCTCTGAACCGCGACCCTGCAGTATATCTTTCCTGGTAAAACACATCGAAAGGCCGCATTTCCTTTTCATCGTGCCATGCACCAAAAAGGCTCAGTTCGGCGCGCAGCAAAGGCAGTGGATTGTATGCCGTATTCACCCCTGCCAGGATGCGGCGACCATCTTCGTAGCCACGGGTGCGCAGCCAGTTGGCTGCTGCTGCATGGGGTTCCTGCTCATAGGTTAGACTATCAATAGAACTGGGAATATGGTGGCGCAGATCAGAAAAGGCCATAAGTGAGGTAATATTTACTCTGCCAAGGGGTAGTTGGTTTACCAGGGTAACGGCATTGCGCCGGAACTCATTGTTCTGTCTGAATCCATCGCTTTGGGTAAAGCTGTAAACCACACTGGTGGCTGATCTCTCCCTGACGTAATCAAGTGTAAATGCACTCCTGATCAGCCCGAATGCTCCTGCCTGGCTAGTATTGGAAACTCCTGTTCTGCGGGACTGCGGATTACGGGCATTGAGAACGATGGTACCACCAAGCCCCGCACCATAAATACTTGGAGCAGGCCCTTTGATGATTTCCATGCTTTCTATTACAGCGGGATCAATATCTTGCAGAAAGGTTTCACCTGTGGTATTGGTTAGAGGGATATTGTTGAACCAGGCCCTGATCTTTCCGGTAGAATAGGGAACCCGTGCCCCGGTGCCGCGAATGATAACGCGGCTGGTATTAATAGCTCCTTCCTGTGCAAAAGCCCCGGGCACATGCTCAAGAACCGGGAGTATGTTCACTGCAGGACGCTCACGTTCCACCACCAGGTTACCCACAGAAGTAAATGCCCCGGGAATCTCCACCAGGCCCTGGCGACGGTTGAAAGCACTTACCACAACCTCATCGAGCTGACGAAAGAGGGTGTCAGAAGGTGGGATGGCCTCACGGTCCTGGGGAATAGTATCTGATTTTTCGCTCTCTGGCAAAGCCATTACCGGCAGAGCATGCATCATAAAAATATATACCAGCAATTGTAGTGTCCGATTTTTCATAAACCCATAACAACACTGTCAGGGCAAGGGTTCAAATACGGATAGCCTTAAAAAGGTTAAAGAAAGTACTTGCTGATCTTCATGACCAAAAACCCATCAGAACATGCCGGGGAAGAATACATAATTGAGCAACATGCCGGCAATCCCTGCCAGGGCGCAAAGAATAAGCATCGGTATTGCATTTCTTTTCAGCAAAACTCCTTCTACACCGGCAAGTCCAACAGTGGCACAGGCGGCTATAATATTGTGTACGGCGATCATGTTCCCCAGAGATCCGCCCAGGTTCTGCAGGCTCACAATGATGATTCGTGAAAGATCGCCCTGCTCAGCAACCGAAAACTGGAACAAACCGAATAGCATGTTGGAAACAGCATTGGAGCCGGCAATGAAAGAGCCCAATGCACCCACAAACGGACTAACAAATGGCCATACCTCTTGCAGGTTGGCGGCCATAAAAGTAGCCATGGCCACAGGCATACTCACCAACTCCTGTGGGTTGTTGCCTGACTGCATCATCAAACGTACCATAGGAACAGCAAAAAACAGGGCTACCGCAGGACCTTTGATGCGATGAACCGATTCGCTCCATGCTGCTGAAACCTGCGTCCTTTTCATCCCATAGAGAAGTGCCGCCAACAATGACACCAGCATAAAAGGTAAAATGCCAGGATTGTACAACGGATCGAATTCAATTGATACGGCACTGTTGAACACGCCATTAACCTGTACCTTTACCGATTGCAGCCAGCCACTCAATGGCAGGCCTCTTACACGGGTAAGTACCAGCAGCAACCCGATCAATGCATAGGGTAACCATGCCATGCCCAGCGACATCTTCCTTGATGATACATCCTGAGGTTGTAAACTGATATCGCCGGTCCAGTTTTTTTCCCATGTCGACCTTTCCGGAAAATCCCATTGCCGTGAAGGAACAAGAAATCCTGCCCGGGTAGCAGGCACCACAATCATCAGCCCTACCAACCCTCCTATTACACTGGGAAATTCGGGGCCGATAAATACAGCCACCAAAACGTAAGGAACCATAAAGCCGGCTCCGGCAAACAATGCATAGGGAATAATCCTGAAACCTTCACGAAAGCTTTTCCTGCGTCCGAAAAACTTTGTAAGCATTAGCATCATCAATGCCGGGACAAAGATTCCAGGGATAGCATGTTGTAAAGCAGTCCAGATGCCGACGCGATGAATAAATTCACCGTACGTAATCCCCTGAGCAGCAATACCGGCAGTAACTTCAGGAATTTCCAGGGTTGCCCCGATACCGATAAGGGTTGGTGTACCAACGGCACCAAACGATACTGCTGTGCTGTTGGCGATCAATGCTACCATTACCGCTGCAAGGGCAGGAAATCCCAAAGAAAGAAGCAATGGTGCCACAATGGCGGCGGGGGTGCCAAATCCTGCCGCTCCTTCCAGGAAACTACCAAAAAGCCACGTAATAATGATGGCTTGAACCCGTTTGTCCGGCGATATGGAAGTAAAATAATTGTTGATCACCTCTATGGCACCACTCTCGCGAAGGGTGAAAAGTAGGGTTAATGCTCCGAATACGATCAGCAGAATTTTAAAGGCAATTACAACCCCATTGAGAGAAGCGGCAAAAATCCAGTTCCACTGCGTATTCCATACAAAAATGGCGAGTAAAAGGGTAAGCAAAAAGGCCAAAGGCATGGCACGGGTTGCGGGTTGGCGCAATCCGGCCATCAAAATGAAGATCAGGGCAATAGGTAAAAATGCAAGCAGAGCAAGAATTCCGTCGGACATAATTTCCTGGTTTCGTTTTGAAAAAAGTAAAAACAATAAAAGTAAACCTGTAAGGTATTATCAACAAATTCAACGTCCGGCAGGTTCAGAAAAACAAAGATTCTGACGGAATATACTGCCGCCAGAATTTGTGATCTCCCGCTGCCATACCCCGTATAAAGTTCAGGAAAAAGTCAGATCATTGTGATCAAAAAAATTTCCTGAAATGGATATTATCCCTACATTTGGCGGCTGAATATGAAAAAACGGACCATCATCTGTTTCGTAGCGCAAAAGTAATATTATCCTAATCATCAGAATATGCCTTCTCAAAAAGTTAAGCTTAAAAACAACCGGGCCCTGCGTTTCTACTATGAAGTACTTGGAATGGAAAGACTGCATTACGGATTATGGACCCAAGATGATCCGCGTACCCTTGAAGGTGCAAAGAAAGCCCAAAAAAGATACGAGGATTTTTTATTCAATGAAATTGAGCAACTAGCAGTTGCCCCTGCCCAAACCAGGGTACTGGATGTGGGTTGTGGCAGTGGAGTAATGTCGCAAACCCTTTATGAGAATAATTACCAGGTAGAGGGTTTGTCACCGGATCTCTATCAGAAGGAAGTATTTGAGAAAAGAATCCCCGTTCCATTTCACCTGGCCAGGTTCCAGAACTTTGAACCAGGAGAAAAGTATGATATTGTACTGATGAGCGAATCGGCCCAATACATTCCGGTGAAAAAGCTTTTTGCGAATGCAGCCAACTGCCTCAAGACCAAAGGGCATCTTATGGTTTGTGACTATTTTGTGTTTAATGATGCAAGTGGTCTTATGGCCAAAAGCGGACACAACCTGGAGCTGTTCCTCAAAAGCGCGTCTGATCAGGGCTTTTATCTTGCCAAAAAACAAGACATCACCAGGGAAACCATACCCACCCTTGACGCGGCAAAAATATTTGTGAATCAATACATTATACCCTCACTGGATATTGTTTCAGAAAAACTTGCCTACAGGCACCCATTTTTGTATAAAACTGCACGATGGTTCTTCAGAAAGAAAATTGAAAAGGCCCGTCAGAAAATGATACTCCTGGATTCTAAAGAATTTGCCAAAAACAAATGCTATATGTTTTTGCTTTTCGAAAAGATGTGACCTTGCAATAAATGCTGTAGCAGGGAAAAGACAATTTACTTTAACGTAGTATAAAGTTCTTCAATCTGCCCTACAATTTCTGTCATCCTGAAATCCTCCCTGATATGCGTGGCCAACTCCCGCGCCATGGTTCTGCAAGCCTCCTGGTTTTCAAAGAATAAGCTAACAAGGTCATAGGCAGCATCTTCATCAGGCAACCGGGCCGTAACATCTATGAAATTGTTTTCCTTAACGGTAACGTAATTCTTATGGGTGAGCATACCACCCATCCTTTTCCCATTTACCAACATTACCGGAACTCCCCCTGCCGAAGCTTCCAGGGCTACCCGGCCTACTCCCATCACCAGGCTTGCCGACCCATAACAGGAACGCAGATCAGAACGGTAACCTTCTACGGTACAAATGGTCTTTCTGTATCGCTGGTTCAGTTCGTACGCCATCTCAACCAGATCCTCCATCATACGCCCGTCGCCTATGATTACAAATTCCAGGTGAGGATAGACGCCCAACAATCGAGGTATCACCCTGTCAACCATCATCTCAAGGAATTTATAATGGTTGCGGCTGATCTTGCTTGCATAGCATATCCTGTAGTGTACCGGATCGTGAGGGTAATCTGATGCCACAAGTCCGTTGGGAATATAAACTGTTTTATGTTTAATATTATACCGTTTTTCAGCATAACATTGTACTGCCTTGCTTACAAAAACAATTCGATGTGCCAGCCGCCGGACCAAATAATTGCGCATGTCATAGCGTGCCCTGCCATGAACGGTGGCAACGATCTTTCGTCGTGTAAAAAACCCTGCAAGTGTGGAAATCAATATGGGAAGACGCTGATGGGCATGAATCAGTTCCACACCATGCCTGAGAATAAGAAATACCATCCAGACAACATGCAACGGCAGAAAATAATCCCTGAAACTTTTATGAATGAAACGTATTTCAGGATGAAGTTTCTTCACTTGTCTGCCTCTCCGTCCAGTTACAATTACCTTGTGCCCCCTCCTGTGAAGATCATTGGCAAGTTCACAAACGTGATTTTCTGCGCCCCCAAAATCAAAGCGTCTGATCACAAGCAATATATTCATGTTTTTGCTTTTTGGCTGCAAATATAGCAGTTTCATGCTAGCATCTACCATATAATGCTGCCTGAAAGCTAATAATTACTTTGCATTTCCCTATAAAAAGCAAATCGGCCCTAATAATAAAAATATTGCTCATTTCCAAGAAATAAATCTGAAATTATTTTTTATTAAAAAATAACTCACAGTCCTACTTTTTTACTTAATTTTCGCAAAATTTAAATCACCCAATTATGCGCATAAAAAGAATAGCTCCTCAACCAGGGCCTGCAAAGGCGGAGGAAGCCCTGGTAGTTGACCTGGATCTGATGAACCCTCTCATCGAAAAATACAAAAGCCGCAAAGGGAACCTGATTCCGCTTTTGCAGGGAACACAGGAAATATATGGGTACATCCCCCGGGAAGCTTTCATCAAACTCAACCGCGAAACCGGCCTTGAGCTCAATGAAATGTATGGTGTGGCAACATTTTATGCCCAGTTCAGGCTTGCACCCGCCGGTAAACATATTATTAAAATGTGCCACGGCACTGCCTGCCATGTGCAAAGTGTCACCGCTATTACCGATGAGATCCTGGATTACCTGGGCATTGAAGATGGAGAAACTACCGAGGACAGACTCTTTACCGTGGAAACTGTGGCCTGCCTGGGTTGCTGCTCCCTTGCTCCTGTAATGATGATCGGAGAAGAAACCTATGGCAAACTCAACCCGAAACAGGCAGTAAAGATCGTGAAAGAGATCAGGCGTGAAGAGATGGAGAGCTGAGGAAAAGGCAACTTGAAAACCTAATTGGTATATATATAAGAAAAGGAGGGTAAAGGGAAGCCCAATGGTTGAAGCAGCAGGCTGAACCGGAATCATCATCTGAAACATCAATAAAAAAACCGAAGATCCAATGTCAAAAACAACAGTAATTGTAGGATTGGGAAGTTGCGGACTGGCTGCAGGAGCGGGAAAAACATACGACGAGTTCCACCGCATCCGCGAAGCCGACAAACTCAACTTCGACATCAAAAAGACCAGCTGTATTGGTATGTGCTTCCGCGAACCACTGGTGGAAATCATCGACGATTCGGGCAAATACCTCTACGGCAATGTTGAAGTGAGCCGGGTAGATGAGATCATCGAAAAGCATATCCGGAAATTCTCGCCCATACAGGACTATCTTATTGAATCAGACCATTACAAATCGGAAGATGCAGATTTTTTCGAGGGACAGGTAAAGATTACCCTGCGCAATTGCGGCCATATAGATCCTGAAAACCTGGCCGAATATGAGGCCCGCGACGGCTACCGTGCCATGCGGAAGATCTCTTACGAAAATCTTTCGCCTGATAAGGTGATCCAGTCTGTGCTGGAAAGCGGCATCAGAGGCCGCGGAGGTGGAGGTTTTCCCACGGGGATGAAATGGAAATTTGCCCGAAACAACCAGGGGCTTAAGAAATATGTAATCTGTAATGCCGATGAGGGCGATCCAGGGGCCTTTATGGATCGCTCTATCCTGGAAGGCGATCCCCATAGTGTGATTGAAGGAATGATGATCTGCGGCTATGCCATAGGAGCATCAGAAGGTTATATTTATTGCCGGGCTGAATACCCTTTGGCCATCAAACGCCTTAGTATTGCCATTACCCAGGCCCGCCAAAAAAACTACCTGGGAAAAAATATTTTTGATATACCCAATTTCAATTTCGATATCCAGATCAAAGAAGGAGCCGGTGCTTTTGTATGCGGCGAGGAAACCGCACTGATCGCTTCCATTGAAGGAGAAAGAGGAATGCCCCGCCGGCGTCCCCCCTTCCCTGCCGAAAGTGGCCTGTGGAAAAGCCCAACCAATATAAACAACGTGGAAACCTTTGCCAATATCCCATGGATTATCTACCACGGCGCAGCGGCATATGCCAAATATGGCACCGAAAAAAGCAAAGGGACCAAAGTTTTTGCCCTTACCGGGAAGATCAACCATGGCGGGCTGGTAGAGGTGCCCATGGGCATCACCATTAAGGACATCATCTACAAATTAGGCGGAGGGATAACAGGTGGAAAAAAATTTAAAGCAGTTCAGCTGGGAGGGCCTTCCGGTGGTTGCATCCCTGAGTACCTCTCGCATACCCAGGTAGATTACGACAGTGTAAATGCTACTGGAGCTATTATGGGTTCGGGGGGTATGGTGGTGATGGACGAAACTACCTGTGTGGTAGATGTAGCACGTTTCTTCCTTGATTTTACCCAGAAAGAATCCTGCGGCAAATGCACTTTCTGCCGTATAGGTACCAAGCGAATGCTGGAGATACTTACCCGCATTACAGAAGGCGAAGGGCGCGAAGGTGACATGGAAATGCTCGAAGAGCTGGCCGAAACCATAAAAGACAGCTCGCTTTGCGGGCTGGGACAAACAGCTCCCAACCCTGTACTTACTACCCTCAAATACTTCCGCGATGAGTATGAAGCCCATATCAGGGATAAGAAATGCCCTGCTCTGAGCTGCAAAAAACTGCTTACCTACGAAATCATTCCTGATAACTGCACCGGTTGCACGGCATGTGCCAGGGGGTGCCCTGTTAATGCCATTGAAGGGGAGAAAAAGCAAATTCACCATATTCTGCAGGATGTATGTATCAAATGTGGCATTTGCTTTACAAAATGTAAATTCAAAGCCATCAACCTGTCATAAAACACCAGAAATAGTGCTGCAACAGGGAAATGCAGCAAAACAATAAAAGCACTATACAATGAGTAAACTCAATATAATCATCAACGGAAAAATCGTTCAGGGCCTGCGGGGCGAGTCCATTCTTGAAATGTCGCGTCGCCTTGGCATCGAAATTCCAACCCTTTGCCATGACCCCAGGCTTGAGCCCTATTCTTCGTGTTACCTTTGTGTGGTAGAGGTAGAAGGTATGCGTGGACTTCAGCCGGCCTGCTCAACAAAGATCACCGAGGGCATGCGTATTGAAACAGAAAATGCGCGGGTTATAAAATCGCGCAAGTTTGCCCTTGAGCTGATGGTGAGCAACCACTATGCCGACTGTGTGGCACCCTGCAAGGAAACCTGCCCCGCAGGGGTGGATGTGCAGGGATACATTGCCCTGATCAATCAGGGTAAGCACCGGGAAGCCACAGGCCTGATAAAAAAAACCAACCCGTTGCCAGCCATTTGCGGCCGGGTATGCGTGCGCCCCTGCGAGGTGGCCTGCCGAAGAAACCTGGTGGAAGGTATCGGTGTAGGAATTGACTATCTCAAGCGCTATACCTCCGATATCGACCTTGCCTCTGAAGATCGCTTCATGCCGGAGGTAAAACCTGCCACGGGGAAAAAAGTCGCCATTATTGGCGCAGGACCCGGTGGACTTAGCGCTGCCTACTTCCTTGCCTGCGAAGGGCATCATGCCGAAATATTTGAAGCAAGCCCCCACCCGGGAGGTATGCTGCGCTACGGTATCCCCCCCTATCGCCTTCCCAATGATATTATCGACAAAGAAGTGGAAGGAATCACCGCCCTGGGAGTGCAAATCCATTACCATCAGAAACTGGGAGATAACCTTTCCTACAAAAGCCTGAAGGAAAATTTTGATGCTGTAGTCCTGGGAATCGGCTCACAAAACGGAACAGGCATTGGCTGCGAAAATGACGATGCCGGCAACATTTTCTCAGGGATAGATTTTTTGCGCAACATGGAAATGACCGGTCAGAAATATGACTTCACAGGAAAGAAAGTAGGTGTGATCGGGGGTGGAAATACAGCTATGGACTGCTGTCGTACAGCCATGCGCTGCGGCTCAACAGATGTGACCGTACTGTACCGCCGCACTGAAAAGGAGATGCCTGCCAATCCCATTGAGATCCATGAATCAAAACTGGAAGGGATCAAATACTCCTTCCTTACTGCACCGGCCAGGGTAAACAAAGACGAAAACGGTAATCTCAAATCTCTTACATGCTATAAGATGAAGCTTGGCGAACCCGACGCATCAGGCCGAAGAAGACCCGTTAAAGTTGAAGGATCGGAATTCGACATTGAGCTCGATTATATCCTGGCTGCCATAGGACAGAAAACCAATGTTAACTTCATTGACGACATCAATAAGCACGCAGATAAAGAACTGGTGCTGAACAAATGGGGCGACATCGATGCCAACCCTAAAACCCTGCAAACATCTATTGAAAGCGTATTTGCCTGTGGCGATGGTGTTACCGGACCCGCCACACTTATTGAAGCCATTGCACAAGGGCGTCTGGCGGCCCAAAGCTGCAATAAGTATCTGCACAAAGAACCCGTAACACCACCCGACTACGAATTCATCAGCAGAAAGGATGCTTTCCAGTTGCAAAAAGAAGAGGACTACCAATCTTTTTATGAAAAACAAACCAGGGAAGAAATGCCCACCCTGGATCCCGCCTCCCGTATGAATTTCGATGAGGTAGAGAAAGGCTACACTCCAGAACAAGCCATCAATGAAACCCTCCGCTGCCTGGAGTGCGGCTGCTCTGAATATTACATGTGCGATCTGAAAAAGTATTCCACCCAATACCAGGCAGAACAGAAGCGCTTTGGTGGGCATTACCAGAAGTTCCATGTGGATTTCTCACATCCCCACATTGAAATTGACAACAACAAATGTATCCTTTGCGGCCGTTGCGTGCGAATATGCAAAGAAGTGGTAGGCGCAAATGCCCTTGGGCTGGTAAACAGGGGCTTCGATACGTATGTAGCGCCCAGCCTGGGCAATCACCTCAGCGATACTAACTGCGAATCGTGCGGCATGTGCATTTCTACATGCCCCACCGGCGCTATCACCGAAAATGTGCCTTTTAAAGCCGGCCCCCTGGCACTGGAAAGTTTTACTTCGGTATGCAATTATTGCTCTGTCGGTTGTGAGGTGCAATACCACCACAAAACAGGTTTTGTTACAAGAGTAACCGGCAGCCAGGGCCTCATCAATAAGGATGGAAATATTTGCCGCTTCCCACGGTTTGGTTATAAATATCTCAACGACAGGGAGAGGATCGTAAAGCCAATGCTTCGCGAAAACAATCAATACCGCGCAATCTCTTTTGATGAGGCTTTCAATCTGATAGCAGAAAAAATCCGGGAGGTAAAACCTGATGAAAATGCCTTTTTTGCCGGGGCCAGGCTAACCAATGAAGAAATCTACCTTATTCAGAAAATAGCACGTGCAGGCGTTTTAACCCACAACATCTCCAGTTTCCATTACATAGACCGCGGAGCCGGCTACATGCCCGGTGCAGAGGAGAATGTACCTTTTGATCATCTCTCCGGGGCTGGGAGAATATATCTGCTGGGAAGTGAGATCAATGAGGAAAACGGTGTTGCCGGCTTTTGGGTCTATAACAGCTGCTTTAGCAACAATATCCCTCTTACGGTAATTACCGAAAAGCAACGTAGCAGCATGGAGCACAAAGCAGACCATGTACTCAGAATAGCCTCAGCCTATCATTTTGTAAAAGCTGTAAACCATTATATCCTTAGCCAGGGCCTGGAGAACAGGGTATATCTCGATGCCCACTGCCCCCAATTTGAAGACTACAAAATCAACCTACTGGCAGAAGACTATGATGCCCTGGTGAAAGCCAGCGGCCTGACTCCCGAATCAATTGCTGAATTTGCCTTCGAGTATAATGTGGAGCAACATTCGGTAATTGTGTATGCCGAAAAAAATCTTTCTTCGCACACCTGTACCGAGCTGCGCAATCTTGCCCTGATCACGGGAAAAATAGGGAAAACAGCATCGGGCCTCATTGCATTGAAGGAAAAAAACAATGCACAGGGCATCTTTGATATGGGGGCTTGTGCTTCGCTTGCCCCGGGAGGCAGGCCATTAGAAGATGAAAACATCTCTGCTATATTAAAACAGGCCTGGACGATGGATCATCTGCCAAAAACACCGCAGCATAGCCCTATGCAGCTGCTGGAACAGGGCAAGGTCAGGAATATGTTCGTTTTTGGTGAAGATCCTGTGGGTACGGCAACAGACAAAAACAGGGCGAAAGCCTGGTTTGAGAAAGCGGGATTCAGTATGGTACAAGACTATTTTATGAGCGAAACAGCCCAGATGGCCCACCTGGTACTCCCGGCAACCCTCCCCTTTGAATCAGGCGGAAGTTTTACCAATACACAAAAGTTCATTCAACAATTTGGCATTACATATGAGGGTCCTGTGGAAATGAATTCCTTCCACCAGCTAAATGCTCTCTGTAAATTGCTGAAGGTTAAAAATGACTATGAATCGCCGGCAGATGTAATGCTGGAAGTGGCCGGTATCCTCCAGAAGCTTCCATCCCAGGATATCAGTCGCAAGCTGATATATACTGCTAATGACAACTATTTAAGGTTATTTGAAAACGGATGCGATCATCTATACGGCGCAAATAGTTTTTAATTGCAAATCATTACAAAAAAAAATAACTGCCATGGAAAAATTCAAAACCATTGACCAGGTGCTCGATTTCGCCATGAAATCGGAGCAGGAGGCCGTTGATTTCTATAATCAACTGGCTGCCACAATGAAGAACAAAGAAATGCAGGAAACATTTCTTCAGTTTGCCAGGGAAGAAGTTGGCCACAAAGCCCGCCTGCAAAAGATCAAAGATGAAAGACTCTTTGACCTGACCGATGAAACCGTACAGGATCTGCAAATATCTGATTATGTAGTTAATGTAAAGCCATCGCCCAACATGGACTACGCTGAAGCACTGGTGTTGGCCATGAAAAAAGAAAAGGCAGCTTTTAAATTATACACCAACCTGGCCAACAGAACGGAAAACCCCGAAATAAAAGCCGTTTTTAACAACCTGGCCGTGGAAGAATCAAAACATAAACTGCGCTTTGAGCTGGAATATGATGAGTTTGTGATGCGTGAAAACTAAAAGTACCTGAAAGCGATATAAAGTAAAAGAGGCCTGGATTTCAGGCCTCTTTTCATTTACTGGTATAAATACCAACAATAAAACACCAATACAACAAATTATTTACCAAAACAAAAATTTAATCTACTCATTCAACCAATGTTTAAAGAGGATATTTTGTTCAGCGAAGATCAAAAAAATTTATCTTGTTTTAATTGTACAACCAATTGCCCTGGTTACTGCCGGATCGGGTGTTTTGTCATTTTGTACGGCATTAATAGCATTGGCAAGAAATCTTTCCTCTACTTGTGAAGCATCACGGTAATTGTCGTCAATGGCTCCTATGTACGCAACTCTGAGGTCTTCACCATCTCTTTTGAGCAAAAACACATGAGGTGTACGGGTAGCACCAAACTTAGGATAAACGGTTTGATCAGCGTCGATTACATAAGGAAACGGAAAACCTTTTTCCTCGGCTCTCACTTTCATAAGTGAATAAGAATCCTGGGGTTGTGCAATGGTATCATTAGGATTGATGGCTATTACCGGGAAACCTTGAGGAGCAAAGGTATTGTGCAGTTCTATCATTCTGTCTTCATAGGCAACCACGTAGGGGCAATGATTGCAGGAAAAAATAACAATAAAACCTTCTGTATCGGGGTAATCGGCCATAGACACATAATTACCGTCGACACCAAGCAGTCGGAAATCTTCCACTTTATCACCGATTTCGTAGCCCTGGGCATATAATCCCACACTAAAGAATAAAGCTGTTAAGGCAAGAGCAAATTTTTTCATAGCAGTAAGGGTTTTGTTACAATTTATTTGATTAATGGTTTGACAATTTCTTCCAGTTGATCGAATGTAAGTTCTTTGGCAAAGAATTCTCTGAAATCTTTAGAGTAAATCAGTGTGGCCGGAATGGCTCCCGACCAGTCTTCATCTACTTTAGGAATCCATTGGTTGGCCCGTGTATCATCAAGTAAAACAACCCGGGCCTGCATGTTCATCCGTTCAATAAACGGGATTACCCTGCTTTCCAGTTGATTGGGAAAATCCAGGCTTACAAAAAGCACTTTTACTTTTTGGTTTTTATAGGTAGCATAGAGTTTTTCAAAATCAGGAATTTCTTTTACACAGGGAGCACACCAGGTGGCCCAGAAGTTGACTACGTAAACTGAATCGGTTTCCTTGTGCAGCCAATGGCTGAATTCATCAAAATTATATACAGTAATATCAGAGCCTGCCTGGAGAGAGAAAGAGGATAACCAGAAAGCCATTATACCAATAAGAAATACTTTCTGTATGTTCTTCATAAATGGAGTTTTTGTAAATACAAATTAGAAAATACCTGTAAATTAAAACATTGCGGATGCGCGCAATCAGTTGCTTAAAACACAGTGAAAAACATTTCAGTGTTGACTAAAGTTTATAATGGGATGAGGAATTGGAAATTTTTAACAGGTGTTTCATACAAAAAAAAGTCCGCCTTGCCGGTGATTGCCAGGAGGATACATCTAAGCAGTATCCTGCAATCATCCCGTCAAAGCGGACAAAATAGTGTGGGAGCCCTGCCGGGGTTTACTTGGCGAAAGCCACTGCGCGGGTTTCCCTGATCACTGTAATTTTGATCTGACCCGGATAGGTCATTTCAGTTTGAATCTTTTTGGAAAGATCATATGAGATCTGTTCAGCTTCTTTATCGGTAATCTTGTCGCTTCCCACAATTACTCTGAGTTCACGACCGGCCTGGATGGCATAGGTTTTTACCACACCGGGATAGGAAAGTGCCAGTTCTTCCAGATCGTTGAGCCTTTTGATGTAAGATTCAACCACTTCGCGTCTTGCGCCCGGCCTGGCACCTGAAATAGCATCGCACACCTGTATGATGGGAGAAATCAGGTTATCCATTTCCACTTCCTCGTGGTGAGAACCTATCGCATTACAAACTTCGGGTTTTTCCTTGTATTTTTCGGCAAGTTTCATTCCCAGGATTGCGTGTGGCAAATCGGGTTCATTATCGGGAACCTTGCCAATATCGTGCAACAGAGCTGCTCTTTTTGCCAGTTTAGGATTAAGACCCAACTCGGCAGCCATGGTAGCTGCCAGGTTAGCCACTTCGCGTGAGTGCTGCAAAAGGTTTTGGCCGTAAGATGACCTGTATTTCATTTTCCCTACAAGCCGAATGAGCTCATGATGCATATTATGGATTCCCAGGTCAATGGTAGTGCGCTTACCAATTTCCATAATTTCCTGGTCTATCTGTTTCTTGGTTTTTGCCACTACTTCCTCGATGCGTGCAGGGTGAATTCTGCCATCAGTTACCAGTTTATGCAGCGACAAACGTGCGATTTCGCGTCGTACAGGATCAAAGCCACTAAGGATAATGGCTTCCGGGGTGTCATCTACAATTATTTCGACTCCGGTAGCGGCTTCCAGGGCTCTGATATTGCGACCTTCCCTGCCAATAACGCGTCCTTTGATCTCGTCATTCTCGATGGGGAAAACGGATACTGAGTTTTCAATAGCTACTTCGGTAGCAGTGCGTTGAATGGATTGTACAACAATTTTCCGGGCTTCCTTGGCAGAGGTAAGCCTGGCTTCTTCCATAATGTCTTTGATATAGGTTTGGGCATCAGACTTGGCTTCATCTTTCAGGGTTTCTACCAGTTGTGTTTTGGCTTCCTCGGCAGACATGCCACTTATAGATTCCAGTTGTTCGAGCTGTTGCTTGTAAACTCTTTCCAGGTCGGCCTGTTTTCTTTTGCTGAGTTCAATTTGTTGTTCTAGCTGTTCCTGGATTAATGAAGTTTCCTTTTGTTTGCGGTTTAATTCCTCGAGCTTTTGGTTAAGGTGTGATTCCTTTTGTTTGATACGGTTCTCGCTGGCAACAATTTCGCTGTTCTTGGAAGAAACGTATTTTTCATGATCCGATTTGAGTTGTAAAAATTTCTCCTTTGCCTGAAGTATTTTTTCTTTTTTGATGACCTCAGCTTCTGACCTGGCGTCTTTTAGTATCTGTTGGCTCTTTTTCTCCAGGGTCTTTCGCAGGAAAGTAGCCGAGGCTAAAATTCCAAGCCCCACAGATACCAGCGCAATAGCAATATAAATTATTATATCCATTTTCTTATTTGGTTAGGGTTAATTATTGAGCATAAAATTAAAAAAAAAACCCGCAATTAATTCAGAGGTTTGTATGAAACCCCAATTATACATGGATGAGGAGGCCGGTAAATCTCAAACGTCCACTGATCGCATTCGCGATACTGCAATGAAAAATCATTGCAGTTGAGGCCTGTTTTTAATTCACCGAGCTAATTCCTCAAAAGTTTAAAATGTTGAGTTTCAAAAACGTGTATTGAATTAATGCGGGTATAGCATAAATATCTTTCAAAGAGCGAATTTATTTCTTATTTATTCAGATAGTCGTTGAGCAGTTTATCGATTTGAGATAATTTTTCTCCAACCTGCTGGCTGAAATGCTCTGTTTCTTCTGATTTGACAACATCAACAGCAAATTGCAATGCCACCATAGCCAGAAGGTCCTGTTTGTCTCTAAAGGCAAAACTGTTGGCATAATCTTTCATTTTGGTATTGATAAGATCTTTTGCTTTTCTGCACTGTTGTTCTTCTTTTTCACTGCCAACTTTAAGGCGATACGGCCTGTCGGCAATTATTACTGAAATATGTTGTTCGTTCATCAAAATTCGTTTGCGGCCTACCTGTTTAAAAGTGAATAACACTTGTCTATTTCCCGCAGCAGCTCGTTTACCTGTTGGCGAGCCTGGAAGGTATCTTCGCCTGAAATAAACTTAGCAACTTTTAACCTGTTCAGATCATTCTCAAGTTCAGCGATCCTTGATTTTAAATGAACGACTTCCGTTTCCAGGCCCTCATTCATCAGGGACAGCCTCTTATTTTCTTCTACCAATTGATTATGGTTATATAGCAACTTCTTAACCTTATTCTCAATTCCTTCTAAAACAAGAGGTGTATATTCCATTGATCAAAAAATAAAGATGATCTGTTGCACAAAAGTAACAATTTTGGTTTAAATTTAAGCATAATTTTTCAATAAAGAAAGCCTTTGAAGGCCCAATAAAAACCAGTAGTTCTTATTCATTTTAACTGTTTATTTCAATGCTGGATTCAGGATTGATCGTTACCCTCTACATACCTTACTTTCAGAGAAAGTTACCAATGTTAAATATTTGATCCATGAAAGAAGACTTTATACATTTTCTTTGGAAATACAAACTGTTTAATACAACAGATTTACATACTACTGCAAACATTCCGCTGGAAATTGTACATACCGGATTTCCCAATTATGACTCAGGCCCCGATTTCTCTGCGGCAAAAATAAAACTAGGTGACACAGTGTGGGCGGGAAACGTTGAAATACACATTAACAGCAGCGATTGGTACAGGCATGGACACCAGAATGATGAAGCTTACCAGAATATTATCCTGCATGTTGTTATGCATCACGACGGGGAAATAGTGGACAGAGCTGGCAATAAAATTCCTGTATTGGAAGTGAAAAAATATTTCGATGCTGCACTTTTGCACAATTATGAAAGAATAATGCAATCCAAGAGCTGGATTCCATGTGAGAAGTTTATTCATGAGGCCGATCGCTTCATTGTTTCCAACTGGTTGAATCGGTTGCTGGTAGAACGACTGGAGAATAAATCCGGGGAAATATTGCAATTCTACAATTATTTTGAGCACAGCTGGGATCGAACGTTTTACTATTTCCTGGCAAGGAATTTCGGCTTTAAGATCAATGCAAGCCCTTTTGCTTTGCTGGCACAAAAAACCGATTATCGTATTCTTGCCAGGCACAAAGATGATCTTACCACTTTGGAGGCAATTTTGTTTGGACAGGCAGGGATGCTGGAGGGCTCATTCAATGATGCATATCCATCGCTTCTACAACGTGAATACAATTTTTTCAGGCACAAATACAATCTGGAGCCCATCGATCCCTCCTTATGGAAGTTTGGCAAGCTTCGCCCCCCTAATTTTCCCACCATCCGGATCGCACAATTTGCAAAACTGATTTACAAGTCAAGAAATCTTTTCAGCAAAGTAACCGGGATAAATACATGGCATGAAATAAGGGAGCTTTTCGATAGTGAGTGTTCGCCCTATTGGTTGGATCATTACAGGTTTGATAAGCCTACCAGGAAAAAGCCTAAAAATGTGGGAATATCAGCCATAGAAAACATTGTGATCAATACCATCATTCCTCTTCAGTTCATTTATGGCAAGGTTGCCATGAAACCCGAAATCCAGGAACAGGCTCTTTCTTTGATTACCGGGCTGCCTGCAGAGAAAAACAGTATAATCAGCCAATGGACGAATGTGGGCATAGTGCCGCAAAATGCCGGCGAGAGTCAGGCATTGCTCGAATTAAAAAAATATTATTGTACCCCCAAAAAATGCCTTCAATGTGCCATAGGTCACAGTCTTGTAAGAAAGGGGAAATAGCCTGCTGTGTCGATTTTTCCTTTGTTTAGGCCGCTACTCGGTCCTGATCTCATAGGTTATCGGAATAACTTTTTGCAGGGTTGCACTTACACCGCAATACTTATCTTTTGATAATTCAACTGCACGGGCAAGTTTATCTTCGGGCAGGTTCTTCCCTTTGAATGTATAAATTACATGCATCCCCTCAAAAGCCTTAGGAAGATCATCCTGAATATTCCCTTCCACTTTGATAGACATTCCTTCTACAGGTACTTTCATTTTCTTGAGAATAGAAATAACATCCATACCAGTGCAACCTGCCAGCCCCAGCATTACAAGCGGCTTTGGCCGCATGCCCTTGTTTTTTCCACCGCTTTCGGGTGGACCATCTATGGTAATTTCGTGCCCATCCACTTCGCCTTTAAACTCAAGATCTGAAACCCAATCAATTAAAATTTCTCTTTTCATAGTAATGCATTTTACATATCAACGGTTATAATTTTCAGGATATGGTCAGGAGATTTACTACCTGGCAGGATTTTACGCCCATAACTAATAACCCCGATTCATTCTATTTGTTGGCATAAAAGGTAATTTTAAACATGGTTCCATCCGAAGAAGAAAAAACCTCCAGTTTGCCATTGATCTGATCATTAACCAAGATCTCCGTAAGGGGCAGCCCATTGGTACTGAGTGATGAAATATCAAACCCGGCGGGCAAGCCCTTACCATTGTCTGCAATACTTAATTCATAGTTATTGTTTTCAGCAGTGTAACGAACATTGAGCATATGCTTTTTGTCCTTGTGCTTTTTTATATAGTAATCAGAAAATGCATGTTGTAGAGAGTTAGATATCAGTTCATTGGTTATCAATGCCATCGGGATAGCATAATCCACGTCCAGAAACACATCTGACACATCAAGTTTTATTTCTACTTTATCTTTTCTGCGATAAAACACAAGCAGTTCTTCACTCAAAATTTTAATAAATCCTGAAAAATCCACATCAGAATAACTGATGGACAAATACAGATGATTATGCACAAGGAGCAGGCTTTTTACTCTCCTGGCCAGCTCCTTAAACTTTTTTGAGGCTGCAGGGGTAAGATTTTCCTTATCATTTGCATTAATAAGCGAGATAATGATGTCCATATTGTTTTTTACCCTATTATGGATCTCATTAATTAATACTTCCTTTTCGGCAATATCAGCCTTGATCTGCTCTTCTACCTTCACCCTTTCGGTCATCTTAACCTGCAGTTCCTTGTAGGATTTTGTCAGCTCAGCGGTTCTTTCCTTTACACGTGTTTCCAGGACTTCACTGATTGCCCGGAGATTTTTCTCGGCATGCTGACGTACAAGAATTTCTTTTTGCAAATTAATGGCTTCCCGATTGTCATGTCCATAAATAATGTAACCTTTCACATCATTGAAGCGATCTTTTATGGATTTGAAATAGAGGCTGGTTTCAATCTGATTCTGAGCACTATCAATCAGTGTCAGTACCATAGGTCCAAGCTGCTCTTTTTGCTGGGTTCGCTTAAGATAACCGTTGAGCAAAACTTTGTTTTCAAAAAAGTGGTGTATCTCTCTCCCTTCAAGCGTACTGCCCCTTTCACCCAATCCCAGCAATTTTTCTGTGTACTGATTGGTTCTGATGATACGGTTTGAATTATCAACGAATAGTATAACTTCTCTAACCTGCCTGATAATTTGATCTGAAACCATTACATTAATATTTGTTCCCATCAATTGGTAGCGGATCATGGCGTATGTGATTCCGGCAATCCAGGGCAAGGAGGATATATGCCCCATATTGGGAACATTATCATGCCGGATCATAGGGAAAATAACATCCACAACAGTACCAAGAACAAGAAATATAAGTAAGGGGTAAAAATAAAGGTTAAATTGTAGCTTATCAAGATGGTCTTTTGTTATCATTCGCCACCTGATAAGAAAGAAGAAGGTAATGAGGGTGCATACCAAAAGATAGGTATAGAATAATGGATAATAAAAAACATTAACATCATGGACAAACCTCCAGTATCCATTGGCTTTGTAAATCTGCGCTGATTGCCAGTCGCCTGTAAGGTTGGCAGCAAAAAAATAAGCTCCCCAGAGTATAAGGGCAATAATAATAATCTTTACCTCTTTTCGGTACTCGTAGCAGTTACACAATCTGATTTTAAAAGCGACCATAAATGCAGGAAACATACAATAGCCAAATGAAGCCACAGTATCCCATATCCGGGCTGTTTGGGGTTCTGTGGCAGAATAGACAAAAATGTATCCGAATGACCAAACAGCAAAACTAAAGCTCAGTAAAAAGAACCACTGGTTAAGCCTTGTGGAAACACTTCTGGACAAGACGTATAATCCAGCCTGAAAATAAATCAGAAAAAGAAAAATAGATATGAGGGTTAATGCGTTCATGACATCAAATAATGCTTCTGAATATATTTAGTTAAACCGGATTATAAATGTTGTACCCTGTTGTCCGTAGTGAAAAAGTTTACCCCTTAAATGCTCCTGGGTAAGCACCTGTATCAACTGAAGGCCGATTTTCTGGTTTTTAATTTCTTTAAATGGTAAAGGCAACCCTTTGCCATTATCGCTTACCACAAGAGAATACTGGCCGTTGTTTTTGTAAAATTCAACACTGATGATGCTTTTTTCGGGGTTTTCTGTTCCGCCATCGAAGGCATAAACGAGAGAATTAACCAGTAACTCATTAAAAACGATCCCCAATGGGATGGCCTGGCTGATGTCCAGTTTTATGTCGGCCAGGTTCAGTTTAAAAACAATATCCTTTCTTCTGCCAAAATTACTGTACAACTCACCAATAGATTTTTTAAGGTATTTGGAGAAAGCAATATTTGAAAGATTTGGTGAGGAATAAAAGTCTTCATGTATTCGGGAAATATACCTGATCTTTTCTGCAAGATCCCTCAGTTTATCTGATGCATCTGTATCAATTTTAGGGTGGCTGCAAAGCATATTTACCAGTGAGATAATCATCTGTATATTGTTCTTCACCCTGTGATGCACTTCCTGTACCAATACAATTTTTTCATTCAGGTCAGCCTTAATTTGTTCTTCGGCACTTCTTCTCTCTATTACTTCCTGTTGAAGTTTAAGATTGGCTTCCTGCAATTCCTGAGTTCTTTTTTTGACAAGCAGTTCCAGCTCTTTGCGTATCTGAGAGAGGTTTTTTTCTGCCCTTACCCGTTCTGCGATCTCTTCTTTAAGCTTAAGTTTTTGCCTGTAATCAATGCAACTGTATACGTATCCCTGCACCCGGTTGAACTGATCCTGGATTTTTATGATATAAAATAATACGGGTAATCTCTGCTTATCCTTGCCAATGATCTCCATGCGAAACTGCCTTGATACATTTCTCCTTCCCATGGTTTTCATTACATCACCAATACGCTCGGGTTCGCTGAAAAGATCGGTCCATTCCTTTCTTGTCATCTCGTAAGCATTGTATTTCAGAGTACTGAGCGTATATTGGTTGGCCATATATATTTTCCCATTTCGGTCGGCGATGAAAAGGAACTCTTTTACATGATGAATAACAAGATTGTAAATGGTGTCAGAAGTAATGGGAGAGGAGGGTACAAAATGATACGCATACATGGCTCCTCCAATAAGGATGAGTGCATTTACAGGTGCCAATGCCGGTAATATCTTCGCCTGAATGTAGGGAAATATCAGATTGGATAAAAAGGACAAAATAAAAAACAAACTGACACTGATCAGCAATACCCTGGCCTGGTACTTTTCCCGGTTACTTTCGCCCATAAAATACCAGCCGATAAGCACAAAATATACCAATAACACACTGACCATCAAGTACAATACAAACAAATAATAACTGATGGTATTATCATAGGGGGTGTAGTACCAATTTCCTTCAAAGTTGTAAAACAGCTTAACCGACTCCAGATCGGTAAGGGCGACATAAAAAGAATACAAACTTAAAGGAATAAGAAAAAACCAAATAATTGCCTGTATGACCCTGTTGTGTGATTTTGTTACGGAAACAGCAAACCAAACGGTAACCACAGGAAAGAATACCCATCCAACGGAAGCTATCCGGTCATAAAGGTATACCTGCTCTTTACTTTGGGCGTTGAAAAATAAAAAATAGGTGATGCCATAAATGGCAAAAAGAAAAGCAAGCAGGGCAAGGCTAATTCCTGCTAAGGTTTTCCGGTCTTTATAAAGTGAATATACTCCTGCCTGGAAAAACAATACCGAGGAAATAAAAGAAAGTACCGCAAATATATTCACTTGACAACAATTATTTGTTTCTCATTCAAAAAGGTAAATATATGGTAGTGGAAGCAGAGTTACCGGAATCAAAACCATACATACTGGAAACCTGGGCCAAAACGATAATAAAGCGATAATGCCAGCGGGTTTACCCACTCAAATATCTGATTTTTTTCCCAATTACCGATGTTTTTGTCAATTTCCTTTTCGGCTAAATGACATTAGTTTTATAAATAAAAATTCTAATTAGCCCATCAAAGTTACATTATCCCCGGCGAAAAAAACACAACAGGCTGTCCAAAAATCTCATATTTTGAACAGCCTGTTCAGGATGATTTTACGAACCCGTGATGCTAATCCAGATCGGCAAGGAACCTTTCGGCCTCGATAGCAGCCATACAGCCTGTACCGGCAGCAGTCACGGCCTGCCGATATACATGGTCTTGCACGTCGCCACAGGCAAATACTCCGGGAACCTTTGTTTGTGTAGAGTCCGCCTTGGTAATGAGGTAGCCATTGGCATCCATTTCAAGCTGGTCTTTGAAAATTTCTGAGTTAGGCTTATGTCCTATGGCAACAAAAAATCCTTCTATATCAAGTTTTTTTTCTTCCCCTGTAATGGTGTTTTCCAAAATCACTCCGTTAACGGTATTTTCTCCCACTATTTCTTTGGGAACATGATTCCAGACGATCTCAATATTGGGTGCTTTCATTACCCTGTATTGCATAGCCTTAGATGCTCTTAGTTCATCACGGCGATGAATCAGATATACCTTCCTGCAAAGCTTGGAAAGATAGGAAGCCTCTTCGCAGGCGGTATCTCCACCACCCACTACAGCTACATCCTGCCCTTTGAAAAAGAATCCATCGCAGGTGGCACAAGCTGACACCCCAAAGCCATTGAACTTCTGTTCCGATTCCAATCCCAGCCATTTAGCGGTTGCACCTGTTGAAATAATCAGTGTTTCCGCCAAAACCTCCGTTTTTTCATCAATGGTTACTTTGAAGGGTCTCTGCGACAGATCTACCGCTGTGGCTATACCCCATCTTACATCGGTTCCAAAACGTTCAGCCTGTTTCTTGAAATCTTCCATCATCTCCGGTCCCTGAACACCATTAGGATAACCGGGATAGTTTTCCACTTCTGTGGTAATGGTAAGCTGGCCACCGGGTTGAAGACCCTGATACATTACTGGTTTCAGATCGGCCCTGGCAGCATAAATTGCTGCAGTATATCCCGCTGGTCCTGAGCCTAAAATCAAACATTTAATCTTTTCCATATTTTCAATCTAACTTTTTTGGTTTTTAGTTGGGCAAAATTAGTGCTTTTCTAAAAACTGCAGCAAAAAAATAAAGATCATATTTTGTTATTTAATTGCATTGGATTATTTATTGGGATGATTCTTTCATCCAGGATTTATTCTGCAGAAACAATTCCTGATGCTTTGTGAAGCATTTTCAGATCGGCCAGTGCAATGGCTGTAATGGCCTCAATCACCACCGGAACCCTGAGCGCAATACAGGCATCGTGTCTTCCTTTCACCTGCAAGGTTTCTGTTTTTCCTGTTTCTATGCTCCATGTTTTTTGTTCTTTGGAAATGCTGGAAGTGGGTTTTACAGCTACCCTGAATACCAGTTCGTTTCCGTTTGTCAATCCCCCGGTAATACCACCTGCATTATTGGAAGCTGTTTTTCCCGAATCATCGAGGATAGGATCATTGTGCTGGCTTCCTTTCATGGATGCTGCCCCGAAACCTGACCCAAACTCTATTCCTTTAATGGCAGGCACCGCAAAAGCAAGATGGCTGATTACTGATTCTACGGCATCGAAGAAGGGTTCGCCCCACCCAAGGGGAATATTCTCTGCCCTGCATTGCACCAGTCCTCCCAATGAGTCCCCCTGTTCAAGGGCTTCAGCAACCGCCTGTTGAATATCCTCACGACCACCGGCGCTGATCACTTCCGCCCGGATACCCACCGGATGGATCAGCTTTTTAGCGATTACACCTGCTGCTACCAGAGCCAAAGTGAGTCTACCGGAAAAATGCCCTCCACCGCGGTGATCATTGAAACCGGCAAATTTTTTCCATGCCACAAAGTCTGAATGCCCCGGCCTTGGGGTCTTTACCAGGTTGTCGTAATCGGCTGACCGGATGTTGGTATTGCGAAACAGCACTGTAAGAGGCGCTCCGGTGGTATGCCCTCTGAAGCAACCTGATACAAGCTCTGGGAGATCGTCTTCTTTGCGTGGCGTTGTGCCCCGGGCACCTGGCTTGCGCCGGTTCAAATCTGTGGAAAAGTCTTCTTCCGTAAGAGGAAGACCGGCAGGGCAACCATCAATGGTGATTCCCACCCCTGCCCCATGGGATTCTCCGAAAATGTGAATGCGGAAAATTCTTCCGAATGTGTTCATAGTTTGTTACAATTATCTTATGTCATTAATTCATTATTAACAGAGCATGCAAAACTGTAAACAGCCAATACCCTTTTGTTATCATGCGCATGCTTGGGTAGCTTCAGAATCCGATGGCACAATCAGACAGATATTACGGAGCTGACAATAATTGAGCAGGATAAAAGTACCCTTTCGATTTTGCTCAAGCCTGTCAATTCAAACACATACCTTGTCCAGATGTTCGTAGAATGCTGGATAAGACTTGGCAACGGCCTGTGCATGTTGGATTACCACTGGTCCCAGGCTATTGAGTGATGCAATGGCAGCGGCCATGGCAATGCGGTGGTCGTGGTGGGAATGTACTTCTGCCCCTTTCAGCGGGGCACCGCTGATGATCATCATATCGTCCTCAAGAACGATGTCCATTCCCATCTTGCCAAACTCTGTCTTTAATGCCAAAGCCCTGTCGCTCTCCTTTACCCTCAACCGCCCCACTCCTTTGATCATTGTTTTTCCCTCACATGACGAAGCGAGAGCCACCAGTGGAGGAAACAGATCGGGGCAATGTGTGGCATCAAAAGTAAACCCTTTCAGAGGAGCTTTGTGTACTTCAACCTGTTTGCCTTTTACAATTACCTGTGCACCACACAATTGCAAAGCTTCAAGAATGGCTTTGTCGGCCTGTGGGGAACTTACATCAAGGTTATCAAGTTTAATGGATCCCGCCATGGCGGCAGCCACCAGCCAAAATGCAGCACCACTCCAGTCGCCTTCCACCACATAATCGCGGCCTGCGTAATATGCCGGTGCGGGTATACGGAAGATCTCATAATTTTCATTTTGTGTCGCTACACCAAAATCCTGCATCATTCGTGTGGTAATGTCCACATAAGGACGGCTTTTCAAATCCTGCACATAGATTTCGACTGGTTTACCGGCATAAGGTGCAGCAATGAGCAAACCGGTAAGTACCTGGGAGCTCACCGAACCGTCCACCTCAACTTTTCCCCCGGGGATGGGTCCATTTACCCTTACCGGTACAAAGCCGTTTTGAGAGGAACAGTCAACACCTGCTGCAAGCAATGATCTTACAATCATGTCCATGGGACGGCCTGAAAGAGATCCGCTGCCGGTGAGTACTACCTCACCATTCATTGTGGCAGCAACGGCAGCAAACATCCTTATTCCCAAACCTGACTCTCCACAATGGAGCACCTGCCGGGGAACCGTAATACCACCTTCCACCACCACAGTATCATCAACTTTTTGCACCCGGGCGCCCAATGCCTGTATCACACCTATTGCTGCTATTACGTCATCCGAATCTCCCACATGCATAATACGCGATTGCCCGTGTGCCAGCGATGCAATGGCCAGAGCACGCTGTGCCACACTCTTGGATGCAGGTGCCCTTAAGCTACCTTCAATTTTATTGATATTAATTGTTTTTTTCATAAGGCAAATTCCTTCAATACTTCCAGATCAATTTCCTTTACAAAAGCTTCTCCTATGGCTTGCAGCAACACAAAATGCATGGTTTGCCGCTCCCGCTTTTTGTCCTTTAGCATGGCATCAAAAACTTTTTCCGGATCCAATTCTACCACCACAGGCAATCCATAATCATTGATCAGGTTCATGATGGCCTCCCTTTCATCGTGATGGAGATGTTCCTGCTGTACCGAAAGGCTTGCTGCGAAAACCATTCCTGCTGCCACAGCCTGCCCGTGAGGGATCTTGCTGACCTTTTCGATAGCATGCCCCCAGGTATGCCCGAAATTGAGCAACCTGCGTTGCCCCTTTTCCAATTCATCTGCTTGTACCACCGCGGCTTTGATCTTTACCGAACGGCTGACAATATAGTTTATGGCGCTCTCATTGCGCTGCAAAACAGTATTGCGGTTTCTTTGCAACCATTCAAACTTCTCCCGGTCGCTGATCAGTGCATGCTTGATCACCTCCGCCATGCCATTTCGAAACTCTTCTTCAGGCAAGGTATGCAGCATACCCGTATCGCACAATACAAAATGAGGTTGCGTAAATGTTCCGATGATGTTTTTATATCCTTTGAGGTTGACGCCGTTTTTTCCGCCCACGCTGGCATCCACCTGGGCCAGCAGCGAGCTGGCCACAAATCCGAAAGGTATCCCCCTCATGAAGGTTGAAGCAACAAAGCCGGCAATATCGCAAACCACTCCCCCACCAATGCCTACAATAAAGCTGCTGCGATCGGCACCATTGAGCAGCAGCCATTCAAAAATGGAAGCCAATTCCTTAAGGTCTTTGGAAGCCTCCCCTGGGGTGATGACATAAACAGGAAAATCGGGAAACCACTTATTATAATGAGCGGCAACATGCGTGTCAGTGATAAGAAATACATTATTTTGAGGGATATATGCACTCAGATTACGGAGGCTTTCCCCCACCACAATCACAGAAGAGTTGTTTCTCCCCTGAATGGTTATTTTCTCCATAGCAGCTTACTTGCGGGTTAAAGAACAAAGTTAGGTTCTTTTTTTATTTTCGCGCCATTGGCATGAAGAAGGTTGTTTTGCAGGTTGAGTGACTGATGGTGAATGATATTGTAGAGATCTTCAATAAATCGTGGGTCAATATCCGATTGTTTTGCCAACATCTTTACCCTTCCCAAAACCTGGTTCCACCGGCCGTTTTGCAGCGATTCCATCCCCGCATCCTTTTTCACCCTGGCAATTTTCCCTGCCAGTTCCATTCTTATGGAAAGGGCCCAAACGAGCATTTCGTCCATGGTATCCACCTCTGCACGAAGTTCATCGAGCAATTCCGTTGGTGAGGGTACCAGGTTTTCGCCAAAAAGTTCATCCATCAGCTGCCTGAAGGATTGCGGAGTAATCTGCTGCATGGCATCGCTCCATGCGCTGTCAGGATCGGGATGCACTTCTATCATCAGGCCCGAAAACTGGTGTTCCATGGCCCGCTGGGCAAGAAGTGCCACAAGGCTTCTCTTTCCTCCAATGTGGCTGGGATCGCACAATATGGGCAGTTGCGGCATGCGACGCCGCAATTCCATGGGGATGTGCCAGAAGGGTTGATTGCGCATGCTGGATTTACCCCACCAAAAGAAGCCCCTATGGATGGCCCCGGTTTGCCGAACGCCCGATTTGAGCATCCTGTTGATAGCACCCTCCCATAGGTCGATATCGGGGCTGAGGGGATTCTTTATTAAAACGGGGATATCCACTCCCCCAAGGGCATCGGCAATATCCTGGATCACAAATGGGTTGCTGACGGTACGGGCACCTATCCATAACATATCTACGCCATTTTTCAGCGCTTCCTCTACATGTTTGGGCGATCCCACCTCGGTGGTCACTTTGAGGCCGGTACGCTGCTTAACCTCCCGCAACCAACTAAGCCCTTCTGCGCCTACTCCCTGGAAAGAACCCGGATTGGTTCTTGGTTTCCATATTCCTGCCCTGAAAAAATCTACCCGGTCGTCAAGTGCCAGGGCAGAAGCAGTGGCCAATACCTGGTCGCGGGTTTCGGCACTACACGGCCCGGCTATGACCAGGGGTTTTCGTCGTTCTAAAATACCGGCTTCCGCAGAAGCGGCCTGTTGGTTGATCGTTTCTTTCTTTTTCATCGTTTCTTTGTTTGAATGGGTTGGTATTTTTTTCCGTTGTTTCTTTTTGAAAAATAGCATGGAGGACATCACTCTGCCTGTTAGGTATTAAATCAGGAATAAAAAACCTGTGGCGTATTTTTTTCGGGGATACTGGCCCTGGGAATGTTGTTGCTGTAATTAAGCTTCTCGTAATTGGTATTGGCATTGAGGATGAGTTGCTGCATTCCGGGCTTATCATTGTTGAGTACCATATCTTTCATGGTGGATAGCTGCTGCATATAGCGATCAATAATCTGAAGGAGATTTTCCTTATTTTGCTGAAAAACAGGAATCCACATATTGGCGTCACTCTTTCCCAACCTGATGGAAGATTGTAATCCCCCGCCACCCAGCTCGGTCCATTCTTTAAAATCCGGGTTAGCAAACTCATCCATGGAAGAAAGGGCATAAGCAATAAACTGAGGCAGATGAGAAACCAGGGCCAGTTGCCTATCGTGATGATCGGCATCCATGAAGATTACCTTCATTTTTAATTCCTGTAAAACACTTAACACCCGGTTGAGAGCATCTGTAGAAGATTGATGTGCATTACAGATGATCACCCGCGCATGCAGAAAAAGATCGATATGTGCTGCCAGCGGACCTGAGTGCTCCACCCCTGCCATGGGATGAACAGCTACAAAAGCCTTACGGTTACTATGATCTTCAACGGCATTACAGATATCAGCTTTCGTACTACCCAAATCCATCACAACCGTATGGGGAGACAACTGGTCGAGAAGGCCAGGTAACATGCCCGCAATTGTATCTACCGGCACACACAACACCACAAGCTGTGTAAGCTTGAGCGCCTCTTCCATTGGCAATGCATCATCTATGCCACCGCGGGAATGTGCCTGTTCAAGATGAAGGGAATTATGATCTACCCCTGTTACATGATGTCCTGCCCTTCTGAGTGCCATACCCAGTGAGCATCCGATAAGTCCTGTTCCGATAATGGTTACGTGCATTGTTTTTCTAATTTAATTATGTCTATTACAGTTTATATTTCTTCAAAAAAAAAGGGCCCCTTTTTCCGGAACCCTTTGGTGTTGATCATCTTTTCATCAAACTATACCTCTATTGGTCCCTGGGGTGGCAGAGCATAAAAATAATAGAAGTAATATCCGTTTGAGTTTATGAATCTTTGCATTTGTCTTTTATTTAAAAATTTTAAGCTAACAAAAAAGCCCCTTCTTTTCGAGGGGGCTTCCGGTTAGTATGTGTCAGTCTTTATAATTGTCCGCACGTTTTGCTTATACCTTAGCCCCGCTTTTACCGTAGTAGTAAAAGTAATAGTAGCTTGTATAGGTAAACAATGCGTTCATTTTTTTCAGTTGTATTTATC
>CAYVQC010000041.1:0-42405 GCA_964453995.1 uncultured Bacteroidales bacterium | reverse complement strand
CACTGTTCGATCTCATCTGCAAATTCCTGGATGTCTACATCTTCCGAATCCTGATCGGTATCGCGGTACACGTCGATCTCGTATCCGGTAAGGCTACCGGCAAGTTTAATATTATACCCGCCTTTACCAATGGCCATAGAAACCTGGTCGGGCTTAAGGAACACCTCTGCTCTTTTACCTGCTTCGTCGATATTGATAGAGGTAATCTTTGCAGGACTCAATGCTCTTGCGATGTAAAGATTAGGATTGGTAGTATAGTTAATCACATCGATGTTTTCGTTGCGAAGTTCTCTCACAATACCATGTATCCTCGAGCCTTTCATACCTACGCAGGCGCCAACGGGATCGATACGGTCATCATAAGACTCTACGGCTACTTTTGCCCTTTCGCCGGGTGCTCTTACAATCTTCTTGATGGTAATAAGGCCGTCGTGAACCTCGGGTACCTCCTGTTCGAAAAGTCGCTCGAGAAACACATTGGAAGTGCGCGAGAGGATGATGAGCGGATTGTTGTTTTTGATCTCTACCCGAGCAACAACAGCTCTTACGGTATCTCCTTTGTGGAATCGGTCAGAAGGGATCTGTTCGGTTTTGGGAAGGATAAGTTCAATTCCTTCATCGTCAAGTGCCAGCAATTCTTTTTTCCATACCTGGTATACTTCTGCTGTAATCAGCTCGCCTACACGTTCCTGGTATTTTTTATAAATAGAGTCTTTCTCCAGCTCAAGCACCTTAGTGGCAAGGTTTTGCCTGATAGCAAGAATTTCGCGACGGCCAAAATCCGACATCTTTACCGGCTCCGATACATCTTCACCAATTTCAAAATCAGGCTCAATCCTGATGGCTTCCGAATATTCAATTTCCTGGTTGGGGTCTTCTACCGCACCATCTTCAACAATAACCCGATTGCGCCATACTTCCAGGTCGCCCTTGTCGATATTTACAATGATATCAAAATTGTCAGCCGATCCGTACTTTTTCAGCAGCATGTTGCGAAACACATCTTCCACGATTAGCATCAATGTGGGGCGATCAATGTTTTTTAATTCTTTGAATTCGGAAAACGATTCAACCAAATTTATACTTTCCATTTGCCAGTCTTAATTAAATCAGATAATAGTTTTTTCTTACGTTTATTGCTTATTTTTGAATGAAACCTGTACGATGGCATCCCTGATATCATTATAATTCAATTTTTGCACAGGATCTTCGGGTTGTATATTCTTGTCTTTTTTGCTTTTCTTTTTTACTTGTTTTTCTATGGTAACGCTTGTATCGTCGGCATCGAGCAGTTTGGCATGTACCTTTTTTCCTTCGGGGTCAAGAAAAACAATTTCGCGCCCTATATTTTTTTTAAACTGGCGGGGCATGATCAGTGGTCTTGAAACACCAACCGAAGAAACTTCCAGTTCAAAATCTTCTTCATCTCTGTCAAAGAAAGATTCAATATGCCGGCTGATTTCAATGCACGAACTAATGGGTACTCCTTCGTCTCCATCCAAAAAAACATGTATCTGGTTGCCGGAACCTACCTTGAGTTCAACCAAAAACAACTGAGAGTTTTTGAGATACTCCTCAATAATGTCTTTTAATTTTTCTTTATTGATCATTAATAGTTGCCTTTATTTTTGTTGGAACCACAAAAGCCCGTATTTATTTTTATAGTCCAAATTTGCATCCTTTTTATCACCCCTGGCAAACCTGCACCAACCCTGTTATACCACACCTAAACACCTGTTCCTGAGCAATATCGGGTAAAAAAGAAGGGAGCTGGCTTAAAAATAAACAATATTATATCCAATAAAACAGGGGACTTTAGGTCCCCTGGATAAGATGCTTTTGCAAATTATGGAGCAAAGTTAATACATTTTTATAACAATGCAAAAAATGTTCTGAACTTTAGGCTATTACGCAAAAAAACTGTTTTGGCAGCCTTTTTCCTTTACCCGTTGTTGTCAATGCCCTTGTAAATATCAGAAAATGTTTGTGTACAGCTGGTAATAGTGATCAAAAATATCACCCGACAATTCAGCCATCTCGGTTTGTTCCTGCTGGTCTGACACGTGGTTGATGCGTTGTATAATTCCCAGCGATTCCTGCATACTTCCTTCCATAACTCTTATACGTCTCTCTGGGAATGAAAAATACCACGCCAGATTTTGCTCCTCCCAGCTTATGATTTTCTCGAAAATCTCATTTCCTTTTTCGAATGCCCCTGCCCGGTAGTAGGTTTCACCCATCATCATGTTGAAGTAATCTGGCGGAACATTATCCATTGGTATGATCTGTTCTGCATAATCAAGCACTTCAATGGCTTTTTCGTGCTTACCTTCATCTACCAAAGCATTGGCAAGCCTGTAAATAATACTTCTGAAGTTCACCGTAAGTCGTCTATGATCTTCACTCAGATATACTGCAGGATCGTCTATATTTCCCCACTGGAATTTGTTCATGATATTGTTATACAGGATATCCGTATTGATTCTTCCTGTAAATCCTTCGGGTGAACGTGTGGTTTTAACAGGAACCAGCCTGTAGGCCATTCCCTCCAATTGGAAATAATCTTCGAGCCCGATGTAGGCTTCAGAGCCTGTGGTAATGGCAAAGTAAACGGGTCGTTCCCAGTTATTGGCAGCCAGGAAATCAAGTACCATCAGGTTGTTTTTGTAAATACCACCCCCGGTATTGGGGAATGTCCACTCAACGGCATCAACAATAAGATCTGCATCTTCGGGGGCTACAGTGCCATTGTTTACCACAGTGGCCGAATCAACCGGCAAGCGAAAATTGCGGGTGGGGAAATAGTTCTCCATGGTGTTGCCCACGCGAATGCGGTTGTTGTCATTAGAAATAAAATTAATGATACTGCTGAGGTTGATGTACTGGTCTTCCAACCGTGGGTCTTCCCTGAAATACAGGAAATCACGGGTGCCATCCTTGTACTGATCCGGTTCAAGACTGAAGGGAACAGGTTCGGCTTCGTAAAATTTACGACGCATCATACCATCAATGTACCAGTCGGTACTTAAAAGACTTAGATTTACCACCTTTATGTCTGTGCGAACCCCTTCTACCTCCTGTGCATACCACAGAGGAAAAGTATCGTTGTCGCCCATGGTGAAAATAATTGCATTGGGAGCGCAGGATTCCAGGTAATTGATGGCAACATCCCTTGTAAGATAACGGTTTGACCGATCGTGGTTGTTCCAGTTTTCAGCAGCCATAATGGTGGGTACCAATAATACGCAAAGTGCAGTACCTGCAATGGCAGAATATTTACCTCCGAGCTTTTTCTGTAAAAATTCAATGAATGCCAGCGTACCCAGTCCTACCCATATGGAAAAAGCGTAGAAGGAACCAATGTAGGAGTAATCCCTTTCACGTGGCTGAAAGGGCCATTGATTGAGATAGATAATGATAGCGATCCCGGTCATGAAAAATAACAACCCGGTAACAATTGCATCATCAGGTTTTCTTTTGGCCTGGTAAACCAGCCCGATTATACCCAAAATAAAAGGAAGAAGGAAGTATTTGCTGTGTCCGCGATTGGAAGCGATACTTTCCGGTAAATTGTCCTGTGGACCAAGGAATACTTCGTCAAGGGGTTTTATTCCTGTCATCCAGTTTCCCCTGTGGGGTTCACCATGGCCCTGCAGATCATTCTGGCGTCCGGAGAAATTCCACATCAGGTATCTCATGTACATGTGCCCCAACTGGTAGCTGAAGAAGAACCTGAGATTCTCGGCAAAAGTAGGCTTATTGATGGTCTCTATACTTCCATCGCGTCGTTCAACCCTAACAGGCCGTCCTTCTACCTTACCCCAGCTTTCGTAGGCCCGCACATGATGCGAACGATTGCTCCACATACGGGGAAAAATAGTAGTGAATTCGGGATTATATACGGGAACTGTTCCCAGGTTACGGTTACTGATTACATACTTCCCGGCTTCTTCGTCTTTGCGCCAAACCGGGTTACCATCTTCTATATCTACAACAGGGGCATTGTAGTATGGACCATGCAACAAAGGCCAGCTACCATATTGCTCCCTGCCCAGGTAAGCTTTTAATGATAATGCATCCTGGGGCGCATTTTCATTGATGGGTACATGTGCATTGGAACGCACCACCAGCATGAGAAAAGAGGTATACCCGATAAGGATAAACATAAAAGCCAGAATGATGGTATTGAGAATAACCTTATTCTTTTTGTGCGTGTAATAAAGACCAAAAATGATCAGCGAAATAATAAAAATGAAGTAAAACAGGGTTCCGGTATGAAATGGCAAACCCAGTGAATTCACAAAGAAACGCTCAAACCACCAGTCGAGAGTAAGCACGCCGGGTATAAAAACATTTTGTAAAAACCCAAGCAAAAGCACTGCTACAATTCCTGTTATAATTATACCCCTGGGTGTGGATTTGAACTTCTTAAAGTAGTAAACAAAAACAATGGCAGGAAGTGCCAGCAAATTGAGCATGTGTACTCCTATTGACAACCCGATGATGAAAGCGATCAACACCAGCCACTTGAGAGAATCAGGTTCATGTTCGGTGGCTTCCCATTTCAATATGGACCAGAATACAAATGTTGTAAGAAACAATGAAGTGATATAAACTTCAGCTTCCACAGCTGTAAACCAGAATGAATCGCTAAAGGTAAGGGTAAGTCCTCCTACAATACCGGCACCCCAAACAGCCCAGGTTTTGGCGCTGAAAGGCTCTCCGGTTGCCTTAAGGATGCGGTGTCCCAGCATTCCAATTGTCCAGAAAAGAAACATCACTGACAAACCACCGGCTACTGCCGACATTGCATTGATCCAGTATGCCACCCGGGTAACATCACCCATGGCAAGCAATGAGAACATTCGGGCCATCATCTGGTAAAGGGGAGCCCCCGGAGGATGCATTACCTGTAGTTTATAAGCGGCGGATAGACGCTCACCTGCATCCCAGAAGCTTGCTGTGGGTTCAAGGGTAAGCATAAACACTGTGGTGGCCGCAAGAAACATCAACCAGCCCAGAAGGTTGTTAACAGCTTTGTACGATCGAAAGTCCATTGAATTATTGCGTTGGTGATAATTAGACGCGCTATCCGGCAGGAAGCGACATTTTTACAGCCTGCGAAGATAATAAGAAAATATGCTTGCTTCACCCCACTCAAGTAGGACACTTGGTTTTTAACAAACCTTTAGGTGTTAACTCTCTACTTATCAACCCACAAGAAAGCTGTCCTGCCGGAATAAAAGCTGGATAGCGATACCCGGCTAAATTGCGTTCATATACGTTTCATAGTATCTATTAAATACCTCATCGGCTTTTTGTGCCAAATCCTCCTGCTCCTTAAGTTTTGCAAGTTGACTGATGCGCTGAAGAATGATGAGCGATTCCTGCATGGAACCTTCAAGCAGGGAAGCCTCCTGACCAGAGAATGAAAAATACCAGCGAAGGTTTTCTTCTTCAGTTTTCACGAGCTCTTCAAAGATTACATTCCCTTTTTCTACTGCATCGGCAAAATAGTAGGTCTCGCCAATAAGCATGGAGAAATAATCATAGGGTACATTATGCCCTGGCATTACTTCCATTGCCCTGTCAAGCACAGCTACTGCCCTTTCGGGTTCTTCCTCTTCGAGAAGAGCTTCGGCAAGCCTTCTGAAAACGTTTCTAAAACCCGTGCTCAAGCGTATATGATCCTCATTCAGATATACCGAGGGATCGTTCATATTCCCCCATACAAACTGGTTCATAAGATTGTCGTACAGAACGTCAGTGTTGATACGGCCGGGCTCAGCTCGCTCGGCAACAGGTGTTTTTATGGGTACCAGGCGATAGGCCAACCCATCAAGCTGAAAATACTCCTCAAGGCCGATATACGCTTCGGGGCCGGTGGTAATGGCAAAATAAACGGGCCGTTCCCAGTTGTTGGTAGCAAGGAAATCGAGCATCATCAGGTGGTTTTTTGAAATTGCCGTATTGGGAAATTCCCATTCTATGGCATCCACGATAAGATGAGCATCTTCAGGGGCAACCGTACCATTGGCGATTACCTTCTCCTTGTCCACAGGAATGCGAAAACGACGGGTAGGAAAGAAGTTATCTGTCGATTGACCGATACGGCGCTTGTTCTCGTCGCTGGTGATAAAATTCATAACACTTCGCAGGTTTACGTATTGCCCCTCCAGACGCGGGTCTTCCAATACATAAAGTACGTCTCGTGTACCATCGCGGTATTGCCGGGGTTCCATGGTAAAAGGTACAGGATCGGCTTCGTAGGTTTTGCGCCGCATCATTCCATCAATATACCAATCGGCATTCATCAGGCTTACATTGGCCACCTTCACGTCAGTACGCACACCTTCCACTTCCTGGGCATACCATAACGGGAAGGTATCATTGTCACCCAGGGTAAAGATCACGGCATCCTCATCGCATGTTTCAAGGTAATTGAAAGCCACATCGCGGGTTACATACCTGTCGGAGCGGTCATGGTTATTCCAGTTTTGTTGTGCCATTACGGCGGGTACTGCCAGGCAGGCTACCGTGGCAATAATTGCAGGTAGTTTACCCGGAAGTTTTTTACGCAGCAATTCTGAAAGATACAATACTCCCAATCCAACCCATATAGAAAAAGCATAAAAAGAACCTATGTATGAATAATCTCTTTCCCGTGGCTGCCAGGTTTGGTTCAGGTAAATAATGATGGCAATACCCGTCATGAAAAACAATAAACCCACTACCAGGGCATCCTTTGGGTTTCTCCGTATCTGGAACACCAGGCCGGCAATACCCAGTATGAAGGGCAGCAGATAGTATTTACTGTGTCCGGGATTTTGGGTGATTGACGAAGGTAGATTTTCCTGTGAGCCATGAAAAAACTCATCAACAGGCTTTATGCCACTCATCCAGTTGCCTTTGTCAGGATCGCCATGCCCCTGTATATCGTTTTGCCGCCCTGAGAAATTCCACATCAAATAGCGCATATACATAAACTGGAATTGGTAAGAAAAGAAAAAGCGTAAATTTTCGCCAAAGGTAGGTTTGTTGATCACCTCTGTGCTTCCATCACGGTTCTGCACCCTCACTGGCCGGCCTTCTACCCTGCCCCATCTTTCATAGGTACTCACATGGCTGGCACTCCTGTTGCTCCACATGCGGGGAAAAATGGTAGTAAACTCCGGGTTATATTCATAATCAATAGCTTTCCGGGTTACAACATATTTCCCATGCTCCTCATCCTTACGCCATATCGACCTGGTTTCTATAACATCTTCAATGGGTGCATTGTAGTAAGGCCCGTAAAGCAAAGGCCATGCACCATACTGTTCACGACCAAGGTATGCCTTAAGTGCCAGAGCATCTTTGGGAGCATTTTCATTGATAGGAACATGAGCGTTGGAACGGATCACCAGCATAAGAAAGGAAGTATATCCGATAAGAATAAAGGTAAATGCCAGTATGATAGTATTAAGGATAACCTTGTTCTTTTTATGGGTATAATACAATCCGAAAACAATAGCACCAATAATGACAACGAAATAGAATACTGTTCCTACATGAAATGGCAATCCCAATGAGTTGACAAAGAACCGTTCAAACCACCAGTCAAGAGTAAGTACACCCGGGATAAAGACATTCTGTATAAAACCAAGTAAGGCAATGGCAATGATCCCTGTTATGATGATTCCCTTGCGGGTAGTTTCAAACTTTTTGAAATAGTATACAAAAACGATGGCAGGGATAGCCAGCAGATTGAGCATATGCACACCAATGGAAAGGCCGATAATAAATGCAATCAGCACCAGCCATTTGAGAGAGTCGGGTTCATGCTCGGTAGCTTCCCATTTTAAAATTGCCCAGAAAACAAACGCCGTAAGAAAAAGGGACGATACATACACTTCTGCTTCAACAGCTGTAAACCAGAAAGAATCACTGAAGGTAAGCACCAGGCCACCCACAATACCTGCGCCCCACACTGCCCAGGTGGAAGGGCTGGCAGCGTCTGCAACTGATTTTGTAAGCCGGTGTCCCAGCATAACAATGGTACGGAAAAGCAACATTACGGTAAGACCTCCGGCAACTGCCGACATGGCATTGATCCAAAAGGCAACCCGGCTCACATCTCCCAGGGCCAACAGAGAAAACATTCGCCCTAACATCTGGTATAGAGGTGCCCCGGGGGGGTGCATCACCTGAAGTTTATACGCACAGGCAAGACGCTCGCTGCAATCCCAGAAACTGGCAGTAGGTTCCATGGTCATCATAAAAACAATGGTTGCCCCAAGAAACAGCAACCACCCGATTACATTGTTGATCAGTCTGAAGGATGTAAGATTCATGATATTACTTGCTTTAAAACCCCTACTTTTTTAGAATAGTGGTAATGATTAGATTTTACCGGTGTGGCAATACAATATAATTTTACAATATTTCCAATAAAAAATGAATATCTCCATCCCTGGTCATCACCTACCTGAGATTCCTAATGGCCCTTTGCACGTGGTCACTGATCCTGCTGTAAACCTCCTCTCTGCCGCCGGTACCATCCACATCCACCAGAATTTTATTGTTGCGGTAATAATTAACAATAGAATCATTGCGCTGGGCATGCTCTTCAAGCCTGGCTACTATGGTTGCTGCGCTGGTATCATAAGGCATCTTGTCGGCGGTTTTGCTGCGGGCATCAAGCCTCTTCACCAATTCCAGCTGAGGCACCTGTAAATTGATCACACAGTTAATGGCACAGTTTTTCTTTTTCATGATGCCGTCGAGAATGTAAGCCTGGACCAGGGTGCGCGGATATCCTTTAAAAACATATCCCCGGTTTGCACCATCCGATTTACGGAGCTTTTTCTCAATCAGCCTGATGACAATTTCATCGGGTACAAGCAACCCTTTGGCCAAATAGGGTTTGATCTGCTCTGCCAGGTTGGAATTGGTTTCAGCTTCTGCTTTCAGCAATTCGCTGGTTGAAATGTAAGTAAGGTTAAAATCATCGGCAAGCTTTTTGGCCTGGGTGGTCTTTCCTGAACCCGGAAATCCATATACCATGATATTAACGGGTTTACTGTTGATCTCTTCTACAACATGATGGTTGATACGATCAAAAACTTCCTCGGTAGTACCCAATCCGTTTACCTTCACCAGTTTATCCGTATCCTTGTAAAACTCCAGCAGGGGAAGGGTTTTTTCATGGTACTCCTGCAGTCTTCTCTGGATCACGGCTTCATTATCGTCACTTCGGCTTTGCTCTTTGGATCGTTGCAAAAGCCTTTTCATACATTCCTCATCCGAAATATCGATAATGATGATCTTGCTCAGGGAGGTTTGCAGGCTGGTAAATAAGCCATCGAGGATATAAGCCTGCACATAGGTACGGGGGAAGCCGTCGAACAGGAATCCATCGCTGTTTTTATCGGCCTGAATGGCGTTTCCAATGATCTGCACAATGATCTCATCGTCTACCAGCCCACCCGACTCAATAATCTTGCGGGCTTGCTGACCCAGGGGGGTGTTGGCTTTCAACTCATTGCGAAGGGCTTCGCCGGTAGAGATATACGTTAAATTGTAGTGCTTCATCAGCAGATCCGACTGCGTTCCCTTTCCTGCCCCCGGAGGGCCAAAAAGTATAAGATTGAGCATAAGCTGTGTGTTTTGAATGTAAGGGCGTTGTTTTGATATATGCTATGCATGCAAAAGTAAAAACAATATTCAATTTTACCCATTTTGCATCATAAAAATTACCTGTAAAAGCCACCGGCAGGCATTTGCCACCCGGATCAGAACATTGCCCTGAGTTGTACTGTTCCTGTATGTATGGCAGGTACATCAGTGGGTTTTCGGCCATTGTACTGCAGGCTTATCTGCAGGTAAGCATTGAGGTTGTGCTGCCAGTTGATATTCCACAGGTGGTTGGTGCCCGAACGCAACCCTTGCAACATTTCGAAGGCAGCAGGAGAATTTATATCACCCTCAAAATCAATTAATGATAACTGGTACCTGGTCTGTAGTGTTCCCCGGGCCGGGAAACTCAGCCGAACTTCAAGGGAAGTACGGTGGATAAGCGCAGTCTCTACTCCCAATGTATTTTGCTGTTGCTTATAGGTATAAGTACTTGAGATTCGATAATTGCTGGCTGGCTGGTAGATCAGGGTGGGTTCTGCCTGGTAATAGCGGATGAAATAATTGCGCCGCACAAAGAATTCAGATTCACTGCTTTTTTCACCCCATTCGCCATTGCCATGAAGGGCCACCATCCGGCTCAGGTTCCAGCGTGGTCGCAACGAATGTGAGTGTATTACCCGGGTTTCAAACCCATTGCTCAGCAGGTTTTTATTTTTATTATCCTGGTAGGTCCATTCCATGCTAAAGGCAGGATGTGTACGGTTGAAGAACAAAGAGTTTCTTACTACCGATCTGAGACTCATCAACAAGGTATCCTGCACATTGCCAACGAAAGGATTGAAGTTTTCAGCTTCAAGGCTTCCCTCCCGCTTGTTGTTAATCCGGTAGCTTAGCCTGTTGGAAAAGCGTGAAACAAATTTACGCCAACCGGTTTGGTCGCGCCATATTACGGCAGGATCAAAGTTGATGCTATGGCTTATGGCTGTGGAATAGACCGGTACAAACTGATCTGTGGGAATAAAGATCCTTATGAAGTTTGCCTCTTCAGGATAGGGCGAAATTTCAAATTCATCCAGCTCCATTATACCATTTTCGTTATAATCATTCCAGATGTAAGCCCCTTGCCCGGCAGGGACTTCTGCGTAGATATAATCCAGTTTTCGCTCTCTGCCGCTGGTGGCTTCATAAAAAAGGCCGGAGGTTATTACACCATTGGCCCACCGCGAGAAATAATCAAACCTGGCATTGAGTGTCTTTTCCCCTTGCTCATCGGGGAACCTTGCCCTTTCCACCTCCAGTTGGCGGTAGATGACCTGCCATCCAAATCGTTGATCGGTATTGTTGCGAAATTGGTGACGCCAGCCGTAATCATACGATCGTGAAGCAGTAAGCAACGCATTACCAAAGGGGAAACCATCTTCGCGCATGCGATAAAAAAGCCGGTACTCATTGGTGGCTTCATCGGGTTGGGCCAGGAAAAATTCCCACTGGCTGAAGTACTGACTGGCTTGTGAAAGGGTGTCGGATCCGGTTTGCAAAATCCGGTTGTTTTCCATCTGATGTTCAAAACCAGCCCTTGTCCAGCTCAAATCGCGGGTATATCCTGCACGATGGCGATAGAAATCTGATCGGCGTTGACCTGAACTGTTCAGCAGACTCCCCTCATACTCTATCCTGTTGGCACCTGACCTCAAGCGGCTTTCCAGGCTGTTGATCATACCATTGTATGCTTCTCCCCTGAGAAAAGCCCTTAAAGAATACCTTGCCACTCCCACCGAAGGATTTTGAATGAGTATTGTGACATCCGTCAGGTGTTCTGCATTTTGCTGCATTATACCGTCAAGGTTCCAGTCGCGTTCAAATTCTACCGCCCGGTATCGTTCTACGGGCTTGAAGTTTTTATCAGCAAGTTCATAGGATAAACTGCCTGAAAGTGTCCACCCCTCTTGCTGTTGGGCAGACAAAGGTTTTTCCCTGCTTAGCAACAGGCGCAAAGCATGACCCAGGTTATTATCTTTATGCAGATCAGAAAACAGGTTTATATCGCGGTTGGTAAGCGCGTATTCCCAACCAGCCTTTATCCGCTCTGACAGACTTATATTGCCACCAAGGGTAAGCATTTGTTGCTTTCCCGGGGTAACCAGTTGAATGATGGGTTCGTGGGTGGCCTGAGGAATGCCATTTTGCGGCGCTACCCATTCAAATACCCTACCATTGGCTGCAGATGAGATTTGCCGGTAGTTTCCCTTATTCTCTCCCACATAACTGAATCCGACCTCGTAAACGGCCTGCTCAGGATCAGTTGAAAACACAAATACTGTATCGAACCCCAATGAGTCAGTAAGACGGTACATTACCCTGTCGTTGAAAAATCCGGTACTGTCGTAGTTCCAGTCAAAAGCTTTGTGAATGCTGTCGCCAACAGCCGCCATAAGGTTGCGTTGCCCGCTGGTGATTTCCTGGAATAAGGGTTGATTGGGGTGGTCCTGCTCAGAAAAAAAATTGAGCCTGAAAGAGGTCTTTTCATAATGTATCCCGGTGCCGGCAAAAATCATTGAACGGGCATAATTGCGCTCAGCGTATTCAAATTCCACCACGATACGGCTGTTGCGTGTAATCAGTACAGAAGGCATAAAAGTCAATTCTGCCGTATTATAGTCGATTATGTAATCTCTGTCCATACCTCTTTGCAGGGGTCTGCCATCGATAAAAACCCGCTCGGTTCCTGCGAGTACCAGGATAAAAGTCTCATTATCGTTGCCCGTAAGCCGGTAAGGACCCTGATTGCCTTCTACTCCCTGGATTTGGTTACGGGCATATTTACCCCTGGCAATAGCTCCGGCAACGGTGGTAACAATACGACCACCTCCCAAAACGGTTGTATCACTTTCCATCCCTTCATAGCCAAACATTGCCCCTCTTGCTTTACGACTAACCTGCAAAAAGTGAGCATCGGGTCGTTCTAATTCAAAATCACCAGCTGTGAGAGAAGCACCATATCCATCCAGCCGTATGAAAACCCGGTCGAAATCCTGCAACTGTTGCGTGGTTCCATCAGGCTGAAATGGTATGTTCTGGTCGGAGATCACGGAAACAATATCAATATCGTCAGTAAGTTTACCTGTAAGACGCAGGTTCATGGCAGAATTGAGTGTGGGGTCCTGCCGGTTTCCCAGGGTTAGACCACGGGTAATGCTGCCACTGCTTTCCAATCCCTCAAACTTAAGAAGGCCCTGTTCCGGGAAAGAATTATCTACCGGCACAAAAAACGAATCTTCTCCAGGCCCGGGCAGCCTGATCAAAGTAGTATCGCGGAGGAAAAAAGGCGCTGAAAAGTTTACAGGCCAAACCCTGTAGGTTACCCTCAGGGAGTCTTGCTGCCAAAACTCAGGGATTTTCAGTTGCAGGGTGGCAGCAACATAGTCTACCTGGTAAAATGCCGGATTGAGAGGCAGGCTGTCAGGGCCAAAAATGGCAAAACTTTCCTCTATGATGCTTAAGGTATCCAGTTGCTGTAAATTAACTCCTGCAGGGATCCTGTAGTCGCGCTCAGGATGAGGAGGCACTTCTGCGAAACCAAACAGGACAGCAAGCAGAATTATGGGCAAAAGGATATGTCTCAAGGGTCAGGAGATTTTAAAGGACCCGCTAATTTAGTGAAAACACCCCACACGGCAATCGCATAAAAAACCCGGGGTGCTTATCCCCGGGTTTTCATGTTAAACATCAACATTTCTTAAGCATGTTTGCCGCTATTCCATCAGAACAATCCTGTAATATTCCCGTCATTGTCGATATCAATTTTTTCGGCAGATGGCAGGGAAGGCAAACCAGGCATACGCATTATTGTACCTGCAATGGGGATGAGGAAACCTGCCCCTGCAGCTACTTCAAATTCCCTTATTTTGACGGTAAAATTCTTGGGCCGTCCCAGCTTGTATTGGTCGTCGGAAAGGGACTTCTGTGTTTTGGCAACACAAACGGGAAGTTTATCCAGGCCAATTTTTTCAAACATAGTAATCTGTTGTTTTGCTTTTACCGTATATTCCACATGATCAGCGCCATAGAGTTTGGTGGCAATGGTATGAAGTTTCTTCTCAATATCCCAGTTGAAGTCATACAGGGGCTTGAAACAGGTAGTGCAGCTTTCGGCAGCTTCGTAAACCAGTTTAGCCAGTTCGATTGTGCCTTCACCGCCTTTTTCCCAGCCCTCGCACAAAGCAACCCTAACACCAAGTTCTTCACATTTTTCGCGCACAATTCTTATTTCATCATCGCTATCGGTGGCGAACTTGTTGATAGCCACCACGGGATTGATATTGAAATGTTTAATATTTTCGATGTGCTTCTCAAGATTGGGCAAACCTTTTTCAAGCGCAGAGGTATTGGGTTCGCTAAGGGTTGGCAGCTTGGCACCACCATGGTATTTAAGCGCCCTTATGGTAGCCACAATTACAGAAGCATTGGGATTGAGGCTTCCGTACTGGCATTTGATATCGAGAAATTTTTCGGCACCCAGCTCCGAGGCAAACCCTGCCTCTGTTACTACATAATCGGAAAGAGAAAGGCCCATTTTTGTTGCGATAAGTGTATTGGTACCCTGGGCGATGTTGGCAAAAGGCCCACCATGAATGATCGCGGGATTGCCTTCGATGGTCTGAACAAGGTTGGGCATGATAGCATATTTCATCAGGGCAGCCATGGCACCCTGTGCATTAAGATCCTTCGCATAAACGGGTTCGTCATCATAGGTATAGCCTACCAATATGTTGCCGAACTTTTCTTTCAGGTCTTCAATATCTTTTGCCAGGCAGAGTGCCGCCATAACCTCAGAAGCAGCAGTTATATCAAAACCCGTTTCCCTGGGGATACCCTGTTTTGGCCCTCCCATTCCAATAACAATATCTCTTAGGGAACGCTCATTCATATCCATTACCCGTTTCCAGATAATCTTTCGGGGATCAAGCCTGAGGGAATTGCTGCGGCTTTGCAGGTGGTTGTCAACCAGGGCAGCAAGCAGGTTGTGAGCTTTTTCAACGGCAGCAAGATCACCGGTAAAGTGCAGGTTGATATCTTCCATGGGTAATACCTGCGATTTTCCTCCACCGGCAGCTCCGCCTTTGATCCCAAACACTGGCCCAAGAGAGGGCTCACGGATTACCACCGTAGCCTTTACCCCGATTTTATTCAAACCTTCGGTGAGACCAATGCTTGTAGTGGTTTTTCCTTCTCCGGCGGGAGTAGGAGTAATAGCCGTTACCAATACAAGTTTCTTGTTTTTGATTTTGCTTTGATCTATCAGTTTAAGGGGTAGTTTGGCAATGTACTTTCCATACATATGCAAATCATTTTCTTCCACTCCCAGCTTGGAAGCAATCTCAGTGATGGGTTTCATGGTTGCTTCCTTTGCAATTTCCAGGTCTGATTTCATAAAATGTATTTTTAGTGTTTTAGGTTATGAATTATTAATGAAATAGTGATGTATAACCTGTATGGGTCTAAGATTGTTTAAAAATAAACTAAAAAGTAATTTGCCATCAAACACGCTAACAGCAGTTAAATATATCAAATTTTATTTACAAATGAGGGGATTACTCCGGTGGGCAGCACCTGTCAATTGCCGGTGGGGGTTTGGGGGTTGAGAGGCTCATAGGTAAAACGAACCACCCTGAGGTTTTCTGTTTTGTCGGTTTTGGGGGCAATACCTCTGAAAAGCCAGATATTGAAAAACAATCTTAACCCATTTGATTCGGGAATGTTTTGGCCGGCATACTGCCATTGGGCAATTATTTTTCCTTCAGGTGCTTCATCCCAATGGCCGTGCCAACTGCTGAAAAGTACTTCATCCGGTTTCCAAATAATACGATGGGTAGTGTATGTACCTGTAGTGAGAACCGGGAAGCGGAAATGATTACCCGGTTCATCGGCAGGCTGCAGCACATAGTTGCCAAACTGGTAGTTTTCATGATCACCCCATCTGCTAAATTCAAGATCGATCTCATTGAGTTCATCCCGGTAAAGAAATATGCCTGCAACAACATGAGGATCATATTCAGAAGGTTCGGCATCAAGATAGAAGGTAAAGGTACCGTAATCAAATGTTTGCTGTGAGATTACCTCAGTAGCATACCAACGATCATTGTCTTTTTTTGACAGGGTAAGGTTTAGCCTTCCTTTTTCATCTACCCATACATCGGCAGTATCGTTTGACCAGAGATTGCCCCCGGGATTACCAAATCCGGCTTTTACATCCCATTGAAAACCTGAAAATTGGAGGGTTCGGTGTTCTGAGGTAATATAAAAAAGAGGATTCTCCGACCAATCCCAGCAATCGGTCCATTCATTGATCCGCTGGCCGAGATAAATCCCTGCAGCAAAATGATATTCGCCGGCAGCTTGCGCTACAAAACTTATGGTGGTGTGCCTGTCTCTTTCAAAGGGTTTAAGTTCAATATCTTTTTCAACCCTGGTTTCTTCTCCTGTTTTTTTGTTTCTCAACAGCAAAACCACCGATGTTTTGTATGCTTCAGCCGAGGGATTGCGCAGGAAAATATCCAGGGTCAGTTGATCTCCAACCAGCAAGGAGGGATTTGAGATGTTGTCTCTTTTATACGAAGCTCTTACATCAAGCAAATATGGCATATGCCTTACGAAGGTAAATTCATTTTTAACAGAGGAAATCTCTATATCTTTCCATATACCCCATAATTCTACAGGGTTATCAAAAGCAACATTGGCGGTTCGGTGTCGCCCGGTAATAGTGTATCCACGATTTACCGGCACATCGAAAAAGCCAGCCATGGCATCAAGTGTTTGGCTTTCATTGCGATAACGCCTTCTTTCCAGGGAAACCATACCATTTGACCCGGGTATATTCTGGCTTCCCTGAGACACATTCTTCAAATGAATCAGTACCCTTTCCACAGTTTCCTTTTTGCTGGTTTTATGGTTTGTGATTCCTATAGAATCATCATTTGCAGCATAAACAGCAGGCAACAAAAGTGTACAGAAAAATACTGCAATGCACAGCAAAATATACCGCATATACTTACATGTAAAGATATTAAATCAAGGGCGAAAGGTAGTAATTTTTTGCCGAATGAGGCCCTTAGATATCCTTCGGAACAAAACGAAGTTAAAAAAAAAAGCACCAGCAAAAATACCGGTGCTCTTTCATGAAAAAGAAAACTAAATATTACTTCTGAATCTGAAGTTTATTCACAGTAACACCATTTTCGGTGTAAACTCCTATGAGATATATTCCATTTAGAAAGTCTGAAATATCAATACGGCTTTCCTGTGCATTTACCGGAATATTGCTGATCATGCGTCCTGTAATATCACTGATTACCAGTCTTTGGATCACTTCAGACGATGTAACCGTAAAGACATCTTTTGCCGGATTGGGGAAAATATTGAGCTGTACCTCTGCCAATTGATTAACAACAGAAGGAATGTCGTCATTGTACCAGTAAGTATATTCATTATCCGTTTCCGCTATGGTCACCTCACGTTCAGGACCGCCGCCAGGGAACTCAGCAGTTTCATCATCCCAGGAGCCATTGATTCTGAATTTAAAGTTATAGGTCTCGCCAACTTCCAGGTCAGGAATGGTAATGGTATAGGTCAAATCCTCGTCGTCAAGTGCCGTAAGAATAAGAGGAGTTTCGCCCCACTCGTTGAAGGTACCGGCAACATCTACAAAATCGGCTTCGGGATTGAAGATTTCAAATTCTTCGGCCCATACCCTCATTTTCACATTCAGGGTAAGATCACGAACCTCTACCTGTGGAGTAGTCACTTCTACCATTACATCATCTAACAGCAGACGATCCATATCGGTAACATCATGATGACGGAATGCTATGAACACATCCTGCCCTGCATAATCTGAAAGATCCAAAGTGCGAAGCTGCAGTTCATTCTGTGGCAAATCAGTAGAGAGGGTTTCTGTCCACAAGCTGGTAAAAGAGCCTGGTTCAGTATCGGTTACAGAAATCAGTACGCTGTAATTTTCCTGTTTGAAATCAGGAGTAACAGCACCCGTACCCACTTTGAAGGAAAGTTGTACAATTTCATCACCTGTCGGGTTGTTCAGGTAAAGTTTGGGAGTAATAAGCCAGTTGTCAGGCGTTAATGGCTGCCAGTTGCTATCTTCATCCTGGTAAGCAGATTCAGAGCGCATCTGGCCATTGGGTTCAGAAGTTGGACCGGAAGACCAGTACCAGTTGAAGTTATCACCGTCGTTATCAACGCTCAGCCAGCCTTCAGGCAGCCATGTATCAGGAGTTTCTTCTCCCAGGCCGTCAAAGGTTTCTGCAAAAGGCAAAGGAAGACCATCATATCCTTCCTCACCTACTTTTTGCACTACAAAGCCGTTTCCGGCGGCATAACCCATGAGCCAGAGATTACCAGGATTGTCTATTACAATGTCTAACCCTACACTGGCATTGCCATTGGAAACAGAACCCAGATCGTAGGAATGAACCACACGGTCAGCAAATACAGCATCGTTTAGCAGTTGCAACGCTTCTGTAGTGGTTTCCCCTTCGGTAATATCCAGTACATACAGCATATTTTCTGCAGGATTGTCTTTAACATGTATAAAGGAAAGGTAGCGTCCGCCATTGTATTCAAAAACATTTACATACATTGGCCATCCCGGGAAAAAAGATTGTTCGACCAATAATTCAACGGTTATAACACCTTCAATGGTTTCGCCCAACAACGCAAGACCCCCTGGGCCACTCATGAACGGAACCATTTCTTCATCCATAGAAAAAGTAACTCTGGAGAAATTGGTGTTATCAAGATCACCAACAGTAAAAACCTCAGGATCGGCGCTTTCGAGAACTCCTTCATTCATATACCAGGCGTAGTAATTATTCCCTCCATGACGGCTGGCCAGAATCATAGCCTCACTGTCAGGATTACCGATTACAGTTATAGCATCACCTATACGTGCAGTACCTGAATCGTATTCAATGAGTACAGTGGGCTCGACATCCATACCGTCCCAGTGGTATACCTTAAACACTCCAGGCATAACCATGTTGCAGGCAAAAATATGATTGCCGACGGTTTTTACATCATTGATGGTAAAAGTACCGCCGCTCACATCTGTCATATTAAGTTGCTGGGGTTCACCGTCAGGATCATTTACATCCCAGTAATATATGTTATTTCCACCCTGGCGGGAGGCAACGAACAAATATTGACCGTTAAAGCTGGCACCACGATTGGCACCGTGATCATCGATAATAGCCGGAAGATTACCTTGTGCGGTATTCTTTTCAAGGATTGTGGTAATATCATCAAAAATACTCTCCTTGTTGTTGGCATGGGCAGATAAACTGATGCTAAGGGTCATCATCAGCATCATTAAGCTTGCAATAGTAGTTTTTTTCATAGGCTTGTTTGTGTTGAGGTTTATAAAATGGTTTGTAATCTGTATTATTATTTTGTTTTTCTCACTTGCGATAGATTGCAATGTTAGCAATTATTTTTTATTTATCAAAGGTTTTATTAAATTTTTTAATATTCCTTTTTCTACCCTTGTACAAGCATCAGCAAACGAACATTGGTAAACAACAATGCAGATTCTCAACCCAAATTCAACAGTTCTTATCAAACCTGCTTATCGCCAGCTTTATTCATTCAATGAACATACCGAAAACAAAAGGGCTGTTACCTGTAAGAGGGCTGCTGCTATTACTTATCCATAAAAGGCCCGGTGAGGAGTTGAATGAATTCAGCCCAAAGTTTATAGGCAAGCTGGTTTAGATGCAGCCCATCATCAGTAAATTCTCTTTTCAGTTGCCCATTGTCGTCTTTAAAAAAGGGGTTGAGGTGTAAATAATGTATTTTTTCATCGTGCGTAAGCCTGTGGAGTTCAAGGTTCAATTGATCAATCACGGCATTTTTGCGAGGCGGATTGTGGCGGGTAGGAAATAAAGAAGCAATACAGATATTTACCCCTGGGGGAGAAAAGAGCCTGATTTTGTGTACCAGGTGCAGAATGTTATCCAGGCTTTTGGTCTGTTGATAATCCCGGGCCAGGTCGTTGGTACCAATGCAAAGGAAAACCCATTGTGGATGGTTTGCAAACCATCCTTCATGCATGGCTTCCAAAAGTTCTGCTGAACTGAAACCCGAGATTCCATGATTTACGAAACTGCGGCCCGGAAAGTATTTCTCCAGATCAAAGCCTTCTGTGATAGAATCGCCCAGGAATAGTGCTTTCATTGGGTTGATCGGTTATTGAGTTATTTGATTAAGATGGGAGACCGAAGACAGAAGTTTCGGGCTATCGCACCCAGTTTCCTTCTTCGGTCTTCCGTCTTCGGTCTTCAGTTCCCGAATCGCCTCCGGCTCTCGGCACTTAAGGTTATCGCCCTCAGCTTTCGTCTTACTCTCCCATAATGACTTTTATTTCCAACTCGTCTCCCTCAAACTTCTCCACATCAATCCAGTCGCCGATAAAATCCTCATCATTGATGGTTTGTTTTTTTACCCCCTGGTTTACACCCGCAGTATTATCTATGGAAATCGTAAGGGTTTTGCCACGGTACTTTCTTGTAACCTGTATCTGATCCCATTCTTTGGGGATATTGGGGTCAATTTTAATGCCCAGCAGGGAAGTTCGCAAGCCCAGAATCCAGTCCAGCCCAATGCGGTACATCCATACTGATGAGCCGGTAAGCCATGAATGCGATGCCTGGCCCTCTGTTTCATGCTCCTTGCTGGTAACGTATTCTGAATAAACATAAGGCTCGGTTTCATAGTTGTCGAGGCCTACTGCAGCAGAAGAATTAACCGGCAGCATTTTCTTATAGATACGCCAGGCATCCTCCACATTCCCATTCATGATTCCGGCCAGCACAAACCAACTGGAAGCATGGTTGAATACGGCGCCATTCTCTTTCTTTCCGGGCACACAACGTGAAATCAGCCCGATATTATCTTCCACTTTTCGGTAGGCCGGCCAGCAGATTTGCATCCCGGTTTTATTTTCCAGGTGTTCCAGGCAACTTTTCAATGCGCTGTCGGCCCGCTCCTTATGAGCCACCCCTGAAATCACCGACCATGATTGGGCATTGAGAAATATCTTGCCCTGCTCCATGCCAGCGGAGCCCACCACTTGTCCATTGTCACGGAAAGCGCGAACATACCACTTGCCATCCCAGGCAATCTCATTCACAACTTTAGCGATATGGGCATAGGCTCTTTCCCAGCGGTTTCGTATGGCACTGTCTTTTCTATGTTCGAGAAGTTCAAAGGTTTTATCCAATACATAACACAGGAAGAATGCTCCCCAAATGGTTTCACCTTTGCCTTTGGGTCCGATATGGTCCAGCGTGTCGTTCCAGTCGCCCTTGCGGATGAGCGGCAGACCTCTTTCGGAGCACTCGCTGATGGCAAAATCCAGCGCCAGAACCATGTGCTCGTAAACGGTGGCTTTGCCTTCATCATAAAAGGGTACTACTTCATCAAGGATGTCAAAATCGTGGGTTTCGTTGATGTACTCTACCAACCCGAAGGGAATCCACAAGGGGGTATCGGAATGGTGTGTACGCTCGCCATGATCGGTGAGCTTAAAAAAGTTGTGCAGGGTAGAACCATCGGCAAACTGGAACCTGAGCGCATTGAGCATACGATCGCGCACACGTTTGGGATCTACGATCACCATACCCAGGATGTCCTGAAACTGGTCGCGCATACCTGTTCCAAAGAGCAAACCGCCGTGATAATAGCCCGAATTGCGGGCCATATCAAAGGTAACTGCCGACTGGTATTGGTTCCATACATTGAGCATCAGGTTGAAGCTTTCGTCAGGAGTTTTTACTTTCACGTGCGAGAGGTAGTGATCCCAGTATTCTTTTACTTCCTGCAGCTTCTCTTCCACAAAGCCATTGTCCTTGTATTTGCTTATTTGCAGGCTCTCGTAAGGTTTTTCCGTTTCCTTACTTTCGATACCCATAAATACGGAAAAGTCTGTTGACCCTTCCTTTTGCAGCTGAAGCTCCGATTGCAGGGCCACCACCGGATCGCCGGCAGTAATCTCTGTATTGAACATTTCACCTTTCTCCACGGCAATAGGATTGGCTTCGGAGCGCCATTTACCGATAAATTTATCAAGGCTTCCATCAAACCCTTTTACCGGTAGGTTTATGGTAAAATACACCTTGTATTTCCAATCTATATTGGGTTGCTCCACAGAAGCAGATTTTTTGTGCAGCACCCAGTATCGACGGGTAGCTTCAAGGATTTGCTGCGCGCTGTTGAATGTAATATCGGTAAAGTGCTTGTCGTTGGGTTGATTAATAATGTCGTTGAGAGCATTACCCATCATGAGCTCCTGGAAGGCATAAACCTGCAGGTTACGGTCTTTTCCTGAGACATTTTCCAGTTTTACCTTCCATATTTCGCAATTGTTGTCACGGGGAACAAAATAGGTAAGACTGGCACGAATGCCCTTAAATTCTGTTTTGATAGTAGTATATCCCTGGCCGATGCGTGCTTCATACACATCATATTTCCGATCGATGGTAGGTGCCCAACTCAACGACCAGTAGTCGCCGGTTTCGGTATCTTTTACCAGGATGTAACGCCCGGGGCGATCCCATGGCAAACAGTTGTATCGCATGCGCGAAATGCGGTTGTCGCGCGGGGTTTCGAGAAATGAAAATCCACCACCCCCGTGGCTTACCAATCCGGCATAATGCTCATTCCATATATAATTGAACCAGGGGCGTGGAGTTTCGGGGTTTGTGATTACAAATTCCCTGAAATCTTCTGTAAAATAGCCGTAGTCGTTTTTGATCATTTTATCTCAAATTTAATGTTTCTACAATTCATTGGTTTTGATGGGGCCATTCTTAGTAAACCCGTCATTTTACATCAAAATTCTTTATTCCATTCTAATCATCACCATTTTCAGGGCCGGGGTGACTGGAAGTCGCCCTGTCACGTTTCACTCATATCTTATTCTGAAACTTACTATTTCCTTACTCTTCACCCGCAGACCAAAGCTGTTGCTGTTTACAACCGCAACAGATTCCTCCGCAATTTCTTCCAGTGTTAACTTTTCTACGGAAGTAATCTCTTTAAGAAACTGCACACCTCCCTCAAGGGTATCGTCGGTGGGATTGTACAGACGCAGAACAAATGCATTGGGTTCTTCATTTTCAGGCAGTTTCATGGCACCAAAAATGAGTTCCTCCGGTGTAATACTCATCATGCCCATACGGGTGCCCATTTCTCCCTGCAACTTGCCGGTTTGAACCAGGCGCAGGGGATAATTGAACAGGAATGCTTCCCGGTAAACCTTGCCCTGTTGCCAGTCGCCGGCATGAGGATAAAGTGCCAGTCGGTAGTCAGATTCACCCAGCATCTGTGCTCCTTTTTCGTGAGAATAATCCTGGGGTGCTGACGGGTTGATCTTGTATTCAAAGGTGCGAAACAAGGTTATGGCCAGTGTTCTATCCTTGTCGGGAAGAACTTCGTATTCCTTAAGCCCGTCCACCAAAGCAGCTATTCCCTTTTCCCCGTCGTTAATATCCACAAAATGGTGCATCGGGAAATCATACATGGGTTGCTCTATCCAGTCAGTTGTATCGGGTCGTTCCAGGCTGCGTTTTACCACATCGAACTGTCCTTCGCCAAATGAGTGTGTTGCATCAAGGCCTGTGGGGATCATCATGCGCAAGCGATGACTCTCACTGGCATTATGCACTTTTACATCCAGGGAAAGATGTTTGTGCGATTTGCCTAATCCAACTTTCAAAACTATAATATTTTCAAGCTGCTCTCCGGAATTTTCTTTGCGGGCCCTTAGATTGGCGGGCAACAACAGCTTATGTGTAATGGTAATTTCGTTGTACACTTCCCCGCTAAAACTTTTCACGATTTCGGGTTGTGTACCCCGCGTACTGATGGTGGGTGCTATGGGTTTCAGCACCCAGGCATGCCCGGCATCACCCTGGTCTTCAAACCATGCTACCCCTTCATAGGATATATTGTTTTGCTTGTCAGTAATATCGAGGCTACCATCTGCACGCACCCTTACTTTCAGAAAGGCATTCTGCATGCTCAGGTTGTCAGCATCAGGTTTTGCAACGGGCTCAATTGCTTCAACAGGCATCACCCTGAAGGTTTTCAATCCAAATTCCGTAACATCCTTCATCTGCAACCAAACCTTGTATTGCACCATGTTGAAAAACATGGGCCGGTTGATCATCTGCTCCAGTACCGGCTGATGGTTGTGGCGTGAGATGATGGATTTTTCGAGCCGATGTCCATTCTGATCGTATACATCAAAATCGCCCTTATCGAGCGACACGGGAATATCCACAAAAGCCTCCACAACATCGCCACGTTGATAGTTGGTGGCATTTACAGCGGTGAGGTATATATCCGAATCATCGTTTGGAGCAAAATCTGATGTATTTAATTTTAGGAGCAGTGATTTTAATGAACGTTCAAAAACTCCTTTGGAGATTTCCACGGCATGCTTGTATCGCAACATCATATCTTCGTGGATGCGGTCGAGCGAGCACCCCCCGATGGAATCGTGGGCTGAGTTTTGCACAATGAGCTCCCAGGCGGTTTGGGTATACTGGTCGTTGATGTCGCGACCCATCATGCCCGAGAAGATGTTAAAAGGCTCGGCATAATACTGTATCCACCGTTCTGTATCGAAGTTGGCCTGTTTGAGGTACATGCGGGCAGAAGTTGTGTAGCCGAACAGGTTGCCACAACGGTTGTTGTTTTGCGCACTACGCCTTTCGCCGTATACCTTTTTCAGGCTATCTACCTCTACCGACTGAGCCAGGTATCTGGCATATTCTTCCAGGGTGGAATGGCGCACGTCGATATGAGGCATTTTTTTGCGGATATCGCGGATTATATCAAGTGTTTGCCGGTTGGGACCTGATGAATCATGTCCTTCCATCCATATTTTGTGCGGAGTGGTAAAATCGTGGGCCTGGTCTTCAATGATCTTGTTTACCTGGGGTTCAATGTTTTCGGGGTAGTAATCGGTATGGGGCGAAATGATAAAGTAATCTTCTTCCTTCTGCAAACTGTCGGCAAAGTGAAACGGGGTGCTTCCCTTTTTCCAGTCGTGCTCCACATCGTAAAATCCTTCATTGTGTATTGCCGGCCGGTAAATGTAAAAATAGAAATTGTAGCGCGGCATGGTGCTGAATCGCGAAGATACCATTTGTGTACCATCAGCTCCTTCCCATAAAAATTCCGCTTTGGGGCTGTCGATAGAATTGATGCCCCGGTAAAACATGATCAGGTCAATATTGAACTGCCGGTAGATTTGAGGCAATTGGGATATTTGCCCCCAGGAAAACGGTGAATACCCGATTTTGGAAACCCCACCGTGGGCGTGGCTGGTTTTATGACCCAGCAGCAGGTTGCGGATATGGTTTTCGCCACCCACCTGGAACTCTTCAGGAAGGATGTACCATGGGCCATGCAGCAACCGGTTGTCGCGGGTAAGCTTAATGATGCGGTCCCGGTTATGGGGCTTGATCTCCAGGTAGTCTTTAAGGACTATGCTCTGGCTGTCGAGATGAAATGCGCGGTACTCCGGTTCTGATTCCAGGATTTCAAGTACTGCATCTATCATATCTACCAGCATTTGCCGGTTGCGCTGAAAAGGGAAGCGCCATTCACGATCCCAGTGTGTATTGGAGATGATGTGAAATATGTTATTTTTATTACTCATTTTAATAGACTTTTTTCAATAATTTTTAATTTTCGGCGTGGAAGTTCGCAGTTGGCAGAGGAAAGAAGTTTAGTTATACAAACAATCCGAACTCTATGATAGCCTGAGGCACGCCTGCAGGGAGGATGTGTGTTGCGGCTTCGAGATTATGCCCGCTGGTTTGGGCAAAAGGCACAGCCACACAGCAGCCAATTCCTGCAGCTCGGATGGCAATGGTCCCGCTTTGGCTGTCTTCAAAGCCAACCACTTTATCAAAATCTTCCGGCATCAAACCAGCCCTGTGCAGGGCAATGCTGTAAAGATCGCGGTGGGGTTTCAGCCGTATTTCGCTTGAATCGGAAGCTGTAACAAAAGCATCATATACATTGTGGTAATCTTCGTAGGCTTTAAGGATTTTCTCCTTGCGCCATGAGCTTATTGGGCTGCGCTGGATGACCGATTTCATCACTTCAAGAACCTCGCGGATTACAATGTCGGCTTCATAAAAAATGGAAGAAGTTACCAGCCCCAACTTTACCGGTTGCTTTTCAAATTCTTCTCCCATTGCGGTAATACTTTGGGCAAGTTCCTGCTTTTGCGGTACATTAAGACTTTTACCGGTTGCGGCTTCATATGCGGCGAAAAGATCTTCGGCCATCATGCCGGCTTCTTCTCCCAGCCAGCCTTTCAAAAGGGGGATCAGCACCGGTATTCCCGGCATGGGTGAGATAAGGTCTTCATCTGATTCGGCATTGCCAAAAACCTGTATGCGTACTTCCCGGCTCTTTCCTTCCTTCAGCTTTACCAGGATACGATGGTAGGTTTCATAATAGATGTCAATACCAAGATTTACCTGAACGGCAAAACCTGTTGTGTCAATACGGGGACCAAAGCGTTCTGTCAGTTCATCTTCCGATATACCATTCTGGATCTCCCTGATGACTTCACCGAGGTTCATTTTTCTAAGGTTTTGTGCAACCTCAATTTTTCGTTGTTCATCCAGTCCGTGTAACAGGGTCCATTGTGCAGCCCGTAAAAACTCTGTTGCAATCTGTTTTTTACTTAGCAAGGAACCGTATTTATTGAGAAGATACTCCACATGTTTGGTAGTACTATTGCCAATGATGAAAGGCAGATCCTCGGTATGGTCAACCCCTTGCCATTGTTCTTTTGAAAGTAGGCCACTCATGCGACGTACCATCATTTCCAGTGAATAAATGCACAGCACTTCGGTGGTGGTGGTAGTGCCATCCATATCCATGAGAGCGGCCCTGAGTTCGCTTACCTTCTTCAAGGGTTGAGCCAGGGGGTAATACTCTACCGGTGGGTATACATAAGAGGGATTTTTCACCTCGGCAAACTCACCCTGATGGGATTGCACGGTGTTTATAGCAGTTTCTTTTTGTACGATCATAACCTGGTTTCATTTATCGCTAAGAGGCTTTTACGCCTGCATTATGCTTCGTTTTTAATACTGGTTTAGTTATTGAATAATTCCTCCCCGCTCTTCAGGAGGATTTGTACCTCTTCATTACTTTCTCCTTCGGCATAGATACGTACCACGGGTTCTGTTTCTGAGATGCGCAGCAGCAGCCAGCGCGGATTTCCTTCAAACCTGAGTTTTAGCCCATTAATGACTCCCCGGCTGCTTTTGTAGGATTGTGTAGATGCAATGCGGAAATCTCCTATTTTTTCCGGGGGTTTTTTTTCCAGTGCAGGCAGTACATCAAAACGAGTGGGGTCAAAGTTTTCTCTATCAATGCGGCTGTAATAAATCTCTCCCACCTGTTTCCGTTTATGGGAAATAAAATCATCCAGCCTGTTTAAGCCTGATTTTGCCAGCATTTCCAGGAAGACCAATGCCGAGAAAATACCATCGCGCTCGGGCAGGTGTTCCTTAAAACCAAACCCACCAGATTCTTCAGCGCCAAAGGCGGCATTTTTCGCCATCATGGCTTCAGCCACATATTTAAAACCCACCTGCACATCGGCCACTTCCTGGCCGGGAAAAAGCTGTAGCAGGCGATCGGTGACACTGGCCGTTTTCACCAGGGGTCCCTCAACACCCCGCTGACCCTTGTAATATTGTGCAAGGTAAAGGATGGTTTCCTGTACATTCATCCATCTGCCAGTATTGGTCATTATACCCAGGCGGTCGGCATCACCATCGGTGGCAAGGCCCAGGGAGAATTGCCCCTGTTGTAGCAGCTCAGCCAGGGGCTGCAGGTTCCTTTCCACAGGCTCGGCAAGCCGGCCGGAGAAGTCTGTTTCGGGTATGCCAAAAATGGTTTGTGAAGCAATGCCATGCTTTTTCAACAGGTCAGCAAGCAGTGTACCCCCCGCTCCGGCCATGGAGTCAATAGCCGGCCGGATACCGGAAGAGGCAATGGCATTGAAATCGATCAGACTCTCAATGTGCTGAAGGTAGATGCTGGTGAGATCAACATCCTGGATATTCTTATCATCAAAAGATGGCAATGAGTAATTGATAAGAGATTCTACCAAAGCTGTTTCTTCAGTGGCAAAAGGGCTGCCATTGGAGGCTTTGAACTTAATGCCGTTGTATTGCGGCGGATTGTGCGATGCGGTAATCATTACCCCTGCATCGCATTGGCTGTGCCTGCAGGTGAAGGATACCACCGGGGTGGGGATAACCCGGTCGGACAACAACACATCAATGCGATTGCCACGCAGCACCTCTGCAAAAAGGCGGGCAAATACATCTGAGTTTCTGCGGTTATCAAAACCGATTACCACCCGGTTGTGCTTACTCTTTAAACGCATGTAGTCAGCAAAAGCCTGGGCTACCCGCTGGATATTAAGATCATTGACTTCCTCATCCAGCAAACCACGCCAGCCATCGGTACCAAAAATGATTTTCCTTTTTTCCATGTTTTTATAACCCTCAAAGTCGCTATTCAATTCACAAGGTTCGCAAATTCAACCATTAAAAAATGTGCGAATTCACACTCACGTTAATTTTAATCAATATTATACAACAACTCTTTCCTGATCACTTCGTAGGGCACTTCATCCAGCTCTACGCCCAACCTTACGGCAAGTGCGGCAGTGGCTCCGCACGCTTCTCCGGTGGCAGAAGCTGTGGGCTGGATGCGCAATGCGGCGTGTCCTTCGCGGGTAGCACCTATGCATCGCCCGGCAACCATGAGGTTCCTGGCATCTTTTACGCGCAGTGACCGCAGTGGAATATCATACCATGCTCCTTCTTCAATATCATCCATACGGCTTTCTTCATCCTTTTGCCCGTGAATATCCACCCCATAACATCCTCTTGCCACCACATCATCGAATTTGGCGGCTTTCAGTATATCATCGCCATTCATCATGTACTGGGCCACAGCGCGGCGGGTTTCGCGTACCCCCACCTGCACGGCTGTATCGATCAGGAAAGCATCCTCGAAACCAGGCACATCCTGGTTGAGAAAGTCTACAATCTGGGCCACCTGCCTGTGCCCTGTTTTTTCAGCTTCTGTAAGGGCATCGGAAGAGGATGGATCGATACCCAGGATATTGGTGGTGTTGAATGCACCTTCGCCCGAGGCGGGAAGGGTGGTGAAGAATACATAATCCACATCATCAGGGAAACGCCCCTGCTCTTTCGCTTTTTTGATCAGCCCTTTGTATCCTGCAATGGAGATGATCCTGGTAAAATCATATTTGAAATCCATCCAGGGCAGAAAGTCTTCTTTGTGCTGCTTGCTGTATTCGGCCGTTTTTGGTACATCTATGCCTCCCATTCGGAAAAATAAGGTAAGAGCCTGGAGCTTTCCCGATTTTTCATCGCCTTTCAGCCAGGGGAAATTTCCCAATGCCACCAACTGGGCGTCGCCGGTGGTATCTATAAACTGTTTTGCATACAACCTGGAAATGCCATGGGGTGTGGCAATGTGAAGGGAGGATATCCTTCCATCATCCACTTCCACATCTACCACATCGGTATTATAAGCAACCTCCACATCGTTTTCGTGAAGCAGGTGGTTGGCTACAGACCGGAAAGCCCATGAATAGAAGCCATTGTCGATCATGCCGCCCATATTGCGCATGCCTTTTTCCACATCTTTATAAATACCATTAACCAGTTCCTTGTCGCCGGTAACAGATTTCATAAAGGGCGACACCATACCGGCCGACGACATTCCACCCAGGAAAGGATAATGCTCTATCAGCAGCACAGAAGCCCCCAGGCTGCCGGCTTTTACGGCGGCCGAGATACCGGCAATGCCGGCACCGGCTACTACCACATCATATTCATTTTTTAATTGCATCATAAAACCATTTTGTTATTATTTGCGGACGGGTGATGGCCGTACCTGTAACTACAGACCACGCGCCCGCTTTTAAGGCCTGCCTTGCCAGCTCTGGTGTGTTGTAGCGGCCCTCGGCAATGACGGGAATGCTCCCGGCAAAGTGATCAGTGAGCTTTGTAACCAGGTTAAGATCGGGGCCGGAAAGGTTATTGGCTGAAGTTTCAGGAGTATAACCGCTCAGGGTTGTGGAAAGACAATCGGCACCGGCTTCAGCGCATGCAACACCTTCCTCATAGCTGGCAATGTCGGCCATGACAGTGACATTGTATTTCTGCTTCATAGTTTTGATGAACTTCGGGCCGGTCATCCCTTCACGTTTGCGAAAAGTACCATCAATGGCTACCATATCGCATCCCGCATCCATTAATGCTTTTACATCGCTCTCTCTTCCGGTGATCCTCACAGAACCATCTTCAAATTCTGTTTTTACCAGTCCGATCAGCGGCAAACCGACCCGGGCACGAATGGCCCTTGCCTTTTCCACACCTTCAGTGCGGATGCCGGCCGCTCCACCCATCTGGGCACACAGGGCAAACTTGGCCACATCATCCGGATTATTGAATGGTGAATCGCCTTCTGCCTGGCAGGAAACGATGAGTTGGTTTTGTAGCTTGTTCAGAATGCTATTCATTTGATTATAGTTTTAATTTTGGACGGAAGACCGTCTTCCGTCTTCCGTCTTCGGTCTTCGGTATCACGTCTTCCTACTTTACTTCCGGATACACCGGCACCATGAGTATGCGTGCCTGGTGCTTTTTCCAGGACTCTTTGGAAAGACGATCGAGCTCGCGGTTGAAGATGCGTTCGATTTCTTCCGGATGCACGTTCTTCATAGCAACGGAAACATATTGCCCGATGGGTGTTTGAATGCTTCGGGTGATCGTGAAGCCGGGAAAGTTAGCCGGTAGCGGATCATGAAAGAAACTGTTGATGAAAACATCACGGTTTCCCGTTTCTTGTTTGAGGTTATCCAGGCTCCTGTCGTCAGAAAAATCCAATAGCTGGCCTGCTTCGAGGGTAAATTTTCCTTCCCGCCCAAATACTTCCATCCGTGTAGAATCGCCCTGGTGTATTTCAAGAGGAATGATGTGGAATAACAATTCTATGTTGTTTTCATCCAGCAACTGCCAGCAAACCCTTTTTACTGCTTCGGGATGCAGAAGAATCCAGTGGGTGTTGCGGTATAGGATTCCGTATTTCAGGCCTTCGGCCAGATGAAGAAACCTGGAGAGGATTCCATCATCGTTGAAATACTCCGGGGCAAATAAGCAGGCAAGGGATTCTGTAGCCTTTCCGCCCGGGAAACCGAACTTCCCGGCCAGCAGTACCTCCCGTCCGTTCTGTTTGAGTTCAATGGCCTTTTTTATTCCTTCCAGGGAGGGACCCCAGATGATGGTATCATATTTTTTATTCATAGTTCTAACGTTTGTTTACTGCGAGTACAATAGCTTGCTCTTCCTGGTCAAGGTCTTTCAGATCAAACTCAACAAGAGAAAGGATCTGAGACAACTCAATCAAACCTGACATATCTACAATTTTGCCCGACACTACTACATACACATCGGGCATGAGCTCGCCACCATCGCCATAGGAGCGAAGTTCCTCAATGAGCCTGCTGATGTGGGTTTTCACCTCCGACACTTTGCATGTTTGCAGGCTTACATTCTCAAATTTGCGTTTTATGGTTCCATCTTTGGCAATTACCACCACCGGCTGTCTTGTCTCTTTCATCAGGCCGAAGAAATGGTTTACGGTTTTGCTGAAGCCCACTACCGAAAGGAGATTGGTTTCGCCAAAAGTTTTGAGTTTGCCGTTTTTGGCCTTCAACGCTTCAGAAGCGATTCTGTGTAAATCCATTTCATCCAGATCTTTGGTAATGTCGCGTGAGGCAAGGTCGCTGGAACCCGTGGCAACAGCAATTACCTTTTTGTTGGCATTGTCGATCTCCACCTGTACCTCAACGGTTTCCGGCTTTGCCCCCATTTTAATGACAGATTCGGATGCCTGCTGCCTGATTTTGATGATATCATTTTCAGAGGGATTGAAGATACTTTTTTCCACCGTGTCACGGATCATGCCCATAGCAGCACCAATGGCCGAAATAACTTCTGAGTCAGGAGCGATATCATGTTTCATTTTCATGTAGCCTGCCGCGTGGGGCACAATGGCACTGGCTCCTCCTCCACCACCATACAGAACCACAAAATCTTTATCCAGCTTGTATTCCCTGATCAAAGATTTAATGATTTTCTCTGTTTTGCGCGAGGTGTTTTCCAGGATTTCTTCTGCCAGCTCTTCGGGTTTCATATTCAGTTTTTCCGAAACGTTTTCAATGGCACTGCTTACAGCATCCATGTTGGCTGCACCGTGCCCGGTTTCCTTTACCAGGTTGAGATAATAAGATGCGGCGGTGGGGGTAATGGTAAAATTGCCATCGGCCCGCTTTATCTTAAGATAGTCTGAAGGGTCGCCTTTTTTGGGCTGGATGGTTTCGATCTCGATATTGGAAAAATCGGGATTATCAGAATAGGCAGAATAGGAAAGATTGGCAATGTGTGCACTTCTGGGGCCCACATCTACCACTTTGCTTTTGTCGATGCGGGGTACCGAGCCTCCGGCCACACCAATTGTTCTTACATCGATGGTTTTTACACTCAGCCGGTTGTTTCCTATCTGGGCAGTTTTTACTTGTGGCATCCCGTTTTTGATAACAGAAATATCGGTAGAGGTCCCCCCTACTTCCACGAAGATTCCGTCGGATATTTTGGCATACATCAGTGCAGCTGCCACTCCTGCGGCGGGGCCGGAGAGCATGGTAAGGATGGGTCGCTTACGCATTTCGGTAATATCCATTATCCCTCCGTCAGACCGCATTACCATAAGGGGAGCTTTTATGCCACTTTCCCTCACTGCTTCCTCGGTCATATTGGCTGTTTCGATCATTTTGGGCATCATGCTGGCATTTACGATAGCTGTGCGTGTGCGCACCTTAATGCCGTAAAGTTCTGACAGGTCGCAGGCAGCAGTGGCCATCAATCCCATTTCTGCAGCTACTTCCACAACAAGCTTTTCATAATGGTTGTCATCGGGCCCAAAGGCCTGGGTAGCAACAAAAACCTGGGCACCCTGTTTTTGCAGGTCACTGATGACATGACGAATATGCTCCCTGCTTACTTCTTCCGAGATATTTATATAATGAAAATGGACGGGCAAAATCTTCCCGGGAGCCAGGTAAATATCATTCAGGTAAGCCTGTCTTTTGGCAATTGCCCCTTCCAGGCCTTTTCCCAGGGCAATAATTCCAACGGTTGCCACATCGCCCTCCAGCAAAGCATTGGTAGCCTGTGTAGTAGAGTGGGCAATCAGGATGATCTCCTCAGGCATTATTTCGGCTTCCTTTAAAAGCTTAAACATGGAAGATACCACTCCCTCGGCAACTCCTTGCTTCGAATTGTGGGTGGTGGGAACACTCACTTTTCCCACAATGGTAAAATCCTCTACATTTACCGCCACAGCATGGGTAAAGGTGCCACCAACATCTATTCCTACTTTGATTTTTCTCATATTCATCAAACATTAAAAATACATGAATGCTGCCGCGATAAGTCCCAGCAAAGCAAAAATCCACGAATAAGGCAGGGTATTGTATAAAATTTTCTGTACGTCGACCTTCATTTCGTTGGCAATCCAAACGTTTTGCAGGTTGGTGGGATCAGAAATGCCCTGCAGTTGCCCTACCGACCAGAGCATGCCCAAAATAGCACCTGACGGCATCCCTGCAACGATCATTACCGAGGCAATGCCAAAGCCCATACCCCAAACGTTGAGTGGACCACGGTAGAGTGCCAGCGGGGCCAGCACAGTGAAAGTGATCACATACATCAGTCCGGTTTGGGGTATAATGCTTTCCACCAGGGGAAGCATCAAATCGCGAACGGGCCAGGTTACTGTGCCGTAAGATGCCATCATTTGTTCCTCCGGCATACCCGAAGGCCCCATCACCGAAACCAGCAACCAGCCAATGCCAAACATCAGGATTACTGCCGGCAATACCACCGAAGAACCTTCGATCAACGATTTGATCAACGTGCGTATATTATCCTTTTTGTAAGTGATTAAATACGCATAGCCTATCCCAAGGATAAAAGCGGATAAAAAGTTGACTTTGAAAAACAAGATGAGAATGAGTGGGATGATGGGCGTAAAAACAGCGGACCAATGCATGGGGTTGCGTGCTTTGTTGCGATATGCAAAGGCCCTGTAAGCGGCATGAAGAAACAAAGCCAGCATAGCTGCCAGGAAAATGTAATAGAACACCCTTGAAACCACTGAAAGGGTTTGGCGGGTCTGTTCACTGAGTTCAACAGTATCGTACAAATGGATAATGCCGAATATAAGTCCGGCAATTACACCCAACACACCCAGGTTGACAGAGATATTTTTTGCAGAAAGATTAAACCCATCACGGTACAGCTGCACAATGATATAAACCAGCGAACCGGAAAAAGCAATGGCAAAAATCACCAGGATAAACTGAACTACTTCCTGTTGGGTAAGGTTGAGCGCATTCATATACAATGCCCAGTTTCCCACGTTGAACATCCCACCGAGGCTTACTCCCAGCAGCATGATCACGGCTGCAGTAAGCCGCCCGATGCCCACTGAAGTAAGAATGGGCAGCACAATAGCACCTACCATGATCATGGCACCCAATCCGCCCAGGGTGGTAAACAACAGGATAATGAACAGGAACATTACAAAAGAGATAATCAGAGGGTTATCGCCTGAGAGCTCAGCACCTTTCTTAATAAAACCTTCTGCAATTCCGGTTTTCTGCATCAACACACTCAGGATTCCTCCGAACATGGAAATGATAATGGGTTCGGCCAGCCGCAATGATCCCTCACCGATAACATATTGGAAAATATCATGAGGCTTTATGCCAGCAATCAACGAAATGAGGATGGCCAATACTGGCATGGCCAGCAGGGCGGGCCAGATGCGCTTCGACATCAGCCCTGTTATCAGGATAAATACAATAAGCAATGCAATGGCTTGCAGAGTTTCCATAACTATTCTCCTTTTTTTGTGGTACGTTTTTTCCCTTCTGCCGAAATGGCCATACTTTCACGACGGGTGATCTTTTTTATGTATTCCGTCTTTCTGAACCTGAGAGCGCTCCAGTCTTCGTCAACTGCAACCTGCCGCACTCCTTCCAGCCCGGATTTTCCCAGTACCTCCCATCCGGTATCGCGGTTGAAGTCGCACCTGTATTTTTTTGAAGAAGCCTTTGGATAGCAGACCCACAGAATTGCATCGCCTGATAGCCGGGGTACGATATTGCTGGCAATATCATTGATCTCTTGCTGCATTTTGGCAAATACAACAGCAAATTCAATCACAGACTGCTCATCGACACTGGTTGAAATTTTTGCACTATCGCCGATGGATTCCACGCTTGAGGCAAAGGAATCGGGTGCATTGATCACAAAAACTTCCGGATGGTTTTTGTAATTGAGTTTTTTAAAGATAGAATCCATAGGGTCAGTTTTTATAGTATGACTTTAGAATATCGGAATATTTGTGCAGCCCTTCATAAAAGAAATGCACCTCACCTTCGAACCCAAGGCTGCGATTGGTCTCAATCATCTGAATAAAGAATTCTTCTGACGGTTGCTCATCGCCCGCCCGAATGAGTAACCCGGGTACAAACTTGTACATTTTCTCAGGAAGTACATACCTGAGCTGGGCTTGCAGGGTGCGCGAATATGCTTCAATATCCCGGCGGTATACCTGGGGCACAATCATATCCACATATCCGGAATTGACCCAGGTGGGCCAGTCCTGCAGATATTCCTCCTTTGCCCAGGGGAAAATACTGGGCGACATGGAAATGATACAATCCGGATCGGCAGCCTTCACTTCCGTGTGGATGCGTTTCATGAAATCGTTGAGAATTTCGGCCCGCCATTGTATCCAGTTAAAGTCTTTATGGTACTCGGGTGGTGCCATCCCAAAATTATCGGCTTTGAAGGCTTCAATCACTTCAGGATTGTACCCTCCTTCCGATGGCATAGCAGGCAGGCGGTCGTCGCCCTGTATGCCATCCACATCATAATTGTTTACCACTTCCAGGATAAGAGAAAGGATAAAATCCTGTACCTCACTGTCAAGGGCATTCATCCATTCAAAACCATTTTTTGTGGTAAGATTGCCCTGTGCATTGAGCGATGCCCAATGGGGTTTCTTTTCCAGCAGAATCCCCCCTTCTTCCTGGTAAGATGAAGAAAAACCAAATTCAAACCATGCAATAACCTTTATACCATATTGGCGGGCCTCGTCGATCACTTCCTGCAGGGGATCGCGGCCGGTATTTTCCGGATCAAGAACGGGGTCTATTTCAAAACCTGTAAGTTCTTTCATGACCTGCGAGCGATACATGGTCATGGCTTTGTTCCAGGTAACCACAAAGATGGTATTGATGCCCATTTCGTGACACTTCCTTACAGCTTCAGCAACATTTTCTCTTGAAAAAAGCGCCTCACTGGCTACATTGGTGAGCCATACCCCACGCACGGGTTCATTGTAGCCCCGCACAAATTTTTGCCCGCTCTGATCAGTACCTACTGGCTGGCAGGACAAAAGAATGAATAATGGGATGGAAATGATTTTTAGTTTATTCATTGTTGTTATTTTATGGAACGTTGATGACGCAAATTTTTTATTGATCTATGTATGATGTTATATACGAGGCATTTAACTTTGCTGAGTCGCCTTCGGTTCTGACTTTGCCCTCAATGTTAGATCTATGACTCAATCTCGTTTAGATTATCGACCCCGGAGGAGTCAGATTTATTTCTATATGCAAACGACATTGATCCAGAATCGCAGACTTATGATTATTCTTTCAACTTCATCACGTTTTCCAGAAATATTTTTGTTTTACACTGATAACTGTAACCACAACCATAAACCCGGTAAGGATGATTCCGCGCAATACTCCCAACCAGGGCCAGAGGGTGTGCCACTGATCCATCCAGGGCAGGATGTGCACAAAAAAAAGCAAGGGCATCACCAGGTATGCAGCAGCCACATATCCAAGAATGGGATTCATCCCTGTAAGAGCTGCAAAACCCAACACCTGACCTGGTCGGAATATGGGTTCAAACATTTTAATTACCAGGATGGAAAACCCTGCCAACCCTGAAGTAAGGAAAAAATAACTGATAGTGGAATGATCTTTTTTTATTCCACCTTCGTAAGCTTCGAAAACCAGACCCAGCAGCAACCAGAAAATACTCCACAATAACAGATTGCGCGTATGCACCTGGTTTTTAAAGCCTTTAAACCCCGAAAGATACCAGAGCAATACCATAGTAGCCAGGTTCATGATCCAGACAAAATCGAGGTTGCGGCTTAGCAATCCCCAAAGATTCAAGGCAATATTGGCAAGTAGCACGGAAGGTAAAACGATAAAAAGCGCCTCCCCAGGTTTTTTATCAAAGGAAACCTTCTCATGCATACCTGCCTGAACCAGTTCCCCGGCAATAGTGCCCGGAATAACAATCATGAGATACTTCAGGAATTCGGGGTTGTAGAAAATGGTCCTTTTCATGTCTATACCAATATCCAGCAAACTCTGATATACGCCCGGGAAAGTTGCTGCCATCCATTTGAGTGGAGTGAAATCCCAAAGCATTTTGTTCCAGGAGTCGTCGATATTGTGGGTGAGGCGAAGGGCAAAATAAAGGACTACAATACCCAGGCGCAAATACCAGTTTTTTCGTGTAAAAAGCCAGAGCAGCCCACCAAAGAGAGCCATATTGGCCAATACCAGGATGATGATATCGTTGGAATGGATAGAAAAGGTAAGATCAAAACCATAAATCCTTACAATGAGGAGCCCGGCAAGCATTGCATAACCTGCCAGGTTCATCCTGTTCTCATACTTGTGCCAGTGAGGAAATTTGGCAAAGGCCATAAAAAACCCTGCAAACGCCAGCAGTCCCATGAAATATCTTATCCATCCCAGCTCCTGTGGGTAATGGAAGGGCGACAAATGCCCCAGTAATATGGCAAATACAAATAATTTCAAAGAACGCCAAATGGTCTTTTTTACGATCTTTCTCTGCCTGATTCCTTTTTTCAGCATAGGATTCATGGAGAAAGGGAATGCCATACCCATGGCAAAGAGGAAAAACGGGAACACCAGGTCGACCCAGGTAATGCCCGGCATGGCCGAATTGAAAGAGAAGTCGGGAGGTGCAATCTGTGCGTGATAAAGCCAGGCGGGCAGGTCAGCATTTCGGGAAATGGTACCTGAAAGTACCATTCCCACAATGGCAAGGCCTCTAAGCACGTCTATACTGATCTCTCGGTCCTTCATTCAACCTTTTTCTCCGCTACCACAGAATTTTAAAGATCGGGGAAGATGGCCGGCCCGGGATACATAGCACGCAGAACGCGTTTGATACGGTCATCATTGATGGGCACATCGTAGAAGAACGACTCGCCGGTAATGCCCACACTGCGATTGTACATCATCTTCTGGAAAATCAGCTCAGGATCGGTGAGCCCACCCGAGCCGTACAAAATAATGCCGGGTGAAAGGCGCTCAAGATTACCATCACCATGACTGGTGAAGTAGCTTAATACTTCATTGATTGTAGACTGATAAGCACTAATGGAATAGCGATAACACTGCACCGAAAGAATTTCCACATTACCGGCATCAAGCCAAACGGGCCATTCCTGCATCAGGTTGTTGAAAGCCCAGGGATAAGGGTTGGGCGAATTGGTGACCAGCACCTCCGGATTGGCAGCTTTCACAGCATCATACAAATCCTGTCCAAACTGGTTAAGCATATCTACTCTCCAGCGAACCCAATCCTGGTTGCTGGGGCTTAGCGGAGGATCTTGCCCACCATGCTCATCGCGGTACCGGTTAACAGTGTAATAATCATATCCTGAATTGCGTGGCATTGCAGGTAAGCGGTCGTCGCCCTGCACACCATCAATATCATAATTGTTTACGGCTTCCATTACCAGGTCGATCATGAATTGCTGTACCTCGGGATGATATCCATTGTAGTAATAATCGTTATTGTTGTAGTTGGTGGGTATGGTATCGTTGATACTATTTGCCGAGGGATCGATACCCCAGCCCGCCCAGTGAGGATTCACTGCCAGTATTTTATCATTCTGTGGATCAGGAGCACTTCCCCAACGGGCCATAAAACCATACTCATACCATAATATTACCTTCAATCCTTCGGCATGTGCCACTTCAACAAGATCTGCCAGGGGATCACCAGACCCACCTCCATAATCGGGGGAGAACATTCCTTCGCGGGCATCGGCATAGGTAGAATTATCGGCCAGCACCTGGCTGGGATACAACGTGCGGGTTTTGGCCCAGGCCACTGCATAAAGGGTGTTAAAATTCAGTTCTTTTGCAAGTGCTACACCTTCCTGGATGTCTTCATAACTGGAAAGGAAAGGGGAATGCGTAGGATCGGGGATCCAGAAGGCACGAACACCGGTTTCCTGCTCCAGAACGGTAGTGGTGAGGGTATAGGTCTGTTCCTCACCATTTTCAGCAATCACTACAATATCGAAGGGAGAGGAAATATCCACCACACTACCCGACTCGGGAATTGATGTGGCAAAATCAGACACCTCAAGCTCAATTAAAACTTCATTAAGATTGGTGCCAAAAGGAACGGTAAGGCTTATGTCCTGTCCCTGGATCTCGCCTGAGCGGAAAAGATCGGGAAAAGAAACCGACAAAAGCTCATTTTCATCATTGGCACTGTAGTCAATAATAGCAGTATACCTGACAGTTTCGGTTCCTTTGCGCAAGGTAAAGACCAATGGTTCGAGAAAATCATAGGCAAACCCGGACTCCGGTGTCAGGGTTGCTCCTTCGGTAAACTCAACCGTTACGGGCAGATTACGGATATTGGCAGAACGGGGAATATAAGCTCTTATCTCAAGGGAATCGTGATCAATATTGGCTTCTACAACCGGATCAAGTTCATGAAAATAAAAGCGGTTTATTTTTAGGGTATCTACCTGCGTGGTATCATTGTCATTGTCATTGGGATCAGGATCAGGATCTTTGTCGCAGGCAGAGAATGAAAATATATATAACCCTGTCAATAAAAGGAAGAAAAACTTACGCATAACACAAAAATTCAGGTATGATTAAAAAAGGAAATGACTGCAGTGAATCCTTAATTCACAACAGCCATTTCCTGCTCACAAATTAATTGGAAAATTCATGGACCACAAATCCATGACGGATTCCAAATCCCATAACCCTGGGTTTACCCTCAGAGCTGAAACCTACGCCATTGCTAGCACCAACCCACACTTGGGTTGGCCCTCCAAAAACGTGTTTGAATACTCTCTTTTCATCAATATTTGTACTGTTGATATTGCTAATGGCATCAACAATGGATGCACCTTCGCTGATATTAATGACCTCGCTCCATACTGCCTGTGATTCCCATTCTCGGTTTACGGTATAGCTGAGGTAAGTACCACCGTTGTATTCGAACACATGAGGATCGAAACTGCGCGACTGAATTGCGGGTTCACCCACTTCTGCCAGGATATTTCCACTGTAATCCATTACGGCAATACCCATTTCGGCTCCGGTTACCAGTAACAGATCAGGTTCGCCGGGGATAGTATTTACACGACCATACTGACCAATGCGCAATGCTTCATTGGGAACAATAGGCAATATGGAAGGTTCAGCGGCTCCATTATCGAAGTTCCACACATAAAATTCACTGGCATTATCGGGCCATGCAAAGTTGGATGCAAAGATGTAGCCATTGGCGGGTGGGTTACCAATAATGGAAATAGCATCACCCAGACGCACGCCTTCTTCTGCCACGGTATACTCTAGAATCATTTCAGGAGAATCGTCATCCATGCCTTCCCATTTATAAACCTTGAATGTGGATCCCTGTGCATTCACCATATTGGACACATAAATATTACCATCCAGTATTCTAATATCGGAAATCAGCCAGGCACCACCAGAGATAACATCTTCCCCGAGAGTAAGTGTGTCAGGATCAGCACCCGGATTTTCCACATCCCAATAATAGATTTGGTTACCATCTTCGCGGGAGGCAATAAACACATACCGCCCATCAAAAGCAGCACCCCTGTTGTTTTCTGTATCAATGATTGCGGGCAGTTGATCGCCTCCAATTGATTTGTCAATCAAGGTAACAGTATTATCAGGGTTGAAACCTGCTTCGGTAACATTGGAAACAATATTATAAATGGTTTGCTCGCCCTGGTAGGTAAGGGTAATAGTTTGCGGGGTGGAAAGATCAAGGGTATCTTCCGTACCGGACGATTCCCAAACTGTGCCAGCTGGCATTACTTCAATGGCTTCAATTAACACCACAGAGCTTTGTAAATCGTTGTAGGTTACGGTTATTTCCAGGGCTCCCTGGTTGATCTCAGTTTCATACTCATCTCCCGAAACTGCAGAAACCAGCGTAATATCAGTAATAACGCCTGAAGTAGGCTCAGAGCGCTCCACTGTTACCTGGTAGGTATTGGTTTCGTCACCATTGGTTACCACAAAATTTCTGGTTTCAGAAAAATCCTGTGCAGTGCCGGAAGCAGGTACCACAGCGGCACCTTCCGATACTGTAATGTCGGTTACCAGGGCAGTAACATCGGTTTCGAAGGGTACCTCCACAAGGATAGTAAAGTCGGTAATTGCACCTTCTACCCGCAGGTCGCCATCGCCACCTGCATTGGTAATTGCAAATTCAGTAATAAGTGCTTCTACCGGTTCAGGATCATCTTCTTCGCATGCTGTAAAACTAAGCGCCAGACTAAGGATTGCCATCAATCCCATTAGTGAAAACATTTTTGTTCTTTTCATCTTTCGTTGTTTTTTGGTTACTAATTCAATTTAATGATTTGATTTGGGTTTTTGTTATTTGCTTTCGCTTACTAAGTTTTTCAATCTGATCAGTTATCAATGCTACTAATTTACATCAGTTTCCGCCATCCCACCACAACCTGGTGTATTGGCTGTCGCCACCCATTCGTGCCACGGCTTGCTGGTAGTTTTCGGCATTGTACTGTCTTTCGGTGTCGGGAAAAGGTTTTCTGCGTGGCATTTCTTCATTTCCAGGAAAGGTGTAAACCGGCTGCATCATTTCCGGAACGCCGGTTCTTCTTACCACCGACCAGGCTTCATGGCCATTGGGGAACAGAGCCAACCATCGCTGTGTCCATATTTGGTTTAGAGCGTTTGCCGCATCGAAGCTGGCAGGACCATCGATGTAATCCTGGAAAACCTGCGGATCGTTCATCTCCAGTTGGGTAAAAGAAGCCGTAATACCCTGGTTGTAATACTCCTCGGCATTACCGGCAATGAAACCCCTGTGGGCCGCTTCTGCCAACATCAGATTTACCTCGGCGGCAGTCAGCAAAAAATGGGGGGTTTGTTCCTGGATAAAAAACGTACCCAGATTGTTATAGTTGGGCTTGAGCTCGTTATCCAGGTGGGTACCTATATAATCATGGGGCAATCCATTTTCAAGGCCAGCATATTCGCCATTCTGGTTGGGCTGAAAAAAGACCTCCATCCTTGGATCATTCAATCTTTTGAGAATATTTTACATGGTCGTACTCATCCTCACCTATTTCCAGGATTGTACAAAAATGAGGGGATTTTTTACGGGGAAGTTGGGGCTT
>CAYVQC010000040.1:0-42630 GCA_964453995.1 uncultured Bacteroidales bacterium | reverse complement strand
TATTTCAGATCTGATACTGATAAAAGAGAGGTCCTCAGGGGCCTCTCTTTTTTTTATTTAACACACTCAAAAACAACCGAATACACAAATAAAGTTGCAAATTTATCCAGTCTACGGTTGTTCTGGTATTTCTATCCACCCCATGATGATATTGCAGTGCTGCTGGTAAGTCATGAATTCGTTTATGATGAATCTTTCTGGCAAAAACCGGGTGAAAACTACCGGGAGAAATACGCATATTTTACCCCCCAAATTCAGGAAATTACGCTGTTGTTTAGGGGATTCCCCTAACATAACTTTGTTATTGACAGTAAATTAGAAGTCAAATACAACTACACGAAAGGACTTATTGAGGCAAACCTCACTGAAGTACAAACCAAGGCATAAAAAAACCACATATCCACAAAATAAATGAAGAAGACCTTTACCTTATTTTTCCTGCTTGTGGTCCTTCTGAGTTTCCGTCCGCTGATGGGGCAGACTGATACGGATTTTTGGTTTGCTGTGCCCAAGGTTTCCACAGATCATGGATGGGACGTAGAACAAGAGGGAGGAAGAAAATTTTATTTTCGTTTTGCCAATCTCAACCTGGCCAATACCATCCATATCAGTATGCCGGCCAATCCGGCCTTTGATCCCATCATTGTCAATATGGCTCCTAATGAAGCTCTTACGGTTGAGGTAACGCATCTGATCCATCAACTGTGGGCTGAAAATCCCAACCAAATTTATAACCGGGGAATTTACATAAAAGCTGAGAATCTCACCACAGCATATTTTGAGGTAGGTACGCACTACAATCCGGATATATTTGCCCTGAAAGGGAAAAATGCCATGGGAGAAGAATTCTTTGTTCCCTTTCAGGACCACTTCAGGAATGGAAATTATGCCGGTGACCAACCCTACTCCGGAATTTACATTGTGGCCACCCAGGATATGACTACTGTAACGGTTACCCCAACAAACGATGTTTTTCCCGGACGTCCTGCAGGCATTCCCTTCGATACCATTTTGCACCGCGGGCAGGTGATCGGCATTGTACCCGATCATTACACCGGGGCCGGACAAATGGCCCATAACCATCTCGGGGGAACACGGGTAACCTCCGACAAACCCATCGCTATTTCCACCACCGATGATTCGGTATGGGCACAAAGTCCATGGGGTGGATGCCGCGACCTTATCGGCGACCAGATTGTACCTACCAATATTATAGGTACTGAATACATTGCCATGAAGGGACGTATTGGTGTTGGAGGATCGGCAGGTATGCCCGAGTTTTTTTATGTAACAGGTACAGAAAACGATACCCAGGTATTTATTGATGGAAACCTGGAAACTATTCTACAACCCGGCCAAACCTACCGGTGGCAGTTTACACAGCAGAACCATCATATCTCGACAACCAATCCGGCCTATGTTTATCATGTTGCAGGTTTTGGCTGTGAAATGGGAGGAGCGATTTTACCCCCTATTAATGTATGCACCGGCAGTACCAAAGTATCTTTTACCCGATCCAAGGGAGAAAGTTTTTTCTTAAATATCCTGGTAAGGGCGGGTGCTGAAGATGGATTTATTTTCAGGGGCGATGGTCCCAATACTGTTATTTCAGCTGCCGATTTTGTAGCCGTACCGGGTACTACCAACTGGCTGGCGGCAGAATTCGAGATGAGTGCCAACTGGCAGGTACCCCAGGGTCAGGCCAGTCTTATTGAAAATATCAAAGATGTGTTTCACCTTGGCATCATCAACGGGGGCCCATTGTCGGGTACAATGTATGGCTACTTCTCTGACTTTAACGAATTGGATGTAAAAGCAAATATTTCCAATCATGGGGCCGACTATAAGGCTTGTTTCGGAGAACCTGTGCAACTGGTGGCACAGGGCGGTGTTCAGTACCAGTGGCATCCCCCCGACTTTCTGGACGACCCTACCAGTGCAACACCTATCGCTCTCCCCGATACAAATATTAAGTATACTGTTACTGTGAGTGGCGCATGCAAAATGGTTGACTCAACCAGTGTGAATATATTTCTCTATGGACCAGCCAATGCAGCCTTTACAATAGATGAATCAGTGGGTTGTTCTCCGTTTGATCTGAGAGTAATAAACGAATCTTTCGGTCTGCAACGCTACTCCTGGAATATGGGAGACGGAACAGTTTATACCACGGGAGCTGAAGAATTTGATCATACTTATACCAATGATACTGATGATCCTATCCAACGACAAATAACCCTGATCGGGCGCTATTCGCACTGCCGGGATACAATGATTACCCATGTAACAGTAAATCCGGAAGTTATTGCACATGCCAGTGCAGATGTGGTAAGTGGCTGTGCCCCCCTTACGGTAAATTTCGAAAATCTTTCCCAACGGGCCGACCAGTATCAGTGGAAATTCGGTGATGGAAGTTCTTCATCGGAAAAAGACCCCGTGCACCAGTTTCACAATTTCTCTGACAGGGATACTGTATACACTGTAGAACTGACAGCCATAGCCAAAACCGGGTGTACCGACTATTACACCATGGAGGTACACGTTAAACCTTATATAGAAACAGGCTTTCACTTCGATCCCCCGGCACATTGCAGCCCATATCCTGTGGAGCTTACCAATACCTCGTACGGAGCTTCCACAAATCTTTGGAGTTTCAACAACGGACTTAGCTTCGAAGAAATTCCAGCTCAGCAGTTTGTTCATACTTTTGAAAACCAGGGCAATGACAGCCAAACCCACAACATCTGGCTCATTGGCGAAAACGAGTATGGATGCCGTGATACCCTCATCAGGCAAGTAACTGTACATCCGGGCATAACTGCCAGCTTTACTCCCAATGTAACCGAAGGTTGTAATCCATTGCATGTGGAGTTTACCAATCATTTACCTGAGGATGAGCATAACTACCTGTGGGATTTTGATGAGAATAATGGCACCTCCTCTGAGCATAGCCCTGCAATGCTGTTTCATAACCCCAGCTACCAGGATACTGCAGTTTTTTTAGTAAGACTTACTGCCACAACAGATGAATTTTGCCAGGATTATGTTGAACATGAAATCAGGGTATATCCAAAAATTAAGGCCAATTTCACTTTTGATTACACTTCATACTGTACTCCACAGGAAATTACATTCCACAATACAAGTCTTGGCGCTTTCAACAATCATTGGGATTTTGGAGATGGCACCACCTCCCAAACCCAAAACGGGGATGTTTCTCATGTATTTGTAAATACTACCGGCAGCGAAATAATCTATCCCGTGCAATTGATCATAGAAAATGAAAATGGCTGCACCGATACTCTTGTGCGCAATGTTACCATATACCCACAGATAATGGCCGATTTTGATATGGTAACAGCAGGATGTCATCCCCTTGAGGTACATTTTGAAAACCTTTCAGCAGGTGCCAGTAATTTTTTCTGGGATTTTGGGGATGGAGGATCATCATCCAATCCTGAACCCACACGCACTTACACCAATAACAGTCATTTAGAAACTGAAACTTACCAGGTAAAACTGCTGGTGGAATCACAGTTTGGTTGCATTGATTCTCTAACCCGGGAGGTCAATGTATTTCCCAAACCAAATGCCTCTTACGAGGTTTCCCAGGAGTTTGGCTGTGCACCATTATATACCGATTTTTTTCCCACCTCCTTTGGTGCCCAGCTCTATGAGTGGGATTTTGGCGATGGCAGCAATGAGGTAACCAGCACTGACAATGTAGCACACACCTATTTTAATAACAACGATACCGCCCAGACCATAACAAGTCGCCTGATTGCCCTGAACCAACATGGCTGCGCTGATACCACATACAGAAGTGTAGAGGTGTTTCCGCAGGTTACTGCCTCCATTCATATTACTGAACCAGAAGGCTGTCATCCCTTCACTGCCAATATTGTAAACCTATCAGAAGGGGCAACGGCTTCAACTCCTTACTACTGGTCATATGGTGATGGCAACCAGTCCACTGATCAGCAAATATCTCAGGACTATTTGTTTGAAAATTTCAGTCATACCGAAACAGAATTTTACACTGTAAAATTGCGCGCTGAATCGGGTTACGGGTGCAAAGATACTACACAAACCATTGTTGCTGTTCATCCACGCCCGGCAGCCTCTTTCGAGCCCCTGGTAATAGAGGGATGCTCGCCCCTGGAGGTAACTTTTGCCGACAATTCGGTAGGTGCACTTCATTACCAGTGGAACTTTGGCGATGGGAATATGTCGCAGGAGAGTGGTAATGCAACACACATTTTCCACCAACCCCACGATGCCGGGCAGGGTCTGTTCCCGGTTGAATTGCTTGTCACCAATCAGTTTGGATGTGCTGACACTACGTATAACCAGATTACGGTTTTTCCGGAAATAACAGCCGATTTTGAAGTACAAACCTCGGGCTGTCATCCCCTGCAGGTGCAGTTCTCCAATCTTTCGCTGGGATACAATACCCTTGACTGGACTTTTGGAGACGGTTCCACTTCAAGTCACACCGATCCGGATTATACATTTACCAACAGCAGCTACACAGAAAACCAGTACTATACGGTTCAACTCAACACCCAATCGGTGTTTGGATGTGAAGCCACCTCTACCCAGCAAATTACAGTGCACCCCAAGCCATTCTCAGCATTTTATGTGAGCGATAGCGAAGGCTGTGCTCCCTTTACAGTGCAGATAGACAACCAATCTGTTGGCGGCACACAATTCAACTGGAATTTGGGTGGGTCTCAAAACCAACAATCCCTACCCCAGTTCAACCATACTTTCAACAACTTACAGGAAACACCGCAAACCTATCAGCTCCACCTGGTAACCACCAATGAATATGGCTGCTGGCGCGAGTCGTTCCAGGATATTGAGGTATTCCCCCAGGTTGATGCCGATTTTACTGCTGATAACGACCAGATGCAGGGATGCAACCCCCTTCCGCTGAATTTTGAAAACCTTTCACAAAGAGCCCATGCTTACAACTGGAATTTTGATGACGGAAACTCATCCACTATCCCCAATCCATTCAATGAGTTTTATACTCCTGCCACCCACGAAAGCACATACAATATTTCACTGCGGGCCGAATCTGTTTATGGGTGTACCGATAGTATTGTAAAGCAGGCAAAGGTTATTCCGGTGCCCATGGCTGATTTCTATGTAAGCCCCTATGAACAGACATACCCCAGCACAGAGATCAGGGTTGACAACCTTAGTGCCCCCGGCAACTGGAATTTCCGATGGGATATGGGTGATGGAACCATTATCAATACCCAAAGCTGGGAAGCCATTGAACATGAATATCAATTCCCTCCCGGCGATTATGCCACCCAACAGTACCGTATTGGCCTGGATGTATCTAATGGCTTTTGCGAAGATAGTATTGCTCAAACTGTTACTATCCATGCTCCTATGCCTGTTGTAGGTTTTGCACCCTCCTCACAGGGTTGTCCACCGCTTGAGGTTCAGTTCAGAAATGAATCTCTTTATGGGCTCGAATATTTCTGGGATTTTGATGATGGTGTTACTTCTCACCAGGAAAATCCTTCGCATATATTCTGGGAGCCGGGTGAGTACAACGTAAAACTGGTTGTAAGTGGTGAAGGAGGTATCGATTCAACCTACCAAACCATTACCGTATTTGAATTGCCAAGGGCAGATTTCAGGGTTAGTCCTCCGGTGGTTCAACTTCCCTACGAAAAGGTAAAGATGATAAATCTTTCCAGCCTGGCGGCCTTCTACGAATGGCATATGGGCGATGGCACCATCTATTATGATTTTGAGCCTGAGCATATGTACCGCGAACCAGGGCATTACGACATAAGGCTTAATGTGGCCACCGATACTTATCCGCAATGCTATAATACCTTGCTCAAACAAAGTGCAGTTGTAGCCGAGGAGAATTGTATGATCATTTTCCCGGATGCATTTACTCCCAATACTAGCGGACCAGGAGATGGCAGTTACATTATCAACGATCCGGCCAATCATGTTTTCTATCCCATCCATACCGGGTTGGCTGATTACACCCTGGAGATTTTCAACCGCTGGGGCGAATTTATCTTTCGCAGTACCGATGTTGAGATAGGATGGGATGGTTATTTCCAGGGGAAACTCTCCCCTATGGATGTTTATGTGTGGAAGGTGAGAGCTACCTGTCACAGCGGCAAAAAGATTGAGGCTGCAGGTGATGTTACACTATACCGGTAGCAGAGCCGGCAATTTATTATCCGATAGTGATTATAAACTAAAAAATATACCACAATGAAAAGAGCAACCTCCCCCAACAGCACGAAGAGCACCCTGCCTGTAGTGGCATTGGTAGTTCTCTTATGTGCCGGCTCTTTCAGCATACGGGCACAGGCACCACAGTTTTCGCAATTTTATGCGGCACCCTTATATCTTGCTCCTTCATTTGCCGGTTCTACCGACGGAAGCCGGTTGGTAATGAACTATCGCAACCAGTGGCCCGAAATTCCCGGCGCTTTTATCACCTATGCATTTTCGTTCGACCATTATTTTCATAATTACCGCAGTGGATTTGGCGTCCTTATGTTTCGCGATCAGGCAGGTACCGGAAGGCTTGCTACAACGCATGGAGGCTTGTTATATTCCTATAATTTTAAACTGGATCAGAAGTGGATCCTAAGACCGGGCATACAATTCATGTATGCCCAGCGTACGGTTGATTTTCATCGCAATACCTTTGGTGATCAGCTTCGCCTGGATGGAAACTTACCCACTACCCTGCTGCCCGAACCCATTGACAGGGTTGGCTATTTTGATGCAAGTTCATCTGTTATGGCATATTCGGGCAACATATGGGTTGGCTTGTCCATTGATCATCTTATGCGGCCCAACCAGTCCATGACACAGGAGGCAAGCCGTATCCCCATGAAAACATCTGTTTTTGGGGGTTACAGGTTTAATTTTGGAGGGCAGTATTCACAACAGGTAAGAGAAAGTATATCTTTTGCCCTGATGTACAGAAACCAGGGTAAATTTAATCAACTTGATGCCGGGGCTTACTGGTCGCGACATCCTGTTTCCATAGGCCTTTTATATCGTGGTATCCCAATTTTTAACAACCAGGTGCATGGCATTTTCAACAACGATGCTTTGGTGATGATGGCCGGGCTCAGAACCCGCAATATGCGCATTGGGTACAGCTATGATTTTACCATAAGCAGGCTGATCACATCTACAGGTGGTGCTCATGAAATTTCTGTTATCTACCAGTTTAACCAGGGGGCACCTACGAAAGCACGTACTTCGATGCCCTGCCCGGACTCACAAATGTTTTAAAGAGAAAGCACCAGGACTATCACGGAGATTATGCACTCAAAGCCCATTCCTCCATCTCGGCCACATCATAATATTTCATCAACTCACGGTAGTTTTTAAACTTCATCGTTTCGTGTTTCAGCGTTTGGGTATTGAGTAATACTCCCTGAAAACGCCCCATAGAACAGGATCCACAGTTGATATAGACCTTTTTATTGCTCAGGTAGTAGGTTTTGTGTGATTCAATTTTGTGGGTATGCCCCAGCACCACCACATCATAGTTTTTCAACAAACGCAGGGCATGGGTAAGATAGCGGATGGAGTGATATTTTTTGGGAATCTTATTGATAGCCTCATGCACTTCGTGGATTTTCTGGTATGTATTCAACACCCAGCTCATGCGGGTGCCCCATCGCAGGAGGTTGAATCCAAAAGTTTGAATACGACGGCCAAGATCGGTTCCATTCATAAAATCAGCACTGTGCCCATGTTCAATATATATCTGCTTGCCCTGGGCATTTTCCAGTAAGGCACTTTCTTCCCCCACAGGGCAAATGGCATCATGGTTTCCTTTGAGATAAATAATATCGGGATGGTGAAGCAGGTAATCCACCAGCAGTCCATTCATCCTGCATACTTCCTCGAAGGAGTATTTGTAAAGCTCAAAAACATCGCCGTTAAGAATAATCTTATCGATACGCTCTTCCTTTTTTATTCGCTCCAGGGCATCGATAAATTCGGTGGGCTTCCAGCCAAAGGTTGCAAAGTGATCGTTGTTGCCAATGTGAAGGTCGGATATGATCAGCAGATTCATGGTTGTTGGCTTATTTCTGAGACAATAAAATCAGAAACCATCGCTGTTCCGTTAACCAGTTTCTGATGGGTAATGTTTTTTTTGTAAAACTCGTAAATATGAGGGTTATAGATAAGCTCATTGATTTTCTCCGGCAGTTTGCTAACATCTTTTTCATAGATTCCCATCTTATTGCTGCACACATACTGCATATTGCCTTTCTCCTGCTCCCAAATGTAATTGTTGATTACTGGGATTTTGCCCGAAATAAGGATCTCCATAAAGGTACTTGCCCCGCACTTTGTTACTACAACATCGGCTATATTAATCAGCTCATAAATAAAATCAACGTAACCGTATATTTTTAAGGCTGTGAAATTATACCGGTTTTTCAGCTTCCAAGCCTTTTTATACAGTGTATGGTTTTTTCCACACACAATGGCCACCTGCGCTGCAGGGCTTTTGCGCAGGAAATTCAGGAGGATTTTCTTCCCCCTGGGAATGCCGTCGCCACCACCTAATATCAGGATCAGTCTTTTTGAAGGATCGAAACCAAGGTTCTCTTTCATTGATCTGGAAAGCACGGGTGAAAGGGGTTGCGTAAATTTCTCATCCAGAATAAATGGAAACATTTTTATGTTTTCAGCCCTTATGCCCCTGGTGATGGTGTACTTCCTGAGTCTGTCGGAAAAGACAATAAATCCTGGTTTTTTGTTGAGAAACCAAATGGGATGAGCCGTAAAAGGATCGGTAACAACCACTGTAACAGGAATAGTGAGCCCCTTGCTTTGTAAAATTTTCATTACAGGCCTGATGAGAAAAAAATGGAACACCACAATACGGTCGGGTTTTTCCTGCTCCAAGAGCATTTGCAATGCCGGCTTTATGAAATAGCTGAGAACCATTGCTGTAAAATGTGCTACTAATGGGATCTTATTGAGAGCATAAAGCAATTCAAAAACCCACACTGCCTGCGCCTGAGATTGGCGATAACCGTCTTCAACAATGGTTTTCACCATCTTGTTTACCCCCAAAAAGCCATCGTGTAGGGTAACCCTGGCTTTGTGCCCATGTTTGGCGTGAATATAATTGGTAAGGGATCTTGCAGGGGCCAGGTGACCACCGCCGGTCTTCAGATAAAGAAAAACATATTTTTTTTGCATAACAAATTGCAAAATAAGGTTGTACGAAGGTACCCTGACAATGTTAATGGATTATAAAGCAATCGTTATGATTGAATTAACATTTTGTATAATTAATGTTACCTGCCTGTGGAATGGAGCAACAAAGCAGTCCGGCATGCCTTACCTGATAGGATCCTGGTTGTGGGTCATTGTACCCCGGGTGAGGATTTCAGAAATATTGTACAGTCCTTTCTTACGGGCTTTCAGAAAACCAGACCATGCAGCTTCCGCAAGGCGCCCTTTATTAAGTAACTGATATAACCATTGATCGGTATACTCCGGAGATTCCTGCCTGAAACCGGCCTGTATCTCTCTGAGCCATTTCCTGTTGGCCCGCTCCTGCGCACCGATGGTGGGAGTTATGATGATGGGGATGCCCAGGGCAGTATAGAATGACAATTCACTGGGTTTGCTCCACAATATATCTGTGACCCTCATTACACGGTTAAACTGGTCGTAATAATCTTTGAATGATCTGCCATAAATTACATGTATATTTTGTGAACACACCTCTTCTTTAACATCCAAAAAGTAATCCTTTACCTCCGTGCGGGTACCTGCCACCAAATTTAGAAATACTTCTCCCTGCAGCAGCTTTTCGCGAAGGCTTAAGGCAATTTTTCGTCCGATCTGCTTTTGTGCACCCGCACCCCCTACCGCAAAAGTTAGGGTAAGATTTCGATCCGCACGGAAACTGCAATTTTCCTTCCCCAGGAAATGTTCTATATTCCTATGGTGCAGAGGCCAGAATCTTTTATTAGGATCAAGGTAATGCAATCGTTGCCCAAGATCAGCTTTCAGTATTTCCAGTTCTCCGGAAGTACCAAGTAATTCAGCCGGCAACGGAAAACCTGTAAGATGGATTCTTTGTTCAGGTACTCCATAAGCTTTCAACCTTGCTGCAGCCCTTCCTGTTGGGGCAAAATACTCTATGCGGCTTTCCCAGGGATCATCTGCTACCCAAACCCTGTTCAGATCTGTGTCACAAACAATACAACAGATTTTTCCATGTCCCTGCATATCAGCCCCAATGGCCGGAGCATAAAAACTGGTTACCAACGGCAACTCCTTTTCCTTAATTTTATTGAGCATACCACCACACAAGCCTTTCCGTAAGCTGGACTGTAACATTTTTACCTGGAAGGTACTTTTTGACAAATCGCGCCAGGGGTAAAATGAAGGAATTCGAAGGAAAAAATCCAAAAGCCGGAAGACATATTTTCCTACCAGGGGAATCCCCTTTGCCCTTGACAGCAATTCATATATTCGCAGAATCCTTTTCCACAACCTGCGCTCAGCCGGGGGGGTGTTCTCATCATCACCAACACTGATGATCCCTTCATGCGCAAATTCCTCCAGGGGGTAAACAGCCCTCAGGTGGCCATAACCCATCAGGGCACTCACCAACCAAACTTTGGCTTGCCCCTGCGAGCTTTGCTCATGCCCCTGTTGAGCAACAGATTGGCCAAGGGAAACTTTTTTGATGATTGTCATACACTTTATTTTAAATTCTCTTTTAGCAGGAGATAATGGTAAGGTTCTGTTTGTAAAAAAAAGGGTTCTTCATCTTGCTGCTTTCTCTCCTGTCCCCGATCCTGATTTTCTATTCAATCTATTGGTTTTCAGAAGAGCTGTGTTGGTGCAGCTCTGTAAGCAAAACCGCTGATACCCCAACCATTTTTAAAATGTACAAGTGTCTTCACGCGTCCATGCCTGGTTATCGCACTCCTGTTTTAAAAAAGGCTGGAATTTTTTTCCAGCCTTTTACTAAAACCAATAAACAACACAACATGAAGGAAGGACATTATAGAACAAGAACAAAATCACAAACATCCTGTCTTACGTTGCAAAAATACACAGGGCAAATGGCAAAGCTGTTAACTGAAAATTAAGAGATAGTTATAAAACTATTAAACCCTGGCAGAGTTTCTGTTTTCTGAAAGCCATTTCTGCATTACCACCAGCTGCCACACCCTGTTATAAAGATAATCCTGACCGTTGTGGTAAAAAGCATGTACAAGCCGGTTTACTTCCAGCGGATCAAAAACCCCATACCTGGCTACGGCATCGTGGTGCAGATAATCCATGGCAAACTCTTTTAAAGGGTTGCGCAGCCATTTCTGCAGGGGAACGGCAAAACCGCGTTTGGGTCGCTGGAAAAGTTCCTTGGGGATATAGCTTGCCAGTAATTGTTGCAGCAGCCATTTTGTTTGGCCATTGCGGAACTTGTATTGCCGGGGAAGGTTAAGGGCGAATTCCACAATACGGTAGTCAAGTAGTGGCACCCGGGTTTCCAGGGCAAAAAACATACTTGCCCGGTCTACCTTTACCAGCAGATCGTCGGGCAGGTAATAGGTAAGATCGAAAAGCGCCTGCTGTTCGGCCGGGGAAAGACGCTTCAACAATGAGGGGAAATTTTCATGCAGGTCATATTCCTGTATCATATCTCTATTGAGGACAGCATTGGCTTGCCTCCGCGAAAATAAATACTGCTCCTGGGAAAAGATATGGCTTTTTAGTTGCTGTGCCGCCACTGATTCGAATAGTCCGGCCGCCCGGCGGTATTTTACCGGCCCTCTTTTTAAGATTGCCGCTGCCAACCCTCGTATAAGCGGAACACTCGGAGAGGACAGCCACTGTGCCCATTTGTAGGCGCCATAACCCAAAAACAGTTCATCGCCACCATCGCCCGAAAGGGTCATGGTTACGTGCTTACGTGCCATTTGAGAAACCAACAGGGTGGGAATGGCCGACGAATCGGCAAAGGGTTCGTCGTAAATGCCCGTAAGCAGAGGCATATATGCCAGGGCATCCTGCTCAGTTATCCTCATAGTATGGTGATTGGTGCCCAAATACTCCGCAATTTGGGATGCATAGCCAGACTCGTCGTAGTCCTTATCCCAGAAACCGACACTGAAAGTATTGATGGCCGAATTGTGCAGGCTCTGTGCTACAGCAGTTACCAAACTCGAATCTATGCCACCGCTGAGAAAAGTACCATAGGGTACATCTGCTATCAAACGATATTGCACAGATGATTCCAGCAGCTGTTTTAACTGGCTCAGGGCTTGCTGGTCATTTATTTTTTCCTGGTTTGGAACAACCTTTTCTTCGGCCCTCCAGTAAGCCTGCACAGAGAAGTCACCTCGGGAAAAAACACCCCAATGGCCGGCAGGAAGTTTCCTGATTTCCCTGAAGATAGTGTATGGCGCGGGGATATAACCCAGGTGAAGAAACTGATTGATGGCAGCAGCATCTTCAGAGAGATGCTTTCGCAGGGAAGGATCAAGGGAGAGTGCCTTCAGCTCTGAGGAGAAGCCAAAACTGCTGCCCGACTGAAAATAGTAAAGAGGCTTGATTCCCAGCCGGTCGCGGAAAAGAGAAAGAGTTTCATCAAGTTTATCCCATATGGCAATGGCAAACATACCATTGAGTTTGCTTACAAAGGCATTGCCCCATCGGGCAAAAGCTTCAAGAATAATCTCAGAATCGGAATGGGTGCGGGGTTGGAAACCGGGATCGATCCTGAAAATTTCCTGCTGAATTTCCCTGTAGTTATATATTTCGCCATTGTACACCATTACATATCTGCCACAATGCGAATGCATGGGTTGGTTGGCAGCATCAGAAAGATCGATAATACTAAGGCGTAGATGCCCCAGTACAATATTGTTTTGCGACCATGTGCCCCGGGCATCGGGGCCACGATGTGCAATACATTCATTAGCAGCCACAATGGAAAACTCAATGGAAGGGTTATCGTTCAAAAAGCCCACAATTCCGCACATATCAATAGTTTTATTTGTAAAAGTAAACAAACAGGTTTTTATTGCTGAAAAATAATTTTTTTTCATCAAGTGTTTTTATAATTTAGCCGCACAGAAAAACTGCCAATGTTTGAATTTGCCTTATGACCAAATCAGTTAACACCGACACAGTTAAGCTATTAGAGCAAGCGTGGAAGAAATTTGCCAGGAAAGACTTTAAGGGCGCAGAAAATATTTTTACAGCTATTACAGAGGAAGAAGAAGACCACTATGAGGCCATCTACGGCCAGGCTGCCTGCCTTCTGCGCAAAAAAGAATATATCCAGGCCATTGAAGTAATTGACCGGTTGATAGAACTTGACCCCACCGATTACAAGTCCTATCATATAAGAGCCCTTTGCCATGGAGGTGATGAAAACTTCGATGATGCAGTGGCTGACCTGGAAAAGGCAATAGAAATTGCCGGTGACCGCCACGATTTGTATTATGATCTGGGTGGAACCTTCCTTGCAGCAAAAGACTACAAAAGGGCTGCCCAAAGTTTTGAAAAATGCATTGGAATTGATAACAAATGTTATGAAGCATGGGTAGGAAAAGCACTTGCGGCCTACTTTAACAAAGAGCAAAAAGCTGCTTTTGAGTTTGCTTCCATTGCATTGAAGTTTAATCCCAAATGTATGCTGGCATTGCTTTTAAAAACGGAAGTATTGCTGGAAACCGGGAAAAAATCGGAGGCCGAAAAAGAAATCAAAAAAATAAGGGCCCTGGACCCAGATATTCTTACAAAATCGTCTGCCCAGGAGGAAGAAGCCGATAGTGATGATTATGATGTGGACGAAGATGCCTACCGGAGCGAAGATGACGAAATAGAAGAATTTGATCTGGATGATTGATCCAGCTATTTGCCTTATATAAAACCTGGTCTTTCGACCGGGTTTTTTTTTACAGTAAAAATTCACAATGCCCGTTTTCCAATAAGTCAGGGTGTTATTTTTCTCCTTCCTAATTTGCTGCAACCCGCAGGTATGTATCTAATTTTCTATCTCTTACATCATTCTTCTCCTGGGCAGGAAAAGTTAAGTTATTGATAATATCAAATTAATACAGGGTTAATATTGCCCCAATACTTTTGCACCAATTCAATCAAACAACGTAACTAATAAATTATTAACCTAAAAATTAAAATTATGCTTTCCAACTTTAGAGTTTTGTTTATGCTTATGTTAGCCTTTGCAGTATCCATGGCAGCCTGTACCGAAGACGATCCCGATCCAGATCCGGATCCAGATCCGAATACCAACGGAGGAGTTGTTGTAATAGTAAGCGAGAATATTTCCGAAGACACAACCTGGTCGAAGGACAGTGTATACCAGCTAGGTGGCAGGATTTCTGTTTTAGATGGTGCTACCCTTACCATTGAAGCAGGTACAATTATTAAAGGTGAAGCGGGAACTGGTCCTAATGCAACCGCTCTGCTTGTGGCCCGCGGTGCTACCCTAATGGCAGAAGGAACTGCTGATGCCCCCATTATTTTTACCAGTGTTGCCGATGAAATTATGCCGGAAGATATTGCTGCAGGCAATTTTGGCAGCCCTAACCTCGATCCTGATATTGATGGTTTGTGGGGTGGTGTAATTATTTTGGGTAAAGCTCCTATTTCTGCATCCAATGAAGATGGCGATGTTGTAGAAGTTGCCATTGAAGGAATACCTACTACCGACCCCAATGGATTGTATGGTGGCAACGAACCTACTGACAATTCAGGCGTGATCAGGTATATCTCTATCCGTCATGGTGGATCCAATATTGGTGCAGGAAACGAAATTAACGGCCTCACACTGGGTGGTGTAGGTAACGGTACTGTAATTGAAAACGTTGAAGTTATCTCAAACCAGGATGATGGTATTGAATGGTTTGGTGGTACTGTAAATATGACCAATGCCGTTGTTTGGAATGTAAATGATGATGCTCTTGATGCCGACCAGTCATGGGCAGGTACATTGGACAATTTTGTGGTAATTACTCCCACAGACCACAACTTCGAACTTGACGGACCCGAAGGAAGCATGGAAGCCGGCTATACCCTTAAAAACGGTATTGTAATTGCTAACACCGAGTCCAGATCATCTGCCGATCTTATTAATATTGACCCCAATACCATCGTTCATTTTGAGAATGTATGGATCACATCCATAAATGAAGGTCAGCAAGTAGACAATGATCCTGCAGAGTCTCCTGGTGTTACTTTCGACGGTGTGTATTTTGATGTAGCAGAAGAAAATCTTGCTGATATTTTCCCTTCCGGAAATGTACCTGAGGGAATTTCTGCCGGCGAGAAAAGTGATGCAGCAGACATTTCTGTTTTTGGATGGACATGGGCTAGCCAGTATGGTGCGCTTGACATCTTAAACAAATAACGGGGACTTTCCCTTCAATGACACCAATTTTTTTGAAAATCACTAATCACTAATGATTCTGGAAACAGACTTACTTTTTAGAAGTAAGTCTGTTTCTTCATTCATTTAACCCAAGCAATAAACCCGTAATGAAAGAAATGAAACACTTATTGTTAGCCTTCATTTTTATACTGATACAGCAGGCTGTAATGGCACAAACAGGAACTATCAGAGGAACTGTTTATGAAGAAAGAACCGGTGAATCCCTGGTGGGAGTAACTATAGCTGTAAAAGGTACTACAAGGGGAACCATGACAGATCTTGATGGCAAGTTTTCGCTCGACCTTGAAGAAGGAACCTATGACCTTCAAATATCCTACATATCATTCCAAACCATTATTATAGAAGATCTCAGGGTTGTTGACGGAGAGGTTACGCTGCTGAATGAAATATTCCTTGAGGAAAGTTCACTGGATCTTCAGGAAGTGGTTGTAACAGCCCAGGCCATTAGAACCACTGAAATGGCCCTTATGACCATCAAAAAAAACTCCGCAACCATAATGGATGGTATTTCTTCTTCCAGGATGAGCCTGGTGGGTGATGCAACAGCTGTTGAGGCTGCCAAACGGGTAACCGGTGTTTCTATTGAAGGCGGTAAATATGTTTATGTAAGAGGATTGGGCGACAGGTATTCAAAATCCACCCTCAATCAAATGGATGTGCCCGGATTGGATCCCGACAGAAACACCATTCAAATGGACATTTTTCCCAACAGCCTTATCGACAACATTACCGTTCTCAAAAACTTTTCTGCCGACCTGCCCGCTGACTTTACCGGTGGATTGCTAAACATCGAAACTAAAGATTTTCCCGAAGAACGTCTGATGAATGTTTCCTTCAGCACGGCCTATAATCCTGATGTGCATTTCAACAACAATTTCCTGTCCTATTCCGGAGGTAAGACAGATTTTCTGGGCTTCGACGACGGAACAAGGGCTTTGCCTTCAGGCGCCACAAGCCAAAATATTCCAACACCTGTAAGTGGTGCATCAGCAGAAGAAGTGAATCGTTTTGTGCAAAGCTTTAACCCAAATCTGGCAGCACTACAAGAAACCAGTTTTATGGATGTAAGTGCATCATTCAGCATGGGTAACCAAATAAACCTTGGGAAAAACAATTCTGACAACGCTGCAGCAAATAAGCTGGGGTACATTTTCTCTCTTTCATACAAAAGCGACTATAGCTTCTATGATAACGTTACCTATAGTGAATACCAGAGATTTATAGACCCTGATGTTTATGAACTAAGATATTCAACCATTCAAAACGGACAAGTGGGGGAAAAGAATATCCTGATAGGTGCAATTGGAGGAGTGGCATACAAGTCCAGGTTATCAAAAATCCGTCTCACTGCCACACATCTGCAAAATGGTGAAAGCCGGGCCGGTAAATTCCTCAACGTAAATGATGGGGCCGCCGTAGGTCAGTCAGGATATGTTGCTGGCTCTGACAATCTTGAATATAACCAACGCTCGCTATCCAACCTCTTTCTCAATGGCACACATGTATACGATGATGCCGGCTGGACTATAGACTGGCGTCTTTCTCCTACTTATTCCACCTCCAATGATCCCGACATCAGGAAAACGGCTTTTACCTACAGAAGCCTCGATACCCTGTTTTTGGCAGGAGCAGGAGGTAATCCCTCCAGGATCTGGCGATCGCTCAGTGAGCTTAATGCTGTAGGAAAAATAGACTTTACCAAAGAATACCAGATCAATGAAAATGATGCCAAATTAAAGTTTGGTGCAAACTATACCTATAAAAACAGGGATTATGAGATATTATTCTTTGACATTCAATTCTTTGGCGGACAGTCGTGGAGTAGTTCAGACCCTTCACAGGTACTGATCCCTGAACACATTTACCCCAATAGACCCAATTCTATCTATTACCAGTCAGGCAATAACGATCCCAATCCCAACGAATACAATTCAACGGTCAACAACCTGGCCTTTTACATATCCAATGAATTCAACCTCCTGCCAAAACTTAAGAGTATCATTGGTGTGAGAGCTGAAAATTATGTTAGCCGCCATACCGGCCGCGATCAGGCCTGGGCAAGTGGCGACCCAAACGGGAGAAACCTGGAAAATGACAAAGTGCTTGAGGCTCTTGATCTGTTCCCCTCAGCAAATTTCATATTTGCCCTTACCGATGACCAAAACCTCAGGGCCTCTTATTCCAGAACAATCGCCCGCCCTACATTTAAAGAACTCTCTTTCGCCCAGATCATCGACCCTATTACCAACAGGATCTTCAACGGAAGTTTGTTGCCCTCAGGTTCCTGGACCGGCGATATCAAAGAAACAAGAATTGATAATTTCGATTTGCGTTGGGAATTATTCATGGAAAGAGGCCAGCTGATATCTGTAAGTGCATTTTACAAACTCTTTGACGCCCCCCTGGAGCTGGTTAGAATCCCCGAGCAGCAAACCAGTACCGAATACCAGGTGCGTAATGTAGGTGATGCTGAATTGATGGGCCTGGAATTTGAATTCAGGAAAGATCTTGAGTTTATATCTCCGTTTATGGAAAAATTCAATGTTAGCGGAAACTTTACCTGGGTTTGGTCCAGCGTTGATATGTCGGAGTCTGAAATAAGAGCACGTAGAACTTTTGCAAAAACAGGACAGGAATTGGAAGAAAGACGTGAAATGGTGGGCCAGTCGCCATATGTTATCAATGGAAGCATCACCTATTCCGACAAAGAAAAAGGTATAGATGCCGGTATTTTTTATAATGTGAAAGGTCCTACCCTTTCGCTGGTAGGCTCAGGCTTATACCCCGATGTGTACGACGATCCCTTTCACGGGCTAAATGCTAGCTTCCAAAAGCGTATTGGAAAAAGCCAGAATACAACGATCAGTGTAAAAGTTTCCAACATCCTGGGAGATACCACTGAAAGTTATTTTTCATCTTTTCGAGCTGATAATCAACCCTACAGTATTGAAAATCCAGGTCGTACTTTCAGCGTTGGGGTAAGGTACTCCTTTTAAGGTATGATTGATCACACAGAAAAGTTTTCAAATCATAATAACCCTTTCGTGCACCAGGCTTTAATTAGAAGCTGCCTATGGGAACAGCATCACAGATTTTTTTGTACATTTGTAAACGTACCGAATATATGTATTTCGTTGGGCATTGATGATAAAATAAGGAATATGCAGAATTGCCCAAAAAACAAAAAATCACCAAGAATGCAGCCTGGTTAACTTTATAACCAATCGCATATCATAAGCGACAGGCAACAGTGAATTTATTTTTACAACAAAATTTTCACACAGTACAACAAAAAGTAATTAACACAACTAAAGATGCAAAAGATATTCACAACAATTACCTTTCTGGTACTCTCTGTTGTAGTTTTTGGCCAGCAGCTTACCAAAGGAGAGGATGGAAAATTTTACGATGCCGACAACCAACTTTACTCAGGAACCTACAAAGAGTATTTCGACAACGGCAAAATTAAAACCCAGATGGAAGTATCCGAGGGGGAACTTAACGGTAAGGTCCATATTTATTTTGAAAACGGCCAGTTAAACGAACTACGTTCTTTTGATATGGGTAAAATGCATGGCCAGTGGATTACCTGGAACGAACAGGGGCACAAGATAGCCGAAGCCAATTACAACCAGGGAAATAAAGATGGAAAATGGTTTATATGGAATGAAAACGGTATCCTTCTTTACGACATGACCTACAGCAAAGGAAGAAGAACAGGTACCTGGAAAATGTATAACGAACAGGGAGCACTGATCAGCGAAAAGACTTTTGATTGATACACTCAATCACTATAAAATGAAAAAAGAAAAACCCTGGCTGAATCACAACCAGGGTTTTTCTTTTTAGTGGGTTTTGTTGTAAAGCAGAACCAGATTGCAGTTGCTTTATTTCACAATTTGTTCCATGGTAAGTTGCACCGAACGGGTGTCATCAACATCCACTTTAACATCTGAACTCTTGTAAGAAATGTATGAAGCAGTGATATTGTAAGAGCCAGGCAGCAAACCTTCAATAGAAAAGTTTCCGTCGAAATCGGTATAGATTACTTCATCGGTTTCTTCCAGTTGCACCTTTACTCCGGCAAGTCCTTCACCTGATACAATATCCAGTACCTGGCCGCTGAGGCTAACAGTGCGAACAGCCTCCTTTTCAGCTTCACCAGGTTTCATAGCAATACCAGTAACAACCGCCATCATAATTACTGCAATTAACATTGTTATTTTTTTCATAGCCAGGATTATTTTATAGTTTTCAATGATTTATTCTGTGAAAGATTTTATTTTGGTCTGCATAAGAGAGTTGTCTATGCTCTCATTACCAGCTTCAAAAGTACTCAGGCAGTGTTACCAAATCATTAAGCCGATGTAATATAATCTTTAAGTTTATGTTAACACAAGAAAAAAAGAATAGCCTGAAAACCCGGAGGGCGCATATAAACGATTGTTTTTCATGCCCTTAGCGAAACATGGATTTGACTTGTCAGAAAAAACAAAAAAAAATTTACCCGTCCGAAAAATTATTTTTGCAAATCAAAAAACAGTAGTATATTTGCAACCTCAATTGACAAGCGCGGAAATAGCTCAGTTGGTAGAGCACGACCTTGCCAAGGTCGGGGTCGCGAGTTCGAGTCTCGTTTTCCGCTCAAAGACCTCTGAAAAGAGGTTTTTTTTTAGCCGCCGGTTTTAACACCGGCATCCAATATATCGCTCCTTGTATCGCCCGGATGGTGGAATTGGTAGACACCCAGGACTTAAAATCCTGTGTCCATTGCGGACGTGCGGGTTCAAGTCCCGCTCCGGGTACCAGCAAAAACAGCAAAGAGGCTGTCTCTGATTCTGAGACAGCCTCTTTTTTTATGCTCCATAAATGCTTTATACAAACATAAAACGATCATACCCGGTAAAGCTTTATATCTTTGCAGTGCTTTATACAACTCAACGGGCTTTAGTCAACACTTCTGTATTATCTCAATGCAATGGAGCAACAAATCTGTAAAGAATTTATCAACAACCTTAAATGCCCTGTTACCGGCAATCGCTTATCATTGGCGAGCAAAGATCAATTTCCTGCCTCTGGCAACCCCCATGATACAAAGTATCCGGAAAACATCACCTTTGGATTGCGCGAACAATCCGGAAATTATTTCTACCCGGTCATTGGCCCCATCATGGTATTGCACGAACAGTATGCAATTTTTACAGGGCGGGGGCATGATATAAGAAAATCTTTGTCGCTGGACAGGCAAAGAGTTTTTGATTATTACAATGAGATCAGCTATTTGACAAAGGAATCGCTTACCATTTATGATGACAGCGCCAGATGGGTGGACTATCGTGACGTGTCCCTACCCTATCTGAAAAAATCATTTGCCAGGGCTTCGCGTTTTTATCCTGCTTCAGGAAAATACCTGCTGGATATTGCCTCTGGCCCTATTGGACATCCTGAATTCATGGAACTTTCTACTGGCTATGAATACCGCATTTGTGTGGATATATCGGTGAATGCCCTCATCCAGGCTGGATTAAATCTTGAAAAAGCAGGCCAGAAAGGCATTCTGATATGTGGAGATATTACCAACATCCCAATTATTGACAATACCTGCGATACGGTTCTCTCACAACATACCTTGTATCATATTCCTGCCAGGGAGCAAAAAACAGCAGTGGAGGAAATGTACCGGGTAGCAAAACCGGGCTCTAAAATTGTGATTATATACAGCTGGTTTTATCATAGCTGGTTTATGAACCTTTCCCTTAATGTTGTGCAGCTCTACCGTATTGCGCGGCATTTTGCCGGAAAAGCATGGGTGCGTTTGATGAAGTCTAAACCCAGGTTGTATTTCTATTCACACAGCCCGGGCTGGTTTAAAAGAAACTTTTCTTATGACAGAGATATAGAATTTCATTGCTGGCGGAGTACCAACAAATACTTTCTGAATATCTACATTCACAAATGGCTGGGGGGAGAAAGCATCCTTCGCAAGCTTTCATCCCTTGAAAACAAGTACAGCCGTTTTATGGGAATTTTTGGAGAGTATCCGGCCATTGTCATAACCAAAAGCAAGGATCGCAAACCCGGAAAATAGCTCTTCCTGCAACCGGTATGTATTGCCCCTAGTTACTTTCTGAATTTTTTTACAAACTCTTCCACCTCAGGCAACCCTCCCTGGTAAACCAGGTAACCGTTGTAAGGCTCACGCCGGGTAATATCATCGTTGACGGGATTAAGCATCAGGCGTTTTACCTCATCACGATCGTTGGTTTGACCCAGCGCCCAGCCCAGCTTGATATAAGCTACCTCAGGAAGCATATTCTCAGCGGGAACTACGCCAAGAGCCATGAGTTCGCGCCCGGTTTCGTATACGAACATGTGCACATAGCCCCACAGCGTCTGTACTGTCATATAAACATGAACCCCCTTCTGGCAGGCCCGTTTCAGAGCAGGATAGAGAGGGATATTCACATGCCCAAGCCCGGTGCCGGCAATTACAATCCCTTTATAGCCATTATCTACCAGCGAATCGATGATATCGGGTTGCATATTGGGGTAGTAGTACACGATAGAAACCTTTTCTTCGAAGTAGGGCATTATGGTTACCTTCCGGTCCATACGGCGATGATTGTACTCCTTCTTGATGGGAGTAATACCTTGCCGGGTAACCCTGGCCAGGGGTGTATCGCCCAGGGTACGAAAGGTGCTGCGGTAGGATGAATGCATTTTGCGCACCCGGGTTCCGCGGTGCAACAGGCCATACTCATCGGAAGTAGGACCAAACATGCATACCATCACCTCGGCAATATCGCTGTTGCCTGCCGTATAGCAGGCATGAATAAGGTTAAGAGCGGCATCAGACGATGGCCTGTCGCTGGAACGCTGTGAACCTACCAGGACAATGGGGATAGGTGGATTTTGCACCATGTAGGTGAGAGCAGCAGCAGTATGGTGAAGCGTATCGGTACCATGACCGATAACAATGCCCTGGATACCGCTCTCTATTTCCTTGCCTATGGCCACTGCAAGCTTCTTATACTGCTCCGGCCCCATGTTTTCACTGAATACGGCAAATACTTTTTCGGTAGTGAGGTTGCAAACTTCGGCCAGTTCGGGTACTGCTCCATACAACTCACCGGGGCTGAAGGCCGGGATAACAGCCCCGGTACGATAATCCAACCGCGATGCAATTGTACCACCGGTGCCAATCAACTTTACCCTCGGTAATCCTTCGGTATAGGGAAACTCCTTTTCAGGGATTTTGTAATTGGCCTTTTTGTAACCCGTTTCCTTCATATTGACAATGGTACCCACATCGATGCCTACATTATAGCCCGTATCAATCTTCAAGACAATATGTTTGTCGTCGTCATTTTCGGCCCGGGGCAATACTGTGCCTGTAAATTTTCCGCGGGAAGTTTCTATGAGGCATTTCCCCCATACCCGCACATTATACTTTTTAAGCACCTCCAGTGCCCTGTTTTTATACCCCTGGAAATAGTCTTCTGCCATGATTTACTTTTTAATAGGTTTGCTGCTGGATGATGGTGTGTCTTTTGAAAGGATACTGCTGAGCCGGGCCATGCTTATGTTGCCCAGGGCTTTAGGACGAAGCTGCCCCATGAGCCAGCGCGCTTCGGCTCCCGCCGACATATTGTTCCTTATAGATTTGAACTTCTCATGCAGAAATGGAATGTCATCTAAAATCTCCTGCTCACTGAAAGCTTTGTACCGCATACTGGTTAAAAGAGAATCAAAATCCATTTTGGGATGCTGGTAGGCAATAGGCAACAGGCGGTAAATGATGGCAATATCCATTTTTCGTTTGCGGATCATTTGCAAAAGTTCGGCAATCTGGCTGTAACTGAAATCTGCAGAAGGAGTATACTGCCCCATTACATACTTCAGTTTATGCCCCAGTAAAGTACCGGCAAAAACAGGACCTTCCTTCATATCCACCACCATGGTTTTGAGCAAAGGAAACAGGTTCTTGCGAAGGATAAACTCGTAGGTATCTTCAGGAATGCCCCATTGCTGCATTTGCTTCCAGGCCTTTATGGTTTGGGAAGGAATCTTTTGCCTCAATCCTTCAATGTATTCATCTTCAAGGGGAATGGGGGCTGAGTCGGTATCGGGATACATGCGGTCGGCACCGGGAAGGACTCTTTCAAAAATGGTAGTGCCATCGGCAAAGGACTTGCGTGTTTCATTGGGAACCCCTGCAAACGCCATACGGCATCTTTCCTCAATGGTTTCAAGAGCGGTTGTCATATCATCTTCCGGCCCCCAGAAAACCAGCAATCCGTCATCATTTTTACAGGCCAGTTGTTTACGAATGCCATTCCACAGGGTGTTGCCAAGAATGGGCTGCAGTGCTTCCGAATGGTCCAGGTTAGGTTTTTCCAGACAGGCTACCACTTTAAGGCGATCGCTGATCTCATCGGCAAATATTTTTCCCGGCTGGGTAAAATGCGAAAGGATTCCCTGGAATTTGGGCAGGCAAACACCTACCATAACCCATTCATTGTCTTTTACCTGTCGGGCAAAGCGGGGTTTCAGCTCCAGGTAATCGGGGTCCAGGCGCTTGCTTTGCATCTGCCAGGTGTCTGGGTTTTTAACCTTTTTGTTCAACACTTCACGGATGGCCAGCAATGCCCACTGCCTGAAGGCCTCATTGTGGGTAAGTGCCGGGATATGCCTGATCTTTGAAACACCTTTAATCTCCACTCTTGTCCCTCCCCGGCAACTCACGTTTACATCCTGGCGGGCAGCTCCCATCCCGGTCAACACTTTACCCGTACTGCGATTGAGAAATCTGATAAAATGACAGGCCTGGGCTACCTCTTTGGGGTTTACCATATCAGGATACGTAACGGTTTCGATCAGGGGCATGCCAAGGCGATCGGTTTTATAGATGCGTGTATGCCCCACATCCGATATTTCACGGCAACTGTCTTCCTCGATGCTCAGCTGGATAAGCCTGATCTTTTTGTGAGGCAGTTCAATTTCGCCTTCCACACCAATAATGGCAGTACGCTGAAAACCGGTAGGGATACTGCCATCAAGGTACTGCTTGCGGGTAATGTGTACTTCTCCAACAATATTGAGCTTTTTCAACAATGAAATTTCGATGGCAATTTCCAATGCTTCGCGGTTGAGGGGAAAGGGTGGTGTATCATCCACCTCGTATGTGCAGGTAGTTTCATTTTTAATGCGGTAAATGATCTCTTTTCTCGTTTTGAACTCCATAAGAGCTGTACCGTCATACTCTCCCAATTCGCTAAGGGTAGGGCGCATGTGCCGAATCAGTTCCGCATCATACTGATCGTCTTTCTGATAGCGGCCTGCCGGACAATGGCAAAACAGTTTTTCGCGGGTCTTCAGTTGCTGGTGCACCTCCAGACCCGACATGAATCCGATGCGGTCATAATCGTCCTGGGTTGCTTTTTCCAGGGTCACATAACCAATGGCAGTTTTTGTTTGCTGGTAATTGTGACGGGGGTTAAAGGGCTTCTTCACGTGTGTTTTGATAAAGGTGGTTTTGTATTGGTTTCAGCCGGGTATGATATTGATCATGCTCTGGCCCAAGGGTATTATCCCAAAAAGGTTTCAGCAAATGGTGCTGTAATATATTATTCTTAGTGCACCGTTTTTACGTAGTTCACTTTGCGATCATTCAGGTATTGTATCACAAATTCAAAGCAATCGGGGTCCATTCCCACCAGTTCGGGGGGAAATACTCCCTTGCCGCTAAAACGCGACTGCAGGATCAGCTCGGCATGCGCGGTTGCTGTGAAACCTGTTGTACGGGCCATTGAGGTTAGTTTTTCTGTTTGGTCAAATTCATCATACAGATCATAGACCACTGTTTTTTGTTCCCCTTCAATTTTGCCTTCAAGGGTAACCTTCATTACTGTAAATTCTTCTTCATCAGGATTGAGTTTCCAGTCATTGATGAGAATTTTGCTGGTAAAGTCGATGGGTCTGATAGCAGTATTGTTGATGGCGATGGGAGCCTTATTAAAGAAGCCGGCCGTCTTTAGCGCCTGCACCAGGTGGATGTGTCCGGGATAGCGGAGCGTTTTTTCCTTCATATTGGGTATGTGACCAAGGTTCTTGAGCAGAGATCTTAACCCATCAGTATAAAAGGCTTCCAAAGTACCCACCTTATCGAAGAATAAAAGTTCGGGCTCGCTCATGGCGGGCTTGGTCATATTTCTCCCTTTTTCTATGTACCGTGCCGGCCGGGTATATTCTTCCACCACATCAACGGGAGAAAAAGGAGCTTTGTAATAAAAAGGATATACTTTAACCTTGGGCAATCCGCCCACCACATATTCGAGGCTTTCTATCTCCATCAGCTCATTCCAGTAGCCGGCAATGAGGTTGGGCATGCCCGGCGCCACACCACAATCTGTAATGGCTGTAACCCCATTATGTGCCGCGAGGGCATTGAGGTCCATGTAATCTTCGGGCATAAAAGAGATATCTACAATATTTTTCTTTGCCTCAATTACAGTGCGTACCAGGTCGTAGCCCATGAAACCCGGAACAGCCGAAATAACAAGGTCAAAATCTTTTACCAGATTTTTTATGGCTTCTTCATCCATCAGGTTGATAGACTGGGTTTTTATCTGGTATTTTTCTGAAAGAAAAGACAGCGATTTTTCATCAAGGTCTACTGCAGTTACCCCGTGCTTTTTACCAAGATCAATGGCAATAGCTTTGCCTACCATACCGGCTCCTAAAACAACGATCTTACTCATAGCAGATGATTTTTATGGTTAATAAATATTTTCGGGTGATTTTCCGGGAAAATAACGTCTTCCCTGATCGTCTAAATTAGCAAAATTGTTAAGAGTGATAAGGTTTTAAGGAAAAAAAACAGAAATTCATTACATTTGCAATGATTGTGTAACGCCCGAAAGACTGATCAATCAAGGGAATGAAGAGAATATCCTCTCCGGGCATGTTTTTTTTATCATACAGAGGCAATAATCAGCCCCAGGTCGAAATCCTATGTTAAACCCCAGTCAAAGTTCCGAATTAAGTTCACGGCGCAAGAATGCCATTATTTTCTTTTTTGTGCTGGTAGGTGTATTATACATTACCCGGTTGTTTTTTCTCCAGGTATTGGATCATCGCTACAAAATATACGCGTCGAGCAACATACAGCGTATCATTACGGATTATGCCGCCCGGGGTTTGATCTACGACCGCAATGGCGAATTGCTGGTTTTCAATGAACCTTACTACGATCTTATGGTCATTCCCAACCAGGTAGGCGAAATTGACACCCTAGAGTTTAGCCGTCTTTTGGATATTACACCTGAGCAATTTGAAACCCGGATGATTTCTGCAAGAGGATACAGTTCTTTTAAAGCATCTGTATTTGAGCGCCAGATTTCCAAGGATATTTATGCTGTATTACAGGAAAAGCTATTTAAATTCCCGGGCTTCTATGTGCAGCCCCGTACACTGAGAAAGTATCCCTATCCCATTGCAGCCCACACCTTTGGTTATGTTGGGGAAGTAGGCCCCGCAGATATTGCGAGTGACCCTTATTACCGGATGGGAGACTACATAGGCATCTCGGGTATAGAAAAGCATTACGAAGAAATATTAAGAGGAAGGAAGGGAACCCGTATTATCCAGGTGGATGCTCTGAACCGCGATATTGGGTCATTCCAGGAAGGACGGTATGATACCCTGGCCGTTGCAGGTACCGATCTGTATTCTTCTCTCGATGTGCAGTTGCAAATGTATGGTGAGCTGCTCATGCAAAACAAAAGGGGCAGTATTGTGGCCATTGAACCCTCCAGTGGTGAAATACTTGCGCTGGTAACATCACCGGGATACGATCCCAACCTGCTGGTGGGAAGGATACGGTCTTCCAACTATCGAATGCTGCAGAATGATACCTTAAAACCCCTTTTCAACAGGGCATTGATGGCAAACTATCCGCCCGGTTCGGTATTTAAAGTGGCCAATTTCCTCATTGGCTTGCAGGAAGGCGGCATCAACAACTCTTCCCGGTATTCATGCCCGGGTTATTACTACAGTGGAGGCATTACGGTAAGATGTCGCACCCACCCTCAACCGGTAAACGTAATCTCAGCTTTACAGCACAGTTGCAATACCTTTTCCTGTATCCAGTTTCGCAATACCCTTGAGTTGCCAAAATTTGAAAGTATGCAACAGGCCCTTACTACCTGGCGCGATCATATCGTAAGCATGGGCTTTGGCACCACCTTCAAAAGCGATCTTTCCCATGAACTTCCCGGGCTGATTGGCAGTGCCGGCTACTACGACCGCATATATGGTACCAGGGGATGGAAAGCCCTTACCGTAATCTCTCTTTCCATTGGCCAGGGTGAAATTGGCACCACCCCGGTGCAGCTTGCAAACCTGGCAGCTACGGTGGCCAACAGGGGTTACTTCTACACTCCTCATGTAGTTAAAGCTATTGGCCATCCCGACAGCCTCAACCCGGAATTTAAAACCCCGAACTATACCACGATAGACTCTGTTCATTTCGAAACAATGGCTCAGGCAATGTTTGAAACAGTGGAAGAAGGTACTGGCCAGTTTTCACGAATCCCCGGCATTACCATGGCAGGAAAAACCGGAACCGTGCAGAACCCGCACGGGGAGAATCACTCTGCATTTATTGCTTTTGCCCCTCTTGAAAACCCTAAAATTGCAATTTCAGTAATTGTAGAAAACGCCGGAGGAGGTGCCGCATGGGCAGCTCCCATTTCCAGCCTGATGATTGAAAAATATCTTACCGGAGAAATAAAAAGAACCTGGTTTGAGCAGCGAATTCTCGATGCGTCATTTTAATTTTTTTATGTAACTTGCCTCGGTGATGCTCCGAAAAAGTCATTTAACAATTGGTTAATCCATGAAACAACAACCTGCATTCTTTAAAAACCTTGATAAACTAACCATCTTCCTTTACCTCTGCCTTATCATTACAGGCTGGATCAATATATATGCAGCAGAAATTGACGTTACGCATTCCAGTATATTTGACTTTAGCCAAAGCTACGGAAAACAGTTTGTATGGATCATTACGGCCATTGCCCTGGGATTGATCATTTTGATGATCGATGTAAAGTTTTTTCCCGCATTTTCCTACATCATTTATGGGGGAACATTGCTGCTTTTGGTAGCCGTACTTTTATTTGGCACCACTGTAAATGCTTCCAAATCATGGTTTCACATCGGACCCATAGCAATTCAACCGGCCGAATTTGCCAAATACGCCACCTCCCTTGCCCTGGCAAGAATCATCTACGACAATAAATCCAAATTGCGCAATTTCAAATCAATGGTGCGCCCGCTGGCCATTATAGCCATCCCTATGATGCTTGTATTCTTACAAAATGATACGGGTACTACATTGGTTTTTGCTTCTTTTGCTGTTGTTCTTTACCGCGAAGGGTACATACCGGGGTGGCTGGTTTTATTGGGAATTTTTGCTGTATTTCTCTTCGTTCTCACCTTATTGGTCAATGCACTCATCATTATCGGGGTACTCACGGCCCTTTCCATTGTTATTGCTGTTTTTTTGCGCAAAAAAATGACAGCTCTCAAACAATTGTTCCTCATACTGATCCTTATCAACGGATACGTTTATGCGGTGAACTATGCTTATGAAGATATCCTTCAGCCCCACCAGAAAATGCGAATTGCAGTACTGATAGATGAAACAGTAGACCTCAGGGGTGCAGGCTACAACCTGCACCAATCAAAGATCGCTATTGGCTCGGGAGGATTAACGGGCAAAGGATTCCTGCAGGGTACCCAAACCAAATTCAGCTTTGTGCCCGAACAGGGAACCGACTTCATTTTTTGTACTGTGGGCGAAGAATGGGGCTTTATAGGAAGTACAATACTCATTGGGTTATTCCTTGGATTACTGATCAGGATTATTCTGCTGGCTGAAAGGCAACGATCCGCTTTCAGCAGGGTATTTGGCTACTGCCTGGTTTCCATTATCTTTTTCCACTTCATGGTAAATATAGGCATGACCATCGGGTTGATCCCTGTGATTGGTATTCCTTTGCCATTTATTAGCTACGGAGGCTCCTCATTATGGGCATTTACCATCATCCTGTTCACATTTTTGAAACTTGATTCAAGCCGTTTGGAACTATTATAAGAAACATCATGCATGTAGCCCTTTTTGGTCGAAAATTCGATCCAGGTTTTTTTCCCGTTATAGAAAAAATGGTAAGGCTTTTGGAAGCGGATACCGAGGTTTTTTTTATAAAAGAGAGTTTTTACGAGTTTCTGAAGGAAGGTATAAACTTCAAAAAACCAGTAAAGCTCTACACTGATCATAAAGGTCTTCCTACTACCTGCTTCTGCATGATAAGTATCGGTGGCGATGGTACATTGCTGGATACATTGCCTTACCTGCGCAATTCGGGTATTCCGGTACTGGGAATTAATGCCGGAAGGCTCGGATTCCTCTCATCGGTTTCTACCGACGACATTGGCGAATCTATCAAAGCACTTAAAGAACACAATTACCGGCTGGATGAAAGATCGCTCCTTATGCTGGAAACCCCGGAAGGGGAACTTTTTGGTTCATTTCCGTACGCACTAAACGAGTTAACAATACTAAAAAGGGACAACACCACCATGATCTCCATCAGTGCTTATGTTAATGGGCATTACCTTAATACCTACTGGGCGGATGGTTTAATGGTAGCCACCCCTACCGGTTCTACAGGATACTCTCTTAGCTGCGGAGGGCCAATCATCTCTCCTGACTCTGAAAACTTTATTATTACCCCCATCGCTTCACATAATCTTACCGTGAGGCCTATCGTTATCAAAGATAACTCACTCATTAAGTTGCGGGTAGAAGGAAGAGTAAAAAGCCATCTCATCGTTATGGATTCACGATCAGTACCCCTGGAACACCCAGTCGACCTGTTTATCAAAAAAGCTCATTTCAAGGTAAAACTCATCAGTATCGAAAACAATAACTTTTTTAAAACCATAAGAAACAAACTTGCCTGGGGATATGACAAGCGTAACTAACCAGCATATACCCTTCTTTACCCTGATCTCTTCTGCAAAACAATTCCCGGTTGCCAGTTTCTGTATCTGCTGTACCTGATCTGCAGGTAAAAAACTACTCTTCCTTTTCATCTTCAGACTATAACACATACAATAACAGGTACACAGAAAATAAATTATTTGAATCAGATAGCAACAAAGCATCTTTTTTCGCATTTTTAACTAAATTTGCAATGGCAAACAGTTGAAAAAACGTAACCTGTAGCGCAGCAACAGGTAAAAACAAACAGATATTCTCAAAACCCAATATATGAGGTACTTATTATTGGCAGGTTTCCTGTTAATGCTTATCAGCACTGATGCAAGCGCACAGCGATGGACACGCGAAAGACATCATTTGATTTTAGGCATTGGGGGTGCAGGTTTTATGGGAGACCTTGGCGGAGCCAACGATATTGGCACAAATGGCATCAGGGATTTTGATTTTTCAGCTACCAGACCGGCTTTTATGCTGGGATACAGGTATTTGCTTTTTGAGAATCTGGGAATCACCGGCAATTTGAGTTTTGGGTATGTATATGGCGATGATCAGTTTACCGAAGAACCCTTTCGAAATAACCGCAATATTCACTTCCGTTCCCCCATAGCAGAACTTTCTTCAACAGCACAGTTGTACCTGTTGCGTTTCAACCGGCAGGGAGCAAGACACGGCAGATTAACCGGCTCAATGTTTAGCGGAAGCTTTGGCGTTTCCGGATACATTTTCGCTGGTGTAGGTGGTTTTTATTACAACCCCCAGGCCTACTTTGATGCAACAGATTACCAGGGAATATTCCCTGCCGATCAGCTCCCGGCAAGCGGCTGGTACAACCTCAGGCCCCTGCGAACCGAAGGCCAGGGTTTCTTCGATACACGTGATGAATATTCACAGTTTTCCTTTGTAATACCGTTTGGCCTGGGTGCACACGTTCATATCTCCAGGGATTTCGCCATTGGCATTCAATATGGATACCGCAAAACGTTTACCGATTACATCGATGATGTTAGTAAAACATATGTAGACCCGGCCATCTACTCCCTTATATTTGAAGAGCCTGCCAGGGCTGCACTGGCTGAATATTTTGCCAACCCTACCAACAACTCTCTTGCCAAGAGTGTTACGGCTCCGGGACAACAGAGAGGAAACCCATACAATACCGACACTTACATGTTTGGGATGATTACTGTCTATTACAAATTCCCCGACTTCCGTCGCCCTTATAATATATTGAGGTTTTGATCCGCAGGCCGTGTGCATCCATTTATGTATTACAAAATATTTATGTAATGTTTACGTTTTCTCTCGGTGAGACGCCAGGTTTAACAAAAACAAATCAACCTGCTGTTATTCAGAAAACAAGATATTCAAACCCTTATGCATAAAACTTCTCAGGCCAACCGGACCTTGCGAATCTTCATATTCTTACTCCCTGCTATCTTGCATTTCGCGATTTTGGTTCCTTCTTCTTATGGACAAAAAAATGAGCTGGGTTTTTTCTTTGGTGGTTCTTACTATTTGGGCGACCTGAACCCATACAGGCAATTCTCATTGCCCCGCATTGGTGCCGGTGCCATTTATCGTTTCAATTTTAATGATAATGTCGCAGTTCGAATCAATGGATTTTGGGGAAATGTAGCTGGTGACGATGCAATTGTACAGTATAATGAAGTGCGCAACCTGCAGTTTCGCTCCAATATTTTTGAAATGAGCGTGCAGGGTGAAGTGAACTTCATCTATTTCACACCCGGTGATATGGATACTCCCTCAACACCATATCTTTTTGGAGGAGGAGGTTTTTTCAGGTTTAATCCACAGGCCGAGATAAACGGGCAGTGGTACAATTTAAGATCGTTGCGCACCGAAGGACAGGGCTCTGATTTGTACCCCGAAAGAAAACCCTATTCTCTTACCTCAAGCATTGTGCTTTTAGGAATTGGCTATAAGTTTAACATTACCCGGCAGTTTACCGGCGCCATTGAATGGGGTATGAGACGATCAGGCACTGATTATCTTGATGATGTCAGTACAACATACCCTGACCCGTCAGTCTTTGAAGGAAACGCACTGGCTATGCAGTTATATGATCGCAGTCTTGAAAACAGGGGTGAAAACACAGGTTTTCAAAGAGGTAATCCAAACACTAACGATTGGTATTCCTTTTTCGGTATGGTGCTGACTGTCAGAATAAAAGACTTTAGCAGGTACCGCTGCCCGGCTTACAATTAATTTTTCATAACTTTGCAAGTTTTATTTTTATTTGTTAATACATTTTGAGAAATTTGTGCCTATTTTTCCGGAATCGCAACTCACTAACTTACAATGGATTTCAAAGATAACATCAACAAAAATAAATTGCCAAAACATGTCGCAATAATAATGGATGGTAATGGCCGATGGGCCAGGCAGAGAGGAAAGGAAAGAATTTTTGGACATGAACACGGCATTGAAGCAGTTCGGGAAACAGTTGAGGCTGCAGGTGAGTTGGGTATAAAAAATCTTACTTTTTATGCGTTTTCTACGGAGAACTGGTGCAGACCAAAAGTTGAGGTAAATACACTCATGAGCTTATTGGTGCAGGCGATCAGAAATGAAACTCCCGAGTTGCTCGAAAAAGGTGTAAAGCTATCAGCCATTGGAGACATAGAGTCCTTGCCCAAAGATTGTATAAGTGAGCTCCATGAAGCTATGGAAATCACCAAAAACAATACTCACCTGAATGTTTTTTTAGCTCTAAGCTACAGTTCGCAATGGGAAATTGTGAATGCAGTGAAAAATATTGCGATCCAGGTAAAAGAAAACAAAATTGATCCAGAAGAGATTGATAAGGCTCTCTTTTCAAAATTCCTGCAAACCAATGGTACTCCCGATCCGGACCTGCTCATAAGAACCAGCGGTGAATTGCGCATCAGCAATTTTCTTCTCTGGCAAATCGCTTACAGTGAGCTCTATTTCACCCCGGTTTTATGGCCTGATTTCAGGAAAAAGCACTTCTACCAGGCTGTACTAGATTACCAGAGAAGAGAAAGACGATTTGGAAAAACTTAAAACCGGTTTTTATTCAACCTTACAAACCTATCATCCAAAAATATAATACAAACTCTGCAAACAACCCCTGACAATGTCAAACAAAACCTTGCCCCTCTTTCTGTTATTATTTATCTTACTGTCACCATTTTTTGCCAGCACCCAGAATGTACGGACTGGCAGCCAAATAAACATTGACTATAATAACCCCAGGGAATACACCATTGGTGGAATAACCGTATCAGGAGCGACCCTCGATCAAAATGTAATTGTAATGGTCAGTCAGCTCAATGTGGGAGATGAGATTATTGTCCCCGGCGAAGCTATTGCCAATGCCATTAATAATATTTGGAAACAAGAACTTTTTACCGATGTCTCTATTTCGGTAACTTCAATCCAGGATGATATGATCTTTCTTGATATCGCCGTCAAAGAAAGACCCCGGCTGGCAAGTTTTGAATTCACCGGTGCCCGCAGAGCCGACGTTACCAAGCTCACAGAACAGCTTAATCTTATAAGAGGTGATGTTGTTACTGAGAACATGTTGTTCAGGGCATCCAATATCATTAACGAATATTATACAGACAAAGGGTTTCTTACTCCCGAAGTAAATATTATACAAAAACCCGACACTATCAGAGCAAACAGCATTGTTCTTGAGTTTGAAATTGACCGGGGAGAAAGAACCCGCATCAGCGAGGTAATCATTCATGGCAATGAAGTGTTAACGGACAGGCAGATCAAGCGCCTGATGAAAAACACAAGGGAAAGAAGCCTGTGGTTTATATTTAGTTCATCCAAGTATATCAGGGACGAATTCAGGGAAGACAAGCAAAGCGTTATTGACCGGTATAATGAGGTAGGAAAAAGAGATGCCACAATTGTGCGCGACACCATGTATTTTGTAGAAGAAGACCGCATTGTGGTTGAGATGTTTATTGAAGAAGGCCCCACCTATTATTTCCGTAATATTTCCTGGATCGGAAATACCGTTTATCCTGACGAGGTACTTAGCGAAGTACTGGGATTAAAATCAGGCGATGTATACAACCAGGAGCTTTTGGAGAAAAACCTTTTCATGAATACGGAAGGCCTCGATGTGAGCTCGCTCTACCTTGATGATGGTTACCTGTTTTTTAATGTTACTCCTGTTGAAGTAAACGTAAGCAACGACTCCATCGATCTTGAACTCCGTATCTACGAAGGACAGCAGGCCGAGATCAGCCGGGTTTCAATAAGTGGGAATACCAAGACCAACGACCATGTTATTCTTCGCGAAATTCGTACACGCCCGGGCATGCTCTTCAGTCGTAGCGATATTATACGCAGCCAGCGCGATATCATCCAGCTTGGCTTTTTCGACCAGGAAAAAATTGATGTTATTCCCACTCCCAATCCTGTGGATGGTACAGTAGATCTTAACTATGTGGTAGAAGAAACTTCCTCCGACCAAATTGAACTTTCCGGAGGATGGGGTGCAGGAAGAATTATTGGAACCCTTGGACTTTCTTTCAACAACTTCTCTACCCGCAATTTCTTTAAGAAAGATGCTTGGCGGCCATTGCCCAGTGGTGATGGGCAACAGCTTACCCTCAGAGGGCAAACCTATGGAAGAGGATACGTATCTTATAGTATGTCCTTTATGGAACCCTGGCTGGGCGGTAAGAAACCCAATGCACTTAGCTTGTCGGTGTTTCAAACCACACAACGAAATGAGTACCCACGCAGTAGCCGCCAGCATGGGTATTACAGCATAACAGGTAGCTCAGTAGGTCTAGCACGACGATTGACAATCCCCGATGACTTTTTCTACCTGCGCCAAACCATCAGCTACCAGCGGTATGAAATCAAAAACCTGAACCAGTTGGGTGGCCTGAGCTTTATTATTGACGAAGGCAATGCCAATAATTTCAATTACGGTATTGAGTTTGGCCGTAACTCCATCGATGCCACACTGTTCCCCAGGTCAGGATCGGAAGTATCCATTGGCTTGCAGCTTACCCCACCCTATTCTCTGATCAACGAAAGAGATTATGCCAATATGGAAGACGAGGAAAAATATAAGTGGCTCGAATATCATAAGTGGAAATTCAATACCAGTTTTTACACCAGTATTGCTGGCAACCTGATCCTGAGCACCCGCACAAGAATGGGATTCCTTGGCTTCTACAACCAGGATATCGGGGTTTCTCCCTTTGAAAGGTTTTATCTTGGAGGCGATGGACTCTCGGGCTGGGAAATTGATGGTCGTGAGATCATTGCAATGAGAGGATATGCCAACAACTCGCTTACTCCTATGGACTCGCGCAACAGGTTTGTGGGAGGTAGTGTATTCAATAAATTTACTGCCGAACTCAGGTACCCCATTTCACTCAACCCCATGGCCACCGTTTATGCCCTCACCTTTGTGGAAGCAGGTAATGCCTGGGCAAACTTTGAGGATTTTAACCCCTTTGAGCTGAAACGCTCTGCAGGGTTTGGTGTAAGAATATTCCTGCCCATGTTTGGTTTGCTTGGCCTTGACTGGGGATATGGTTTCGACGAAATCCCCGGAAGACCCGGTGACAATGGCGGAAGATTCCACTTTAGTATTGGCCAGTCTATTGATTAAGATTTGTACAGGCATGATTATTGCCCTGTTTGGTGCCAAACAAATATTTACAAACAGAAAATATAAGGAGGATTTCCAATGAAAAAAACCGCATTAATATTTACACTTGCCCTGTTTACTGCTTTTTCAGCTATTGGTCAACGATTTGCTTTTGTAGATACTGAATACATTCTTGACAACATACCCGAATACCAGGCTGCGCAACTGGAGCTGAACCAACTGGCTGAGCAGTGGCAAACAGAAATAGAGGCCAAATTTGCTGAAATAGAAAACATGTACCGCGACTACCAGGCCGAATCAGTGCTTCTTCCTGAAGACATGCGCCGCGAACGTGAAGAACAGATCATTGCCATGGAAAAGGAAGCCAAAGAACTGCAAATGCAAAGGTTCGGACGGGAAGGCGATCTTTTCAAAAAAAGGGAGGAACTCATCAAACCCCTACAGGATCTTATTTATAATGCCATTGAGGAAATTGCCCAGCGTGACAACTATGCCGTAATTTTTGACAAGGCCGGCGGTGCCAATATGATCTATACCGATGTCAGGCACGATCTCAGCGACAGTGTGCTGGAAGCCATGGGATACCGAAGACAATAAAAACATACAGGTGCAGAAATACTTCTTTCTGCCGAAAACAAAGCCCGGTGATCTTTTTGATTCCGGGCTTTGTTTTTTTAACAACAATACAATCGCCAAAAAAGCACTTACTTAATTTCTCCCCTGCTTCATTTTCCCAGTAACCGCTTTATTTCATTGAGCTTCATCAAAGCTTCTACCGGGGTAAGGGTATTGATGTCTGTATTCAGTATATCTTCCTTGATTTGAAGTAGCAAAGGGTCTTCCAGCTGAATAAAGCTAAGCTGGTACTGGTCTTTCAATTTGCCTTGCTTTTTAGATGGTTGGGGTTTGCCCGACAACTCTTCATGGCTATGGCTTTTTTCCAGTTGTGAAAGAATCTCATTGGCGCGCTGGATTACACTTTTGGGCATCCCTGCCATACGGGCTACATGAATTCCAAAACTGTGTTCACTGCCCCCTCTCACCAGCTTGCGCAAAAAGATCACCGTATTGTGTGTTTCTTTTATAGATACATTATAGTTTTTGATCCTTTCAAAAGAAGAGGCCATTTCATTGAGCTCATGGTAATGGGTAGCAAAAAGGGTCTTTGCCCGGAACAAAGGATGTTCGTGCAGAAACTCTGCAATAGCCCAGGCAATGCTGATACCATCATAGGTACTCGTTCCCCTTCCGATCTCATCAAGCAGGATCAGGCTCCTGTTGCTGATATTATTGAGAATACTGGCCGTTTCATTCATTTCTACCATAAAAGTAGATTCGCCAAGGGAAATATTATCGGACGCTCCCACCCTGGTAAAAACTTTGTCTATCAATCCGATCCGGGCACGGGAGGCAGGGACAAAACTGCCCATCTGTGCCATGAGCACAATAAGAGCTGTTTGCCGCAGCAAGGCCGATTTACCCGACATATTCGGCCCGGTGATCATCATGATCTGTTGCTGCTCATTATCCAGGAAAATATCGTTGGCAACATATTCCTCTCCGGGAGGCAGCTGCTGTTCTATCACAGGGTGCCGCCCCTCGCTGATTTCAATGGTAAAGGTGTCATTGATCTCGGGCCTGGTATATCCGTATTGTTTGGCTACACTGGCAAAACCCAGCAGGCAATCGAGCCGTGCAATGATATTGGCATTGGTTTGTATGGGCTGAATGTATTCAGACAAGGCAGCAATGAGCTCCAAAAAGATCCGTTCTTCTTCCTTCAGTATCTTTTCCTCGGCCCCCAGGATTTTTTCCTCATATTCCTTTAATTCAGGGGTAATGTAGCGTTCACTGTTTACCAGGGTTTGTTTTCTCACCCAGTCTTCCGGCACTTTGTTCTTATGGGTATTGGTCACTTCCAGGAAATACCCGAAAACATTATTATATGATACCTTAATATTGGGTATTCCGGTTCTTTCTATTTCACGCTGGCGCATGGCGGCAAGAAAATCTTTCCCCGTATGGGAAATCCCCCGCAATTCATCAAGCAATTCACTTATACCATCAGCAATTACATTTCCCTTGGAAATGAGGGTGGAAGGTTCGGGCATGATCTCCCTTGCAATGCGCTCTCTGATCTGGATACATAGGTTAAGTTGATCGCCAATAGTTTTCAGTGGCTCGCAGGAAGAAGACAAGCAAACCTGCCGGATGGGTTCAATGGCTTCCAGGGCCTTTTGTACCTGCAATACTTCCCGTGGATTGATCTTGTTAACGGCAACTTTTGAAATGAGCCTTTCCAGATCACCAATCTGCCGTATATATTTCTGAAAATTTTCTGAGGTTTCCGCATCATTAAAAAGGAATTCCACCACCTGGTGTCTTTCCTGGATCATGGCTTTATCCTTAAGGGGCAGCACCATCCATCTTTTTAGCATACGGCTTCCCATAGGTGAGAGGGTGTGATCGAGCACCTGTATCAGGCTGATGGCATTTTCATTCATGGAGTGCAGCAACTCCAGGTTGCGAATGGTAAATTTATCCAACCAAACATAGCGGCTCTCATCAATACGGGATATTTTGGTAATATGTTGCACCTTATCGTGCCTGGTTTCGGCAAGATAATGCATGGCAGCCCCGGCGGCTATAATTCCATAATCAATTTCCTCAATGCCAAATCCCTTATAGGATAAAGTGCCAAAATGCTTAAGCAGCTTGTCATCAGCATATTCGCGGGTAAAGACCCAATCTTCAAGCCCCGAAGTATAGTATTTGCCGGGAAAGGATTCATGAAGTTCGCGCAGTTTCTGCTTTTGAACAACAATCTCGCTCGGCCTGAAGCTTTGTATAAGTTTGTCCACATACTCTTTATTCCCCTGGTCGGCATAAAACTCTCCCGTTGAAACATCCAAAAAGGCAATTCCACAGTGATTTCCCTGCATATGTACCCCGGCAAGAAAGTTATTCTCCTTATGCTCAAGCACCTTGTCATTGAATGATACTCCCGGAGTAACCAGCTCGGTAACTCCCCTTTTTACAATTTTCTTTGTCATTTTGGGGTCTTCCAGCTGCTCGCAAATGGCTACCTTCTGCCCTGCTCTAACCAGTTTTGGAAGATAGGTATCAAGAGCATGATGAGGAAATCCTGCCAGCTCTACATATGAAGCAGCACCATTGGCACGACGGGTAAGGACGATCCCCAGAATCTGGGAGGCTTTTACAGCATCCTCGCCAAAAGTTTCATAAAAGTCACCCACCCTGAATAAAAGCAAGGCTTCAGGATACTTCCCCTTGATGGAATAATACTGCTTCATCAGGGGTGTTTCTACTACATTTGCGGATGATTTAGTCAATGTTTCAGCAATTTTTCAACTGGCAAACCTACTCATTTTTTTTCTTTTTATGAATAGCTTTTTGGCATGCCCCTTCAAAATCAGTACCTTTGATGATATTTTAATTTTTTATCACTAAAAACTATTATTATGTTTTCAAAATCAGCTTATTTTAGGAATTCTTTTGCAGTATTTGTTTTTATGTTTGCTACCTTGGGTTTGATGGCCCAAATGGTTCCGCCAGCAGAGGAGCTGCCTGAAAGCTATACTGATGAAGAACTGAAACAGTTTGTAAAAGCAGTATCAGAAGTATTGGTAATCCAGGAAGAAAGCCAAACCCAAATGTCAAACGCCATTGTGGAAAACGACTTAACTGTAGATCGTTTCAATGAAATGCTCATGCAGGGTCAGGCTCAGGGAGAAGAAAATATAGAAGCAACAGAGGAAGAAATGCTCGCTTTTACTACTGCCATGAATGAAGTCCAGGAATTGCAAATGCAAATGCAGGAAAAAATGATGAAAGCCATCACTGACAATGGACTTGAGGTGAATCAGTATCAAAATATGATGAAATCCTACGAGGTAAACGAAGAGGTAAAAACCAAAGTAGATCAGTATTTTGATGAATACAACATGGAAAGAGAAGAATAGTCTTTCACAGATTAAACAATCCATCCTTAAGAAATGTAACCATTTTCCCACCCCTTAAAGGTAGATTGCAACAAACCAATAGTAGGGTTAGTATAGACCAGAAAAAGATCATCTCGTATGGCCTTTGTGAAGAAGTATCCTGTTTTTTCAACCATTTTGATAGCTCTTGTAATTATTGGAGCCATGTACCTTTGGTTCGATTTTAAGGCAAAGAGAAATTGCAACAGCATTGTAGAAAATGCCCGCGAACAGATCCAACAGAATAATGTAGAGATGTTGCGATTGTTCAGCAGACCCCTGGTGTGGAGCATCAGGGCAGAGATGCTGCGCGGCAACAATGAGCAGATTGATCTGCTGATCGCTGATCTGGTAAGGGAAAATAACATTGAAAATATCTTCGTGATTGATCTGGATGGGAATGTTTTTGTTTCGACCACCAAAAGACAGGAAGGACAACCTGCTTCAGATTTTGTAAATCCTGATGTTCTTACTGCCGACGTTACCCTTATTCAGGAAGCGGGCGAAAACAAGCTGCGGCTTGTGGCTCCTGTGCTGGGATTTGACAAACGGATCGGTACCCTGGTCATAGAGTTTACCCACGATAATTTCGATCTGAATTGATCACCCGAAGAAACCTTTATTTATAGCTTTTGACCATGTCATTGGTGAAAAACCCTGATAAACTCCAGCTTATCCTGAAAAGTTTACCCGATAAGCCTGGGGTTTATCAGTTTTTTGATGAATCTGAAACCATCATATATATCGGCAAGGCCATAAACCTGAAAAAGAGAGTTTCATCGTACTTCAACCGTGAAACTTCTTTGAGCGGGAAGGTTATGGTAATGGTAAGACGCATTACCCATATCAGGCATATTGTAGTGGATACCGAAATTGATGCACTGCTGCTGGAAAATAACCTGATAAAAAAATACCAGCCCCGCTACAATGTCATGCTCAAAGATGACAAAACCTTTCCATGGATCTGTATCAGCAACGAACCCTTTCCCCGCATTTTCCCTACCCGAAAAGTCATTCAGGATGGCAGCCGCTACTTTGGCCCCTATGCTTCGGTAAAAATGATGCATACACTGCTGGAACTGATTCGCCAACTTTTCCAATATCGAACATGCAAGCTCAACCTGAAAAAAGAAAATATTGAAGCAAATAAATTTAAAGTTTGCCTGCAGTTTCACCTGGGCAATTGCCTGGGACCCTGCGAAGGCCGGCAAACCGAAGATGATTACCTGCAAACCATTGACCAGATTTCCCGGATATTGAAAGGCAATCTGAACAGTGTAATGCAGGAACTGAAACAACTCATGCAGCAGTATGCCTCTGAATATGCTTTTGAGAAAGCACAGATGGTGAAAAACAAGCTCGAATTGCTGGAAAGATATCAGGCAAAATCAACGGTAGTTAATGCTTCTGTAAATAATGTTGATGTTTTCTCCATTTTGACCGACGAAGAAATGGGTTATGTGAACTTCCTCAAGGTTGTAAGTGGTGCCATTATACAGTCGCACACCATGGAAATTAAAAAAAGACTTGAGGAAACAGACGATGAGCTGTTGGAAATTGCCATTACTGAGATCAGGCAACGATTCGACAGCAATGCTCCGGAGATCATTGTACCCTTTCTACCCCAGGTGCGTATCCCTGACATCCAATATACCACTCCACAAAGAGGAGATAAAAAGAAACTGCTGGAGCTGTCAGAACGAAATGCCAAATACTACCGCCTGGAAAAAAGAAAACAAAAAGAACTGGTCGATCCACGTCGCCATACGCTCAGGATCCTGGAAACCATGAAAAAAGATCTTTCACTGCCTGCTTTGCCCGAGCATATCGAATGCTTCGACAACAGCAATACACAGGGGAGCTATCCCGTTGCAGCCATGGTGGTTTTCAAAGATGCAAGGCCTGCCAAAAAGGAATACCGCCACTTCAACATCAAAACCGTGGAGGGACCCGATGATTTCGCATCAATGAAAGAAGTGGTTTATCGACGCTACAAAAGATTGCTGGATGAAAAACAACCCCTACCTCAGCTTATAGTAATTGATGGGGGAAAAGGCCAGCTCAGCTCTGCTCTAGCTGCATTGGAAAAACTTTCCCTTGACAACCAGATTCCCATCATTGGCATTGCCAAACGCCTGGAAGAGATTTATTTTCCCGGCGACAGCATCCCCGTATATATTGATAAAAAATCAGAAACACTCAAAATCATTCAGCATCTGCGCGACGAGGCACATCGCTTCGGCATCACTCACCACCGGAAAAGAAGAGAAAAAGGAAGTCTGAAATCTGAGCTTGCCGAAATAAAAGGTATAGGAGAAAAAACTGCTACTGCACTGCTGAAAAAATTCAAATCCGTTCAGGGAATAAAAAATGCACCATGGGATGAACTTGCCTCTGAAGTTGGCCAGGCAAAAGCATCGTTACTGGTCAATCATTTCTCCGG
>CAYVQC010000039.1:0-44270 GCA_964453995.1 uncultured Bacteroidales bacterium | reverse complement strand
CCCCTCCAAATATACATATTAAACCTTTTCTGATAGGAATTTAACATAAAAAAAAATTGCATTCTTTCCGAAACTGCGTCTTTGCTTTTCTTAGAGCAAGAAAGGCCGAAGACAGAAGACCGGATACCGAAGTGAAATGCCGTTAATGCAGGAAAAGGAAACCGGAGACTTTTCTGGTGGTTGAGCCAGTCGAAATGACTATTGTGTATTAGTATGATAATCGCTTTGACAAGCTCAGCGTCCAGGTTAATACCAATTTATGAGGTACTCTCTTTTGCGGTAAAAAAAAGCAGTAAGGGGTTATATTGCAAATTCAATGCATCACCCCGTACTCTTCAATCCTCCCGATAGAGCGGTGGTGATCAAAAGAAGCCTGTCGAGCAGGTATTCATGGCTTTCCTTTTCAGCCTCAGTGAGCGATCTCCACTCTCTGAGCATTTCGATATGTTGTTGGTGGAGGTAATGCAGTCCTCTTTTCCGGCGCTGTATATTATCCATTAAACTGTAGCGGCGGTTTTGTGCTTCATTGCCCAGGAGGCCGAGCAAAAGCTTATGACTTTTCTGGTATTCTTCTTTGATCAACCCGAGAAACTCATCCCTTAATTTTTCGTCTTCCACAAGCTGGGCATAATCGGTCATTCGCTGTTCGTCGGCATTAAGAATGTTGGTTTCGATATGGATGAGAGTATAGCGCAGGAAGGGCCACTTATGTGCAAACTGGAGAATTTTATTGTATAGATCAGGATGCTGATCTTTCATTTCCTGCAGGGCATGCCCCACACCGTACCATGCTGTAAGATTGAAGCGGGCCTGGCTCCAGCTGAAAACCCATGGAATGGCGCGGAGATCTTTGAGGGAACGTTGGCCGGTGCGCCTGGCTGGTCTCGAACCTATGCGGCTGCGTTCAAGCAGGTCGATAGGGGTGGCCTGTCCGTAAAAATCAATGAAACCATCTTTGTGGATCAGTTTCTGATACTTTTCCATGGACAGATCAGCCAGTTTCTCTATGGCATCTTCAGGAAAATCGGGTGCTTCATTCACGAAACGGCCCCTGGCAGTTTGCTGGGCTGTGCCTGACAGCAGCATTTCCAGGTTGTAAGTTGCATTGAGAAGGTTGGCAAATTGCTGTGCAATGGTTTCTCCCTGTACAGTAAGTTTTATATGGCCTCCCAGGCTACCATGGGGCATGCTCTCAAGAAAGCGGTGGTATTTGCCACCACCACGGCTTATGGTACCTCCAATTCCATGGAAAAACCTGATATTCAGGTTGTGCTTTTTACCAATGGCTGAAAGATTTTGTTCTGCTTTATAAATATTCCACCTGCTTGCCACAATACCTCCGTCTTTGTTGCTATCGCTGTAGCCCAACATTACCTCCTGTATTTCATTTCCATAGGATCTGCGGTTTTGGCTCATGGGGTGAGAAAGAAATGCATCGAGCACAGCGGGCGAATGTTTTAGGTCATCGATGGTTTCGAAAAGGGGGACTACCTGCAGGGGAACGTTGAGGATACCCACCTCACGCATGAAGAGGTAAACCACGAGCAGATCGCTTACATCACGGGTCATACTAACAATGAGTGAACCAATTCCTTCGGGGCCGTACTGATCAATATGTTCTCTAAGGATCCTGAAACAGGAGAGGACATTTTCGGCTTCGTGACCGGCGCAGGTACCTGCTACCATAAAAGGGCGGTTGGTTTTGAGTTCGCGGGTAAGAAAGTCAACTCTTTTTTCTTCATCCCAGCTGCTGTATTCCCAGTCTTCAAAGGAAGCTGCCATGAGAAGTTGTTCCAGAGCTTTTTCGTGGAAGGTGCTGTTTTGGCGGATATCAAGCTTTACCAGGTGAAAACCAAAGCATTGAACTCTTCTTTCCAGGGGAAATAACAATTCATTGACAATACGGTTGGCACCGATCTCCAACAGGCTGTTTCGCAAAGTGCGCAGATCCTGTTGCAGTTGATGGGCAGATTTATAATGCGCCAGATCAAATCGTTCGGTGATTGTATTATCCAGCTTCAGCAGCATTAAATTTACGTATTGCCGCCAGGGTTCGCGGGGATTTTTGCGCATTGCTTTAATACCTTCGCTGTTGAGTTCATTCTGCAACTGTCCTATGGCATTATGAAAAAAAGCCGGAACCGGATTTTGTGCATCAGAGAAAGTAATGCGCACTGCGAGGTTTTCCATCGCTTCCCGGATGAGTTCCAGCGCTGCGGCACGATTTTCAAGCAGGGTTTGTTTGGTGATGGCTGCAGAAACAAAGGGATGGCCGTCGCGATCGCCGCCCACCCAGCTGCCAAACTGCAGCAGCGGAAATTCTTCGGGTGTAGAAAGCCTGTCAGGATTGAACCCCATAGACTGCCAGGTGTAGCGAAGCTTCTGATCGCTAATGGCCAGGGCCAGGGGAAATACTTTTTTGAAATAGTGCATTACATTATTTCTTTCTGCTTCAAGGCCGGGTTTTTCCAGGTGTATCTCCCGCGTTCTCCACCATCTTTCAAGCAGCGACTTTATGTCATCTTCTATGGCATTCTTTTCTGAATCAGACCATATCTGGTTTTCTTTTTTCACCAACAGAAGATACATTTCCCTGTGCAGGTTCAGGATGGAGCTACGTTTGGCTTCTGTAGGATGGGCAGTAAGTACAGGCATTATGCTTAGCCGGGGCAGCATTTCTGCGATCTGCTCTTCTCGGATGCCCTGATCGAGCAGTCGCCTGAAGGTTTCTGCCCAGGACCCGCGAATGGCTTCTTTACCGATCCTGTTTTCCAGTTTGCGCCGAAACTGTACTGTGGCATTTTCCTCCACAAGATTCATCAGCTGAAAGGTAATGCTTTGTGCCTGTACGAGCTTTTCCAGTGAACTACCGTTTTCCCTTTTATCAGGGGCCTCTTCGCCGGAACCGGGAAGAAGGAATGAGATATTATCCTCCTTTATGCCTTTTAATACCTCACTAAAGGATTGCAGTACCGCATTGAGATCATGATGGATTTTTTCCAGTCCCTGTTGTTCTATTTCAATCTGTAATTTGGAACGATCGGCTGATTCTGACTGAGGGTAGTTCATTAAATAAGGCTTTTATTGAGGGCAAATAATTCCCGGTTTTCAACAGAACTCTGTTTTGACAAACCATTGCCCGGAGATGAAAAATTACGTACTTAATTGTTCTATTGATAGCGCAAAGATACCGAAATGAGTACTGATTGCATAGTCATTCCTCTTATCTTTTTTGCCGATAGATATCTTGTAAGCTGAGTTTCAATCAATAATTTAGCATTAAACATTGTGTTATAAACAAACCAATGTACATTTGCAAGGCACGTTCTTTTCATATATTTACAGTTAAATGCAAAATACTATGTTTGATCGAATGAAAAGGCTGGTAGGATTGTTTGGGTGTCTTTTGCTGGTAATTACCGGCCTGGGGCAGTCCACTACACCAGTTAATTGCCAGCAGGCAGCCCAGCAGTACTCTGAAGATTATATTGCCTTTCTGAAAGGGACAAAAGAGAATGTGGCCATCCTGTTGTTTGAATGGGAGCAGGCTTGTGGTGTCACCGAGCCCTTGTTTAGGGCAAGAGCTTTGCAACTGCTGGCCGAGGATAATTTTCCGGGCATGTTGCATGAAAAAGATATGCTGGACATGGCCCTGGCATTCAGGACGCGCTACGAGATCATGCAAGATGAGGACTCAGAGCAGACAGAAGATTATTATACGGCTTTTCCGGAATATTTTGGACACATACCTCTCAATGGCAAATTTGATCGCCAAACTCACCGCTATGCCAAAAACCTGCTGTCACAATTTGCACCCGGGACTCTTGAATATGCATTCCTGTCGCTATACAGCGGCGAGGTTTCATATCTTTTTGAGCTGCTCAGTCGCCAGCATTGGGGTGATATACCTTTATCCCGGGAGTACGAAGAAAGAGTTTCCTTTTACAGCAACAAACCCGAATTTAATTTCGGTCTTGCTTCGAGCCTTTGGATCCCCGGTGCTGACCTCACAGTGATAGGGCCTAAACCTGCTTTGGGTATTTTTGTTGGGGTTAAAAAGAATCAATACTATTTAAATGGTGTTTTTGAGATGCGATTTGGAAAAACAAACGAACCTTTTGCTTTACACCTGAGAGACACGTTGGTATCTACCCGCAACCACCAGGGGGGCTTTTTAGGAGTAGAGCTTGGCGGAATCTTCTGGTCTTTGAAGGGAGGAAAATTCAGTATAGGGGGAGGAGTTACTGGGGGCTACGATATTATTGATATTGTAGAAGATACGCAAACTCCTGTAAGGCAAACCTTTGGTTCGTTTTCATTCAGAGTTGGTCCTGTAGTAGAATACCACACAAAAGGAAGGGTAAGGATTTTTGTAACCCCACAATGGAGTTATTTGTCGCACACAAATCCATCGGGCTCATCGCTTCAGGGGAATGCCTTTACCATTGCCGTGGGCATAGGAATGACGGATAACCCGCGGAAATGGCAAAACCTGGAAAGGCTTGGCCATTAAAGCTCCATGGCGCGTAAAACAAAATCATCGGGCAGGTTTTGTTTGTTGTTGCCGGCTGTTTTGGCGAGTTCTGCATTTATATATTCCACCTGCAGGGTAAGATCTACATTCTGATGGTTATCAATAAACCCGAGGATTTGGGTATACAGGGAATTTTCGGCTTCAACCAGGTTGGTTAATCTTAGGCCGGGATTGATAAGGTATATTCTGTCGGTTTCTTTGAGTTTTATATTGTACACCTGCGCAATAGTAGGTCTTGGGTGGTTTGCTTCATTGATGATACCACTGGGTTCGGGTTTTTGGAGTTCATGGTAATCATAAATAGGGCGGAAAATACTTTCAGAATTGCGTGAGATCGCCAGCAACAATTCAAGCTCTTCAGATATAAACCTCACCCGGTGAGTTTTTTTGTCAATCATAAGCATAGCCAGTTTAAAGCTTTCCCTTTCTTCCTCATTTTCCAGTGAGGTTAATTGCTTTCCAATATGTTGCTGTAAATCAGTAAAGCATGCTTCGGGGTTTTTTATTTTTTCTTTGTCGGTGGTACGGTGCAAATAGCAGCTCATAGCAATATTCAGCAGTGTTTTGTTGTGTTCATCAGTTTTTAAGGTTGCGAAGGAAAATAAGTACAGGTCGTTGTAGGAAATGACGCTGAAAAGGTCCCGGTGGTTGTGGCCATTGGCCGTAGGAAGTGAAAAAAAGCTGATGCCCCTTTGGTTGTCAGTGCTGGTTACAAAATGGTTGATGTTTTCGCTGATGCTATGGGCCAGCTTTAGTTGGTTTTTCAGTTTCAGATCAAGTTGAAGGTACAGCATCTCTTTTTCCTTAACAACTTCTTTTTGATGCGCCAGTTGCTGGTTTAGGGTTTCGATATGATCAATCTTTTCTTCAATAGTTTGTTTTTGTTTTGAAATTACGATGTTGGTATTTTTTTTCTGGTTAAAGTAAAGTACTATTGCAATGGCCAGCAGAACTATAAAAATCATGATGATAATAAATGTATTGACAAGCTGATTTTTGCGCCCCAGCTCTGCCTGATTTCTTTCCAGTTCAAGGTTTTGCATATCAATCATTTGCTGTTTTTGTTCTGACTGGAACCTTGCATCAAGTTCGTTAAGTTCCTTTTTCTTTGCCCTGTCAAGCAAAGAATCATTAAGGAGTTTATACTGCTGAAAATCCAACAGAGCCTGTTTGTAATTGCCTTGTTGCTGCCTGATCTCTGATAATGCTTTATACGAATCAGCCTGGTCTTCAAGGTATCCCAGCTCTTTAGCCAGAGCGAGGCTCTGGTTAGCGAGTCTCATAGCCTCGCCAAAATTTTTAAGGTGCAAAAAGCTATACGCTTTGTTTCGCAGGATATAACTTTCGATATGTTTGTTCTTTGTTTTGCGGGCAGCCACCAAGGCTTCCTGGTAGATTTCAATAGCTTTCCGGTAGTCTCCCCTGGAAGCCGATAAAACTCCCAAATTCAACAGGCTTTGCGCTTCCTGTCGCATATCATTGATAACAGTGGCATGATACAATGCTTTACCATAATACTCTTCTGCCTTATCATAAAGGTCCTGGGAGTAATATAAGACGCCAAGGCTCAGAAGGGTGGAAGCAATGTTATGATGATCTTCCAGTTCATCAAACAAATTAAGCGCTTGTCTGTAGAATGATTCGGCTTTTTCATAGTTCTTAAGCGAGTTATGAATGTTTCCGATGCCGCTGTATGTAATTCCTTTGTTTCTGTTGTCATTGATCGTGCTATAAAGCCTCAGTGCCTCATGAAAAATGTCAAGGCTGGTTGTATAATCCCCCCAAGTATAATACAGGTTGGCAATATTGGTTCTGATATTGGCCATAAGATTATGAAACTGGTTACTGTCAGCCAGCTCCAAAGCCTGTTGATAGTAATCAAGCGCCAGGGCAGCCTCTCCTGTGTAATAATGAATATTGCCCATTCGAATCATAGAATTTACAATTCCATTATAATCATTTTGCTGGCGGTATAATTCGTTAAGTTCCTGGTGTTGTTGCAGTGCTTTATCATACTTCGACCATCCCTCGTTAAGTATGGCAATATACCGAAGAGACTTGGCTTCCAGGGTTTTTAACTTTTCCAAATATTTTGGCTGGGATGCACTTTCTATTGATTGCCTGCTTATGGAAAGTGCCTGCTCATAAAAATGCAGCGCTGAATCGTAATCGGTAAATTCAAAATAATCTCCCATTTGCAGGAGCAGTTCAATCTTAACCGTATCCACGCGTGAGCTTTGGAGTCTTGATTCCAGCACTCCGATGGATTCATCGGCTATCAATGCAGATGCATGAAGCATAATTGCAGATGCCAGAACAGCAAAAAGGTATTTGCGCATTGTGATGGAATTTTATGTATACATGATGTTTTACAATCTTCTGAAATATATAGTATTGCATAAGGCAAAAATATATTATTATTTTTAATACCCGAAATATTTGACTCATGACTGGAAAAAAAATATCCCCGGTCGATCTTAATGAATACATTGCAATGGTTTTACTGTATTAATCTTAAAAAATATTAGTGAAACACTTTGGTGTTTAAATCCTATTTTTGCAGGGCTTTACCAAAGCAGATATGAGAAATTGCTATAACTTTTTAAAAATCATCTTTTTATGCAAAAGAAACTATTTTTAGTCTTATTGATCGCAGGGGTTGTTTTTACCTCTTGCGAATTGTCGGGAGAAAAACGCATTCCCGCTGAAGAACAATATGTTGTAATGTTATCCATGGATGGGTTTCGCTGGGATTATGCATCGAGGGTAGAAACTCCGTGGCTGGATTATATTGCCGCCAACGGGGTGCATGCAGAGTACTCCAAACCTGCCTTCCCCTCAAAAACTTTTCCCAATCATTATAGTATGGCTACCGGCCTTTATCCAGATAATCATGGCATTGTGGACAACAATTTTACCTGTCCTGAGCTGGGTACTTTTCGCTTGGGCGATAGGGAATCGGTGGAAAACGGATCGTTTTACAAAGGTGAACCCATATGGGTTACTGCCGAAAGACAGAATGTAAAGACGGCATCTTTCTTTTGGGTAGGTTCAGAGGCTCCCGTACAAGGGATTCAACCCGCCTACTGGAAAAAATTTGATGGCAGGGTACCTTTTACCGACCGGATGGATACTGTAATTTCCTGGCTGCAACTTCCTGAGCAACAACGTCCCAGGTTGATAACTTTTTATTTTCAGGAGCCCGATAGCCAGGGGCACCGCACCGGCCCAAACAGTCCCGAAGTTGATCAGCTGGTTATGGAACTCGATTCTTTGGTAGGTGTTTTTATCAACGATTTAAAAGCACTGCCCCATTACGAACAAATAAACCTGATTGTTACTTCCGATCACGGTATGACAGAGGTAAACCCCGACCGGTATGTAGATATCTCAGCTTACACCCCGCGCGACTGGTACGAACGTTCGCATGGCGGCAACCCCATGCTACATGTTACACCTAAAGAGGGGATGATGGATTCTGTAATGACCATATTACAAACCGTTGATCACATAAGTGTATGGAAAAAAGAAGATGTACCTGCCAGGCTTAATTTTGGTAAAAACCCGAGGATAGAACAGGTTGTGATACTTGCCGACAGCACCTGGAGTATTGGTTGGGGCAAACCAAGGGCAAACTATTACACCGGCGGAGCCCATGGCTGGGATAATGCCAAAAAAGATATGCATACCATTTTTTATGCTATGGGCCCATCTTTCAAAAAGAACCACCAGCATCCGTCCATTGAGGTGGTTGACCTTTATCCCCTAATTGCCCGTATTATGGAACTTGAACCTGCTCCGGTAGATGGAAAGCTGGAACGGGTAGAAGGGATGCTGCGGTAAACGAGAAATGAGAAATTATTTATGATGAAAAGAAAAGCGACGGAGCCATTTAACGTGGTACCGCCGCTTTTTTTTATAATGTTGGTTCTTCCTGGTTTCTACCGGAAAGATCTAAATAGGCTGTGTCAGGTCAAAATCGGCCTGGAATACAATCTCTCCATGGTACAGCAGCTGGTAACTGAAAGTATTCATCTGCTCATCCATCACTACATTCCACTGCCGGTTGAGGGTGTCGGTAAGCAGTTCTACAGTATAGTCATCAGCAGGAAAATGTTGCCTGTAAGCAGTTCCATTAGCATCTGAATACCCTCCATACATTGTTTTCTCCTCTGAAGTACCATCTTCATGGCGATGGTCATGCTGGAAGCGTAGTCTGCCATCCTCAGCCAGGAACATCCATGTGCGTGATGTGTCATCGTTGATATGGAAAGGGATGTGAACGTGCGTTTCTTCGCACACGGCTACATGCATCACCAACTCCTTATCTGCCCAGCTTTCGCGCCCTTCCTGCATATATACTTCGCGTCCGCGGAATGATTTGCCACACAGGCTGGCAAGATTTTCAAGGAATGCCTGCTCTGTTTCAGAAAGGGTAGTTTCAGTTTCTTCAACGGCTTGCTGCTGGCGGGCAGGGCTGTCGCAAAACATAAGTAGCAACCCTAAAAGCGGAATGATAAATAACAATGTTTTCTTCATGGGTTTATTTTTAATTTAGAAATGAACTTGCACAAACAAAGGGAAATCAAGCTAAAAGAATTTTGCCTTGAGCCCTCAACCCAGCAAGGTAATTCTAATCTTTATTTCGAAGTGCAAGATTTTCTCTGAATACCCGCATAAAATTGCCTGACCATACCTTTTCAATTTCTTCCTCGGTATATCCCCGCCTGAGCATTTCAACGGTAATATTATGCATTTCACTTACGTCATAGCAATCTTCCAATTGGCCGCCGCCATCAAAATCAGTTCCGATGCCCACAAAATCAATACCCACCAGTTTCACGACATGATCCAGGTGGTCAACAAAGTCGGCCACGGTTGGCAACTGAGAAGGATATTCCCGGTCTATGGCGTACCATTCGTTTCGGGCCATTTCCATCTGTTCGTCTGTAAGGTTCTGGAAATTATTATACTTCTCGCGCAGGCTTGCCCTTGCCGAATCCCTGGGGGGATTGGGAGGCATCTGTTTTACATACAGGAAGCAAAGCTGAATTACCCCTCCATTTTCGGCAAGTGCTGTAATCATTTCATCGTCAAGATTTCTGGGGTCATCGTGTACAGCTCTTGCATTGGAATGAGAAGCAATAACGGGAGCCTTGCTTGTTCTGATCACATCCCAGAAGGCTTCATCAGAAATATGGCTTACATCTACGATCATTCCCTGGTCGTTCATCCTGCGAACCAGTTCAAATCCCATATCAGACAAACCCCCATGCCAGGGGCCATCGGGGTCGGTAGAGCTGTCGGAGAAATGATTGTTGCGGGTATGACACAGGGTAATATAGCGTGTACCCATATCATAGAAGCGTTCCAGCAGTCTAAAATCCTCGCCGATAGGGTAAGCATTCTCAAGGCCGATGTAAACAGCCTTTTTGCCCTCTTTTTTCAGCCTGTAGGCATCATCGGGATGAGTTGCCATACTTGCCAGGTGGCGGTTTTGTTGCAGGCTTTCTTCAATCAAAGAAAAAGTTTTGAATGCCCGGTCTTTGGCAACAGCAAAAGCATCGGGGCTGGTTTCGCCCTGGCTGAGAAATACTGCAAAGAAAGCAGCATCCAGGCCACCTTCTTCCATCCTTGGAAAGTCGAGCTTACCACCCCGCTCGCGCGGATTATTGTGTTTTCCCAGGTCAAGGCCATTGTTGCCCAGCATCAGGGGAGTATCGGTGTGAGTATCAATAGTAAGAATGCGCTCATGAATCTCGCGGGCCTGTTGTTCCAGGTTCTTGCTCAGGAAACCGGCTGTAACCAAAAGCACAGCCGGTAAAAGCATTAGTAAAACGGTTTTTTTGTTAATCATTACTATGGTTTTATTAGGTTGATGAATTATTATGGTGCAAGGTCAAGGAGAAAAGCATACTGCAAGGCCAACTCCTTAAGTCTTTGAAATCTGCCGGAAGCACCACTGTGTCCTGCTTCCATATTGGTTTGCAGCAGGATGCGTGTGTCAGCAGTATTGTGGTCGCGAAGCTTTGCTGCCCATTTTGTAGGCTCCCAGTATTGTACCTGTGAGTCGTACAATCCGGATGTGATGAGGATGTTGGGGAAATCCTGTTCTACAATCTGATCGTAGGGAGAATAAGAAAGCATATATTCATAGTAAAGTGAATCGTTGGGGTTTCCCCACTCATCATACTCAGAAGTAGTAAGTGGAATAGACTCATCGAGCATTGTGGTTACTACATCAACAAAAGGTACGGCAGCAATAATGCCATTGTAGAGATCGGGGCGCATATTCACAATTGCACCCATAAGCAATCCGCCCGCACTACCTCCGTAAGCGAATAACCTGTCGCTGGCAGTAAATCCCTCTTCTATCAAAAATTCCGATACATGGATAAAATCATGAAAAGTATTCATCTTATTGAGCAGTTTGCCGCTTTCATACCATGCCCGGCCCATTTCCTGGCCACCTCTTATGTGTGCCATGGCATATACAAAACCGCGGTCAAGCAGGCTGATCAGGTTGGAGTTGAACCTGGGGTCAACACTTGATCCGTAAGATCCGTAACCATACTGCAACAAAGGATTGCTTCCGTCCAATTCTATTCCTTTACGGTATACCAGGGTAACGGGTATGTCAGTACCATCGTGCGAGGTAGCGTACATTCTGCGTGTTTCATAATTTTCTGAGTCAAAATCGCCCAGAACAGTTTGCTGCCACACCTGGGTTTTCTCCCTGGTATTCATGTTGTAATCAATTACAGTAGAAGGGGTTGTAAGTGAAGTATAAGTATAGCGGAAAATATCAGTGTCCATTTCCATGTTTACATTGATAGCAGCCCGGTAAGCTTCTTCATCAAAGGCAAGATAGTGCTGTTCCTGCGTACTGGTATTCATGATGCGCATTTGGTTGAGACCTTTGGTTCGCTCCTGCAACACGATAAAGTCGTTGAAGAGGGTGAAGTTTTCAAGCAACACATCTTCGTTATGTGACACAACCTCCTGCCAGTTGCTAAGGCTGGTGGCGTTGGCGGGAGTACGCATAAGCTTGAAATTTTGAGCCATATGGTTGGTAAGGATATAAAAGGTATCGTTGCGGTGGTCTATGGAATAGATCAAGTCTCGCTGGCGGGGATGGAAAACCCTGAAATCGCCTGTAGGATTGTCGGCTTCAAGGATCAAAGTTTCATTGCTAAGTGTAGTTTGAGGGGTAATGGTAATGTATTTTCCATCTTTGGTTTTCGAAACCCCCATATAATAGTAAGTATCATCTTCTTCAAAATACACTTCCACAGGCTGAGTTTCATCGGTATGATACCTGAAAACCTTTATATAACGCAAGGTAAGCGGGTCGATGGTGGTGTAGAAAAAGGTTTTGTTATCGCTGGCCCATACTACATCGCCGGCGGCAAAAGCGATACCTGTGGGGGTTACTTCACCGGAAGACAGATCCTTGACATATATGGTATGCTGCCTCCGCCCCAGGGTATCCACAGTAAAGGCAATCCTGTTGTTGTCGGTACTCACATCGAATGTTCCCACCCTGAAATAACTGTGTGGTGCAGCCATCTCGGGTACATTGAGAATGATCTCTTCGGCGGCATCAAGACTGCCCTTTTTGCGGCAATATACAGGGTACTCACCCCCTTCTTCATAGCGGGTGTAATAATAATACCCATTGCTGAACCAGGGAGCAGAGCTGTCGTCTTGCTTTATTCTGCCCATCATTTCATCAAAAAGCTCTTCCTGCAGTGCTTCTGTGTGGCCCATTACGGCATTCAAATAATCATTCTCGGCATTGAGATAAGCAATCACTTCCGGATTTTCACGATCGTTCATCCAGTAATAAAAGTCAATCCTGGTATCTCCATGCATAATCATCTGCTGTTCTATTTTTTCGGCAACAGGTGGGTCAGGAATTGGGCGCCGCTGTGAATCGGTGCAGGAGTACATTACTGCAAGAATTAATAATGCTTTAAATATCAAATTAACCTTCATGTTTTTGTTTTTTAGGGAGTGAATACTAATAATCTGTTTTGGGTTAAAGATATTGCATGCTGCATGTAACAGCATCTTTATTTGATTTCCTGGTATCGTAATAAGAAACTGGCAACAATCCTTGAGTTCATTTGTATGTGGTTATAATGCTTGCGGCTCGAAATCTCATGCCTGCATGAAAGGATTATAAAATGCACGTCCTGAATTGGCGCGGCAATTTACTAATTAAAACACTATACTTTCGCTTCAATAACAAAAAATTGTCTTATTTTTAGAAAAAATACTCGTTTGTTATACATAAATATTATCCTGATGAGGGTGCGGGAAAACAAGAAACTGAAGGAAGATCATTAAATACGTATTCACAAAATAGTAACTACAGTTTTTCTTACCACATGCAATGGTTGGTACCAGGAGCTGGAACACTGGTTTGAAAAATACAGGGAAACAACAGAAGTATTTTTGCTCAAACTGAGCCGGATCGATGAAAAGGATGAAAAAATACGCATGGTACATGAACACATGGCTTCCTGTGACTGACAGCTTATGTGCTTGATGTGCGGGATGAATTTCCTTTCCAAAGTGAAATGACCGAAATTGTGTTGTGTGAGCTTCGCAAGGAAGTTTTACTGGAAGGGCTTTACTGCTTTTGGAATACTACAATATCCTGAAAATCATTGTGATCTCCTGCTTCAATTCCTCGCCAGAATCCCGGTATGAAACTACTTATGGTCAACTGATTGTTGCGTGCAAGATGGTTTTCCATCCAGGAATATTCGTAAGCTACATTTGCTGATTTTACCCGGGGATCGAGCAACCTGTAATATCCCTTGTCTACAGGAAATGTAAAATAGGGTTTATGCTTCCCGGCGAGGTCATTATTATTATCAAAAACAAAGAAAGTGGCCAGGCAGTTTCCCCCGGGCTTTAGCACCCTGCTTATCTCCTTCATATAATTCTCTACTTCATCGGGAAGCATATGGGTAAACACCGAGGTAAGGAAAACAAGGTCAAAGTCATTGTTTTGATAGGGAAAGTTGAATTTTGCTGCATGCCCGCCTTTTGACGAATAGAGATCGTTTTTCAGATTGATCCACCGAAAACGGAAGTTGGGGTATTGTGTGTTTATATTTTTGTTGCACCATTGCACACCGCTGCTCACAATGTCAAAGCCTTCATAGCTTCCCTGCTGCGCCAGGTATTTTGTGAGGGGCAGGGCCATCCGCCCGATTCCACTACCCACATCAAGAACACGGTGGTGCGGTTGAAGCCCGGCATACCGTTGGAAAAAGGAAAGAAATCGTTTGCCGGCAGCAATAAAATCGCCGGTACCGGTATATATCATCCCCCTTGGAGGAATATTTCCTTGTCTTTTTCCGGTAATGATTTCCCACAGATCAACGGGGAAAAATGCTATTCTGCGCGCCAGCAGCCGCTGGTCTGGCGTTAGTCCGTAATATATCTTTCTGAGTAGAGCCAAAATTATTTCAGTATTAGTCGTTTTGTACTGGTGCCGTTATTCCAGGATACCTTCACAAAGAAAAGTCCTGCTTGCTGTTCGCTAAGATTGATTTCAAATGGCTGGTCGTAATATTCAGCAATAACCGTATCGCTGTAGACTTGTTGTCCCATGCTGTTGAAAATGTCAATGTTTACCGGGCCATTGGAAGGGGTCATAACAATGGTAAAACGGTCTGATGCAGGATTGGGATAAATAGTAAAAAGAAACTTTGAGGTTTGCCAGCCGGGAACAGATGATTCGATCTCTTTAAAGATGGCTTGCACAGCAATATCATCATCCATGGTTATGCTAATTTGTTGTTCATTGAGTTCAACCCCAAGGCTTGTAATCTCCCACTTGTCAAACTCCCATCCCAATGAAGGTATTGCTGTTAAAACAACATCTTCACCTTCGGTATAGTTGTGGATGCCCGGGGTAGGAAGGGTTTGGCCATTGCCAATTTTACTAATTTCCAGTGCGTAGGTAGTTTCTTCAGAAATAAGAACAAAATTCTCCTTTTCAACTTGCACGCCATCAATGGTAAGTGAAATATCCTTGTAGCCCGGCGTGGTATAACTTACTGTCATACCATTAATATCTGTGGCAGTTTGAGGCACAGCATCTTCGCCAAAATGCCACAGTACTTCTTCGTATTCTCCTTCCATCAGGCAGCCGGTATAGAAGAAATTAATCTCCTGTCCTACACCAGCTGTTGTAAAGCTGGCATCAAAGTTCACGGCATCACCGCTCACTTCAAACGACCACGGACCATCGGCTCCCGGCAGGGGCTTGGTGATGGTTTTGTTTGGATTGGTGGCACTTATGTAATAATATACCGTAGCATTGCAGGGCTGACGTGGAATAGAAGCAGTGTAGCTTTCACCATCATTTTCCATGGGGATTATGGTGTAGCTTTCATCATCACCGGTTTTGTAAAAAACACTCGCCTGGGTTATGCCTGTTACATTCCTTATGGTTGCCTCCACAAGGTAATCCTGATCGTTATTCTCTACTGACCTTATTACAGGATGGGCAATAAATATGGGATCATTTGCGGCTATTTCCCTCGTAATACAATGGATTGCACCACTTGCTCCAATCACGTTTTCCATGTTGATGCCCACCACCTCATAACCGGGCAATGCCTCCTGATATATGGAAAGCGCTTCCTGGTTGAGGGCTGTATTGTAGTAGGTGGGTACAAGCACCAGGTCATTAAGGATCAATGAATTGGTGAAGGTACGATAGCTTGCCGATGGGGGGTAATATCCGCCCGAACTGGGAACCATGGGTACGCGTACCACGTTGTATTCTCTTTCGTAACATGAAGGGTAATTGTCGAGTAAATAGGTCAGATTGTTCTCAATATAGGGTCCGTCTGACACGCCCTCGGGAAACTGGCCCACCAGCAGGGTTTCTTCATCCAGCAACTTCATGTGCATATCCAAGTGGCTGATATTATCATAGGGCAACTCGTTCATTTTGATATAACGGTCAATGCCCATGTAGGCATGTTTTATTGCATCAATCTGGGCTTCTGTGAGTGTAGAGTTTTCTGTAAGAATCAGTTTGGATGAAAAACCAGAACCGTGGCCATCACTCATAAAATTTCCACCTGTGGCCACAAGGCGATTGGGGTTTGAGGTCATTTGGAAAACCTGGAGGTTAAGGTAATTAGCCATATTTGCGGGAATAAGGTTATCCTGTGGACGGGGACGGTTGTACACCCAATCAACAAAAGCAAGTTCGTCGGTTCCTTCCAGGTATACACTCTGGGGGCCAAAATCTCTTACCCAAACTGAATTAAAGTCGAGCTGCACAAAACTGATATTGTCCAGTGGCACATTGCCCTGGTTGAGGTAAGATTGCACTCCGGAGGGGTTGGATGTAATAATATAAACATGAACCCTCGTGCGGGCATGCCTTACAATTTCCCTAAGTTCGTGCTGGTAAGAGGTCCATGTGATTATGACGCCTTGGGTTTCTTCAAATTCTCCGGGTGTGCGGGGTGGTGCTGCCGGTGGAGAGGTGCTTTTGTCGCCGTATTCAAAATTGAGAATATAATCAGGGTAAGATTTTTTCTCCTCTTCTGTAAGATGCTTGGGGAAGTTTTGTTGAGCTTGTACCAGAACGGCACAAAGGAATACCAGCAGCGAAATAGCAATATGTCTCATTGTTTAAAGAATTGAATTTTACAGATGCGCTTTGAAGATGGTTAAAGGTTTGAGCCCGAAAAATTCAACCTGAATGAGGCAGAGGGCTGCTTGCAAAGGTAAGTTTTTTTATTACAGATAAAACCCGGGCATATAGTTTTGGAAAGCTTTGAACGACAAATTTCGTTGTTTGGTTTGACTGCCTGGTGGGGAAGAGGAGGCTTTGCTAAGAGATAATACTTATACATTAGTTAAAGTTATTACCTATTTCATTTATACGTTTTGAAAGAAACCGAAATAAGTATTAGCCCGAATTGTTTATAAATAAATTCTGCACTATTTTTCGATGAGTTAAAGATTAGTTGCGATAATTTTTTAATTATTTGATTTTGAATCTTTAAAAATGCAGGTTTTACCCACAAATCATCAAAAAATATCTTTAACTAATGCGTAACACACACTGTAAAACAATTTTCGAATGATAAAATACCTCTACCTTTTAACCCTCTTTTTGTTTAATATCTGCTTGGTTCATGGGGCTACCTACGTAGTTTCAAACTTTCCCGGTGCAACAAAAGATTTCAGCAGCATCCAAACAGCAATAGAATTTGCCGCTTCCGGAGATACGATCCTGGTGAAAGGTTCACCCACCAATTATGGAAATGTTTTACTGGAGAAACCTATAGTACTTATTGGTGAAGGTTTTTCCGATGATAATCCCTCCGGCCATACTTCCAAACTAACCCGTATTCTGTTTACTTCCAATCCCTATCGCAGAACCATATCATCGGGAAGTACTATAATAGGATTCGAGTTTCCGTTTTTTCCCGGCCACCGGCCCAATATTATAACTGTAGCCAACCAAAGGGTTAAAATTGAAGATATCACCATTGAACGCAACTGGTTCTGGTTTGTAGAGGTCATCGGGCAGGCCGAAAGCTGGGTATTTCGCAATAATGTGATCAGGGGCTGGATAGACGGCGGCAGCCAAGGTGGAGATCCTGAAAAAGGTGGTTCCGGATTTGTGTTTGAAAACAATATACTGAATTCGGTGTATGGATTTCACAGGGGAGAGGTAATACTTCAAAACAATGTGATATTGGGCAGATTAAGAGACATAAGCAATGCCCAGGTTAGCCACAACATTTTTACCCGCGAGGATTATATCCTGGAGAAGGTTTATGGTAGCCGTTTTGATCATAATGTAGCCATAGGAACGATTATCGGCAGTAAGCATTGCTATGATGATGTAACCACTTTCGAAGCCAACTACCTGTGCGAAGGGAAAGCCAATTCAGGAACTGGAAATCTTACCGGTACGGATCCGGGTTTTGCTTACTGGCCTGGCGATGATATCCAGGGAGGTGGGGTATTTCAACTGTCGCAGTCTTCGCCCGCACGCAGAAATGATAATGATGCCGATCAGGCAGGTATATTTGGTGGATTTCACCCTTTCCCTGTTGATCTGTTTATCAATCCCGAAATTGAGAATCCTTTTCCTTCCTTTGTAACCAGCATTTATTGAGCGTTGTTTTTCGTTGCCCTAATTCCACTTCCTCAAAGGCCAGGCAAACCAATGGCCAATGGCTTAGAAGCAACCAAAAAAGACCAGGAGATGATTTAGTTAAAAAACAATTCTTTTGCCGGTTCTTTTGTTTCTCAGGTACCCCGATATGATTTGTCTTACATCACGATTGTCTTCGGCAGGTTTTAGCAGGCGCCTGAAATCATCTGCATCGGCAAGGGTTTCCTCTTTGCAGGCAAAGCCATAGCCCAGGTATTTACCTTCCTCAATCATAATAAAAGAGGCCTCGCTGTTGGTTCTGCCAATATCCAGCACAATCAGATTTTCTTTTACAAAACCCGCAAAGTCAATAGCCTGTTGCACCCGCTGGTTATAATCGTGTGGAGGCTCTTTACCGGTACATGCACCTTTGCATTTATCAAGGGCATATTGAAAACACGCCGACTTGGTGGCATACAATCCTGTTAGGTTCTGACACAATTCAAATCTTTCTGTAAGAGACATCAAAAAGGTCTTACCTTTTTCCAAAGAAGCAAACGAAGTATGAGGGGAGGCCTTTCCATTGGTTTTATCGAGTTTCAGGCATAAGTATCCATTTTCGTCGTAGTAACTAAACAGGCCTGTGGGGTAATGACAATTCTTTAGCGTCCTGTTGTACAAAGGTTTGTGCGTTTTCACCTCTTCTGCTTCCCGGAGCAATGCAAGCAATTCGCTACCGGTAACTTCATACTCGATTGACGTAACTTTTGCTGCCATCTCAAGGGCTTTCCTGGATTTGAGGTTGCCCAGATGAGACATTACCCTTTGCTGAATATTTTTGCTCTTTCCTATATAAATTACTGTTCCCTGTTCATCCAGCAAATAATAGATTCCTGTTTTGCTGGGCAACTGGTCAATCATTTCGCGGGTTATGGCAGGATTAACAGGGTTATCCCTGATTTTAACGTCGAGCAATTCCGGTAAAAAGCCATTGGGACTCTTATTTATCAGCATCTCAAAAAGCTTCACAGTAGCCCAGGCATCTCCACTGGCACGGTGTCGGTTTTCAATTTCAATATTGAGGTCTTTGCAAAGACGGCCCAGACTATACGACTGCTTACCGGGTATGATACGCCGGCTCAGTTTTACAGTGCATAAACAATCGCGCTGGTAAAAGTACCCCAGCGATTTGAATTCGGACTTGAGAAAGTTATAATCAAAGGTAACATTGTGAGCCACAAAAATGGTGTTTTCGGTAAGTTCAACAATATTTTTTGCAATTTCAAAAAACTTTGGTGCCCTTGCTACCATTTCATCGGTAATGCCGGTCATACGGGTTATGAAATATGGAATCTTTCTTTCCGGGTTTACCAGCGAATGAAACTCCTTTATAACCTTTTCACCGTCGTGCACATATATGGCTATTTCTGTAATTTTATCACGATAAGGATCACCACCTGTGGTCTCCAGGTCAATAATAGAATACATCAAATATTTAGGTCTTTTTCGTAATGTACTGGAAATGAATAAAACGTCATTCCTGTCATCAATAATGAGGCAAAGAATGATGCAAAGGCAAAAGTAAATAAACCATTTACAAAGGGTATAATAAATAATGTGGATAAATAAAAAAAGTACAAATCATGAGTGAAAAGATTTAACTTTGCCGTTTAAAATGCTGTTGTTTGCAGCACTAGCAACCAGGGAAAGACTGGTTGTTTACAGGTAGTAAATTGTAAATATTTCACTTAAAAGAATCTGAAACTTCATGAAAAGAATTATTGTACTGGTATTGATTGTGTATGGTTCAGGACTTTTTGCCACCAATGATACTGTTCCGGCCGAACCGGTTAAAACAGGATGGAATGTTGGGGCATTGCCAGCCGTTGCTTTCAACAGCGACGAAGGTTTCCGCTACGGTGCCCTGGCAAACCTGTTTTATTTTGGCGATGGCAGTACCTATCCGGCGTATATGCATTCTATTTATCTTGAATGGTCGCGAACAACCAAAGGCAATGGGATCAACAATTTCTTTTATGATTCTCCTTCCCTGATTCCCGGCACAAGGACTACCGTAGATGTGATGTATCTTACCGAGCAGGCACTCGACTTTTACGGCTTTAATGGATTTGAAGCTGACTATAACCCACAAAGAGAAGATGATCAGTTGGCAGATGGATCAAGGATGTTTTACCGCCTTGACAGGAAATTGCTGCGCATTACGGCAGATTTTCAAAGGCCTTTCTTACATGAAGACTGGAAGTGGCTTGGTGGTGCAGCTCTTTTCAGCCAGCGAATTGCCCCCGTTGATTTTGAATCAATCAACGATGGCCTGGATACTGACGAGGAAGCCAACGTCATTCCCACACTTTACGAGAGATATGTTGATCAGGGTATTATTCCTGATGCCATCAGCGACGGGGGGAAAACTTTTTACCTGAAGGCCGGCCTCATACACGATACCAGGGATCACCTGGCCAACCCCATGAAGGGAATGTGGACTGAAGGAATACTCATTGGTGCCCCCGGATTTATGGGCAATGGAGACTTCGGTTATTTACAGGGAATTTTTATCCACCGGCATTATTTTACGCTTATTCCGGAACGCCTGTCGGTGGCCAACAGACTTGGGATACAGGGAGTAATTGCCGGAAATATGCCCTGGTATATGCTTCCCTTTATTTACAGTTCCTATAAAACCAATGATGGATTTGGAGGATCGAAAACAGTAAGAGGAATTAGAAGAAACCGTGTGCAGGCCGACGGTATTGCTTACGGAAACTTCGAATTGCGCTACAAAGCAGTTCGGTTTAAAGTGGCAGGGCAAAATTTCTACATCTCAACAAGTGCTTTTGCCGATGTGGCAACCGTTGTTCAGAAACATAAGATTGATTATTCGGCTACCACCCTGGTTGAATCAGAAAATCCAAGACCTCATTGGGGAACAGGACTCGGTTTGCATATCGTAATGAACGAAAATTTCGTAATTGCTGTGAATTACGGAATGGCCCTGGATGAACAAGATGGAGACAGTGGTTTGTATATCGGTCTTAATTTCCTCTATTAACCTGTTCGAAAAATACAGCATTGTGTTGCCGGGTAAAGATTAACAAAATAAAGTTAAACTTTACCCGGTTGCGTATTATGCGTGGTTGAAAACGAATAGAATTTTCTATTTTAGCGGCGAAAACGACCGGAAACAAAGGGGTTCAATGTGTTCCTTCTTGATTTATACGATTAAAAACAGCTCCATCCTAACCAATGATAAGAAACTACATATTAACAGTATTATTGATAATGGCCATTGGGGCTACTGTGGCTGGTAGTACCAAAAAAAGTGTTCAACAGGCATTCACCACCCGCACTTCAAAAGCACCTGTTATTGATGGTTACCTCGAGAGCGAGGTATGGGGTATAGCAGAAGTTATTTCCGATTTTATTCAATACGACCCGGTATATTACGGCGAACCTTCCCAACCTACCGAGGTGAGGATTCTATACGACGACAAAGCCATTTATATCGGAGCCATCCTCTACGACAATAGTCCTGACAGTATATTACGGCAACTTGGCAGGCGCGGTGCCAGCCCCAATGCCGATGCCTTTGGTATCCGTTTCGATACTTACAACAACCAACTCGATGCATACACCTTTGAGATATCAGCATCGGGTGTGCAACGCGACTATCGCAGGCAAGACAATACGTACGAGGGCATCTGGGAAAGTGAAGTAAAAATTCATGAAAAAGGCTGGACCGTAGAAATCAGGATTCCCTATTCAGCCATCAGGTTTCCTGCTTCTGAATGTCAAACCTGGGGAATGCAGTTGTACCGCAATATCAGACGACATCGTGAAATGAACCAATGGGCCCTTGAAGAAAAGAATGTGTCCAACAACCTGATCAATTGGGGGCAGCTTAGCGGTATCTGCGATATTGAGGCTCCCCTGCGTTTATCCCTCACCCCTTATTTATCTCTTGGATCGAGCCATTTCCCTCAAACCCTGGGAGGGGTAAACAATTTTTCAGGTTCCTTTGGTGGAGGCATGGACCTGAAATACGGGATCAATGAAAGCTTTAGCTTTGACATGACCCTGATGCCCGATTTTAGCCAGGTTCCATCGGATAACCAGGTAAAGAACTTATCGGCTTTCGAAACAGTATACGGAGAACAAAGGCCCTTTTTTAAGGAAAGTATGGATCTTTTTCAACGGGGCGAACTCTTTTATACGCGTCGCATCGGTGGTCGTCCTTCACGGTATTCAGGAGTTGACGATGATTTGGGAGAAGGAGAGGAGATCATAGACAATCCGGATCATGCCAAGCTGGTGAATGCATTCAAACTTAGTGGCCGTACTGTAAACGGGCTGGGAATAGGAGTTTTCAACGCCATTACTGACAATACCTATGCACGCATAGAAATTCCCGGTGGTGATGTCCGAAGAGAAATCACTGAGCCTACCACCAACTACAATATTATTGTATTTGACCAGGCTCTTTCTAATAACTCATCTGCATACATCATCAATACCAATGTGCTGCGATCTGGCGATTTCAGGCATGCCAATGTTACCGGGGCAGGCACAACCCTGGTTGATAAATCCAATACCCTTGAGCTGGATTTGTCTGGAGCTTTCAACCAGCTTTATCTGAAGAATAATGATGCTGATGAGCACTCTTTCCAGGTGGAAATTGGCAGCAGGTATAGAGCTTCAGTGTCTAAAATCAGGGGGAACTTCCAGTTCAGGTTGTTGCGCTTGGCCATTAATCCCAATTATAACGATAACGATCTTGGGCTTACCCATCGCAACAATGAAATTACCGACCGCACTGACCTTCATTATAATATTATGGAGCCTTTCTGGCTGCTCAGAAGGTTTCGCAACAGGATAAGATTTCAAAACCAGGGAAGGTATAATAACTATGGCCTGGAAAACATGTATGTGGAATATTCCAGCAGTATTACCACACTCAATTATACCAGTGTATGGCAGGGTGTATTTTTTCACCCGGCAGACCGTACTGATTATTATGAACCCAGAACCCCAGGGAGAACTTTTGTAAGACCACGTGGACTGGGAGGGTGGACCGGCCTTTCATCCGATTACCGGAAACCTTTCGCCCTTGACCTGCAATTTAACTACAGCCATATTGCTGCTTTTGAAAATACTAACCTTTCTTACAGGCTAACACCAAGGTACCGATTCAATGATCAGTTTTCATTTGTACATTCCCTGCGCCTGAATTATAATATCAACGATATTGGTTTTGCAGGCTTAACCGATGATCAGATTGTTTTTGGCAGTCGTGATGTTACTACCATCGAAAATGTATTCTCAAGCGACTATATAGTACGCAATGATATGTATTTTAGCTTTAGACTGCGACAATACTGGTCAAAAGGAGAATATGCCAAATTTTTTGCCCTGCTTGAAAACGGCAAACTCACAAGTGAAGCAGTAGACTTCGCTTCCAATCACGATTTTAATTTTAATTCTTTCAATATCGACCTGGTATTTACCTGGCTTTTTGCTCCTGGCTCAAGTTTGAATGTGGTATGGAAAAATGCAATCCTTCACGAACAAAGCGGGGTAGTTAGCAATTATTTTGATAATTTTGGGCTACTGCTCGATTCGCCGCAGTACAATAGTTTATCATTAAAGATTCTTTATCATTTGGATTATCAACAAATTATGGGAGGCGCATAACATTGGATACCATCATAAAAACCCGGGATATCAGAAAATCATATGGTTCGCTGAACGTGCTGAAAGGCATTGACCTGGATATTGCAAGGGGAGAGATTGTATCTATTGTAGGCGCTTCGGGGGCAGGAAAAACCACCCTCCTGCATATCCTTGGTACACTGGACAAAGCCGACCAGGGAAGCCTGCTGATCAACCAAAGGGAACTGCTTCATTTGCCTGATAAGGAGATTTCTGCTTTCAGAAATCAGAATATTGGATTTGTATTTCAGTTTCATCATTTGCTACCCGAATTTACTGCCCTGGAAAATGTATGTATTCCGGGGTATATAGGCAATCGTTCACAGCAAAAGGTGATAGCCCGGGCAAAGGAACTTTTGCAGATGCTGGGGCTGGCACAACGGCTCGATCACAAACCTGGGGAGCTCTCTGGTGGTGAACAACAGCGTGTTGCGGTAGCCCGCTCCCTGATAAACGAACCTGCTGTAGTACTTGCCGATGAACCCAGCGGAAACCTCGACTCTGAAACATCAGGGGAGCTCCACCGGCTGTTTTTTGAATTGAGAGAGCGCCTGAATCAAACCTTTGTAATTGTTACTCACAACCAGGACCTCGCTTCCATGGCCGATCGAAAACTTACCATGAAAGACGGTCTGATCATTGAATCATCTTATCAAAATCAGCCTCTGAAATAATGGGGATGTTGAGCTGTTCGGCTTTTTTCCTTTTTTCGGGTCCCATTTTCTCTCCTGCCAACAGGTAATTTGTTTTAGACGAAAGCGACGAAACGTTTTGCCCGCCTTTTGTTTCAATGAGTTCTTTAAGCTCATTACGCGAGTATTTCTCAAATACTCCTGAAACCACAAAGCTCATTCCTGCCAACGGCCTGTCTTCCTCAGAAATATCAGCTTCGGAATCGATCTCGAACTTCAACCCTGCCTTCTTCAGCAGGTCAATCATTTGGAGATTTTCTTCATCCTGGAAGAAAAGCAATATACTTGTGGCAATTCTTTCTCCAATTTCGGCAATGGCCGTGAGCTGCTCAAAAGAGCTATTGATGATGTTATCAATGCTCTTGAGGCTGCGGGCAATTTTTTTGGCACCCGTTTCACCAAGATGCCGTATGCCAAGGGCAAAAAGAACGCGTTCAAAGGGAACCTGTTTCGATTTTTCAATGGCATCGAGAATATTTTTAACGGTTTTTTCGCGGAAGCTGATCTTTTTTTCTTTCCCGGATTCCTCATCCACAATTACTTTTTCCAGCCCAAACAAGTCATCCCAGGTTAGCAGGTACAGATCTGCTGCATCTCTGATCAGTTTATTGCTGATGAGTACTTCTATTCTTCCTTCGCCAAGGCCTTCTATATTCATTGCCTTGCGGCTGATAAAGTGCTCAATTTTACCTTGTATCTGTGGCGGGCAATGCTCCGAATTGGGGCAGTAATGCAGTGCTTCACCAACTTTTCTCTCCAGGGGTGTGGAACACATAGGGCATTGTGTGGCAAATTCTATTTTGGGTGCATTTATGGGTCTTTTAGAAACATCTGTCATTACAATTTTAGGAATGATCTCGCCGCCCTTTTCCACAAAAACAGTGTCGCCGTAATGCAGATCCAGTTCATCCATTTTATCGGCATTATACAACGAAGCTCTTTTTACAATAGTACCGGCAATCCAAACCGGTCTAAGGTTAGCTACAGGTGTAACTGCTCCTGTACGTCCTACCTGGTAAGTTACATTTTCTAAAATCGTAATGCCCTGTTCTGCCTTGTATTTGTAGGCAATGGCCCACCGGGGAAATTTGCTTGTAAAGCCCAGTTTTTCCTGTATACGGTATTCGTTTACTTTCACTACAATGCCATCTATGTCATAAGCAAGCGATGTTCTTTGTTTTTCGGTTTCTCCTATAAATTCCATAACCTCCTCTATATTGCTGCATTTTTTTGTGTAGGAAGAAACCTTAAAACCCCAGTTTTTTGCCTGCATAATATTTTCGTAGTGAGAATCCAGGGCAAGGTTTTCTCCCAGTACTCCGTGCACAAAACAGTCGAGATTGCGACGGGCCACCAATGCGGAATCCTGCAGTTTAAGGCTACCGGAAGCAGCATTGCGTGGGTTGGCAAAAAGAGGCTCAGCGTTGGCTTCTTTTTGCTTGTTGAGCTCTATAAAGCTCTTGTGGGGCATAATGATCTCGCCTCTTGCTTCAAACTCCTGCGGATAGTTTGCTCCGTAAAGTTTTAATGGAACACTTCCTATGGTGCGTACATTGTTGGTTACATCGTCGCCAGTAACGCCATCACCCCTGGTAAGGGCCTGTACGAGTCGTCCGTTTTTATAGGTAAGCCCAATGGCTACCCCATCATATTTCAACTCACACACATAAGAGAAAGGTTCATCAATTAATTTACGGATTCTGCGGTCGAAATCCTCCAGCTCTTCCTTGCTGTAAGTGTTGGAAAGCGATAACATGGGATATTTATGTCTTACACTTTCAAATTTCCGGGTGATTTGCCCGCCTACTCTTTGTGTGGGTGACTCGGATGAAGCAAACTGGGGAAATTCTTTTTCCAACTCTTCCAGCTCTTTGAGCATAATGTCAAATTCATAATCACTTATGGTAGGATTGTCGAGTACGTAATAATTGTAATTGTGCTGGTTTAGTTCTTTTACCAGGTAGTTAATTCTTTCTTGTACGTTTGTTTTTTCCATTGCAAAAATCAAAATGGTGAGTTTCAATAGCAGGGGATAAAAATACAAAAAGCCGGCGATGGTATGCCGGCTTTTTATGTTTCCTGCCAAAAATGGGTTTACAATCCACCAATAATAACCCTGAGGTCTTGTGCATTGATACACATTACGGGAATTTTTTCCTTATTGTATATGGTTCTTTCATCATTGGAGCCAAACAGGTTCCAGGTAATTTTGTCGGGGTCGGTTGAGATCATAATTACATCTGCCTTGATATTTTTAGCGAATGCAACAGTTTTTTGCGAAAAATTTCCTTTGGGGGGAGAAAAGTTCTCGGTATAGGAAATATTGTTCTTTTCAAGGATTTTTTTCACCTGCCTGAGGTCTGCCTTAAGGCGGTTCTGGATAAATTCATCGGGATAACTATCAACAAAAATGTGGAATGTGGATTTGAATTGCCTGTAGAATGAAATGGCCCATTTCACCTTTTGTTTAGAGCCTGGTTCCATATCCAGGGGAAATACCACGTCCTTAAACTGGCAGTTTCCGGCAGGCTTCTGGACCACAAAGACAGGTACCGGGCAGGTTTTTACAAGTTTAACTGCAAAGCTACCGGTAAGGAACTGAACCCCTCTTTTCCCGTGTGTACCAAAAACCAGGAAATTGGCACCTATCTCCTTGGTTACTTCTGCTATGGCAGAGAAGATACTTCCTTTCTTAGACAGATAATCTACCTGAACGGATTCTTCTTTCCTGATCTTTTCAGCTATTACTTCCAGTTTTTTATTGATGGCTTCAACCGGCTCATTTGCTTTTTTCAGATTCTTTAGCGACGGCTTGTTAATGATGTGCAATAAGCAAACTTTGTATTGCAGTATTTTGGCCATCTTAACAGCGTTCTCTATGGCAAGATCACCAATGCTAGTGAAGTCGTAGGCTACAAGTATTACATTGTTGTTTTCGTTTTCCATAGCAGATGGGTTTTGTTGATGGATACGTTGGTTGTTAAAAATAGTTACAGAAAATATATAATCTTCAACATTTACATGGAAAATATAGCTATGATAATGGTACTGGCTGGTCACCGGCCGTAGCATCAAGAAGGCTAAGCAGTTCCTTTACCTGACCAAGGTTGTGTGCTTTTTTGTCATTGCGCAGTTTCCGGGCCGATAGGGTAAAATAATCATGTTGAACGATAAAGCTTTGTTGTTTAAGATACCAGTCTTTAAAGGTGATTTTCATATTGCTGTTTTCGCTCCATTCGCGATGGAGGCGCAATGCGGTAATAAAAAAATCTCCTCTTCCAATATAATCCAGATCTGCATCACAAAGGATCATGCCCAGCAAATCTTCCGGATTCTGAGGGATTTGTGTAGCAAGGATCATACGGCAAATATGTTCTGTTTGTTCTGGGGTATAATCATAGTTGCCCAGTATCTGGCGGGCAAAATCGCAAGCCAGGGGTTCATTGTTCTCATATTGCCAAATAAAGCCGGTATCATGAAACAGTGCAGCTGTTTGGAGCAGAATAAGGCTTTCACCTTCTATAGCCTCCATTTCTGCCAGTCTTTCTACAGATTCGCAAACATCGAGGGTATGCTGAAAATTATGATAATAGAGATTTGGGCTCAACTCCTTTTTTAATTTTTTTAGAACCAAATCTTTTACTTCATCAAATTTCATAGGTTAAAACTTAGCTTTTTTTCTGCGCTAACAGCACAAAGATAAACCGATTTTTAAAGTAATCCGTATATCAGTCGGGCCATTGCCATAATTCCGAGGCTAGCGAATCAATAGTTTTATATAAAGCATTCTCTTGTCTTAAGCTTTATGCAAATTATCTTAAAAAATGCAAGAAAAAAAATTATCGAAAATGTGTAATTATAGGTGTCAAATATCTGAATATTGATATTGTATTAGGACTTTTTAAACATTGTTACAGGGAGAAAATAAACTATTATTTGGTTAGATTCTTCGGTACTGTCGAGATATTTGCCGGGGATAAAAGCATCTGCAACAAACCTGCTGTGCTACCCGATAGTGGTATACCGGAATCTTTGTTTTTTTCAGGTCTTTATTTTCCTAAGGCGTAATAGAGTGAAAAGTGTATCATTACCGGAGCTTTTCTTTTACCGTGGCCAAACCCTCCAATGTAATAGGGTTCTAGAACGGGATCGCGTGTTTCGCCCAACCTGACCCTGGTTTTAAGGTTCCAGCCAATATAGAGATTGCTCATGATTTCGGTTTTAATTCCAGCACTCAGCTCCAACCAGTGAAGGGTATAGCTGTTTTTCTCTACCGAACCTGTATAATTGCCCCAATAAGTATTGTTGATAAAAAAGGCCGGTGATTGATGGGTGAGGCTTCCTATGGCATATCTTACTCCCAGAACCACAAGATCGTTGGGTATGGCAATTGTGCGCCCTAACAGGTTAAAATCGGCACCAGCCCTAAGGAAGAAACCTGTAGCATTATAATCAAACTGTGACCTGTTGGAAGCTACCTGCATATAGCCACCTTCAAGTACAGCAAACCAATTGAGGTAGATCTCCCTGTCGAGAGATAATTCATATTGCCGAACTTCCGGCTCAATAAGCTGTCTGCCAATTGCTGACAGATCAACACCTAACCTTAAAAACCGTTCAGGGGTAATTACTTCCAGAGAATCTTCAGGAAGTTCTTCCGGAATAGTGTCCTGAGCGTTAAGAGTATAGGGTCCAAAGCTAATCACCAGCAGGATCAGCAACTGGAAATATTTTGATGTGCTCATCAAATGAATTGGTAATGTTAGGTTCTTCAATTTCAATAAAGTCTATGATATTCCTGGTATGCTTCACTTCATCAATCAGAAAGTAGTTGGCAAACCCGCATTCCATTGATACCAGCACTGGGATCCTTTCATAAATAAGCCAGATCGTATCACTGGGTAAGGGGGAAGATTCGGGCAGTGGGGGAGGAGGATAAACAAAAACAAATGCGCAGCTATCGGTTGTGGGGTCCAGGGGCAATTCCACCTGCCCTACATCCACCTCATTGTCGTATAATAGTGAGTCTTTTCCCAAACCAAAAACACTTAGGTTGGCAATGGCAGCAGGGAGAGGATCCTCATCATCCGGATTTACAAGATAGAAGCCCATGCGCACAGATATCGATTCCAGGTCTTCGCAAACTTCCTCGTTGATGCAGCCCGAAAACAACAATGGCACCATAAAGAGTGCACAAAAAACGGGAAACATCATTACCGGTTTTACATATTCGATTATAGGTTTCATTAGGTTTTCTTTTAATCTTGCCGGAAGTGAGGTCTTGTGTGGTGGCATGTAAACGCAATACCTGATTCGAATATTACTCTCAAATGTAAGAAAAACCATTCAACACAGCATTGGCAGATTGTTTCATTGCTGGTTGCCGAAGTCGAAATAGGTTCTGGCACCCAGGCCGATGAGGTCTGTTACGGGTCTGCAGTCAGGCGAATGGATATGCCCGTTCTGGTTATAAGCCAGTGATCCGCACCCCCCACCGCAAATAAGTTGTACATTGCATTGCATGCATTTGTCAATGTGCATCACATCTCTTTGCTGCCAGATACTGATCTTTTCTTCATCGAGCTTTATTTCGGGAAAGAATGTTCCGAGTTTTTCGCCCGGCTTTCCCACAGTGGCGGTGCATGAGTAAATGCTTCCGGTATAATCCATGGCCCATTCACTTTTACAGGCGGGGCACGCATCGAAAAGAGCATTGGGAAGCTTTCCGTTTTCTTGCAGAAACTTTATAACTGAAAATGCGGGCTTATGAAAATCAATAATCTGTGGATTCTTTAAGATCAGCTGGTGGAGTTCTTCATACAACGAGAGTCGATCGAAGAGCAAAGATTTGCCATCCTGGCAATAGTGAAGCTCATAATTTCGACCTATCTGGGTTTTGAACAGTGGATTTGCAGTCCATCCCTTTTCTGCTGCATAGGATGCTAAATGTGGCAGATCATCAATATTTTGCCGGTCGACCACCATGCGCAGATTTACTGGAATCTTTTTTTGCAGGCATGCATCAATATTAGATGATATTTTGTCAAAAGTTGGTTCACCATTACGCAGCATTCTTCTTTGATCATGCACTTGCCTGGTACCATCAAGGGTTACCTGTATCTCTCTTACAAATGACTTGTCGAACATGTACAGGTAATCATCAAGGTGATATCCATTGGTTACAATGGCAATATCAATACCGGCCTGCTTTGCCTGTTGCACAAAATATTCGATGGCAGACCGGTGAGCAAATGATGACAAAAGAGGTTCTCCGCCAAAAAGGGTAATGTATTTCTTCCTGTTGGCAAATTGCTTTGCTACAAATTGAAAAAATGCTTCAGTAACCAGGCTGGTGAATTTACTTTTTTCTGAAGGGTAATTGACCTGGTAGCAATAGGAGCAGGTGAAATTACACCCATAAGTAGGAACAAAAAAAAGCTGCAATTCTTCCTTTTCGCGCTCTTCAAGAAAATCAATATAGGCCAGTTTATGCCTGAGTTCTTCCTCTGCCGGATCTACGGCATATCCCTTTTCAATGAATTCTTTCGGAACCTCTGCATGGGGCAGGCTTTCAAGAAGATCGTATTCTTCCCTGGTAAGCAGGTCGGCATTGCCCGATAAGACATTTACCAGTAAATAGCTACCGGAAGACCCCAGAGGGGAAATGATATTGTGTTTGGAAGGATGAAGCGTCATTTATGTATTCCCGTTCGGGCAACCTGTTTAATTAATCGTGACAACCCACCTGATTGTTGGACAACTTGGCACAGCACTGCGCCTGTTTCTTTTCTGATACTTGTTTTTTTTCTGTCTTTTTTACCAAAGTTTTCATAATGTTTCTTATTAAAGTTATTATTGTTTTTTTGTCGTAAAAGGCAAATGAATGTAAAAAAATAACCGGGTACACTAAGATTTATATCCCCTTAAAGTAAAGCTGCAAACATTAATCTTTCCTTTTGAATACGGCGCTGATTCTTCGATTATTTCTACCGACCCAAACCCTGCATCTTCTATGTTTTTCATGTACTTTTCTTTTGTAATGGCACCGGCCCAGCATTCGGCCACGGCCTGCGGGTCGTTTCTGTATGCCGCAGGAACATCTTCCAACGCATAAATGTCGCTAACTACAAAGTGCCCGCCTGGTTTCAACAAACGGTGTATTTCCTTCCATACTGCAGCCTGATCGAGGCTATGATTGATGGTACAGTTGGAAAGGATCACATCCAGACTAAGGTCGGGCAAATGGATATCTTCAAGATCAGATTTTATAAAACCGACATTTTCCTGGTTCAGTTTTTTTGCATTGGCACGGGCTGTTTCCATCATGGAGTCTGAAACATCAATACCCCATGCAAACCCTGTCCTGCCCGCCTTAGTGGCCATCTTCAGAACATCAAATCCTTTGCCCGATCCAAGATCGGCACAGTGAGCTCCTTCTTTTATCTCTGCATAGTTTATTGCCCCTCCACAGGACAAACAACACTGTTGCCCGGATAATTCATCATATCGCAATGAAATGGCTTTTGTGAATTCTTCTGCCATGTTTTTCTTATATCTCTATTTGAATGAAACAGCAAATGTAGCCATATTTTTTAATCACGGAAAACCTCGTTGTCCTGATCGGGCTAATTCATAATCATTCCAGATAAGGCCCACCAAATCATTGCTACAGAAACCGCCAGTTTTAGAATTGTCCCCAGCAACAAGCCAAAGAAACTTCCTACTGCCGAGCGTATTGCTTCTTTGTTGGTTTTGCCATTTACCAATTCGGCTAACCAGGCACCCACAACAGGGCCTACAATTACCCCTATGGGTGGTAGAAAGAAAATCCCGATGATCAACCCGATTGTAGCACCAAATATGCCATGTTTACTGCCCTTTCCCAGGCGTGTTCCCCATATGGGTAAAAAATAATCAACTATTGTAATAAGCACACTAAGAACCCCAAACGTGAGCAGGGCTCTTTCTGAAATCTGCGTAAAGGAAGTAAAGTGAACCAAAAGCAGGCCGGCAAAGCTCAAAGGAGGACCTGGCAAAATGGGCAGGAAGGCTCCCAGCAACCCTGCCAGCAAAAGAATGATGGCAGCTATAACCAGGATTATATCAAGTGTCATAATGCTTTCCCGGAATTACAATAGCAAGAATGAGGTAAAGAAGCAACCCTGAGCCAAAAAGTAAAATACCCACCAAAAAAGCAATACGGAATAAGGTGGAATCTATATTAAAATATGCTCCCAATGCGCCACAAACGCCAAATATCATTTTATCGTCATTCTTTCTCAGTCTTTTCATAGCGAAATTTTTTTGTAAAAATAATGCAATTCGAAATCCTTTGCATATATCCTGCAAAAATAATCATATAAAAAGGCAAGGTCAACCATATGCTCACCTGCCTTTTGGGTCAGTAAAACAGAAAAACTATTTCTTTATAACGATAATGCGGCTCTGGACATTTTTATCTGTCGTTATCCTTAACAGGTAGCTTCCCCGCGATAGGTGGGAAACACTGATTCTGTTTGTTCCTTCTGCAATATCCCCCCTGTCTGTTATGCGTCCGTCGAGGGAGAGTATTTCAAATTTTCCCTTATCCATCAGGCTTATGGTCAGGTAGCTCTTAGCAGGGTTGGGAAATACCCGGAGCAGGTTTTCTCCCGGTTCGCCTACAGATGTATCATCTTCGGTGGTAAAGGACCATACTGAGGCATCAGCTGCAACCGGGCCTTCTTCCATATCTGCCGAGGGCAATACCTGCCAGAAGTATTGCGTAAGAGGAAGCAGCATATCTGCTGTTAATGCAATAGTATAATTTTCCTGTTCAGGATCAAATTCTACCCACCCCAGATGATCAGCTTCTGAAAATGTTTGTGATGTGCCCAGGTAAACGTGGAATCCTGCCGGAGAGATATAATCTGCTTCAGGAATAAACATCCACGAAAGATCATTTAGCAGCACACTTACCTCAACTTCACCATCAGCAGGTGTTGGTGTTTGGGCCGGGTTTGGGAATTCAAAAAAGAAAGCCTCTGTGGTGAAGTTCCATATTTCTGCCTCAGGGTTCACAGGGCCTTCATTTTGGTCTGTCGAGGGTACTACTTTCCAGAAGTATTGAGTGAGTGGCAATAATTCAACCTCTGTAATATTGATGAGGTATTGCTGCTCACCGTCAATAAAATCTATCCATCCCAGCAGTTCATCCTCTCCGGGTTGGGCGGTTGTGCCCAGGTAGATGTGAAAACCTGCAGGAAGAGTATATGCCGGGTCAGGAAAAAACTCCCAGGAGAGTTGGTCCAGCTCAAGGCTTACTTCTGTTGATTCATTCCCTGGTGAAGGATTGGCAGCGGTATTAGGGTAATCATAAGTAAACATTTCGGTAGTAAAAGACCATACAGCCGCATCAGGTGCACCGGCACCGTCTTCATTAACTGCGGTGGGAACCACCTGCCAGAAATATTCTGTTTGGTATTCAAGCCCATTTTCATTGTTGATCTCTATGCTGAAATCCGTTTGTTCAGGGTTGTAAGGAACCCAACCGAGGTATTCGCTGGTGCGCAGTAGCTCATCGGTACCCATGTATACATGGAAACCTGCCGGATCTACAAAATACTGATCCGGATGAAATTGCCACTGCAAGCCAGGCACGGTAACAGGTACATCCTGCTGCTGGTGCTGGGGTTGGGGATCTGTTGCCATGGCCGGGTAGGGGTTGGGCAACTCAGCTGCTCCGATATCTGGATTTTCAGTATCGCGAAGCTTACCGTCAATATCTGTATCGATTACCACAGGAGAGGAAATGGGCATGGCATTTTCGCGAACAAGGCTGCCGGCAAGTGGATCTACATAAAGACCCATGCCAGGGTGAAAGGGCACATCTTCAGTGAAACTGCCCTGGTCAAAGGTGGATGCCCTTGCCTGATAAGCTTCAAGGGTCTGATCGTGCTCGCTGCCTCCGGCAAAAATGAGGTGTAAGGGCGAGGGAGTACCCCCATAGTAAATATTATTATCAGTAGCTGATGAGATGTTGGAAAGTGATGAAGTATTTTTGTAAAAAGCAGCAGCAAAGCCGGTGCCTGTTTTCATAAACGTGGTTTTGTTTACGAAAATATTATTTTTCATCTCAACCGGATCGGAGTTGTTGTGGATGTATAATGACGCTGATTTGTTGTCTGAAGCTCCAGCAATATAGCCCAGCCTTACTGTATTGAAGTAAATATTGGCAGCCTCAAATGTCCTTACATAGATGCCACTGGAAAAGTTGGCTGTGGATACCGGGGCGGCAACATCAGCTACCATATTATTGTAAATGTTTGCAGTGCTCCCTGTGGCAAAGAGGAATATGCCGCTGGCATAAGTATTACCGCCGGCTTCGGTAACAACGTTTTGCACAATATTGTTGTAAACTTCGTTGTGTACATTCCGCTGGTTAAGATACATCCCGAATATGGTGGTCCCATCGGTGTACTGATCTTCAATGCGGTTATTGGAGATCACCATGGGGTGGGTTAATGGACCTGATGGAAAAGCACCTGAAGTGGAAATTGCTGCCGGTGCAATATTGGTCCCATCATCGGGGCGGTAAAGGTTCCGGATGGTAACTCCGTCAATTGTAGCTCCATTTTGGTTGAGCATGTAAACACCGCAGAAAACGAGGTCTTCAATTATGTGTTCACCTCCTTCGGCAGTGCCCACAATATTGCCTGTATCCATAAGTTCTACAGTGCCGGTGTTTGAATTTATAACATACCCAAGTGACATGTTAGATACGTGATTATTAAGGAAACTGTTGTTGCTGTTGGAACCGTTATGGCTGGTTTGGTTGTACTGTGCAAATACCCTTACAGCATTGGTTTCGTTGGGATTGCTTTTATTTAGCGTAATATTCGTATTCCTGATGATATTGTTTTGCGATCCGGTTTCACCGTCTGCATTGGTTATAAAAATGCCATATTCCAACAAACCATCGGGATTGTGGATATCAATACCATCGATAATAATATATCTTGCACCTTCAAGGATAATTCCCGCTTCACCACCTGCGGTGCTGCCACTGAAATTGACCACGGGTTTTTCGTTCTGTCCGTCCCACTGAATAACAATTTTGGCTTGCTCTGTTCCTGATGCATTGATAACAAGTTGTGGTTCGTCAAAAACAGACCCTCCGGCAATAGTAAATACCAGGCCATTATCACCTGGTCCATGCTGATTAATGTATGAAACAACCGAAGTAAGGTCTGGAAAATCCCCGGAAGGAACATCAAACATTTGGGGCGATTGCGAAAAAGCCAGCAAACTCTGACTAATAAGCATAAATACTAAAAAGTAAAATTTCTTGTACATAAATTAGAATTTAACAGTTTCTATGGTTTTTTTATTGGTAGGGATTCCTGATTTGTGGATTTATTTCAATTTTTCAGTCCATAAAAGTACGAAATTCCGATGAGATCGATCATAAAAGCATACTAACATCGATCAAATTTTAAACTGTAATAAATTAACATTTGAGCAAACTTTATTATGGGTTCGTTGTTTAAATTTGTTGATTAGAAAAACCAAGACACTTGCACTGTGCAAAGGACACAGATGAAATATGAAACCAAAACGATGAACAAAATTTTCGTAAAAAATCCTGTAGTTGAACTTGATGGTGATGAGATGACCCGCGTCATCTGGGAATTCATTAAAAAAAAACTGATCTTTCCTTACCTCGAAATCGATGTTAAATATTTTGACCTGGGTATCGAACACCGGGATGCAACCGACGACCAGGTAACAGTTGATGCGGCACAGGCCATAATGAAATATGGTGTTGGCATCAAGTGTGCAACCATCACCCCCGATGAAACTCGTGTAAAGGAGTTTGGCCTGAAAAAGATGTGGCGTTCACCCAATGGTACCATCCGCAATATTCTTGGGGGAACCGTTTTTCGTGAACCTATTCTCATTTCCAATATTCCCCGCCTTGTACCCGGATGGACCAAGCCTATCTGCATTGGGCGGCATGCCTTTGGCGATCAATACAGGGCTACCGACTTTGTGGTCAGGGGCAAAGGCAAACTTACCATATCCTTTACCCCCGATGATGGTTCTGAACCCACCGTTCATGAAGTGTACCATTTCCAGGATGACGGTGTAGCTCTTGCCATGTACAATACCGATGAATCCATTGCAGGCTTTGCAAGAGCATGTATGAACCAGGCACTGTTAAAGAAATGGCCCCTTTACCTGTCTACCAAAAATACCATCCTCAAACAATACGATGGCCGTTTCAAAGATATCTTCCAGGAAATTTTTGATAATGAATTTGCCGGTCAGTTTGCCGAAGCAGGTATTAGCTACGAGCATCGTCTTATCGATGATATGGTTGCAGCTGCCTTGAAGTGGGAAGGTGGCTTTATCTGGGCATGTAAAAACTATGATGGTGATGTGCAAAGCGATACCGTGGCCCAGGGGTTTGGTTCACTGGGATTGATGACTTCTACCCTGGTAACTCCAGATGGTAAAACCATGGAAGCCGAAGCCGCTCATGGCACCGTAACACGACATTTTCGCCAACATCAGCAGGGAAAACCCACATCCACAAATCCCATTGCCAGCATTTTTGCATGGACACGCGGGCTTTCATTCAGGGGAAAGCTTGACCATAACGACACATTGATTGATTTCGCCCAAACCCTTGAAAAAGTTTGCATCCAAACCGTCGAGAACGGCCAGATGACCAAAGATCTTGCCCTGCTCATACATGGAAGCAATACCAAAGAAGAACACTACCTCAGCACCAGTGAATTTTTAGAAGCAATAGATAAAAATCTTAAAAACGCCCTTATGAGCAGATGACCCTTTGAATCCAAAAAAAACCAATAAACCATGGAATATATAAAACACAAATTTTACGAAACGGCACTTAAAAAATTTGATGAGTTTCAGAAATTGAAGAAAGAACACTCTGATGTTGTTCTTGGAAAAGTGACCATAGGTCATGTCCTTACAGGTATGAAAGGCGTTCCCAGCCTGCTTACCGAAACTTCCAAACTTGACCCCAATGAAGGGATTCGCTTTCGCGGTGTGTCATTAAAGGAATTACGAAGAACCATTCCACGCCTTTGCGAGCACGGCGAACCTCTGCCGGAAGGGTTGTTTTACCTGATGCTTATCGGCGAAGTTCCAGAGCTGGATGATATCAGTAATATCAGTAAAGATTGGGCAAGCAGGGCGATTGTTCCTCAGCATGTGTTCGATGTTATTGAAGCCATGCCCAAGAATGCACGTCCGATGGCACAATATGTTGCCGCAATAACGGCTATGGCATCAGAATCCTATTTCCTCAATGCACACCAGGCAGGGGTTCACAAAAAGCACTACTGGGATTCTACCTACGAAGATGTGATGAACCTCATTGCACGCCTACCGAGGGTTGCAGCCTATATATACAGGAGATCGTTCCATAAGGGAGAACATATTGATCCTGATCCCCGCCTCGACTGGGCAGGCAATTTTGCCCACATGATGGGATTCTCTGCACCCCCTCACAAGCGTCTTATGAGGCTTTACATGAGCATTCATGCCGACCATGAAGGGGGCAACGTTTCAGCCCATACAACCCACCTTGTGGGATCCACACTGGCAAATCCATATTATGCCTATGCTGCCGGAATGCTCGGTCTGGCAGGACCATTACACGGTTTTGCCAACCAGAATGTTCTGAACTGGATCTTTGATATGATGCGTGATTTGAATGATGAAGATCCATCAGAAAAAAAGATCGAAAGATATGTAAAGAAATTCCTTGATGGTGGTGGAGTCATCCCTGGTTATGGACATGCAGTACTACGCATTACTGACCCCAGGTATGAAGCACAAAAGGAATTTGCCGACAAATTCATCAAGGAAGATAACCTGGTGAATATCGTTAACAGGCTCTACAAGGTTGTACCTCCTTTGCTGGAAGCCACCGGTAAGGTAAAGAATCCATGGCCCAACGTAGATGCCTTCAGCGGAACGTTGTTAAGGTATTACGGGATCAAAGAGCATCAGTTTTATACGGTTATGTTTGGCATTTCAAGAGCCCTGGGTGTAATGGCTTCTTTGCTGTTCGACAGGGTGTTTGGCCTCCCCATCGAAAGACCTACTTCATATCCGCTGCAATGGTTTCGTGATGTGGCAGAGGGAAAAATAAAACCTAATGGCTAACCTGACAGGTTACCTTTCCTTTACCGGTGTTTTATTCAATAAATATAATTTTTATGCCATTGGACTGTAAAAAAGTGGCCTGCAAAAAGCAAAGCAAAAAACACAAAAACAAAGCAAAATATGACAAAACTACCCTACAACATTCGGGAACAACTAAAAACTTCTAAAGGCGAATTTGAATTTTTCAGTTTGAAAAAACTAGAAAAGCAAGGTAGAAAGGTGTCTCACCTGCCGTTTTCTATAAGGATATTGCTGGAAAATGCATTACGCAATTATGATGGTTTTGCCATTACGGATGAAAACCTTGAAACTCTGCTCAACTGGAAACCCGAACCCTCAGATAAAGATATCCCTTTTAAACCGGCAAGAGTGCTGATGCAGGACTTCACTGGTGTTCCAGCCGTAGTGGATATTGCATCTTTGCGTGCTGAAGTGGCACGCAAGGGCAAAGATGCAACAGCGATAAATCCCCTGGTACCTGTTGACCTGGTCATTGACCACTCGGTGCAGGTTGATTTCTTCGGTACACAATACTCTTATCTGCGAAATGTAGAGGTTGAATATGAGCGCAATCATGAAAGATACCAGTTCCTGAAATGGGCTCAAAAAGCTTTTGACAATTTCTCTGTAGTACCCCCCGGTATGGGTATCTGTCACCAGGTAAACCTGGAATACCTGGCGCAGGGTGTTACCATACGCGATGGTATTGCTTTGCCCGATACACTGGTAGGCACCGATAGTCATACCCCTATGGTCAATGGTATTGGTGTGGTGGCATGGGGAGTAGGAGGCATTGAGGCAGAAGCTGCTTTGCTCGGACAACCCATATATTTTATCATGCCCGAAGTTATTGGTTTAAAACTCACAGGCAATTTGCCCCTTGGCACTACAGCTACTGACCTGGTACTTACAGTAACCCAACTGTTACGCTCGCATGGTGTAGTGGGCAAATTTGTAGAAGTTTTCGGCGATGGACTCGATGGGCTCACAGTCCCCGACAGGGCGACCATTTCTAACATGTCGCCTGAATTTGGCTGTACGGTAACCTATTTCCCCATTGATGACCGGACACTGGATTATATGCGCAAAAGCAACAGGCCCGAAGATCAGGTTCAGTTGGTTGAGGATTATTGCAAAGCCAACTTGTTGTGGCGCACCGGTAAGGAAGAAATCACATATTCCCATGTGCTTGAGCTTGACCTTTCTACGGTAGAACCTACCATTGCTGGTCCTAAACGGCCACAGGATAAAATTCTCCTGCGCCATGCCAAGGATACTTTCAAATCACTGCTTATTTCTGATTTTAAGCGTGAGTATATCGACCCTTCCAGAAGAGAAGTGGAGCGCTGGCTAAGTGAAGGGGGAAGTAACTCTTCTAAACAACAAAAAAAAGATACTCCTTCAGAGCTAACAGTAGAAATCGATAGCGGAAAAAACGGTTTACGAACTGTTGAAATAAAAGTGAATAATGATCGATTCAGGCTGAGTGATGGTTCGGTAGTGATTGCTGCCATAACATCCTGTACCAATACTTCCAATCCGTCAGTAATGATAGGTGCCGGGATTCTGGCTCAAAAAGCCCGTGCCCTGGGCCTTGATGTAAAGCCTTGGGTAAAAACCTCTATGGCACCGGGTTCGAAAGTGGTAACCGATTATCTTACCAAATCCGGTTTGCTGGAAGATCTGGAAGCACTTAAATTTCATGTAGTGGGGTACGGTTGTACCAGCTGCATCGGTAATTCAGGCCCTCTTCCTGCCCATATAGCACAGGCAGTAGATGATAATGAACTGGTTGTAGCATCGGTTCTTTCAGGCAATCGCAACTTCGAAGCACGCGTGCATCCACAGGTACGAATGAACTTTCTCATGTCGCCCATCCTGGTGGTGGCATATGCCATAGCAGGTCGTATTGATGTGGACCTTATCAACGAACCCCTTGCTTACGACCCCAATCTTAATCCCGTTTTTCTCAAAGATATTTGGCCCAGCCATGATGAAATACAGGATACCATGAGCAAAGTGCTTAGCAGGGAAGATTTTGAAAAGAACTACAATGAGATTTTTGATGGAAACGAAATCTGGCAAAACCTGGAGGTACCCGAAGAACAGATCTATCAGTGGAATGACAGTTCTACCTACATCAAAGAAGCTCCTTTTTTCAAGGATATTTCTGTTGAGCCTAATATCCCTGATGATATAAAAGGTGCTTACCCTTTGCTGGTGTTGGGTGATAGTATTACAACTGATCATATTTCTCCGGCGGGTGCGTTTGGTCCTCACTCTCCCGCAGGCGAATATTTACTGCAAAAGGGTGTGGAGCAAAAAAACTTCAACTCCTATGGGTCGCGCAGGGGAAATGATGAGGTAATGGTAAGGGGTACATTTGCCAATGTACGCATCAAAAATAAACTTGCTAAACGTGAAGGAGGGTTTACTACTCATATTCCTTCAGGCGAACATATGACCATTTATGATGCTGCAAAGCTTTATGAAACAGAGCATACACCCCTGGTGGTTTTGGCAGGGAAAGAATACGGAAGTGGCAGCAGCCGCGACTGGGCAGCAAAAGGAACCAACCTGCTGGGCATAAAAGCGGTTATTGCCGAAAGCTACGAGCGCATTCACCGTAGTAATCTTATAGGCATGGGTGTACTTCCTTTACAATACAAGGAAGGTGAGAATGCCCAAAAGTTGGGCCTGGAAGGAAGTGAGAAGTTCACAATAACCGGTATTTCTGAAGGCTTACATCCCCTGAAAACACTCAATGTTACGGCTGAATCTGTTGATGGCAAAAAGATTGATTTTGAGGTTACTGCCCGTATCGACTCTCTCATTGAAGTGAAATATTATGAACATGGGGGTATCCTGCACTATGTGCTCAGGGATTTTTTGAATAAATAAATCTCGTCTGAACCTTTTTTGGCTAAAGCCCTCTGGTTTTTATGAGCTTCTGCAGCCCGTCTGCCAAAGCAGACGGCAATGAATAGGAAGCATTGTTTGAAAACTGTTTTGGTTAAATCCACCTCTTTTTATCATTAGCTTACGCATATTGTAATGGATCAGCACACTATGCTATCCGTTGTCGCTGGCTTCAGCCAACATGTGAAAGTTCTCTCGTAATCCTGGAGTTTTCCCCCCATATTTAAAGGGAATAAACTTTCCATCTATATTTTTTAGGACTATCTTTACATTCATCGAAAAACATAGATATTAATATTAGATCGAACTCAAACCAAAATACAAATCAAAAAAAAGCAATTTATGAAAGAAATCCTGAAGCGACTCGGAATTAAAGAAATGAACCCAGGCGTAAGCACAGGTAGTGTCTGGCTGCAGACAAACGGAAAAGAAAATGTTTCCCTCTCACCCATCAATAACAAACCTATTGCCAGTGTGCAAACGGCCTCACTAGAAGATTACGAGAGGGTGTTACAAAAAGCGCAGGAAGCTTTCGGGGTTTGGCGCGAAATACCTGCACCCAAAAGGGGAGAGGTAGTCCGGTTGATTGGCAACAAGTTGCGCGAACATAAAGAAGATCTTGGGTACCTGGTGAGCTGGGAAATGGGTAAGATCTACCAGGAAGGCCTTGGCGAAGTCCAGGAAATGATTGACATCTGCGATTTTGCTGTAGGACAAAGCCGCCTGCTAAATGGGTTTACCATGCACTCAGAACGCAAGCAACACCGCATGTACGATCAATATCAACCACTGGGGATTGTAGGACTGATCACCTCTTTCAATTTCCCGGTTGCGGTTTGGGCCTGGAATGCCATGGTAGCTGCTGTATGCGGCGACGTGGTAGTATGGAAACCCAGTTCCAAAACTCCGCTCACCGCCATTGCCACCCACAACATTATAGCAGGTGTTTTGAAAGAAAATAATGTTCCCGAAGGTGTTTTCAATCTCATTATTGCAGGTTCAGATGTACTGGGAGATAATTTTGTGGCAGATAAGCGCATTCCTTTGTTTTCCATAACCGGTTCCACGGCTGTGGGTAAGAAGCTGGCCGGGATCATTGGAGCACGCCTGGGACGCACCATCCTGGAGCTTGGCGGTAACAATGCCATAATTGTAGCACCAAGCGCCAATCTTGAAATGGCTGTTAAATCGGTGGTATTTGGTGCCGTTGGTACTGCAGGGCAACGTTGTACTTCTACCCGCAGACTCATTGTACATGAAAGTGTGTATGACAAGGTGGTGGAAAAATTGAAAATTGCCTATAAAAGTGTTGCTGAAAAAATTGGTAATCCGCTCCATGAAAATACCCTGGTAGGTCCGCTGATCAGCGAGTCGGCAGTGAATGACTTTCTCAACGCTATAGAAAAAGTGAAACAGGAAGGTGGAAGAGTTCTATTTGGCGGAACATCTTACAATTGCGAAAACCGGGATTATTGCCACTATGTTGTACCGGCACTGGTAGAGGCTGAAAACCATTATGAAATAGTGCAGGAAGAAACTTTTGCTCCCATTCTTTACCTTCTGAAATATACAACCATTGAAGAAGCAATAGCATTGAACAACGGTGTTCCTCAGGGACTTTCCTCATCCATTTTTACCGAAAACATCCGTGAGGCAGAGCTATTCCTCTCAGAAACCGGTTCTGACTGTGGTATTGCCAATGTCAATATAGGTACATCAGGTGCTGAGATAGGTGGAGCCTTTGGCGGTGAAAAAGATACCGGTGGCGGCCGTGAATCGGGCTCTGACTCATGGAAAAGCTACATGCGCAGGCAAACCAATACCATCAATTACAGTACTGACCTGCCCCTGGCCCAGGGAATACAATTTGGTTTTTAATTAGTAGCCCGTGATTCTGATAATAAACAACAGGGATGCAACAGATCATGGCTCAGAGCCGGAGTTATTCCGGACAGTAAGTATTGAGTATAAATAAAAAACTGCACCATTGCGCGGCATGGTGCAGTTTTTTTTGATCAATATTTCTCAATTGAATTAAACTACCTAAGGTTTTCCAATCATTACTTCCGTTGATTTCACAATAGCATAAACCTCATCACCTTCCTTAAGTTTCATTTCTTCCACACTGTCAATAGTGATCATGGAATTGATAATAGTTCCGTCAGCAATTTTAACGGCTACTTTGGCCATAACACTACCAATGGTTACTTCGGTAATGGTTCCTTTAATCTTGTTACGTGCACTTATTTCCATAGCTTGTTAAGTTTTAGTTTACTCTCTTCCAGAGTTTATTCGTTTAAGTTATAGAGTAAACATTGATAGTTGCATAAAGTTTAGTGCCACCCTATTATGCTGAGGTTCAAATCCTTCCTCAGGGAATTTCCGTGAAAAAATACATTTCCTTCACAGATTTTACCGAACGGTCGGCATAAAATTCCATTGGGTGAAATATCCTGTAGAACCCACCTTCCATGGGGTCATCAGGAACAGCCAAAATGGGAAAAACCTGATCGGTACGGTTAAACAATTCACTGTAGGAGTAAATGGCACGGTAACCATCTACCGAAGCAAAACACACCAGCCCATGGCGGTTCCATTGGGGGCTAAACACATCTATTGATTCATCAAGAAGGTCGGTCAATACCGGCCCCTGGAAATACTCAGCCTCATGATAACCCATTCCCATTCCGTAAAAGCTTGAATAATACCGGGTATATTGTAAAGTATCTTCAATGGGTTGTATGGTCAGCAGCTTTTGGTCATCTTTGATCACTTCCACCGTAGAACTGTACAAGGGTGAAAGCTCCCGGTCTATAGGGTACTCTTTTTTGTCGAAGGAATGGACCGTGATTTTTACAGGGTTTTCAAGTAACCGGTAGGAGAAAAGATCATTGGCTGCCACCACCTTCCATTTTTCGCCCATTTCATATTCAACCTCCCGGCGATAGGGCACTATGGGGGCAGCATCCGTAGCGATGAGTACCTGGTGGGGTTTATTGGTATGAAAAATTTCAGACCAGCTGAATACCACCGATTCTCCTGCATCATTTTCAATCACAAC
>CAYVQC010000038.1:9641-44413 GCA_964453995.1 uncultured Bacteroidales bacterium | reverse complement strand
AAATCAATGTACCGTCACAAAAAACAATCAGGTGGTGCAGGTCAGTTTGGTGAAGTACACATGATGATTGAACCTTACTACGAAGGAATGCCCAACCAAACCGAGTTTCCGGTACGTGGACAGGATGTACACGAAATGGAATGGGGTGGAAAACTGGTATTCAACAACTGTATTGTAGGTGGATCTATCGATGCACGTTTTATGCCTGCCATCCTCAAAGGAATCATGGAGAAAATGGAACAAGGCCCCCTTACCGGATCCTATGCCCGCGATATCGTAGTAAACATTTACGATGGTAAAATGCAACCCGTTGATTCCAATGAAATTTCCTTTAAATTGGCCGGTAGAAATGCCTTCCGTGAAGCCTTTAAAAATGCCGGCCCCAAGATCCTCGAGCCCATTTACGATGTGGAAGTAATGGTTCCTGAAGATAAAATGGGTGATGTAATGACTGATTTGCAGGGTCGCAGGGCTATCATTATGGGAATGGACTCAGAAGGAAATTACCAGAAAATTAAGGCAAAAGTGCCCCTGGCAGAAATGAACAGGTTCTCAACCACCCTGAGCTCAATTACCAGCGGTCGTGGTATGTACGGTATGAAGTACGCAGAATACCAACAGGTACCAGCCGACGTTCAGGACAAGCTGCTCAAAGCATACGAAGCGGAACAAGAAGAAGAAGATTAGTCTTATTCTCCCTTTATAAGCTAAAAACCCGTTGTCTTCCTTACTGCCAACGGGTTTTTCATTTACCCGCCTCTTGTATCTATTTTTTTTATAATTTTGCGCCTTTGATTGCAAAAGCTGCCCGGAATGATTTTCAGGCAATTATAGACATCACCAGTAAAAGAATTCGAACCAATGGAAAGAAAGTATCCCGAATACAAAAAACTAAATTTATCGCAGATCGGCAAAGATGTATTGAAGCAGTGGGAATCCGGAAAAGTTTTTGAGAAAAGCCTCGATATACGCCAGGGCCACAAGCCATGGGTTTTTTATGAAGGTCCTCCTTCAGCCAATGGTATGCCTGGTATTCACCACGTAATGGCTCGTGCTATTAAAGACATCTTCTGCCGCTATCGCACCCAGAAGGGATACCTGGTAAACCGTAAGGCCGGATGGGACACCCATGGCCTTCCTGTTGAGATCGGTGTTGAAAAGCTCCTTGGCATCACCAAGGAAGATATAGGCACCAAAATCTCTATCAGTGATTACAATGCCGAATGCCGCAAGGATGTAATGAAATACAAGGATAAATGGGATGAACTAACCCGCATCATGGGCTACTGGGTTGATCTGAGCGACCCCTACATCACATTCGACAACAAGTATATCGAAACTGTATGGTATTTATTGAGCAAGCTTTATGAAAAAGGCCTGCTCTACAAGGGCTACTCCATTCAGCCTTATTCGCCTGCTGCAGGCACCGGACTGAGTACGCACGAACTGAATCAGCCCGGCTGTTACCGTATGGTAAAAGACAACTCGGTGACAGCACAGTTTAAGGTAGTTCGCAACGAGAAGTCTGAGTTTCTGTTTCAGGAAGGTGAAGGGGATATCCACTTCCTGGCCTGGACCACCACTCCCTGGACCCTGCCCAGCAATACCGGTTTAGCAGTGGGAAAGAATATTACCTATGTTAAGGTTAAAACTTTTAATGCTTATACCTTCAGGCCCATCAATGTCATCCTTGCCAGGGATCTTCTGGGCAACTTCTTCGATCCAAAAAATGCCGATCTCCCCCTGGAAAACTATCAGGAAGGTGATAAAAAAATACCCTACCAGGTAGTGCAGGAATACAAAGGAAGCCAGCTTGAGCACATTCGCTACGAGCAGCTCCTCCCCTCTGTACTGCCCGAAGACGGAGACCCCTTCCGGGTGGTACTGGGCGACTTTGTTACTACCGAAGACGGTACCGGAATCGTTCATATCGCTCCCAGCTTTGGTGCCGACGACTTTAAAGTAGGCAAACAATATAATCTTGGAGCCCTTACCCTGGTAAACAAGCAAGGCCGTTTTGTGGATGAGATGCCCGATTTTGGCGGAAGGTATGTAAAGCCCGAATATGACCCCAGTTTCGATCCACAGAACGATCGCCCTGTAGATGTTGATATTATCATCAAGCTGAAAACCGACAACAAGGCTTTCAAAGCCGAAAAATATGAGCACTCTTACCCTCATTGCTGGCGCACCGACAAGCCCATTCTGTATTACCCCCTCGACTCATGGTTCATCAGGACCACAGCCCTGAAGGATCGCATGATCGAGCTGAACAAAACCATCCAATGGAAACCCGAATCCACCGGAACGGGTCGTTTTGGCAACTGGCTGGAGAACCTCCAGGACTGGAACCTGAGCCGGTCGAGGTATTGGGGTATTCCTCTTCCTGTATGGGTGAGTGAAGATCGTGAAGAAACTATCTGCATTGGATCCCTGGAACAGCTTCAGGCAGAGGTGCACAAATCTGTTGAAGCAGGCTTTATGCCCAACAATCCTCTGGCGGATTTCAAACCCGGAGATATGTCGGAAGAGAACTATAAGGTTTTTGACATGCACAGACCGGTAGTGGATGAAATTGTCCTGGTTTCCCCATCAGGGAAAAGGATGTACCGCGAAATGGACCTGATCGACGTATGGTTCGACAGCGGCTCCATGCCTTATGCGCAGTACCACTATCCCTTTGAAAACAAGAAAGCATTTACTGAAAATTTCCCTGCAGACTTTATTGCTGAAGGAGTAGACCAAACCCGCGGATGGTTCTTTACCCTGCATGCCATTGCTACCATGGTTTTTGATTCGGTTTCTTTCAAAACAGTAGTTTCCAATGGCCTGGTGCTGGACAAAAAAGGCAATAAAATGTCAAAACGCCTGGGCAATGCGGTAGACCCCTTTGAAACCATCGAAAAATATGGCCCCGATGCCACCCGATGGTACATGATTACCAATGCCCAACCCTGGGACAACCTGAAATTTGATATTGAAGGTGTAGCCGAAGTACAACGCAAGTTCTTTGGCACCCTTTATAATACCTACGCATTCTTTGCACTTTATGCCAATATCGATGGCTTTGCATACAAAGAGGAAGAAGTTCCCCTGAAAAACCGGCCTGAGATTGACCGCTGGATCCTTTCTGAACTCAACACCCTGATTCGCAAGGTTGACGAATGCTATGAAGATTTTGAACCTACCCGTGCCGGCAGACTTGTGCAGGAGTTTGTGGATGAGCATTTGAGCAACTGGTATGTTCGTCTTTGCCGTCGCAGATTCTGGAAAGGGGATTATTCTGAAGATAAAATATCAGCTTATCAAACCCTTTATCGCTGCCTGGAAGTAATCAGCCAGCTTTCTGCTCCTATTGCGCCTTTCTTCAGCGACCGGTTGTTCAGCGACCTCAACACCGTAAGCGGCAGGTCGCCTCACCAATCGGTACACCTTACCGATTTCCCCACTTACGATGCTTCTTTTGTTGATGAAGACCTGGAGCAGCGTATGCAACTGGCACAAAAAGTATCTTCTCTGGTGCTTGGATTGCGCAAAAAAGTAAATATAAGGGTTCGCCAGCCCCTGCAGAAAATCATGGTGCCGGTACTTGACGAAAAATTCCGCTCACAGCTCCAGGGTGTTGAAAACCTCATTCTTTCGGAAGTGAATGTGAAAGAACTGGAATACCTTACTGATACAGCCGGTGTTTTGGTAAAAAAGATCAAGCCTAATTTTAAAACCCTCGGCCCCAAGTATGGCAAACTTATGAAAGAAATTGCCGCAGCAATCAATGGCTTCTCCCAGGAAGATATTGCAACAATGGAACAACAGGGCAGCTACACCATTAAAGTACAGAATGAACCTGTTGAGCTGGGCATGGACGATGTGGAGATCCTGTCAGAAGACATTCCGGGCTGGCTGGTAGCTACAGAAGGAAAGATTACGGTAGCATTGGATATTACTATTACAGAAGAACTGAGGCAGGAAGGAATTGCCCGTGAATTGATCAACAGGATTCAAAATCTTCGCAAGGAAAATAACCTTGAAGTGACTGATAAAATCGAGCTGTGGATTCAAAAACAGGATCAAATATCTGATGCTATACTCAATAATAATGAGTATATTTGCTCTGAAACACTGGCAGTGAAACTGCACTACACTGATGAACTGACTCATGAAAATTCCACATCGGAAGTAGACATTGAGGATGAGGTAAAAACATATGTAACCATCCGTAAAGCAAATAATTAAGAAAAATAAAACCCTTAAAGATATGGAACCCAAAAAAGAAAAGACAAGGTACAGTGATGAGGAATTGCAGGAATTCAAGGCCATCATCATGAAAAAGCTGGAAGAAGCAAAAGCCGGATTAAAAATCCTTACCGAGGCATATACTACCCAGAATGCCAATGATACCAACGATACCTCTCCCTCATTCAAGATCCTTGAGGAAGGTTCGCAGGTACTCTCTAAGGAAGAAAACAGCCAGTTGGCAGCCCGCCAGCAGAAATTTATCCGCGACCTTGAGAACGCTCTTATCCGTATCGAAAACAAATCCTATGGCATTTGCAGGGCAACAGGAAAACTGATTTCCAAAGAACGCCTCAGAAGTGTACCTCATGCCACCCTCAGCATAGAAGCTAAGCTTAACCAGAACCTGAAAAAATAGATGGTCAAGATACAGACAAGGAACCTCCCCTGGATTGTTGTTCTCCTGGTTTTACTGATTGATCAAACCACAAAGATCATCGTAAAAACCAATATGGTGCTGGGCCAGGAAATAAAGGTGCTGGGCGATTGGTTCAGGATCTTCTTCATCGAAAATGAGGGCATGGCTTTTGGCATGCAGTTTTCGGGGGAATATGGAAAACTGATCCTGAGCATTTTTCGTATCATTGCCGTATTTTTCATCGCCTGGTACATCCATAAACTTATTAAGCAGCGGGCACACAAAGGGCTTATCGTATGTATCTCCATGATCATGGCCGGTGCCATTGGCAATATCATCGACAGTGCATTTTACGGAATGATCTTTTCCCATTCTTTTGGGCAGGTGGCTGAATTTTTGCCCGAGGGTGGAGGCTACGCCACTTTTCTTCATGGCCATGTAGTAGATATGTTGTACTTCCCTGTTCTTACAGGTACTTTTCCCGAATGGTTCCCTTTTTGGTCGGGGCAACAGTTTATTTTCTTCCGCCCGGTATTCAATATTGCTGATACCTCCATTACCATGGGGGTGCTGGTATTGCTGATTTTCCAAAAGAAATTTTTTGCTTTTGAAAATCAGGCACAAGAACCTGCTCCAGCTGCACAACGGCAAGAAGAAGAGATTTAACCCTCATGAGTGGATTTTTATTTGAACAGATCATTTTCGGCCCGGTAAAAAGCCGGCGCTTAGGCATCTCGCTTGGGGTGAACCTGCTTCCTACAGCCCATAAGCATTGCTCCTTCAATTGCGTATACTGCGAATGTGGCTGGACCAAAACGCACCAGGTAAAAGAGGGCTTTCCTGCTGCTGACCAAATAGGCAAAGCCCTGGAGGAAAAACTGGCTTCCATGAAAAAAAAGGATGCCCTGCTTGATTCGATTACCTTTGCCGGAAACGGCGAACCTACCTTGCACCCGCAATTTCCCGAAGTAGTAGATATCGTTACAAAGCTCCGCACGCAGTATTATCCCGATGCACTCGTATCAGTACTAACCAACTCCACAATGGCAACCATACCAAAGGTTGCATTGGCCTTGCTCAAAACAGACCGCCCCATATTAAAGCTCGATGCAGGCACAGAAGAAACCTTCAAAAGAATCAACAAGCCGCTGGTAAAGGTTTCCCTGGAGGAAATAGTAGAGGCATTGGAAAGATTCAGCGGAAAAGGTATTATCCAGACCTTGTTTGTAAAAGGCTCCCACAAAGGCCAGACCATTGATAACACCACAGAAGAAGAGGTTAATGCCTGGTTGGAGCATCTCAAAAGGATACGTCCGGTAATGGTAATGATTTATCCCATAGCCCGCAGCACTCCCGAAGAAAACCTTGAAGTGGTTCCCTTCGAAACCCTGAATGATATTGCTTCGCGTGTGGAAGCTCTTGGTATCGCCACCGAGGTTTATTAAATACCGGCCTTTCTTCGTTAAAAAAAGACCTCCCCTGAAAACCGTTGATACCGGTGCAAACAGGAGGGGCCTTGAACTTTTAGGGGTATAAACCTGTTATCTATCTTGTTATAAACCCCTTAAAATTAACTCATTATGTGGAAAGAAGAAAACAACCAGCTGGTCAAACATTTTGAATTCAAAGATTTTATCCAGGCTTTTGCTTTCATGACCCGTGTGGCCATTGCAGCAGAAAAAATGAACCACCATCCGGAGTGGACCAATGTTTACAACAAGGTAACAATTCGCCTTTCAACCCATGACGCAGGAAATATAGTTACGGAAAAAGACCGTAATCTGGCGGCAAAAATTGATGAACTGACTTAACCATTTGTCAGGCAACGGCCTTAGCAAGCTTCTTATGGTGCTCATAATGGATCAATGTCACCAGTTGGTTTATTGTGTTGAGTTTTTCCTCAAGGCCATTTTCCAACTCGATGCCAAAATGGTTCTCTACTTTGTATAGCAGCAGGTTAAGCTCCCATAATGACATGCCAAGGTCATCATAAAAATTGGCGGTATAGGAATGTGAGATCTGAAACAATCTCATCTCTTTATCAAGGATGTTCTTGATTCTTCTGTGAATTTCTGAATAGGTCATTTGTTGTTCGTTTAATGGTTAATGTTGCAAAATCCTAAAGGGGCTAAACGGTATCTTCTACCTGCCAGGTGAATGCTCTTATGCCTTGTATTTCTGCTTTTTCATTGATCTTTTTCACGCCCTGCATCAGTTTAGTGGCAAGGGTATCATCTACTACCGCAAGAATAGCCGAGTTAAGAGCCGGCCAGGTGTGGGTTCCCATGTGAGGTTCTCCCTTTTGGGTACCCCTGCCTTTTACGTCCTGCCACTGGGAAAATCCCCGTGCATTAAATCTGTCAAGCATCTCCATCACTCTTTCCGTTAGTGCCTGGTTAAAAACAATAAATACTGCTTTCATATGGGTTGTTGTAACTGATTACTAAAATTTATTTATTCCAGCAAAAACCGGGGCCGGGCATAATTTTTTTCATTTGCATTGATACCCGGCCCTGGTAGTCTGTTAATTATCTGCCAATAGCATCTTTCTGTTGCGCTTTTTCATCTTTTTAATTTTACGGGCTCCATTGAGGGTATAAACCACGGGCACAAAAACCAGGGTAACAAGAGTTGAGAAGCTCAAACCTCCAATTACAGCAATACCCATGGGTTGCCAGATTTCCGACCCTTCAGCAGTTGAAATGGCCAGGGGGATCATGGCAAGCAATGTGGTAAGGGTGGTCATCAGTACCGGGCGCAAACGTGATTTTCCTGCCTGGAGAACAGCAGTAATGATACTCCTGCCCCGGTCAACCAAAAGATTGGTATAGTCTATCAGCACGATAGAGTTTTTCACCACGATCCCCACAAGAATAATGGCACCAATGAATGAAATGACATTAAACTCTGCTCCTGAGATAAGCAATGCAATAAATACACCTGTGAAAGAGAAGGGTACCGCCAGCATGATAATAAACGGCATAGAGAAAGACTCAAACTGTGCAGCCATAACGACATATACGAGAAATATACTCAGAAGCAACAACAGTAAGAGATCTGCAAATGCTTCCTGCTGCTCCAGGATCTCCCCACCAAAACGATAGTCTATTCCCGGGGGTACCTCCATCTCACTGATTTGTTTTTCTATATCCGCTGTCACCTGGCCGAGAGAACGGTCAAATAACTGGCTGTTAACAGTAAGATAGCGCATGCGGTTTTTTCTTTCAATATTGGGAGGACTGAAATACTCTTCAATGGTGGCAAATTCCTTCAGCCTGATCATCTGTCCCATAGGATTTTGAACCAGGATATTTTCGATATCAGCCAGGGTATTTCTGAATTCTTCCTTATGCCTGACCACCACATCATATTCCTCCCCCTCTTCACGGTAAAAAGTAGCGATCATACCTTCCACCCTGTTGCGGATAGCGCGGGAAACCGTATTGGTATTGAGGGCATACAAAGCCATCTTTTCCTGGTCGGGTACTATTCTCAACTCAGGTTTTTCTGGTCCCCGACTCAGGTCAACATCACGTGTGCCTTCAATGGACTCCATCCTTTCGGCCAATTCCATCGCAAATGCTGTGGTCTGGTCAAAATCATCCCCATAGATCTCTACCTGTATGGGGGCTCCTGCACCAAATCCACCACCTTCGGTTTCAACAGTAACATTTACAATTTCCGGGAAGGCTCTCAGATCCTGGCGGATGGCATCGGCAACCTCCCACACATCGCGCGAACGGTCGGTAGGTGGCAGCAAGCTGAATTCCAGGTCTATAGTATGGCTGCCGGCACGTGGATTGCCAAAAATACCTGCTGTAGTGCTATAACCTGTGCTGGTATTCACCGTTTCTATTTCAGGGTACTGGCTGCCAATGAGCGTTTCAATGGCACGTGCTGTTTTCTGGGTTTCTTCCAATCTCAAACCGGTGGGCAGCTCTATGTTTACGCTAATTCTGCTATTGTCTGCTTCGGGGAAAAATCCTGTACCAATCATGGGAAATAATGCAAGACTGGAAATAAAAATCAGCACAGCCACAATCACAACAGCCCATTTATGTGCCACACTCCAGGATAACACCCTTTCGTAAGCATTGTCCAATCCATTGAGGATCTTGTCAATAAACGCGCTTGTTTTGGGTCCCAGTCCGGTTCGTTTGGCTGTGGCATAATGCAAAAAGCGGGATGACAACATGGGAGTGAGCGAAAGTGCTGCAATGGTGGAAACAGTGATGGTAATGGTAACGATCCACCCCAACTGACTGAAAAACAGCCCCATTAGTCCGGTGATCAGGGTCATGGGTAAAAATACCGCCACCACGGTAAGGGTAGATGCCACTACAGCCAAACCCACTTCATTGGTGCCATAAATTGAAGCTTCACGGGCCGTAGCACCTTTTTCGATTTGCCGGGTAATGTTTTCCAATACCACGATGGCATCATCCACAACCATTCCCATGGCAATGGTGAGTGACGATAGAGAAATCAGGTTAAGGGTATTTCCTGTAAAGTACAGGTAAATGAATGCCGTTACAAGTGATACCGGAATGGTAAGAATGATGATAAAGGTAGCACGCCATCTGCCAATGAAAAACAAAACCACCAGGGTAACAAAAATAGCAGCATAGTAAAGGATATTTACAAGGTTACCAATGGCGCTGTTGATAAATTCAGATGTGTCAAACACCACGCCGATGGTTATGTCGGGCGGCAGGGTCTTTTCTAGGTCTTCCAGCATTTCGTTTACCTGCTCGGCAATTTTTACGGTGTTTGCTCCTGATTGTTTCTGCACGATCATGCGCAATCCCAGCTCTCCGTTGATGCGCTCCTCAATGGTCATTTCGCGAAGTGTATCCTTAACTTCCGCAACATCTCTTACAAAAACAGGATTGCCATTAAAAGTGGTAAGAACAATATTGCGGATGCGATCACTTTCGGCAAACTCCCCGGTAAAGCGCAGCGGATAGTCTACTTCTCCCATGCGGATGTTTCCGGAAGGAAGATTGATGTTCTCGGCAGCCAGGATCGTTCCCAATTGTTCTACGGTCATATTGTAGGCTTCCAGTTTCCGGGGGTCAACATTTACCTGGACCTCTCTCTCCGGGCCGCCAAAAATTCCTACAGCGCCTACCCCTTCAATGCGGTTGAGCGGATTGATTACCTTTTCATCAAGGATCTTGGCCAGAGCAGGATAACTTTCCTGGGCGGTAGCCGAAAGCATCATCACGGGAATCATATTGGATGAAAACTTGAAAACAACAGGCTGTTCAATGCCCTCGGGAAGAAAGCGCAACAGCCGCCCGATCACATCGCGGATCTCATTGGTGGCTTCATCAAGATTGGTTTCGTATTCAAACTCCAGCGTAATGGCCGAAATATCATCGCGCGATTGCGAGGTCATATTCTTCAGGTTCGTAACAATGCTCAGGTTGTCTTCCAGTGGACGCGTTACGTTGGTTTCGATATCTGATGCACTGGCACCCGGATAGATGGTAAAAACACTTATAAACGGAGGGTCGATCTCAGGGTAAAGATCGATGGGCATATTGCGAAGACTGAATACTCCCATTACAATAACCGCAATAAAGACCACCAGGGTGGTAATGGGCCTTTTTACAGCTGTACTATAGATGCTCATGGAATATCGTTTTTTTATGATTTATTTTTCGGGGGATATCTTTATAATGGCTGGTTATGCTTATTTTTCTTCACCTGCCATTGAGGTGCTTTGTTCCTGGTTGTCGTTGTCAACAATTTCAACTTCAGTACCCTGGATTAGATTGTGCTGTCCCGTTACTACAAGCATTTTTTCGGGAGTAATGCCAGACACTTCCGTCATATCCTCATACTTGCGACCGGGTTCGACAGTAATACGTTGGGCCACACCATTTTCCACCACAAAAACAAACCGTTCGTTAGAACCGGGTTGTTTCAGTATGGCCAGTGAAGGTACCAAAAGGGCCTCATGTTCATCAAGACTGATTGCCACCCGTGCAAACATTCCCGGGCGCAGACTCTCATCCTGGTTGTCGATAATGATCTCCACACGAAATGTCCCGGTGGCACGATCGATGGTGGGGAAGATACGGTTTACCCTGCCTTCAAAAATCCGGTCAGGAAACACGGTAGTGGTAACTGCTGTGCGTTGTCCCTTTGAAATCTCGGGCAGAAACCTTTCGGAAACACCAATGATTACCTTCACAGGTTTGATCTGGTTGATGGTGACAATGGCTGGTTTTCCCACCGGAGAGGGGGCCCCGGAAAACATTTCGCCATTGGAGAAGAAACGTGCAGTAACTACCCCGTCGAGGGTTGATCTTACCTGGGTGTGTGAGGCAAGATTGTCTATATTACTTTTGGCTACCTGGAACTGGGTTTGGAGTTGATCATAGGCCTGCTGAGTAACGGCTCCTGCCCTGAGCAGGGTATCCAATCGCGCCAGTTCAGTCCGGAGGTTTTCAAGTTGAACCTGGGCCTGGAAGAGCTGTGTGTTATCCATTTCAACGAGCAATTGTCCTTTGCTTACCTTATCACCCACATCTACCAGTATCCGGTTGATACGGGCAGGAACAGCAGGTGCAATGTGTGCTTCTTCATAGGGTTGAACCACACCGGTGAATTCAAGGTCGTTGGCAACCATATGGGTGCTGATGGGTTCTACCCTTACCAGCACCTTTTTTTCTTCTTCTATGGGGGCAGTATCCTGGCACGAAACTGCTGTAAAAAGGAGAATGATAGGTACTATAATTCTGAAGTCTTTTATTGCTTTCATTGTAAATATGATTTAATAATTGTGCCTGTTGGGTTATGTATAATTGTGTTATAAGAATATCTTATTGTGATGAAAGGATTACTGGTCGCCGACTACCCTGTCGTAGAGTGCTTTGGCCTGTAAAAGTTCATGCTTTGCCATGAGAAGATTGAAACGGGCCCTCTGCAGTGCCACATCACTATCGTTGACCTCGAGTAAAGTACCCTGCCCCGATTCATATCGTATGCGGGCAATATCATAACCTCGCTGTGCAAGCTCCACATTGCTGCTGGCAAGAACTGTTTTTTCAATAGCTACATCCATACTTTTGAGGATATTTGATACTTCGGCAGACAGGTTGTCCTGCAAATATTCGCGCTGCAATTGTAACTGCTGTGCTCCAATTTCCAGTTGCTTTACCTGGTTGCGGTTGGTAAAGCCTCGGAAAATGGGAATGCTGAGTTGCAGCCCTGCTGAGGCAGTGTTCACCCAGTTGTAATCACCCACTTTAAAATCATTAGCCTCGGCGAGGTACATATAGTTGGATACCGCGGTAAGGCTGGGATAAGAAGTTGCTTTGATACTTTTTGATTGCTGCAAAACAAGGTCGTGCTGCAACCCCAGGGCAATGTAGTCAGGGTTGCTTTGCAAAGAGCGCTCGGCGGCACTCACGTTAAACTCCTGAAGCATCTCTTCGGAGCTTTCCATAAGGTTTCCTTCTGTCACTATAGTGGCATCATCGTTTAAGCCCAGCAGAACTTTCAGGAAATTTACACTAAGCTCGTACATGTTTTGGGCCTGAAGCACTTCAGGACGAAGATTTTCAGTTTGTACCTCAGCCCGGATAAGGTCGTATTCTGCCACAAGTCCCTGCCCATGCATTTTACGGATGTTTTCCAGGTTTTCCGCTGCGTTATTGAAACTGGTGGTAATCACCTCCAGTGATTCGCGGGCAAGCAACACATCGTACCAGGCCCTTACCACGTTGTAACGCAACTCGATGGTTTGGGCCCTGAAATTTTCTTCGGCGATCTTTTGCTCTGTACGGGCGGTTTCAATGCCTGCATAAATCACAGGATTGTACAGTGGAAGTGCCAGCTGCAATCCTCCCATGAAAGAGTTGTCGCTCCCAATCTCAATGGCTGCCGAACCACCAAACATAGGGGCCATTTCTTCGGGGAGAAAAAGAACCTGTTTCTTGAGATTCCGTGTATAGGATCCACTGGCGTTTAAAGAGGGCAGGAGATTTCCACGGGTTTCGTTAAACCTGGCTTCAGCTCTTGCTTGTTCCAGTCGTGCAATGGCCATACCGGGATTGTTTTCGAGGGCAAGAGCAAGAGCTTTTTCCCGATCAAGAAAAAGGGTGTCAGTCTGGCCAAAAACAGCCGGATAAACTCCCATGGTTAGTAACAGCAAAAAAATTGTTGCCTTTAATGTTGTTTTCATGAATTCAATGTCTGATTTTTTTTGAAAGATGTTTACTATGCATTTTGATTGAATTTCTCGTCTATTTGTTTTAGCCCGTTTTCGGTTGCAAGGCCCCGGATAAAATTCAGCAGGATCTGCCGAACCACTTCGGCGCGGGCAAACCGCGTTTCTGGAAATATTTCTTCTGTGGTAATGATCTGCATGACGGTATGAATAAAAACACTCATTATTTCAGGATCAGCTTCACTTCTAAACAAGCCTTTTTCAATTCCCTTGTGGATCATTAACCGGGTGAATGCGATATTATCGTTTTGTTTATCAGTAATGTGCGATAGAAACAGATTGGAATGGTATTTCTTTAAATCATTCAGGTAGCTGGGGTTAAGATTATTAAGGAAGATCAACAATTGCCTGAAATGCTGATGAATAATTTCCAGGGGATCGTTGGGATTCTCTGCCAGAATGCCATCACGAATCTTTACATTTTCCTGGTACTGAAACTCGATGCACTCCTTTAGCAACTCCTCCTTGTTGGAAAAGCTTTCGTAGAGAGTCCGTTTGGAAATACCCAATGATTCGGCAATTTCATCCATGGTGATAGATCTGATGCCATAACGGGTAAACATTTGCGATGCCTGCTCAATAATTCTGTTTCTTATGTCCATAGTACTGTCATTTTAAAAACTTTTTCCGTTTCAAAAGTTTTGGGTTTGGTTTAACACATAATGTACCAAAGTGTTCGTTATCCACATTTTATTTTGCTTTTGTTTGCTTATGGGCTTTTCTTCAACTGATTTACTGCAGCTTAACAAATTGACGACAATAACCAGAAAACGTTACAAACCATTACAGTTTTTTTAGGAAAAAAAGAATAAATTCTTTATTGTCTTCTTCTCATCTTCTTCATTTACAAGCATTACTTATATTATCGGGGTTGTTTTTTGGGTCACGACAAAAAAACAGGCAGACAGTAATGTGTTCATTTGCGTACATGACATGTTCGCTCCTGCACAGCTTTGTACAAAAACAATTGCTATCTTTACAATCAATGCTATTAAGAGGATGATTCCCACCACAACCCATACAGAAACAAGGTGCGCACTGCACGCTATTTTGCAAACCATAATGAAAATCATTTTCATCCTGGTTTTCGCATATTGGGGTTTGGGGGGTGATATTATGGCACAATTTGTACAACATTATTCTGCGGTTCCACACCAATGCACGCACCACTGTGCGCTGGCTAAGACAAAAGATCTCTCCATCGGAATTTATGAACAGGATGAGCGGGTTCATCACTATGATGTGCATTTTTACGGGTTGAATCTTACTGTAAACCCTTCCGGCACATCAATAGGGGGATCGGCGAGAGTGGTAGCCACCCTTACTGCTGACCAGGTGCGTTATTTTGTACTGGAAGCAACCCATGAGCTCAGCATAAGCAAGGTAATTTTCGGTCATTCTGAGGTTGCATTTTCCCATACCAACAATAACCTTGAAATAGACCTGGGATCGAACCTACCTGTGGGAACCCTCATTGATCTGGAAGTATTTTATACTGGCGAACCCCAGCCACAGGGTTTCTTTGCCGGGATACAGAGTGAGGAAAACAGTTTCGGCGACCCGGTTTTATGGACCCTATCCGAACCGCACAATGCCAGGCAATGGTTCCCGGTAAAACAAGTGCTCAACGACAAAGCGGATAGTGTTTATGTATTTATTTCCACTCCACCGGGATTTATTGCTGCTTCCAACGGAATGCTTCAACAAATAACAGAACTGGACAACGGTAACCTTCGCTACGAATGGAAATCGTGGTATCCTATTGCCTATTATCTTATTTCCATGGCAGTAAGCAATTATCAGGAGTTCAGTTTCATGGCACCACTGGCTCATGGGAATGACAGTGTGTGGGTGCAGAATTTTCTTTATAACCACCCCCAGGAACTGGAAGCCCAAAGAGAAAATCTACTGAAAACCCAGCCACTAATGCAATTGCTTTCGGAGCTTTGGGGTAACTACCCTTTTTCCTCAGAAAAATATGGCCATGCCCAAGCTCCAATGGGAGGTGCCATGGAGCATCAAACCATGTCTACTATGGGGTATTTCGGATTTGATATCACAGCTCATGAACTGGCCCACCACTGGTTTGGCAACAATGTTACCTGCGCCACATGGAGCGACATTTGGATAAACGAGGGATTTGCCACATACGCTGAATATCTTTCCCGGGAATTTATAATCGGATCCGAATCGGCCAGCCAGTGGATGACCAATGTACATAGTAATGTTAAATCAGCACCCGGGGGCAGTGTATATGTTCCTGCTGTATTGCTGCATGACATATTCAGGATTTTCAATGGTCGTCTTTCCTACAGAAAAGGGGCTGCCATCCTTCATCAGCTCCGGTTCGAGATCAATGATGACCCCCTGTTTTTCCAGGTCATGGAGCAATTCCAAAGTTTCTTTGCCGATAGTGTTGCCTCGGGCGATGATTTCATGATGATTGCCAACCAGCTAACCGGCAGGGATTGGAGTTGGTTTTTTGACCAATGGTACTATGGTGAAGGATTCCCGGTTTTTGAGCTGAAATGGTGGCAACAGGATGATCGCCTGTATATCCGTTCAGCACAAAGCACTACAGCAGATCATCCATCGTTTTTTGCCGGAACCCTCGAATTCAACATCATAACCGAGACCGGAGATCATTCCCTGAGAGTTTTCCAGGAAGAAAACCTCCAGGAGTTTGACATCCCCATGGATGAAGAGGTGATAGATGTCATTTTCGATCCCCGGAATTTTATGTTGAAAAACTACACCATACTTGATTCGGCAAGCGTTGACACCTTGCCACAGGAAGAATGGCTGATTTTCCCCAACCCTTTCTCCGAGGTTTTTACCATCCATTTTCCCGACTCGTGGCACAACGGGGAATACTTCCTGTACGACCTGCAGGGAAAACTACTGATGAACAACACCCTCAATACACAATCCCACAATCCGGATACAGAACATCTGTTGCCAGGCATTTATATTCTCAGGATTTTTTCTCCCCGGGGTGAAACAAAATCCTTCAGGGTAATAAAATACTGAACCGCTATAACCGAAAAGGCCCGGCTTCGCTACTAACGATGCCGGGTCTTTTCCGTGCAGGGTCAGCCAACCTCATACGAACTGGCTTATTTTTTCACAATCCTGAAGGTAAAGGTATCTGTTCCTGTATCTATCATAAGAAGGTAAAAACCCGGCGCCAGTCCGGCAAGGCTGATCTCCAGGGATTCTGCTGCTGGTCTTTTTTCGTTAACGATCGTTCTTCCCGAAACATCGGCCATACGAAACCCGGTAATCATTGATCCCCGGGGAGCTTTTACCTTCACGTGGCTCTGTGCCGGGTTGGGCCCGACTTCAGGTGCAGGTAGCACATTGATCTGGCCGGTAACAGAGGTAGATACATCAAGGATAAAACTGAACTCCTGCCCGGCCTGTGTTATAGATAATTGCCCGGAAAGCGGGTCGTACCCTTCTTTTTCAATAACATACGAATAGGCATAATCCTGCAGTGCATTGGCAAAGTAAGCTTGTCCTGCAGTGTTGGTGGAAAGATTGATGAGCCCGCCCAGGTGAATACCGGCATCTTCAATGGGATCGGAAGAACTATCTGTAACCCAAAACGTAGCATCGAGGTAATCTGCTTCAACCTGGGTCAGTTGTCCGTTATCCACATACCAGCGAAACCATTCGCCACCATCGCCCTCCTGCCAGTTGATGAGATTAAAAGTATTGCTGCCTTCATTGTTGCCGCGCACACGGTAAACAGAAAGTGCATTTGTCTCGTTCATCCAATGCAGGGGCTTTCCGCTCAGGCAGGTATCGGGTTCAGCATTGGCTAACAAAAAATAGGCATGATCAAAGTAGGAAGGATCTCCGAAAACCCTTGCCAACCCATTCTCATCAACAGCAACGGCGGTATATTCATTTACCCCTATCCCCCTGGCATTCATCTGCCAGTCGGCAATCATGCGGGCAAGAAAAGCGGTATGACGGCCATGGCGGTTGTTGTCATCATCATATACAGCATTGTAATGAGAATCTGTTACCACATTTTCCATAAAGGGAACCTGTAAGAAATCATTGGCCAGCATTACCCTGAAGTGATAAGGATCACCAAGAGCCTCATCACTCCATACCGATTGGTTTTCAGCTGTAAACACTACTTCACCCAATACTGCCAAACCAGCACTGGTGCCACCAATGGGAGCACTCTTTACATTAACATGCGCATTGATGAGATCATGCAGACAGGTTCCTTTCCAGTGATTATAATAATTCCATTGGTTGCCCCCGGCAATGAAAATGAGTTCGGCATTTTCTACTGCCTCGCAAACGGCCTCGCTATCTGCCTGTTCCGAACTGGTGATCACAATTGAGGTAACAGAATTAACCTCTGTCCCTAATTGCGAATAAATATAATTGTTGTATCCATCGGAGCCCGAGGCCCGCAGTACTACCACATCGCCCCCATTGGCCCTTGCAGCGAGCCAGGCCATACCCTGGTCGTTATCTCCGCCTCCTCCGGCCAGCAAAATCCCAAACAAAGGATCTGTTTCAATGTCATCTGTTGAGCCGGTGTGGTAAAAATCCTGCGAAAAAAGTGAAAAAGAAAAAAATACCAGGGAAAAAACGAGAATGTATTTCTGCTTCATAAATGGTGGATTTTGGTTTACAGCTATAAGACTCAAAAGTTACTGTTCAATTGGTTAATGGGTTACAAAAATAGGATAAAATGCTTATAAAACATGTATTGATAATACCCTGCTGTAAACCTCATTGAATAATCTTTGTTAGCCCTCATAGAGCACGCCACATACAATGCTTTGCTTTATTTTTTATATTTTTGCATAGCCTAAATCAAAGGGTGTTTTTATCCTTCCTTTCATTATCCTGCCTTTTTTTGGGCCAGCAATGTTTAATAATTAATTCTTTACATCATGGACAAATTGACAAAGATCGTTGCAACCATTTCTGATAAATATAGTGATGAGGATTTTCTCCGTCAGATGCACCAGGCAGGAATGGATGTTGTCAGAATCAATACCGCCCATCAGCAACCTGAGGATACCCTTAAGATTATCCAAACCGTTAGAAAAATATCTCACCGCATCCCTTTTCTTATTGACACCAAAGGCCCTGAAATACGTACGGTTAAATTGGGTAAAGAAATAGAAGTAACAAAGGGACAACTCATCAAGGTTGCCGGAGATCCTGACGGTGCCTCCAGTTCTGACTGTTTGTTTGTAAACTACAAAGAGTTTGTGGCCAGCCTGGAAGTGGGGAAAAGCATCATGATTGATGACGGTGACATAGAGTTGTTCGTAATTGAAAAAAATCCCGATCATCTCATTTGTGAGGTGATGAATACCGGAATGATCAAGCCCCGCAAAAGCATCAATTTGCCCGGTAGTATGGTGAATCTTCCATCGCTTTCAGAAAAAGACATTGAATACATTCACTTCTCCATAGAAAATGATATTGATTTTATTGCCCACTCTTTTGTGCGCAATAAGGAAGATGTAATTGCCATACAGAAAATTCTGGACCGTCAAAACAGCCCCATAAAGATCATTGCCAAGATAGAAAACCAGCAAGGTATCGATAATATTGATGAAATTCTTGATCATGTATATGGCATTATGGTGGCTCGCGGTGACCTGGCCATTGAGGTTCCTGCCGAACGGATTCCAGGCATCCAGGCAAAACTGATCAACAAATGCATCAAGCGCAAGAAAGCAGTTATTGTGGCAACACAGATGCTTCACAGCATGATTGAGAATCCACGGCCCACCCGTGCCGAGATCACCGATATTGCCAATGCCGTATTCAGTGGAACAGATGCTGTAATGCTCAGCGGGGAAACTGCCTACGGGAAATATCCGTTGGAATCGGTCAAGACGATGGCCCGTGCCGCCCGGGAAGCAGAAAAAACAAGGAAACCCATGACGGACCTCAAGATAATGCCCCACGATAATGAGATCTCGGTTTTTCTTTCCAAAATGGCTGTACGGTCCATTGAAAAACTAAATACCAAAGCCATCATTACCGATACGGATACCGGTAAAACGGCCCGCTATTTGTCGGCTTTCCGGGGAAAATCACCCATTTATGCCCAATGCTACGACAACCGCGTTATGCGCGAGCTGGCACTCAACTTTGGAATATATGCCGACTATATGGAAGTAGAAACATCCAAAAAAGACTTTATAAATTATACATTAAAAAGGCTCATTTCCCGTGAAGAATTAAAAGGCGAAGACCTGGTGGCTGTGCTGGCAGGGAACTTTGGGAAAAAATCAGGCCCTTCATTTGTTGAAGTAAGTACCGTAAGCAATATGCTAACAAGCCAGAAATGATTTCTAATGCCATCAGCTTATGACTCTTAATGTAAAAGACATCAATCTCGACGTCATCCGTAATGCCATCAGGGATAACCAGCGCGATTTTCTGCAGGAAGTGGTAAACGAACTCTATCCGGCAGATATTGCTGAATACATTGACGACCTGAACCTCGAAGAGGCCAAATACCTGTATACCCTGCTGGAAAAAGAGGAAGCTGCGGCCGTACTTATGGAGTTGGAAGAAGATGTAAGGGAACGTTTTCTTGACTCTTTTTCCACACAGGAAATTGCCCGCGAGTTCATCAACAACCTGGATTCTGACGATGCCGCCGACCTTATCGCTGAGCTTCCCGATGAGAAAAGAGAAGAGATTCTCAGCCATATTGAAGACCGCAGGCAGGCCCAGGATATTGCCGACCTGCTGGTTTATCCTGCCAATTCAGCGGGGGGGTTGATGGGCAAGGAATATATCAAAGTAAACGTAAACTGGCATGTGGTGACCTGCATCCGCGAAATGCGCAAGCAGGCCGAAGAAGTAGAAGAGGTTTATTCGGTATATGTTGTAGATGATGATGATGTGCTGCTGGGTCTGCTGTCGCTGAAAAAACTCCTTATTGCCTCACCACGGGCGAAAGTATCAGAGCTGTTTTCGCCTGATGTGGTCAGTGTAAAAGCCTTGCAAAAAGGAGAGGAAGTTGCCAGCATCATGAACAAGTACGACCTGGTGGTTCTGCCCGTTGTAGACGAACTGGAAAGGCTCATTGGTCGCATAACCATTGACGACATTGTAGATTTTATTAAGGAAGAAGCCGAAAAAGACTACCAGATGATGTCGGGTATGACCCAGAATATTGAATCAGGGGACAAGGTTTGGGAGATAACCCAGGGGCGTCTGTTCTGGCTGATCGTGGCATTATTTGGCGGTATTGTGGGATCCAGGGTGATCAGCAACTACGAGGAGCAGATCAGCATTTATTCTGAAATGGCATTTTTTATGCCCCTGATCGCTGCCATGGGAGGCAATGTGGGAGTGCAATCTTCGGCACTTATTGTAAAAGGGCTAGCCAATAATACCATTACAACCGGCAGCATTTTTCCCAAGCTGTGGAAAGAAGTATCGGTGGGTTTCCTCAATGGATTTGTTTGTTCTGGCATTTTACTGCTTTACAGTTCTATCTTTGCCCCTTCCCTGGCACTAAGTATGACCGTGAGCGCAGCCCTGATGTCGGTAATCCTTTTTGCTTCCATCTTTGGTACTTTTGTTCCTCTTGCCCTCGACAAATTCAAGATTGACCCCGCTCTTGCCACGGGTCCGTTCATTACCACATCAAATGATATTATTGGCCTTTTTATTTACTTCATGATAGGAAGATTGATGTATGGTGTTTTCTAAGGTTCTCTGAAAACATTTTTCCCTGGCATACCAAAATATTTTCATTTTCGTTTTAACGCACTGGCAATCCGAACATGAAAGGAAAAAATTCCACGTTTTTCATTTAATATTGTAATTTTGTGCGATTTAACCATTGCCTTTGAGCCCTATTGCCAGTAAATAACAACACATTATTTTCCATGACCCTGAAAAGCCCCAAAGAAAAAGGTATTCATAAAAATATCCTTCTGAAAGGAAATCGTTTTTTCCTCATCCTTATAGTGCTACTGTTAGGTATTGCTTCCTGTACACCTCACAAAAATATTGTATACCTGCAAAGACAGGCTGAGGCGGCAGATACAATTGCATCCGTCACCCCTGACTACAGGATACAACCCGGCGACATTCTCAATATCCAGGTACTCACTCCGGACGAAAAGTCTTATACTACCTTCAACAGCGACCGCACAGGCCAGAGAAGCGTCGGCGGAGGTGGAATCGGCAATGTTCAAATGTTTCTGCACGGATACAATGTAGACCATACCGGACACATCAGCATGCCCGTGGTGGGAGAGGTAAATGTAGGCGGGAAAACCATAAACGAAGCAACCAAAATGATAAGCGGACTAGTAGCAGATTACCTCATTGGTGCTACCGTACTGGTGAAGCTGGTTAATTTTTCTGTTACCGTAATTGGAGAAGTGGGATCCCCAGGTAAATTCTACATTTATGACAATAAAATCAATATTATTGATATAATTGCTCAGGCAGGAGACCTTACAGACTTTGGCAACCGTAATATTACCATCGTACGACAAACACCCAATGGTGCCACATTTGGAGAATTAAACCTCAATGATGCCAATATCATTGCATCGGAGTATTACTACATGCACCCCAATGACATCATTTACGTTGAACCCTATAAGATCAAAAGACTTGGATTTAGCCAATTCCCCTTTGGCCTTGTTTTCTCAACCATTTCAACTACACTTTTGCTTATCAACTTTTTCAGCAATTAATTATTCCTGTAGTATAATTTGCCAACCTCCAGGTTAGAAATATTGGATACAATGAATAAAGACCCCTTTCGCGAAGAAACCCTCGATATAAAAAAGATCATCTTCAAGTATGCCCGATTCTGGTACTGGTTTGTGATCAGTGTTGCGGTTGCACTTACTATTGCCTATTTTGTGAATCAGTTTACAGAAACCGTTTACCGCACAAGAGCTACAGTGCTTATCCGCGATGACCGTAAGGGCGGCTTCCGACCTGGGCAGATCATGGGCGAGCTCGACCTCTTTTACCAGAGAAACAACCTCTTTAACGAAATGGCAATCCTAAGGTCGTTCTCACTGGTAGATTCCGCTTTACAAAGAATGGATGTTGCAGTTTCTTATTACAACATCGGTCGTTTGGTGGGCGAAATGAGAACCACTGAAATATACAAAAAAACCCCATTTCTGGTGGATTGGGATCCTGCTTCTGCCGTACCCTACGGCAAAGCATTTCATGTAAAAATAGTTTCTGAAGATGAATATAAGATCCAGCCTACCGAAAGAGGTCTTTTCCGTTTAGGGAATGGGGGCGAAGATGTACAAATGAAGTTTGGGGAAATTTTCCAGCAAGACGGATACCGCCTCCGCTTGACAAAGAACAATAACTTCACTCCTATGAGCCATATTGACAGGGAGTACCTGTTCATCATCCATACCCTTCCTTCTCTCACCTCGCGTTATGTTAGCGGCATGAATGTATCGCCTCTCAATGACGAGGTTTCCATCGTACAGATAGCTTTTGAAGCTACCAACCCCGAAAGAGCCATTGATTTCCTCAACACGCTTACCGAAGTATATGTGCAGCAAAGTCTTTATGAAAAAAACACCATTGCCGAAAACACTATCCAGTTTATTGACAACCAGATCAATGTAATTTCTGACTCATTGATACTGGCAGAATCATCTTTGGAAGATTTCCGGCAGCGCAATCAGCTCATGGAGATAAATATGGCCGCAGGGCAGCTTTTCGCAGAGCTCCAGGAGCTGGACAACCAAAAGGCTATGGAAAGCCTGAAACGGCAGTACTACGATTATCTGTACGACTATATTGTGAATGAAAAAGACTTTCGCGATGTATTCAGTCCTTCAGCCTTAGGGATTGAAGACCCTATATTGCAAAACCTTATTCTTGAACTTGGTGAACTGTATTCAGAGCGGGCCCAATTGCTGGAGATCGGTACCCGCGAAAACCCGAATCTTCAAAACATCAACCGCCAGATTGATTTGAGCCTTAAAGCCCTTGAGGAAAACCTGCGAAGCATCCGCAGTGCATCTGACATCCTGATGGCCGACCTGGACAAACGTATTGCCCGGGTTGAGCAACGTATCAATCAATTGCCCGGCACCGCAAGGGAGTACATCGGGATTCAGCGCCGTTTTAACCTCAGCAATGCTACCTACAATTATTTGCTGGAAAAACGTGCCGAGGCCGGTATTGCTATGGCCAGCAATGTACCCGACCATCGTATTGTCGACAGGGCCAGGTATACTTCTGTTGTTTCGCCCAAAGAAGAGCGCAATTATACCTTTGCTATGGTGGCAGGCCTGGTAATCCCTCTGGCGCTGATCCTGCTGCGCGATTTCTTTGACACACGCATTCACGACAAAAAAGAAATCACCGATAATGTTGATTTCCCGGTATTAGGCGTTATTCCGCACAACAAATTAGCAGCCAAATTAGATGCTGTTAACCTGGTAGTATTTGAAGAAAACAAATCTCCGGTAACAGAAGCCTTCAGGGCAATGCGAACCAATTTACAGTATTTTGCTGCCAAATCCAAAAACAAGATCGTATCCATTACTTCCACCCGATCGCAGGAAGGTAAGACTTTTACTGCTATCAACCTGGCTTCGGTAATTGCCCTGTCTGGCAAAAAAACCCTCCTGGTAGGTGCTGACCTTCGCAAACCTAGAATATTCGATGACTTCCACATAGAACAGGTGCCAGGACTGGCCAACTATCTTGTAGGAAAAAACAGCCTTGATGAGATCATTCAAACGGTAGAACATAGCCCTTATCTTCACATCATCACAGCCGGACCCGTGCCACCAAACCCCAGTGAGTTGCTCGAATCTGAGCAGATGGCAGATATGCTAAAGTTGCTCAGGACACAGTACGATTACATCATCATTGACACACCCCCCATCGGAATTGTACCCGATGGTATAAGCATCATAAAAAATTCTGACCTCGCCATATTCATCATCAGGCAAAAGTTCAGCGACAGATCAAGCCTTGATTTCCTGAATGAGTTTGCAGAAAAAGTTGATGCCAAAAATATTTGCATCGAGATCAATGATGTGAAAGTTTCCAGCAGCGGCTATGGTTATGGTTATGGCTATGGTTACGGGTACGGATATGGCTATGGAAGCTACAACGAAAGCCCGGAAACGAAAGGAAACCTTTTCAAAAGATGGTATGAGGTAATAAACAAGGGATTTAAAAAGAAGTAATTCTTCTTACGGTTCCCGCACATTTTTATTCTGGCTACCCTCCCCATATTGGGTAACCAACACGCCCGTTTTTTCGTTTAAAAATGTTATGAGAAAAAAGCTTGTCATAACAATGGTGCTGTACCTTATTGTATCTCCCGTTTTGCTGTATTCACAACAAGGACATAGCTACCGGGAATACAGCAGAGACATTTGTATTTCCACCGAACGCCATTACAACAGAATTCCCGAGGAAATTCTTTTCCAGGTAGAAGTGAAAGACCACATGTTCTACCTGGTTTTTAATGATGAGGAGTGGTTTGATGATTTTTTTTCAGAGGAACGACGCCAGTTGGGTGTAAAAATGGTAAGGAAAGAATTCTTTGCCTGCCACGAGGCCGCACTTACCGACCCTGACAAGTATTTCTATTACCTTGAACCTGTTTCCTACCAGGATATGAAAAAATCACGGTTTACAAATGCCGATGGTATCTTTCTAGTCCCCCTGGGAGCTGCTCCTGTTACTTTCATCCAATCGGAATATGACCACGGAATCATCATCAGCCGTAAAAACCGGCCATGCGTGGAACATTGGTATACACGCAGACCAGTTCACGACTGGGAGTTGCTGCAGCAGGCTCTTATTGTAGACAGCCTGTTTTTCCCTGCCGATACCATGGTAAAACAACGGCACAGCGAACCGGTACACATGGACTTTACCTTTTCCCTTGACATCCTTTTTCCCAAAAACGAGCTCACATTCAACCGCGACACCCTGCGAAAATTCATCTATTCACTGCCACTCCAGGCAAAAGAGGTGGAAAAAATCTCCATCAGTGCATTTGCATCTATCGAAGGCCCGGAAAACAGAAATAAGGAACTTTATGAAAACCGTGCAAAGGTGATTTATGATGAGCTTTCGGTAATGATACCCGATACAGGTCAATATTATATTACCGTGGACGAGAACTGGGAAGCTTTTTACAATGATATTGCGCAAAGCACTTTTCATGAACTCAAGGAGAAGAATCACGAGGAAATCCGCCTGTTGCTGAGGGATGAAAAAACAAGCAGGGAGCTCGAATCCATTTTACGAAATCATCGTAAAGCCAGGGTTACTGTAATCATGAACCAAAGTATTGATCCTGTCAGCAGCTCACTTGATGAATTGTGGGACTTTTTCAGTTTAACATTGTACGACGAAGACACCCGCAATGCTCTGATCATACAGGATGCTATTTTCCGGCACCTTGAAGGAGTACCCCTGGCAGGAGCATTTCCCGACTCCCTTCCCATTCCCGACAGCAAGCATTTCAGCTTCGTTTTCAACCGCGACCACGTATTTCGCTACCACAAGGGTTATACAAACCTGCATGAGGCTCATTCCCTTTTCGAAAAACTCGCTGACCATTTTCCTGATGATGGCGCAATTCGATTTAATATAACTGAACTCCTTTTTCGCAAATGGCTTGAAGATCCGGGCCAGGTTGATGAGAAAGAACTGCTTGAAAAAATCAATGCCCTGCCCGACTACCAGGTGCCGGCAAATGCTTATAACCGGCTTAAGCTAAACTATCACCTGGTAAAACTCAACCAGAGTATGGATGAAAGAGACCGCCGCCAGCGCAACAGGAGCATCCGCGCCATCAGGAACCTCTATCCTTCTACCCGGCTCAATGAAACTGAACTGCTGAGTATGGCAGGATTTTTTGCTGCCTACAAGCAAAACGTCCTGGCAGAAAGACTTTTGCGCCCTTATGTAAGAGTAGAGCTTCCCGATGAAGACATCCTGTTTTATTACATTAAGCTTACCGTTGCCGAAGAATCCATTATGAACATGCGATGGTATGATGATTTGCTGCATAAGGCATTGGAGGTCAACCCAGTAAGGTTTTGTGCACTGTTCCAACCAGTGAGCAGGAAAGATGCTTCTGGCTTATCTCTTCTCTTCAGGGAAAACTTCAGGACGTTATATTGCGTACATTGCAACCATGGTAAGTGAATAGCAAGATCAATACAAACCAAAGGAAAACACGGTGTGAACCACGATAAAAAACCAAAGAAATTACGTATAAATAACCGGCTCACATATACTACTTTTGTATAATGATTTTTCTTTGTGAAATTGATGTGCAAAACACTGATAACGCACGTTCCAGAATTCTTGAAAGACAGTTTTACCCAGCTACTAAAAACACATTCATGAAAAAAGCATTTTTACAAATCTCCATTGTGCTTATCACCCTGATGCAATACCCTGCAAAAAGCCAAACGGTAACTGATATTGACGGAAATGTTTACCCAACACTCACCATCGGAACCCAGGAATGGATGGGAGAAAACCTTCGTACCACCCGATACAGCAATGGTGATCTGTTATTGAATCCACAGATGGGTACTTCCTGGCAAACCCTCGCCGAAGGTGCATGGATCGCTTATGACGAAGATCCGCAAAATATTGAATTTTACGGAAAATTATATAACGGCCATGCTGTGGCCGACCCCAGGGGGCTTTGTCCTGATGGTTGGCGCATACCTACTGATGAGGATTGGCAGCAACTTACTGCATTCGTTGATCCTGCCCACTGGGGCAACAACAATGTGCTGGGCACAGCCTTGAAATCCAGAAGACAGCCAAACTCTCCTCACGGTGATGGCTTCGCCACCAATGAACACCCACGGTGGGACACGCACAACTGGAGGCACGGTGACGACACGTTTGGTTTCGGGGCTTTGCCCGGCGGTGCCTTTGTATGGCCCGAAGGCTTTGCACACAAAGGAAGTTATGCCTACTACTGGAGCAGTACTGTAGCATACAGCAACCACCTTTATGCAAGAGTTATGATGCATTCGCACAGGGGCATGAGCCGCTCGGTTTACAACAATCAAATGGCTTTTTCCGTAAGATGTATCAAGGATACGGAAACAATCACCTACACCCTTTCCCTGTCAGTACAGCCCGAAAACACTGGATCAGTGCAAGGCGCAGGAAATTATACCGAAGGCAGACAGGTAGATATCACTGCAACTCCGGCCGATGGATATATTTTTGTACAATGGACGGATGACCAGGGCAACCCCATCAGCACAGAAGCTTCTTTCGCTTATGCCATGCCTGCTGAGGATATTTCCCTGGTGGCAGTTTTTGATGTCGAACCTGAGTCTGTTGTGGATACATTCCCCTGGTCAGAAGACTTTGAAGGAAGCTCATTTCCACCCAAAGACTGGAGCCGATTTAATCTGGGAGGTACTTTCATGGAATGGCAAATGGATGCCGTACAAAATCACAGCCCCAACGGCGCCCAAAGTGCTTTTCACAACTACGGCTCTGCTCAGGATGGCATGCAAAATGACTGGCTGGTAACACCCAAAATCCAGGTGCCGGCAGATGGTGATCTTCAACTTTCCTTCTGGTCATACAATGCCTGGCCTGCATGGTATTTGCAAAATAGCGTGCTGGTATCAACAGGATCAGGAGTTCCCGAAGATGGAGATTTCACCCAGATCTGGGCTGCGCCTTATGTGCTCACTTCATGGGAAAACACCATACTTGACCTTGATGCCTATGCAGGACAAACCATCTATATCGCATTCCGCTATGAAGGACAAGACGCTCATGCCTGGTATCTCGATGATGTATCCCTGAACCCTTCCGGAACCCCTGACGCTTTCAACCTTAAACTCAATGCGTTCCCATCTGAGGGAGGTTCTGTAAGTGGACAGGGAACCTACACTGCCGGCGAGCAGGTTGAAATTACGGCAACCCCGGCGCAGGGATATATTTTTGTAAACTGGACTTACTCCAATGGTACCGAAGTGAGCACATCACCTGCCCATACTCTCACTATGCCTGAGGAACATACCACACTCAGGGCAAACTTTATGGTGCCATAACGTTAACTATTTCTTCGGGAATATTAGATATTTTCTCTCCACCAAGAATCTCCTGCGGGAAGTGTTTCCAAACATCCCCCCAGGCTATATCCTTTTTCACATTTCTTTTCCTGATCACGGTTCAAAAACAAAGAGAATCGCCCGTAATAACCTTCGTATCGGGTAAAAACAGGGGATAAAAACATTGAACCGTTAAACTCTCGTTTAGCCTTTCCAAAGACAATCCACAAGGGCATTAAAAGACCCTATACCCCAATTTTATCTTTTTTTTATTGTGTTAAATCGACTCAATGTCTTTCTAAACACATACAATTTGTTTAACTTTAAGTAGTTTGCCATAGCGAACTTCCTAAATTAAGCAATCTACAACTCTATTTTCAAAAACCACATCCTACATCCAAATTCCTTAATCAAATTAAATTCAGGGTATTTTATTAATCACTAATTCTACTCATCATGAAAAAAAACCTTTACACTTTGATTTTCTTTCTGTCTTCCCTGGTTCTGACAGTACAAGCACAGTTCAACAATCCTTTTGAGTTTGACCCCAAACGCTATAACTCACAGGATATCATGATTTTGTGGGCAGCTCCTGAGGGAACGTCTCAATTGAGACAACAAATACTGGGCTTCGACTGGACTGATTACGCCAGCAACCAGAACCAGTTTTCCTTTTTTAATCAAACACCGGTGCTGGAAGATGCTACAGCAGGAATGAGTAACCCGGCAAGACTAACGGCTGTTTCTGCCGATATCAACGGTGACGCCTTTGACGATATCCTGATGGTATTTCGCCAGAGCAGCAATCTGAAATACACTCTTGCCAACAAAACTGTAGATGTGGAAGAAGGTAGCATTAACAGGGAAATTTCTCTGGAAAATCCCGAAAATTATGCAACCATACCAATAGGGAGTGCTTCACAAAACGAAAGAGGTCTGATTAAGGCCATTGCAGGAGATTTTGATGGAGATGATACCAGTGAATTTGCCCTGATTATTGGAAATACAACATTAAACAAGATCCAGATTATTATTCTTGACAGTGATGGCACCCTTACATTGCAACAAAGAGCCACCATTGCCGATGAAGACCTTGTACCTTTCAATTTTAACTCATCAGAAGGGTTTAGTGCCACAGCAGCTGATCTTAACGGGAATGGAAAAGACGAGATCATTCTTATGGCTGTGGGAAACAACACAACAGGCACAGGTGAATACGCCACATTCGTTAAGGTCTATGAAGTTAGTGGGAATGGCAGCACTTCTATTAATGCCCGGGGGCGGCTTGTACTTGAGGATACAGCCATCGCACAAGTGATCAACCAACCCAATACCAACCTGGTATATACCCAAAATGCTGTAACCCCTTTGCACCAGGACGAAATGAGAAACGGAATTGCCACACTTGTGGCGGGATTGGCAATATATGCAGCAGTTAACGATGATGATGTTCACAACTTTTATTTTTACCATCTCAGCGTAAGCAACGATCTTAATACCATCACAGTAGAAGACGATATTTCCTTCTTCCATAATTTTATGACCAGCGACGGACAAGGACCAGGTCTACCAATGCAGGCAGCCAGCGGCGATGTGAATGGCAACCTGCAGACCGAAGCTGTCTTTTTTACCTCTTCCGATCTTTTCATTGTTGGGCTTAATGATGATAATGCTCTTGAGCTAAAAACCACATTTGGCCTGGGAAACACCAATGAACTACAGGAGTCTTATTCTGCCTTTGCTGTGGGAGATATTACCAAAGATGGTCGCGACAACATTCTTACCATGCACAAAAACACATCCGGATCAGATGACAACACTTTTTTACTCAGAGCTTTTGCAACACAAGATGACGGTTATTCCCTCAGCCAGTTCAACTCCTATGAGTTCGAGGAACAAAGCGGTATGTTTTATCGCTCCTTTGCAATTGATCTGGGCAATTACGATGGTGATGATTTCTTCCTGGGTGAAGGCACTCTGCATCAGTGCGACTATTATATGCCGGTAATGATAATAGGCGCACCACCGGTTCACTGGGATATGATCAATGGAGTGGAATACGACATCAACAATTGTTTTAGCGGTGGCTCTTGTGATTTTGGAGCCACATTTTCGCAAACCACCACGGAAGAGTTTATTACTTCTGTTGAACTGAACAGCGACTGGGCAGTAAGTGCTACTTCCACCGGTGGTTTAAGCATGTTTGGGGTTACCACTGAAGCCAGCGTAGGTGCCAGGTATGGCGAACAATTCAGCAACCTCCAGGAAAATGCTGTCACCCTTCAACAAACCCTCACCAGTCAGGCAGTTATTGATGATAAGGTTCATTTTTTCAGGGTTCCTCTCGATGTGTGGGAATATCCCGTAAAAAACACAGCCGGGGAAATCGTTGATTATGTGCTGGGTGTATTCCCCACACAGCCCAATAACATGGTACTCAATATTTCCAACACAAAGGCTCTTGGAAACTACCGCCCGCACCACGAACCTGGTAATATACTTTCCTATTCCAACATCAATACCATTGAGGAATATCCTGACTTTCCCGACGATCCTGATGCAAATGCTATTATCTTTAATGGCCTGGCCAACATATCCTATTCTGTTTCAGGAAGTAACAGCATCAATCTTTCCTATTCTGAAACCTTTGGAACAACCAACTCCTCTAGTTGGCAGGCAGGTGTAAATACAGGTTTTTCTGTTTCGGGATGGGGCCTGGGTTTTAACCTGGACGCAGAATACAATATGGAAAACATCAATATTTCCAGTAAAAACGTGGGCAGTTCAACCGAATTCAATTTCGACATCGGCAACATCATTGGTCCTGACGGTGAATACAACTATGCAGCACAGCCATTGATCTACTGGTCGAAAGATGGTACCGGAATTGTTACCTATAAGGTTACCCCACTTACAAGCGGTCTGGGTACTTTCTGGGAAGAGCAATACAGTACCCTACCTGATGCGGCCCTGAACCTGCCATGGAAAAATGATGTGATCCATTCCAATCTTGATCCAAACGACTCCAAGGTAGACCGCACCAAGTCCATCTTTTTCTCGCAAACAGCACCCCTGCCCGACGACACTGTTACCGTTGCCCTTACAGTGATGAACTACAGCCTGGTGGAAACCAACCAACCTGTTGAAGTGCAGTTTTTCGTTGGTAATCCTGATGAGGGTGGGGTTTTACTGGCCGATGTGAATGGACAGACCCTATTTACTACCGATGGGAATATCCCCCCAAGGAGCCGCAAGGTGGTAGAAATGGATTTTATCAATACCCTTGAAATGTACCAAAACAATGATCTTCGTATTTATGCCCGCCTTGATCCTGACAATAAGATCAATGAGATCCATGAAAATAACAATCAGGGGTGGAGCCCGCTAGGCCTGGATTGTGGCGGCGAAGTAATCACTTCTGTACCCGATGAGCATTACGAGCAATTTCTGAAAGACACACAGATCTTTGCTTACCCTAATCCGGCCAGCGATGAACTTACCATAGTGTTTCACCTCGATCGCTTTGAGAATGTCCGGGTACGGATCTATGATCTTTCCGGCAGAATGGTAGAAGATGTGGTAGAGTCGCGCATGCCTCCCGGCGAATTGAGAGTAATCACCAACATCAGTGGCTTGCCCCCGGGTACTTATATAGCCGAAGTGCTTATCGGCAATCATAGCAAAACCACCAAGATTACTAAAAATTAAAATCTGCACCCATTACATTTTTCATCTTATAATCAAAGGGCTGTTTCCGAAAAAAAACCGGACACAGCCCTTTCTTTTTTTGCTTTGTGCAAGGCAAGAATTACTTATTTAAGTTTTTTCATCCAGAAGAAGAGATTACATTTTTGTGGGATTAAGTAATCGGTTTGAATCTTGCTTTATTTTTTGCAGAACATATTTCAAATACCTTATCACTAATCTTCTCTGATCTGGGAGCAAAATCATTCTTCAGATGTGCCCAGGAGAAACTCCAGTGGTATATGCAACCTGCCATGCCATGCATTTTCACTGTGATCGTCACCGGGGAAAAAACGGGTAACCCAGGTTTCTTCTGTAAATCCATGGGCTCGTAATACCTCATCCATTTTTTCTTGCAGGGGTGGGTAAAAAGCATCGAGGGTTTGATCGCCGTAATCAAAATAAATCTTATGCGAATGGGGGTCGGGCAGGTGAGCAGAAAGATAATTGGCAAAGGCATCCGGAACAGGATTGTTTTCAACATTGAATATGCCTGGCCAGTGCGTGCTCAAACAGGCTGCTCCGCCAAATACCTCAGGATACTCGCAAATGGCATATAAAGAGATTAAGCCGCCCATACTGCTGCCGGCAATAAAGGTTTGATCAGGCTGGGTGTAAACAGAAAAATTCTTGTCAATGTATGGCTTTAGTTCGTTTACCAGGAATAAGAGGTAATTATCTGAATTGGGTTGAAAGTCCTGTTCTGTTCTTCCTGCCTCGCGAAGCATTGCCCTCACATATTCTTTCTCTATTGGGCTTAATGCCTCAAAAGGCTTTTCCGGGAAATAATCTGCATGACGGGTTTCTCCTCCATTCCAAACGCCTACCACTATAAATTCCTGCACCTTGTTTTCCCTGATCAGTGTTGTTGCTACATCATCAATATTCCACGCCTGTTTATTCCAGGTTGTAGTTTCATCAAAGAGCATTTGCCCATCATGCATGTATAACACCGCGTATTTTTTGTCTTCACGGTATCCTTCGGGCAGCCATACATCAACATGCCTGGCAGTTATATACTCCGACTGAAAGCTTTCAATGCGCTGCAAAGTGCCCGGTGTATGCTCCTGCGACTTTTGGGCACAACCCAGGACACTAAGTTTGCAAAGAATAATGGTAAAGATTTTTTTCATAACATCTGTTTTTTTGTAATTCAACACATCATCTCAGAAGGGATGCAGTGATCATGATCACCAAACCAGATACAATATTACCAAATTTGCGGTCATTAGAATAAAAAAACATCTAATTATCTTTAGCTTTGCGCCAGGTATCAAAAACAATCATCCTTTAAACCCCAAACCAGGTATGAACAGACTATCGGTATTCTGCGGCTCAAGTACCGGGCAAGAAAACATATACAGCGAGCAAGCCTACATGCTTGGCAAAATCCTGGCGCGTGAAAAGATCGGGCTGGTATATGGAGGAACAAAAGTGGGGCTGATGGGTCGTGTGGCCGATGGGGTGCTTGATCATGGCGGTGAAGCGGTGGGCGTTCTTCCCCGTTTTCTGCAGGAAAAAGAAATTGCGCACGATAACCTTACCCGGCTGCATCTGGTCAATACCCTACATGAGCGCAAAGCCTTAATGAACACTTTAAGCAACGGAGCCATTGCCTTACCCGGCGGCTTCGGCACCATGGAAGAGTTTTTTGAAATGCTTACCTGGGCACAATTGCAGCTTCATCTCAAACCCGTGGCCCTGCTCAACATCAACGGGTACTATGATGCTTTGATCCGGTTGTTTGACCATATGGTTAACCAGGGATTTTTAAAACAGGTCAACCGCAACATGGTGCTTTCTGCTGAAAATATCGATGATCTGCTTACCCGGATGAGAAGCTACCAGGCACCGGCAGTGGGAAAATGGATAGGGTGATTTGATGAGGGGGACAATCTGACCATGTTTATCATATACCTTCTCCCAGATTTACTTGTTGCTTTTTTCTATTCTTTTCAAAGAGTTTGCCGCTTTATATCGGCAAAAATTTCATGAACGATTTATCTATTGTGGTCATTACCAAAAATATTCATTTTTCTTATGGGCCTATAATCTATTAACCGGCCCCGGTAGATGGGAAGTGGATTGGGTGAAAATTAAAGCATTACCTTTGTATTATCATGAAAGTAAACGGAATACATTACCGCACCATCTGGCCCCACCCTTCCGATGACCGTATCATCCAGATCATCGACCAGCGGCAACTGCCCCACCGGTTTGTGGTGGAAGATCTGGCAACAGTTCAGCACGTATATACCGCCATCAGGGATATGCATGTTCGGGGTGCAGGATTGATCGGGGCAACAGCAGGGTATGGCATGTACCTGGCTGCGCGGGAAGCTGCGCAAAGTGATTCGTTTGAAGTCCATATTGAAAAAGCTGCTGAAAAACTCAAATCAGCCCGCCCTACGGCGGTTAATCTTTCCTGGGCTGTTGACAAGCAACTGGGAGCCATGCGCCTGGAAGCCTCCCCGGATGAAAAAATCACCACAGCATTACATACTGCACAAGAAATTGCCGGTTCAGATGCTGAATATTGCCGCCGCATTGGCGAACACGGTGTTACGTTGATTAAAGAGATCAGCCGTAGTAAAGGCGGAAAACCCGTCAACATCTTAACCCACTGCAATGCCGGCTGGCTTGCCTTTGTGGATTATGGTTCCGCCACTGCCCCGATTTATGCCGCTCACGACGAGGGCATTGCCGTGCATGTGTGGGTTGATGAAACCCGCCCCCGCAACCAGGGTGCCGCCTTAACCTGCTGGGAACTGGCCAACCACGGTGTTCCCCACACCCTTATTACCGACAATGCTGGTGGCTACATGATGCAGCAGGGCATGGTAGATCTTGTCATCGTTGGCTCTGACCGAACCACCCATACGGGCGATGTGGCCAACAAGACAGGCACCTACCTCAAAGCCCTGGCGGCCCATGACAATAATATTCCTTTTTATGTAGCCCTGCCCTCATCCACTATCGACTGGAAAACGAAAAATGGTGTAAAGGATATTCCCATTGAACAAAGGGATCCCGACGAGGTGAAATTCGT
>CAYVQC010000038.1:3429-9541 GCA_964453995.1 uncultured Bacteroidales bacterium | reverse complement strand
TGGCGGGATAAATTGTTTGATATGGGATTGATCGGTGCGTATGAGGATGGTGTTGGTTTCGGGAATATAAGTATGCGCTACAGGGACAATACCTTTATCATAACCGGTTCGGCCACAGGAGGACTTAAAAAGCTGGGGGAATCTCACTTTACCCTGGTCGCCGGTTTTAGTATTGAGAAAAACACCATAACTTGCCAGGGGCCCATCATAGCATCTTCCGAGTCTCTTACCCATGCCGCCATTTATGAGTGCTCACCCAAAACACAAAGCATCATACATGTACACGATATGGCACTGTGGAAAAAACTCATGCACAGAATTCCCACAACAAGTGCCGATGTTACATATGGCACTCCCGCAATGGCAGAAGAGATGCAGGAGCTTTTCAGGAAAACTGCTGTTGAAAGAAAAAAAATACTGGTCATGGGGGGTCATGAAGAGGGTATTATTTCTTTCGGAGAAAATCTGGATGAAGCAGGAATGGTCCTGATGGGATATATGTAACACAAATTCTTTTATCTTTGCCAGAAGCCCGATGCAATTTACAGTTCCAAAGACACATCTGCCATCCGATACTTTATGGAACAACTCCAAGGACCAAACCCCCTGCCAGCGATCCTGATCTTTCTCTTTTTCGGAGCAGCCCTGATCTATTATTTCCTGGTTTATATTAATTCCTCTTTTGTAAAAATGTATCTGAGCAGATTCCTGTTTATGCGCAATTTGCAAAAGATATACCAGCCGCATCTCATCCGCAATTTCCCTTTCTACAACGCATTGAGCGACAGAAATAAGCTTATCTTCGAACGGCGGGTACAGAAATTCATCGACATGAAACAGTTCATTCCCCGTGGTATAGGTGAGATCACTCCTGAGATGAAAACGCTTATTGCAGGAAGTGCCATCCAGCTTACATTCGGTTACAGTTCTATCTACTTTCGCCATTTTTGGCGGATTCTTGTTTATCCTGATGAATACTATTCCAACATCACCAAAAAGTACCATAAGGGGGAGGTAAACCTGGGAGGTATCATTGTTATCTCATGGAAGAGCTTCAAGGAAGGATTTCGGAGCCATGCTGATGGCAATCATCTGGGTTTTCATGAAATGGCACATGCCCTCAGGCTTACCAATATTGTGGAAAACCCGGAATACGATTTTTACGACCGCCGCATAATGCAGGCCTTTGATGTGGAGGCCACCAGAGAGATGGAAAACATCAGGCAATCCAACGGCAATATGTCTCCTTTTCGCGAATATGGTGGTACAAATAAAGATGAATTTTTTGCTGTGGCTGTGGAAGTATTCTTTGAACAGCCCACCCATTTCAGAGATCATAATCCCCGGCTTTATACCCTGCTTGCCATGATCCTGAAAATTGACCCCATCGAAGTAACCCGTACCGGAGAGATGAAAAGGTAATGCTGCATCCCAATGGCCCCCGGGCAATCCTGTTGTGCTGTAATCACTTCACCCATACGGTTTTCACATTCACAAACTCCCTGATACCATGGTAAGAAAGTTCTCTGCCATAGCCACTTTCACCCACACCACCAAAAGGCAGCCTGGGATCGGATTTAACAAAATCGTTTACAAAACAGCAGCCGGCGTTGAGTTGAGAAGCAGCAATTCTCTCTCCCCTTTTTTTATCATTGGTAAAAACGGCAGCGCCCAGGCCAAACACACTGTCGTTGGCAATGCGAATGGCATCAGCTTCATCCTCCGCCCTGATCAATGCAGCCACAGGACCAAACAATTCTTCTTCATAAGCGGGCATTCCTGGTTTTATACCGGCAAGCACCGTTGGCGGATACCAGGCTCCCTCACGGTCAGGAATATATCCACCCAGCAGGCATTTTGCTCCCTTTTCAATGCTTTTCAACACCTGGTCGTGGAGCTCATCCCTCAGACTATCCTGGGCCTGCGGGCCCAGATCAATATCTTCATCAAATGGATCACCCATCTTTTTATCTTTCATTATTTCTGTGAAAAGCTGCTCAAATTTTTCATAAACAGCATCAACAACAATAAATCGCTTGGCAGCAATGCAGCTTTGCCCCGCGTTGATCAACCGGCTGGTAACACAGGTTTCAGCCGCTTTTTCCAGGTCGGCATCTTCCAGCACAATGTAGGGATCGCTGCCTCCAAGTTCGAGAACGGTCTTTTTGATCATCTCACCTGCTTTTTTTGCTACAGCACTGCCCGCACCCACACTGCCGGTAAGGGTTACGGCCTTCACCAGCCGATTTTCGACAACAGGGGTTACTTCATTTCCCTTTATGCGCAGGGATCGGAAAATATTTTCAGGGAAACCCGCATCCCGGAACACTTCTTCTATGGTCATGGCACATCCCATCACATTGGAAGCATGCTTCAGCAGAGCCCCGTTGCCGGCCATCAAAGCCGGAGCTGCAAATCGGAATACCTGCCAGAAAGGAAAGTTCCAGGGCATTACCGCCAAAACAACCCCCAGAGGATTGTACGTGATAAAACTCCTGGTGGCTTCGGTTTCAATTAACTCATCCGATAAAAATCCTTCAGCATGGTCAGCATAATAACGGCATACCAGGGCACACTTTTCCACTTCAGCCCGGGCCTGCTTCAGGGTCTTGCCCATTTCCAGTACCATAAGGCGGGCATATTTTTCTTTACGGTTCTCCAGTACATCGCCCGCCATTCGCATCAGGGCAGAGCGCTCTGCAAAAGAAGTGTCTTTCCATTTCAGCCAGGCAGACTGGGTTTGTTCAACAATATCGTTTACTTCTTCGGTGCTGTGAGGAGAGTAGGTTGCTACAACCTCTCCGGTAGCAGGATTGATGGATCGGAACATATCGTTTTTTAGGGTAAAGTTAATAATATTGTGGCGTTTTGTGTTAGTCTGGACAGGAACATGTAGTACCGGCTGGGAAGGTGGTATTCACTTCCGGAAGGCTTGATCGTCCGGTGGCGACTGAGCTCGTCTCCGGACAAAAGATTCAAGCAATGCCTGTTCTTCAGAAGTATTCCCATTCAGGTATTCGTTTGTATTCGTTGTGTTTTCTTCTCTCGGAGGTAAATGTAGTTTTCCCATAGATGCCCGGCATCATTTCTCATGTTTTTTACCTGAATTGATAGTAGCATTGCGCATAATCGCTGGCTGCTAAAGCAAATTATCTTAATCGAGGGATTCCAACCTTTATGCGATTGGTTTCGTCATTGTAATAACCTACTGAAAACAATCTTAGGTACGACTGTTAAGTAATTTCAAAAAGCCATTACATTTGACATATCCATAATCTGCATCTGCAAAACGTATTTTTCAGCAAAACCATCGTTCTTATTCATCACCAAAACTACCATTATGAAATCCTTGCATCTTACCCTGATCTTTATGGTCATCTTTATGATCATGGGTTTTGACATTGAGCCTGATGACAAAACCTTCACCGAGTACACACCCATCCTGATGAAAAGATCCGATCTGCCGGCCAGTGTCTTTATGCAGCCTGCAAAGGATTTTTCCAATCCGGGAAAAATTTACATCTACGATGATCACATTTACATTGTGGATTTGTTTTCCGGCATCCATGTAATCAACAACCAGGACCCCTCCAACCCTCAGAAAACGGGGTTTATCCACATCCCCGGATGTATGGATCTTGCCATCAAAAACGAGGTGTTGTATGCTGACAATGCCATTGACCTGGTGTCGGTAGACCTCAGCAATTATCCTCAAATTGCGGTACTTGACAGGGTGGAAGATGTTTTCCCCGAGCCTACGCCCCCTGACATGACCTGGATCCCCTGGGCCTGGTCTCCTTCCAAAAGACCTGCCGACACAGTAATTGTTGGTTGGCAAAAATAAGATATGACCTGAAGATTTAACTTTATCCCATTACCTATGAAAAAAATTACTATCCCCATATTTGCTCTATCTATCCTTGTTTTGTATGCCTGCCAGAAGGAAGTTGCCGACGGCACTCCCGGCACTGGCGGATCCATGGCACGCTTTACCATACGCGACAATTACCTGTATGCTGTTGACTATGAGCTATTGCACACTTTTGACATTTCCCAACCCACAGGCATTGACTACCGGCAGGGCTCCTATGCAGGGTTTGCTATTGAAACAATCTTTCCCACAGATGATTACCTTTTTCTTGGTGCCCAAACAGGAATGTACATTTATGAACTTTCAGATCCTGCAATGCCGGATTTCCTTAGCTTTACTCCCCACTTCATGAGCTATGATCCGGTGGTGGTACAGGATGATTATGCCTATGTAACCCTTCGCAATAATCCCACAACACCTGCCCCCAATATGCTTATGATCTTTGACGTTTCAGAGCCCCAGGCTCCCCAGTTGCTGAAGGAGTATGATATGATCTCTCCCAAAGGGTTGGGCATTGATGGTAATCAACTGTTCATCTGCGATGATGTTCTGAAGGTGTACCAGGTTACCAACGGGGTAGACATTGCCCTGATCCAGTCTTTTGACATACAGGCCATTGATGTAATCCCCACGGAGGGAAGATTGTATGTGGTTGCAGAAGATGGATTATATCAATACACCTACGATGGAAGTGAAATAAGCTTTTTGAGTAAATTAACCATCCCGGAATGAAAAAATATGCCGCTTTTTCCGCTATATTGCTTTATGTCTTCACCTTACCCCTTTCCCTTAAAGCAAGCAACCTTTTAAGCCAACAGGAGCAATTCAATCCAACAGCGGTGATCAGTTTTGTACCCCAGTATTTTGCCGTCAATGGGCTTCGACTCGATTATGACCTGTCTTTCAACCCCAACCACTGGCTGCAAATGGCGCCGGTTTTCTTTTACAGAAACAGTCCCTCGGACGGAGGATTGTCTTACGACAGGTTTAACAGCCAGAAAGGAGCAGGGTTGCACATATACCATCGGTACTATCCGGGCGAGGGTTTTGGAAAATCAACGATTTATCTTGGCTATGGTCCTGTGTACCATTACAACCATCTTCACTATGATCAAACAACAGACAACATAAGCTACGAAAGGTACAATTCGATACACAAAACAGGGCTGGATGGAATAATCGGATTCTATACCCTGTTGTCTGATAATATGATGGTTGACTTCTATTTTGGCATGGGCTTCAGGTATTCATTTTTGAGTTCTGATGCGAACAGCCCCCTTAAGTTCAACACCACCTACAGCGATTTCGGATATTCGGGCAATATCTTTGTCTTTGGGTTCCGCATTGGGTTTATAACCGGTAACAGTCGATAAAAGGAATACAATATGAAAAGAAATGATACGTCAATGGCTTTGGAAACCGATACCAACTGCTGGTCAAACGCTGCATCGATACCAAAATCCACCCTTCGTTTTATGAAACTATGGTTGGCAGCTTTTTTCCTGACCCTACTAACCTGTGAAGGCATTGCCCAAGCTCCTGCCGCAAATGAACCCTACCGGCATTCCACTTTTGTAATGGGGGTTCCCCAACACTTGTTCCAGAATGGCATCCGCATAGAAATAGACAAACCTCTGGGCCATAGGCAACATTGGCTTATCCTGGCGCCCACAGTTTATTACAAAGGCAAACAGGGTAGCTGGTTCAGTAACCGAAGGCTTATGCAAAACATGCAGGGCGCAGCTTTGGAAACAATGTACAGGTACTACCCGGGTTGGCGCAGCCAGGGGGGCGGGGCCTACTTCTCCGCCGGTATCGGTATCAGGTATATCCGATTCCGGTACAGCGGTTACCGGTGGAACGAATATATGCAGGATGGACTTACTTTTTACAACTACGATACCGGATCGTGGAACCGCAATCTGACCACTTCAAGCCTAAAATTAACATTGGGCTATCAGAAAGTATTCAACCGTCATTTTACTGCCGACCTGTTTTTTGGAGCAGGCTTTAGATACACGGTGGCCAACCAGCCTCCAGATGTAGCCATCACCTTTTACAGCAACAGCCCCGAAAGCCTGGATTATACAGGCCTTCACCTCACCGGGGGAATACGTTTCGGGATGGGGTGGTAGGTGAAGACTGGCACGCCAGGGGGTTTCGGAAGGCAAGTGACCAGGTTCCTTTTAGCCAGTAATGTTACACCGTAAGGAAGGTAAGCTGGGCTTTCAGCCCGAAAGG
>CAYVQC010000038.1:0-3329 GCA_964453995.1 uncultured Bacteroidales bacterium | reverse complement strand
GAAAACGCCCTGAAAGGGCAACTCAATTCAGCCCAGCGGCAACGCCCTGGGGAAATGAAACAAGACAAAATCATTCGCCCTGTAAGGGCAGCTGAAAAACGTAAAAATTAATAACCATGGCGCAATCACTCTCTAAACTTTATGTCCATATCATTTTCCACTCATTTATGCCTTCCTTCCAGCACCTTCACCACATCGGCAATATCCAGTTCCTGCTGGGCCAGTAGCACCAACAGGTGATAGAGCAGATCGGAGGCTTCTTCTTTGAATTTTTCCTTGTCGCCCTTCATGGCTTCAATGACACATTCCACGGCTTCCTCCCCTACTTTCTGAGCTATCCGCGGCAGGCCTTTCTCAAAAAGACGGGCAGTGTAGGATGTTTCGGGCGATTGCCCTTTGCGTCCCTTGATCACTGATTGCAGTTGGGCAAGAAAAGCCAGCCCCGGACCGGGATCATCATGAAAGCACGTGGCATCTCCGGTATGACATACAGGCCCTGTGGGTTCTGCATAAATGAGCAGGGTATCGTTATCGCAATCTTCAAAGATCTGTAATACTTTCATGAAGTTGCCGCTGGTTTCACCTTTGGTCCAGATGGTATTACGCGTCCGGCTGAAGAAAGTAACCTTGCCGGTTTCCCGGGTTTTCTGCAGGGCTTCTTCGTTCATAAAGCCTGTCATAAGGATTTTGCCACCGGAGGGTTCCTGGATGATGGCCGGAACAAGGCCGTTCAATTTTTCGAAGTTCATGTTTTTCATTGATTATATTTTTTATGGAACGCTGATTTGTAAGATTGTTTATGATTTTGTATGGTCAGGTAAATCATTTTTACCATAACAATCAGCGTTATCTGCGTTCTATCAATTTTCAGCGTCATCAAAGCTTTATTTCAGTCTCACATTAATACCCTCTAATTTCAAATACTCCTTCAACTCCGGGATAGGAATCGTATCGTAATGAAAGACGCTGGCGGCCAGTGCTGCATCGGCTTCGCCCAGGGTGAAAGCATCGGCAAAATGTTGTTTTGTGCCAGCCCCACCAGAAGCAATGAGTGGGACGGACAGCTTCTGGCTAAGCAGCCTTAGGGTGTCGTTGGCAAATCCACCCTGGGTGCCGTCGTGATTCATGGATGTCCAGAGGATCTCCCCTGCGCCCCGTTCCTGCATTTCGCGGGCATACTCAAAGAGTTCTCGCCCGGTAGGGATACGCCCTCCATTGCGGTATACCTGCCACCGTTGAGACTCCAGCCTTGCATCGATAGCCACCACCACGAACTGGCTGCCAAATTGCCGGGCAAGCTCATCAATAAGGGCAGGTTGCATGATTGCCGCTGAGTTGACCGATATTTTATCAGCTCCGGCCGAAAGTAAGACATCAGCATCCTGCAGTTCCGATACCCCTCCACCTACAGTAAAAGGGATTTTGATGCGGGCAGCCACTTTTTCTACCAGGGCTTTGAGCAGTTTACGCTTTTCGTGGGAGGCGGTGATATCCAGGAATACCAGTTCATCGGCTCCCTCTGCTGAGTAGCGTTGAGCCAGCTCCACCGGGTCGCCGGCATCGCGTATATCTACAAAATTTACTCCTTTTACTGTGCGCCCGTCGCGTATGTCGAGACAGGGGATAATTCTTTTAGCAAGTGTATTCATAACTCATTGTTTTGTGAACCGCCATAACGCAAGGATGAATCGCAAAGAGTGAAAAAGAACAACAATAATTGCTTTCTTCGTGCTTTTCCTGCTTTCGTTGCGGTTAATCAAGTTTTGTCTGGACCGACTTCAATGTCACCCCACGACTTGTTATTTTAAAAACTCTTTCAGTTCCTGATCTGCCAGTTTACCTTCATACAAAGCCTTACCGGTAATGGCGCCATAGCATCCCCCAGCCTCCAGTTGGTAAATATCCTCCATTGTGGCAATACCTCCGCTGGCAATAAGCCTGATACCGGGGAAGCTTTTCAGCACTTTCCTGTACAATTGCAGTGAGGGCCCCTGCATCATGCCGTCTTTGGCCACATCAGTGATCATCACCTTACTGAAACCTTTTTCGAGCCAGAATTCCAGGAAAGAGAAGATATTACGGTTGCTTTGCTCAAGCCATCCTGCTGTGGCAATAAACTCACCCTTTACATCAGCACCCAGGATTACCTTTTCAGCACCAAATTCCTTCAGGATTCTCTCTGCCATGGCAGGATCGCTCACGGCCATGCTGCCGATGGTAATGGCAGACGCCCCGTTGGTGAAGGCCTCCTGTGCCTGCTCCAGGCTTCGTATGCCACCACTGTAGTCGATAAAAAGGCTGGTGGAGGAGCTCACTTCTTTCAACACAGGTATATGCACGGGCAGTTTTTGCCTGGCACCGTCAAGGTCCACCATGTGCAAATGGGTAAAGCCGGTTTTCTCAAAATACTGAGCAGTAAGTACCGGATCATCGCTATATACCGTCTGTGCATCAAAATTTCCTTGCTCAAGTCGAACACAACGGTTGTTCATTAAATCAATGGCTGGTATAAGTATCATAGATTAAGGTTGAGGCTGAGCGTTAGCGAAGTCCCGCAACCGTAAGGATGCGGGATTGAGTTTCCGTCGGGATGTGACTAACGATCTTGCCATGATTGATTTGTTTTATATGTGTAAAAAATTCTTCAGGATATGTTCTCCCACTTCCCCGCTTTTTTCGGGATGGAACTGGGTGGCAAAAAAGTTGTCCTTTTGCAGGGCCGCGCTAAATGAAACGGTATAATGGGTCACCGCCGCCGTTTCGCTTGCCACCGGCACGTAGTAGCTATGCACAAAATACACATACATTCCTTCCAGGCTTTTGTCCAGGAGGGGGGTTTTGGTATCATGCAGACTGTTCCATCCCATATGGGGAATCTTCAGGTCAATGGTAAATTTTTTTACCGGCAGGTCAAATATCCCAAGACAAGGGGTATTCCCCTCCTCCGAATGGCTGCACATGAGCTGCATGCCCAGGCATATGCCCAGCGTGGGCTGCCTGAGCTCACGAATGAGAAGGTCAAGGTTTTTGGCTTTCAGATATTCCATGGTGGTGGAGGCCTCTCCCACCCCGGGAAAAATAACCTTATCGGCAGCATTGATCTCATCGGGATTGTCGGTGATGGTATGATCCACCCCAAGGCGGGCCAATGCATTGCTCACGGATTTGATGTTGCCGGCGTTGTATTTGATGATTGCGATTTTCATTGTTTTCGTTTTTTTAATTCCCGAAGCTATCTAACAGTTTTTTTATTCTTGCGAAGGTGCAGATGTGCAGTTTTGCTGAGAGTGCACTCCGGAAAGTACAATACCCCCCAACCCCCTGGAAGG
>CAYVQC010000037.1:29665-44987 GCA_964453995.1 uncultured Bacteroidales bacterium | reverse complement strand
TAACTTTTACTTTAGGGCTGGGTTGTTTTTTCTTATTTGTCATAACTTTTATTAAATACTTACGTAAAAGCAAGAGTACGGGAATTCCGGCTCCTTTAGTAATACAGGTTTCATGTTAGATAATTACCGGCATAAAGGCATGCGCAGAAAACTTGCCGAATCTATAAAGGAAAAGGGTATCAGGGATGAGGCAGTAATTGGTGCGATTGAAAAAATACCAAGGCATTTTTTTCTCGATAGTTCTTTTACAGAAATTGCATACCAGGACAAACCTTTTCCCATAGGGTTGGGGCAAACAATTAGTCAACCCTATACGGTTGCCTTTCAAACGGAGCTGCTCGAAGTTGCTAAAGATGACAAAATACTCGAGATAGGAACCGGTAGCGGCTACCAGGCATGTGTTCTTGCTGAAATGGGAGCAAAGGTTTACAGTGTGGAAAGGCACAGGCCACTTTATCAAAAGGCCCGTCATTTGCTGGAGCAAATCGGCTATAATGTAAAGCTGTTTTATGGTGACGGTTATAAAGGGCTCCCTGCTTTTGCCCCTTTCGATAAAATATTGGTAACAGCTGGGGCACCCGACATACCTGAGGCTTTACTGCAGCAGCTTAAGATTGGTGGTTTTCTTGTAATACCGGTTGGTGGCGGAGGTAATCAGATTATGACAAGAATAAAGAAAATTAATAGCTTAGATTTTGAAAAAGAGGAATTTGGTAATTTCAGATTTGTGCCTTTGCTTGGCAAAAAAGCTTAAATATATGTTTAGTAGTAGAAATATTTTATTTTAACTACAAAAAAGTAAAAATAATTAATTAATTTTACCTCTTTGTTGAGAATAATGAGTTATACTGGTACCATAAATGAAATTCTGATGCAGAATAATATTAAAGAATTGCTGCAGCTAAGTTTTGTAAATAATTTGGGCGGCGATATAAAAGCTGCATTCAGCGGCATCATGTCCCAGGAGTCAATTGTTGGTTTTGGTGAGGTTCTCAGGAGTGAACTGCATCAATATCATCCCCTTAACATTGTAAACAGGGTTTTTGCGGTGTATGTTGAAATGTCCCAGAATGTATTGCACTACAGTATGGATAGAGTTCATGTAGGCGGACGATCCATTGGAAAAGGAACTTTGCTGGTTTTATCTCACCCCAATGCTTACGTATTGTTTACTTCAAATCTGGTTGAAGAAAGTCAGAAAAAAACTTTGCAAAACAGGATAGAATCAATTAACAAGCTTAATGCTGAAGAAATAAAAAATCATTATTTAACCAAACGAAGGGAAATGGTTGAAAGTGACAGCAAAGGGGCTGGCCTCGGGTTTATAGATATAGCCCGTCGTTCTGAAAATCCTTTATTAGTCGACTTTGTTCCTGCAGGGCAGGGTAAATACCTTTTCTGTTTAAGTTCAAAAATAATAATAGATTAATCTGTGCTATGGAAAATTTTTATATTGAACCTACAAAGTATACTCCAGAAATTAAAGCAGAACTGGAAAGGGGAGAAGTTAAAATATATGGATCGAGTTATCCTGAAAATGCCAATGAGTTTTATCGTCCGCTTACCGAATGGATAGATGATTATTTTGCATCAGAAAAAACGGACCTCACAGTGAATTTTTATATTTATTACTTCAATACCAGTACCTCCAAATCTTTTCTCAATATCCTGGAGATACTTGAGAAGTATGCTCTCGAGGGGAAAAATATTGAGGTAAACTGGTATTATACAACCGAAGATGAAGATAGCCTGGATAGCGGAGAAAGATTGCTTATGGACCTTGAGTTGAATTATAAGTTAATTCCAGTAAGCGAAATTTGAAAACCTTGAAAAATACCTTACCCTATGAATGAAAACTGGAGATCAGACAGAACAAGGGAGGTTTTTCAAAAGGAATTTGAAAAACTTGAACATTACCGCCATATAGCTGGCAATATAAATATCTCTGCCGATGAATTATTTGAGCATTTTAAAAACCTAATCAGGGATTATGACGCTCTTTTGATGGATTCTGTCAAAATTACCCGTATTGGAGATGTTTCTCAAAACAAACTGCTCAAAGCAAAAGAGAAAATTGAAGACCTTAATGCAAAACTGGTTGAGTCTGAAAGAAATGTAAGAGAACTGAATACAATTCTTATGTTCTATATCAAAGCTACTGATAAATAAGTTCTTCCCCAATTAACAAATCTGCACCCGCCTAAATCTTGCCGACATCAGAAAAAATAGATACTTTTGCCTGATTTATTGGTTGTTCTTTCACTATCAACTTCAGTCAAAATGTATTTTGCCACATCAATAGGTTTTCTGTTTGTTTTTCTCTTGTTTTCTTCTGTTGGTTCTGCCTCAAATGTTGATAGTCTTCTCTTGCAAATAGATCAAAGCAGAGATTTGGTAGAAAAAACCGAGCTATACATTAAGATAGGCGATATCAATGAACATACTAACCCTGAAAAGGCCATTGATTTTTATCAGAAAGCCTATCAAACCGCCACATCTCTTGGAAAAGGAAGCTCGGGTAGATCGCTGAATCCCGATCTGGAGTTATTACGGGCCAAAAGCCTCAGATACATCGGCATAGTATATTCTAATCATGGCGACTTTGAAAAAGCCCTGGAATACTACCAGAATGCAATGAGCATTCTGGAAGAACAAAGAACCCGTTATACTACTCCTTTCAGAAACCAGGTTCATGGTAAAATGGCCAAGGTGCTTAACAATATTGGTATTGTTTATAGCAGGCAGGGCATATTTAAACTGGCCAGAGATTACTACTCCCAAGCACTGGAAATGTATCGGGAAGCAGAAGATTCTGCAAGTATTGCTGTAATTGTGAGCAGCATTGGCATTGTAGAGGCCAGGCAGGCAAATCTTACTGAAGCGCTGAAGTATTTCCACCAGGCCCTGGATATTTATACCGCTAATGAAAACCAGGAAGGGATTGCCCAGTCATACAACAACATTGGTGGTATTCACTATCAGCTGGAAAACTGGGATGACGCACTTGAATTATATCAAAAGGCCCACGATGCCTTCCTGGAAATGGGCCACCTTCAACAGGTTGCCGCCATAAAAGGAAATATAGGTCTTGTTTACAAAAGCAAACAGGAATATGAGAAAGCCGAAGAATTTCTTCAGGCAGGTTTGAATCTCAGATATGAAATAGATGATAAGGGGGGCATCGTTGAAAGTTATAACAACCTGGGGGGGCTGGCCACCCAGATCGGGAACCACGCAAAAGCCAATGAATATTACCATAAAGCCTATGATATTGCATCTGACATTGGCGATCAGCGCATGACCGCAATGTCATTAATCAATATTGGAACGGGCTACTTTCAGTCGCAACAGATCAATACTGCTATACGCTATACCCAAGATGGACTTGATCTGGCACGGAAACATGGGATGACATTTGTTATTCAGTCGGCCCTGGAAAAACTGGCTGAATATTATGCAGCAGCAGGAAACTTCAAAAGAGCTTTTGCTTACTCACAGGAGCATTATCAACTGAGCCAGGAAATTCTTGATGAACAGAAAGTTCGACAGATCAATGAACTCGAAATCGAATACCAGGCAAGAGAAAAACAACAACGCATAGAAATCCTTGAACAGGAGAAAGAGCTTGGTTCATTACAACTTCGCCAATCAAGAACCATTGCTTTTGTTCTTGGGTTATTGTTTCTCATTGGGTTGATCATCAGCGTGTTTGTGCTGATCCTGTTGAAACAGCGTAATAAAATTCTCATCCTTAAAAAGGAAAATGAAGCCCAGAAAGCCATCCAGAAAACAGATAACGATCTGCAGGCAATTCTTAAAACGCATGCTTACGGTATGATACTTTTTGATAATGAAATCAATATTATCGCTTTTAATGCCAAAGCCAATGCATGGACTGAGCATTTCTTCGGGTTTTCCCTTCAAAAAAACCACTCTTTCTTTGAAAATCAACACCCTATTATCGCCGAACTTAAAAATGATGTTATACTGGAATCGCTAAAAGGTTTCAGCAAGAATATTGAAAAAGATATATTGCAGGATGATAAGGTTTTTCACTTCAAATTCTTTTCCAACCCGGTTTTTGAAGAAAACGATGAACTCATACAATCTGTCAGCCTAATGATAGAGGATGTAACCGAGACGCGAAAGACCCAGGAAAAAATGCTTAATGACCTTCGCGAAAAAGAAACCCTGATCAAGGAAATCCATCATAGGGTAAAAAACAATATGCAGGTAATCATCTCATTGCTGCGATTACAGAGCTACCAACTCAGCTCCAAAGCTCACCAGGATGCGTTCAGAGAACTTGAACAGCGGATTACTGCCATGTCTTATGTGCATGAGGATCTCTACAAATCTCATAACCTTTCGGATATACGATTTGAAGAATACATCAGGAAGATATCCAGCAACCTGGGAAGTTTATACAATAAGCCAATTAAGGTTTACAATCATGTTGAAATGAATAATCCGCATATCAATATTGATCTTGCAATGCCTTGTGGATTGGTGGTCAATGAATTATTGTCAAATGCATTCAAGCATGCTTTCCACAAAAAGGATCAGCCGGGCAATAGTGTTCACCGTATCGATATTTACTTTACTGAGAATCCACTTAACTACGAGCTGAGGGTAATCGATAATGGTAGTGGACTTGAGGACGGCAATGATCCTTACCAGTCTAAAACCATGGGTTTTCACCTGATAAAGGTTATTGTTGAGGAGCAGTTGAGAGGAAGTTGGAATGTGGTCAGCAATGATGGATTAAAAGTAAGTGTTGTGTTTCCCAAAACACTATATTCTGCAGAAAATTTAAAGCAGGAAATTATCTAATAGTTAGCCGGGCTTTTGTCGAGTGCATCCCTGAGACCATTTCCAACAATCATAAATGACATTACCAGTAGCATGATGCATATTCCGGGGATGATAGCCAGGTATGCTTTGTCAAGAATGATAAAGCCATAGTTCTCCCTGATCATATTTCCCCACGATGGCATGGGAGGCTGTACTCCAATTCCCAAAAAGCTCAAGCCTGCCTCAATAAGGATTGCCGAAGCGAAGTTGGCTGCAGAGATAACAACCACCGGGCCGGTGATGTTGGGCAAAAGATGCCGGGCAATTATACGCCTGCCCTTTAAACCCAATGCTTTTGCTGCTTCTATGTATTCATTTTCTCTTAGGCTGATGATCTGGCCTCGTACCACCCTGGCAACATCTACCCACATGGTAAGACCAACAGCAATAAAAATCTGCCAGAAACCCTTGCCCAATGCAAAAGTAATGGCAATAACCAGCAGCAACGTGGGAATAGACCATACTACATTGATGAGCCATACAATAAAATTGTCAGTACGCCCACGGAAAAAGCCTGCCAGGCTTCCCATTATGACCCCCAGCAACAAGGCAATTGTAATGGCAATAAAACCAACAGATAACGATACTCTGGCTCCAATAATTACCTGACTGAGCATATCTCTTCCGAAACGGTCTGTTCCCAGCCAGTAGGTGCGTGTGAAAACATGGTTCTCAAGGAATATCTTTCTTAATTCCCGCGTGTGCATCGTAACAGGTTCATCGCCAATGGGGTAGATGATAACCCTGTTGTTGTCCGTTATGGAGGAGTCTGCCGGAAAAATGATATCAGCAAGAGAATACATTATTTCCATCCCTTCAAAGTCGCTGAATCCGGTGTAGCGGCTCACAATCACACTGTCGTTTTCTATCCTGTAACTGTCAATGGGTATTTCATTATAGGGATTTACCTTGCCCATTGCCAGGGTTTGTAAAAAATTCCGGGATGGAAAAACTGCATTTTTCCTGGCTTTTATAAATGTGACCCGGGTGCCTGGAGCCTTGGCCGATAGCTCAAGATGCTGGGTATTGGCGAAAGGAGTTGAATCGGGTGTGATCAGATAACCCAAAAGAGCAAGGAGAATATTGATTGTGATCCAGCTCAGCGCAACCATAGCACTGATGTTATTTCTGAACCTGTTCCAGGCTATGCGGCCGGGGGAAATGCTTTCTTTCTTTTGCTTAAATCTGAACACAGCTTGTCTTTATATCCGTTTGTTTGTTGCAATGTGCGAAATTAAAAATTTATCGCAGTTTGCTGTCTTTTTTATATGGTAAACTTTGGCAACGGGCCAACAATTATTAAAATTCCTTGTTACCTGTGGTAGCTTGTTTTTTTAGCATTATTTTTGCCATAGATGTACAGCATTAAAATAGTAACATAACAAATTAGCTCAGTGGGTTGGGCTGTTGCCTGCAATGATAGTGTTGCAATGATTGGCCCTACCTGATTTATGAACATCAAAGAGAAGTATTATGATCAAATCATTTCTTGTAACTTTAGCCGTTCTTCTTAGCATATCTTTTGGATATACTGCTTCAGGGCAGAATGAGGAATCTAAAATCAACTGGGTGTCTATTGAAGAGGCCGAAAGGCTCAGCAAAGAGAACCCCAAAAAAATATTTGTAGATATTTATACCGATTGGTGTGGTTGGTGCAAGCGCATGGAAGCCAATACATTTTCTCATCCTCAGATTGCAGCATATATCAATGAAAACTTTTATGCGGTAAAGCTCAATGCCGAACAGGCCGAACCCATTGTGTTCAGAGGGAATGAATATGTAAATGAAAATCCAGGTACGCGCCGCTCATCTCATAATTTTGCCAGGGCCTTGCTCCGGGGTCGGATGAGCTATCCTTCCGTGGCATTTTTCGATGAAGAGCTCAATCTGATCACAGCCATACCAGGTTACCGCGAACCCAAGCAGTTTGAACCCATCCTTGTGTTTTTTGAAGAGGACCATTATCTGTCCCAGCCAAACCTTGATGATTTTATCCGCGACTTTGAAGGTAGTATCGAATAAAGCGAAATTATTTTTTTTATCCCGGGGTGCCGGTTGTCACTTAAGTTCAATAAGGGTGCAGCCGGCACCTCCTCTGTCGGGGTGCTCGTCCCTTACCCTTTTTACCTCCTGCAGCGTTTTCAGGTAATCCCTTAAAGCTTCTCTGAGTATACCATCGCCGGTTCCATGCACAATCTTTAATTGTTTTACGCCCAGTACAATGGCGTCATCCACAAAACGTCTCGACTGGATCAGGGCATCTTCTGCTCGTTTGCCCCTGATATCAAGATTCGGTTTAAATTCGGCGGCCTTTTCATTTATGTCGAAGTCATATTTTACCCTTGTGCGGCTTTTGGTTTCACTGCTTTTCTGTTTATTTATTTTCTCCAGTTTCTTCAGGGGTGTTTTCATCAGGATGCTCCCAAAAGCTACAACAGCGTCTTTATCACCCTTCTCAACCACTTCCCCGATACTTTGCTGACCTATAATCCGCACATGGTCTCCGGTGTTTATGGGCCCTTCAATTACAAGCTGACCGTTGTCTAGTGTAGCCTTCTTTTGTTTTTTCTTTTTTCGCGACAAAAGTTCACCGCTAGTATCTTGCCTGTCTTCCTCTTCTGTTTCTTGCGACAATGTATATTCCTCCAGCTGTGCCCTGAGTTTTCTGGTTTTTTCCTTTTCAGCTGAAGATTCCCTGATCTCCCTGATTGTCCTTTCAATCATCCGGTTGCTCTCCGCCAGGATTTTCTTTGCCTCCCTGCGAGCTTCAGTGATAATGTGCGATTTTTGGGCTGTGAGTTCCTCATTGAGTTTTTCGTATTTGTCTATCATTTCTGAAAGGAATGAGTCACCTGCTTTGAGTTGCTTTTCTTTTTGCTCGAGTTCAAGTTTCTTCAATTCAAGGTCTTGCAGTTGTCGGTCAAAATCAACGTGTTCTGTCCCTGCCAGTTGTTCTGCTTTTTGCAGTATGGCTGCCGGAAGCCCCATGGTGCGGGCGATCTCAAATGCGAAACTACTACCAGGGTTTCCTGTTTTTAACCTGTACAAAGGCCTCATTTGCTGGGTATCAAACAACATTGAACCATTGATTACACCGGGTTTCTTTCCTGCCATTATCTTCAAATTTGCATAGTGTGTGGTAACTACGCCATAGGCTTTTTTCTCGAGCAGCCGGGTGAGGATCGCTTCGGCAATGGCACCTCCAATGCGCGGTTCTGTTCCTGCTCCAAATTCATCAATGAGAAACAGGCTGTTTTCATCTACATGCTCAAGGAAGTAGCGCATGTTTGCCAGGTGGGAACTATAAGTACTGAGATCATTTTCAAGGGATTGTTCGTCGCCAATATCAATAAAGATTTTGTGGAAAACCCCTGTTTCTGAATAATCAGCCATAGGAACAAGCATGCCGCATTGTAGCATATACTGCAGTAAGCCGGCAGTTTTGAGGCAAACAGATTTTCCCCCGGCATTGGGCCCCGAAATTACGATTATTCTATCTGTTTCAGATAGCTGCAGGGTAAGGGGTTCAACATGTTTTTTCTGTGGCTTGTAGGCCATCAACAGCAGGGGGTGTGAGGCTTTTACCCAATGGATACCGGCTTTTTCGTTTACCCTGGGTTTTAGCGCATCCATGGCAATAGCCACCTTCGCCTTGGCACGGATAAAGTCGATCTTTCCCAGGAATCGGTAGGCCTGTGTTAATACCGGAAGGTAGGGTCTTAGAAAATCAGCCATTGCTTTGAGTATGCGGATAATCTCCTGGCGTTCATCGAGTTCAAGCTGCTTTATTTCATTATTGATCTCGAAGATTTCCTCAGGTTCAAGGAAAACCGTTTGGCCGGTAGCCGACTGATCATGCACAAATCCCCTGATCTTTCTTTTGAAAGCCACCGGCACAGGAAGCACCTGGCGGTTGTTGCGAAATGCCAATTCCGCATCGGCTGCTACCCATCCTTCTTTTTTTGCCTGGCCCAACAACTGATTGATCCTTCGGGTGGCCTGTGTTTCGAGTTCTACTTTTGACCTCCGGATTTCTGAAAGTGCCTGGGATGCATTGCTGCGAACATGATTGTGCTCATCTATTATCCGGTTAATTTCCTGCAAAAAAGCCGGATCTATTTCGATTTGGTCTGAGAGCTTGTTCAAAACCGGGTATTTTAACCTGTTATCGGCCTGCACCATCCGGGTAAAATTAAGTATTTCACTTATGGTGATAAGAGAAGCCCGCAATTCACCCAGCTCTTCTGCCTCGGCAAAAGTACCCTCGGGTTTTATACGGTTAAAAACCGGGAAGGGGTCGTAATAATTGGATGCTGGAAACCTTTCTCCTGAAATCAGTATCTGTCTGAATTCATCGGTTTGATCAAGCAGTTCACGAATCTGTTCTGGCCTGGTGCTGAACTGCATCCTTTCTGCATAGTGCTTTCCAAGGTTGCTGATGCAATGATCTGTAACCATCTTCCGGATCTGGTCAAAGCCTGTTTTTGTTTCAAAATTTGTGGGGTAAATCATAAAGAGGTTTTCTGTTTCTTCTGGCATAAGCATCTAATGTTGCCTGTGCAAAAGTAATGATAATTCTTTGTTGATAATTTTTACCAAGCTAATTGCATGTATTTCAACCCATAGCATCCGGGGAAATCTACATGCAGAATAAATTGTGTTTATTACGCATTGCTTTGTAGGTAATAATACTTAATTTTGCATCCGTATTTTGATTCTAAGGTCAAACAGTAAAAAACCGATCATTAATAAATTAGTATTAACAAAGGATATACAGATTGCAAACCTCATTATCCGACTAACCTACAGATATGAAAATCAAATTTTATCTAAGTTTAATTGTTTTAATCTCATCGCTTTATTCTTTTGGTCAAACTACTAATCAGTCAGGAAACTGGGAAAGTAATATCTGGAGTGGCAAAAAGCCTGGTCTGACACTGACCAAAAGCGTAACTGTTGAATCAGGACATAATGTATATATTGGAGAAGCCGGTGATAATAAAATTTTGAATTTGAAGGGAAAGAAGGGTGGTACCTTATTAATAAAAGGGGTTTTAACTATTAATGGAAGTTTAACCGTTACAGGTAAAAGATGGAATATTGAAGTTGCTGATGGAGGGGTATTGGTCATAACAAAAGATGTAAACTTTTCCCAACAACAAGGTGGAGGGCCTAATATGCCTAATTTGAATATTTCAGGAAATGGCTCTGTTACTGTTAACGGGAACATCAATTCAACAGGTCATGGTGGAAATATAATAGGTAATGGTGTTATTAACGTTGATGGGGAAATCACAGGAAATGTTATTATAAATCCGGATGTCACCGTTATTGGCCATCCGGATACGTATTGCCCTCCACTTAACTTAACCGGTTCAATAGCCTTTGATGGTCAATCATATGAGGTAACGTTGGAGTGGTTTATTAACGAAGGTTGTACTCCAGTTAATTTTAGAATTATAAGAATTTTAAATGAAAATGTAGATACATTCTATGTAGATGTAATGAAGAGCACTTTGCATTATTGGATTGACAACAATGAGTTGGAAGGATCTTCGGAACCTGCATATGAAGTAAGTGCTCTTTATTTATCTGGCAATGATTCAATATTGTCAATTCCTGCAGTGCTAAGTTACGAGAATAGTCCTCTGCCCATCGATCTACTTAATTTCTCTGCAAAACTCCTTAATGGCGAAATTGAGTTAGGCTGGGCCACTGCCGCTGAAATCAATAACGATTACTTTACCATTGAGCGCAGCAACGATGGTAACAAGTGGGAGGTTATCGGGTATGTGCAGGGTGCCGGAAATTCAAACCATGTAATCCATTATGACTATACCGATCAGAATCCTTTGGAAGGCGTAAACTACTACAGGCTGAAGCAAACTGATTTTGATGGAAAATATGAATATTTTTCTCCTGTTGCTGTTCATTTTACAAACAATGATGCTAATGGAAAGATTGTAAATACCATGGCGAGAGCCCAACAACTGGATGTCTATCTGCATAATCAGGATGCTTCTGCCATACTTCTAGTCACCGATATGAGCGGCAGGGTAATTTATCGGCAATACGCTCCCGTCGCAGATTACATCCAGCAGATTTCCATTCCTCTTACGCGCAATTACTCCGGCGAAATTTTGATCATCAAACTGGTTTCCTCCATTAAATCTGACGTAACAAAATTAATGGTGCGTTAAAAGAAATTAAAAAGCGTAATACTGTATTGTTTTTTAAAAGGGCTGATTTTCAGCCCTTTTTTTGTTGATTTGATTTGAGTTCTAGGGGAAATAAACCCGTGATTCATCTATTTCCTGTGGTTAATACGGATGGTAAAACAAGAGATTACCACAGTTGAACGATAGGTTGTTTAGTGGTACTTTTATTGGCAATAAATTGCATTTTATCCGACAAAATCAATAGTTTGCAAGTAAATCCGAAATATTATGAGGAAATTTTACCCGCTTAAAAATAATTGCTGGTATACAATCTCCCTTTTGCTGATCTTATTGGCATCAAAGGGAATTGCCCAGCCTCAGCCAGGTATTGGCGGGGTTCTTACCTCCGATGAAAAAGTAATATGGTTAAGAGCCCAGGATCTTTCTCTATCCAATAATGACCCCGTTTCTCTTTGGAACGACAGAAGTGGAAACAGCAATGATGCTGAACAGCCTTCAAGTGTGGGGCAACCTTTTTTTATTGCTGATGGAGGCTCTCTTTTCAACAACCTGCCTGTAGTGCGTTTCAATGGAAACTCCCATTTTATGGAGATTGACAACAATGCACAACTCAATAATATGGAAGGGCTTACCATTTTTTTTGTAATGAAACTTAATGGTACAGGAACCCAGGCATTTATGGCCAAAAGGGCTGATTACGACGATCAAAACCGATTTGGTTTTCTGTATCATAAGGATCGTTTCAGAATTGATGTGGAAGGTGTTTCTGAAGAATCAGATGTTTCTTTAAATACTTCTTCTTCGGTCATTATTAGCGGAATGTTTAACGGTAGCCTTACTGGTAACCGCCAGTTTGTTTTTCGTAATGGAGAGCAGGTAGGCTCGCGCGGCAACAGCAATACCCAGATCGGGCAAAATAATGAGCCGGTAAGGTTAGGTCGTTTCAATGATGGGGATAACCGAAACCTTAATGGTGATGTTGCAGAAGTGCTCATGTATCGGGAAGGACTTAACAATGCCCAGCGATTGATCGTGGAAAATGTGCTGGCAATAAGGTATGGTATCAGCCTGGGAAGCCTGGCCATGTACACGCATTCTACGTATACGCATGATATTATTGGTGTTGGAACCACCGACGGTTTGCAAAAACATACAGAGACTACCGGTGGCGGGGGAGCTCTCTACCTTGCTGAATGGGATGAGGGTTTCAATGAAGTCAATGAATTTGTTTTTGCAGGACACAGCAATATGGGTCATAGCATAGTTTCTTCCGGTCTTGATGATCTGGCTGATGTACCAGACCGGTGGAACAGAATCTACCGCATAGAACGCCGTGTGAATAATGTTATAGATGATGGTGAAACACCTGTTAGTCTTACCTTCGATTTTAATGAAAGCGGATTAACTCCAAACTATGACAATGTATATGTGCTGCTGTACAAACCAAACGAGGGTGATGCCCGGTTTACCATGGTATCCTCAGTTTTTGCCCCTGTAGCTGGTGGCCTGGCTACCTTTAATGTACCTAATGCCGTTTTCAAAACAGGGTTTTATACCATTGGACGATATACAGGCGATGCATCAGAATTTATGATCAAAACCTGGACATCCCAGGGTAGCGGCAACTGGAATGATCCCTCAACCTGGAGAGACCAGAACAATAACACCGGCACCCCAAACAATTCTACTACCAGTGAGTATGATAACGTTATTATTAAAAACGGGCATACCATCACCATTACTGATGATGACTATATCAACAATGATCTTTTCATTGAGGACGGTGGTGTTTTAACGATCGGCTCCACGCGCGGACACCAGTGGGGTACCATACGTGGGCAGGGAACAATTGGAATCACTGGTGATTATTTCCCCTCCGGAAATGCTACCCAGTTTACCTCTGCAGGCGGAGGAATTACCCAATATTTTGGCACCGGGTCATTTAATTTTGAAGAAAACAGGACTTTTAACCACCTTTATATCGATCTTGCCGATATTAACTCATCCATTACACTTTTAGCCGATCTTACCATCAATGGGAATTTCCATCTCAATCGTGGTACTTTCACCATCAATGATAACACGAGCACTGAAACAAGAAGAATAACCGTAGAGGGCAATGTTCGTGTTGCGTCAGATACCTCAACCGGAGCAAATGTATTGCTGAATACAGGAACCGGAGATGCTCAGCACTTTTTTACCTTACGGGGCGATTTTACGGTAAATGCAACAACCAAATTTTCAAATCTTACAGGTCCATCCTACAGTTCTACACCCACAGAGGGTTATGTTCAAACCATCTTCAATCATCAAACACAGGATCAGACTGCCCAGATCAATGCCCGAACCGAGTTTTACCGCATTGAGATCAATAAGGGTGTAGATGAAACATATTCGCTGTTATTGCAGGCTTCAGAGCCAGGACTGTTTCACCTTTGGGGCAGAACTGACCAAGATCAGGGGGGGACACCACCCAACAGAACCAACAACAACTCCCTTGGTCTGTTGGCAGGTACCGTCATCATCGGCGATCATATTGAGATTCCACGACTAAGAAACGCCGGGGGGCAAAATTTTGATATCGATCAGGACGCACAGATCGTAGTTGATGGTGGCAGGCTACTGGCCCCATCAGGAAAAACCCTGGCTATAGTTGTTTATGGTCAACTTACTTTAAAAAGAGGCTACCTGGAGGCTATGGGCAATGAAGGGGTCACCATCAGGGAATTCGGAACATTTGAAGTAAATGACGGAGAGGCAGAGCTTCATGTGGTGCGTACTTCGATAATATCGGGTATACACAGGGGGGCGTATGTTCAGAGCGGTGGTATTGTGAATATTGTAGGCCCCAACGGCGAAAGCACTCACTTCAGATTTAGTCTCCCTTTTGCCACCAATAGTTTTTCCATGACTGGTGGTACCATGAACGTAAGAAGACCCAAAAGTGGAGGAACAGCTGACCGGGGTGGAATTTTAATTGGTGCAGATAAGGATAATATCCTTGTTTCGGGTGGAACGGTAAATGCTTATATTGATAATAACAAAGATTTTATCATCAACTCCAATGCACCCTTTTACAACCTGAATCTGATCAGGGAAAACAGCAACAACAAGCAATTTTATCTTAGGGAATATGGGGGAGGAGGTACTGTACCTGCCCAGCCCAAAAGACCACTGGAGGTGCTCAACCAGCTGACCATCAAAACGGGTACTTATGGAGCCCGCCTTGATCTTAATGGTGAAAGAGCAATAATACATGGTGACATGATCATTGAGGATGGTGCTCAGTTTGTTGGTGCCAATTCTCATCTGAGTTTTGTGGGTGCAGGCACCAGTGAGTTTAATATTGTAAGCCCAACAGATATTTTTTCAGTAGACACGCTAAGTCTGATCAAAGATAATGTGTCTGATACTTTGGTTTTGCTAAGTATTAGCCGTAACCCAGTGATCGATTTTCTTCATGTGAATAGCTTTCTTAAGGTGGAAAGGGGCTTTCTCGATTATCGTTTTTTGCCTTTACGCCTTTTGGGAGACCTTGAAAACCATGGTGCCATTGGCAATGAATTTGAACCCGGAAAATTGTTGATGGCAGGAAGTGAACCGCAGAATATTTACATCCCTGTAAACAATACTACTGCATTCATTGGTCGCCTGGAGATCAATAATGCTTCCGGAATAAAACTGCATGATAATTCCATCCCCGAACTGCACAGTCTTATTCTCACGCAGGGTGTATTTGACATTGGCAGTTACGAACTCACTGTTACCGGCAGCATCACCGGAACCTTCGATGATGGCAGTTTTATTGCCACGAGTGGAAACCACTCCGATGGCGGATTGAAGCGTTTGATCAGGCAAAGCGATGCATTTGTGTTTCCCGTAGGGGTGATTAAGAGTGGAAGTCCCTTGTATGCCCCGCTTACTGCCAATTATAATGATGTACAAGAGCCGGTTTTTGTACAATTGAATGTTGTACCCGACGAACTGCCCACACTGGCAAATGATGACCCCTATAAGGCACTTCGTATGTATTGGCGCATCAGACATAGTGATGTTACAGACCTTCCTGAGGTGGCAAGCTATGTTTTTCAACATCCTGCCGGGTTTGCCCCGAATCCTATACCCGGTGATTTTGTGCCTGGCAAAGTAGTAAATCTTGTCCGTTCTCATGAGGTAGAAGCAAATTATGATGGCGCAAACAGGACTGTAACCTTTAATTCTGTTTTCCCCCTGGAGCAGGGTGAATATACTGCTGCCACTATTGATAAGTTCTCTGGTTCGGTAAGCTT
>CAYVQC010000037.1:0-29565 GCA_964453995.1 uncultured Bacteroidales bacterium | reverse complement strand
ATCCGGATAGTTATCATACCCTGCAAATAAATTCTGATCTCCAGGTGGGAGGAATTCATTTCCTATCTGATCCGGCGGTAAATCTACCCGGATTATGGCTGTCCGGAGATATCAGCGTAATGCTTGGTAATCTTACAGGAGAAGGCTTCCTGGGGATTCAGCTGGGCACTTCGGTTCCCGTACTTCAGGGTGACCTGGGAGATTTCGGAGAGGGTGAAAGAAGTGAGTTTATTTACCGGGCTGGTTCTTCAGATACTTTCCAAATCCCGGATAATATCACCGACTTTCCCAATCTTGTCCTTGAGGGGCCAACATCAACACTTGCAACCCTTGATCTTCCCAATGCCGACCTGCTCATAAGGGGTAACCTGGTCATCAGGAATAATGCCCGTGCGCGGTTATCAACTCTGGCCCATGGCGATCTTACTATCCTGGGAGATCTTCAGACTGGTGGTATATCTCCTGCCAGTCATGGAGAGTTGATGTTCAGAGCTACCGGTACCATTAGGAATGTTATGGTTGAAAAAGATATCAGGCTAGTAGGGAATACATCCAGCGGAATTTTTGCTGAGAATGCAGCCAGTACCCTGGTACACCAGCTGCTGGTGAAAGAAGACATCCTCCATCAGGCCGGTTCGTTGACCTTGTATACCGGCGCAACCAATACTAAGGTTGTGCTTTCCCTTGAAGGAATGCAGAATGGTGTATATAGCCGCACCGGCGGTAATGCTCCATCCTTGCATCAGATCAAAATGAATAAGGGGATCAACCAAAACTATTCATTTGCATTTAATGACAGTTTTACCTTGAATCCGGATGCCTCTGGTGCTTTTAAACCTGTTGCATTGCAAAATGGGATACTTGAACTGAATGATGCAGGGATACAGGTGAATTTGAATACAGGCGGCACGCATGAATTTGAAGTACCTCAACCTGCCGGGTTGGTTCTCACTGATGCTGATGCATTCGTGGATGGAGCCATGGGCATCAGCCTGAATGGATTGCTTAGATTGCAAGGAACAAGCAGTTTAACCATGACGGGAACGGATGCATTCATTGAATACGGAAGCACTGGCCAGGCAATCCTGGAAATTCATGATGAGGCTCAGTTGCAGGTAGGCTCCCAGATCAGGAGACCAACTTCCTATGATCCGGCGATCATCAACTATTTGCAAACCGGTGGGACTGTTGTTGTTGGTGCTTCTTCGGCACCAACAGGAAACAGAGGTGTCTTTGAAGTTACCGGAAACAGCTCTTTCAGATTTACCGGTGGGGAATTGATCATAGGGCGCGGACACACTGGAACCGAGGCGTCATTTGTGCTCAACCCCAATGACTTTCTGCTCTCAGAAAATGCTAAGATCCAGTTTGGCCATCCAACCTATAGCCCCAGCAATAATACCCTAAGAATTAAATCGGCACGTCCTCTGCCCAATGTTATGATCAGCGGAGGTAATGGTTTCGTTGCCAGGCTTGAGTCTGAGCCGCTTACCATTTTGGGTGAATTCCATATTTTGACTGGAAAGACTTTTAACACCAACAACCTGGATTTATTCCTGGAAGGGGACTTTATCAATGAGGGAAATTTCCTGCCCAACAGCTCTACGGTAACCTTCAGTGGGGTTTCCCAGGTCCTTTCAGGCAATACTGATTTCTATGATCTGGTGGTTGACGTTAACAATGACCTTAATCTGGGTGAAGGCGGCACAAAATCAGAAACCAACCTGCTGATCAACGGTAACCTGGAAATCAGATCAGGTATTCTCATTGACAACGGGAATACCATCAACCTGGAAGGAGATCTTAGCAACAATGCTTCTCACTTCAGTAACCAACCTACGGGTGGGATTAGATTTTCCGGTGATGTGCTTCAGAATATTTCGGGTACCGGAGGTGTGGGGCGTTTAGAGATTGCTAATGGCAATGGGGTCAGACTGAAAAATCCTTTGCAGATTGACAATGAACTTGTTTTCACCAATGGCATTTTTGATATTGAGGGACAAAGACTCACTTTGGGTGCCGGAAGTTCCGTTACCAGCAGCAACGGTTTCTATAAGGAAAGGATGATAAGAACAACAGGCGGAGTGCAGGCGGCAGGTATCCGGATATTCCTGGATGGAGAAGACGAGTTCCTGGTTCCTTTTGGTGTAACCGGAAAATATACACCGGTAGTAATTCATGCCACTCAGAATCCGGCTACTCCTTTTCTTGACATAGTACCCCTGAATGACATGCATGTGGCTATTCCAGCTGATTCCGTAAACAATCTTCAGTACAATTGGGTGGTAGAATCCAATGGTCTTTCTAATTTTACAGGTGAGTTGCGATTTTATTATGTGCAGGCAGATGTTGAGGGTGCAGAAGAAAAGTACTTTCCTGCCCGGCTCTCCGGCGAATACTGGACTCCGCTTACCGTGGAAAAAGTGCTGGAAGATGATAATTATTTTATATATGACTTTCCGGCTTCCACAAATGATGTTTCCGGCGACTATACTGCAGGATCACAAATCCCTGACCGGGTTCTTCGCTACAGAACTACAGGCTTAAGCCAGGATTGGAGCAACCCCGATGCATGGGAGAATATTCCGGGTAATGGCGAAGATCCGGTGCCGGTGCCTGTAGGCGGACCCCGTGGCAACATTATAGAGATACGCCATGGCGATGTAATACAGGTAAGCCAGAATGAGAAAATTGCCTATCGTTCTTTCATTGAAGGAACAATGGACCTGGGTGCTACCACAGCGCATTATCTTGGAAATGTGGATGGCACAGGTACTTTAAAACTGGAAAGTGCTTCTGTTCCTGTTGGACGATATGACAATTTTGCCGCATCAGGAAAAGGAACCTTTGAGTTTACCGGAAACAACTCCTTTACAGTTGATCCTACCTACCTGCCCCAGGATGGCCATATCAACCAATTGGTGTTTTCAGGAACAGGGGTGTACACATGGCCGGCAATGGAACTGTTTTTATTCAATAACCTTGAAATAAGAGAGCAGGCTACATTCAATAATCTGCCAAATGAAGTTTCCATTACAATACAGGGTGATTTGATTATGGATAGCGGTGCAGGCTTCAGGCAGGGTTTTGACGATAATGCAAGATTAAACTTTGCCGGAACCGCAGCGCAGAATATTGTCGGTAATTTTATTGATGATAACAGGATCAATATTTTAAATCTCAACAATAGCCAGGGCCTCACCATAAGCGGGACAACCGAAATTGAAACTGCAGTTGAAATGAGTGCAGGAAAGATTAGAACCTCCAATGACAATACCTTGCGATTGCTCAACACAGCAATAATTTCTGGTTCATCTTTTACCCGTTATATTGAAGGGCCTTTGGAGAAAGAAGGTGTAGGAGAATTTGAATTCCCCGTTGGTACAGCAGATCGTATGGCAAGGATCGAATTCCGGCCACAACCCTCAATGCCTGCAGGCACCATTTTGGAAGCTCGTTATTTCCCTGAAACACCTCCCAACTTTGAGCAGGTGGAGATACCCCTGGTAAGGGTAAGCTCCATGGAATACTGGCAGCTGCTCGAAAGCTCTGGCTCCAAGAACTACCCCACGGGTAAGGTGCGGTTGTACTATGAAGACAATACCTTCAGCCATATTACCGATCCTGCAACCCTGCTTATTGGCCGGTATACCGATAGTAATATATGGGTAAGCGAGGGAAGAAGCGGCAATATTATTGAAAGTCCCTCGTCTGGTTATGTAGAATCTGACCTGATCAGTGGCATGGGATTTTTCACCTTTGCTACCGACAATGCCAATTTCTCCAACAACCCCCTTCCTGTGGACCTTCTTTCTTTTACTGCCAGTGTTAGAGGCAGTGAGGTGTTGCTCGAATGGATTACCGCCAGTGAAACCAACAATAATTTCTTTACTGTGGAAAGAAGCAGAGATGGTTACAACTTCGAGGTTATTGGTTATGTGCAGGGCGCTGGTACTAAAAGCCAGACAAGTTACTACCAGCTTTTCGATGAACAGCCGTTGACGGGAATTTCCTATTACAGGTTAAAGCAAACCGATTTTGATGGTTCATCGGAATATTTCGATATGGTAGCAGTGCAGATTCGCAAAGCTACTGAGTCGCTCATGCTGGTGTATCCCAACCCTGTTCGCCACGGACTGTTAAATATCCAGGCTACGAACCTTGTTCCTTGGGAGCGTGCATCGGTTACTATTGTGGATATACACGGAAGGATGGTAATGGAACAACCGGTAATTGCTGATGACAATGGTGTGGTGATGCACCAGTTCAATAGCCTGTCAGGGTTACAGGCAGGCATCTATTTTGTTATTGTGCAGAGCCAGGCGGTACGCCTGACAGAGAGGATTATTCTGAGATAGAGTTAGCTCTGTCCAATGCAAAATTTTACACAGGAGTGATTCAAATCATGGGGAGGCGGTCACTCCTGCTGTTTTTTGTGCTTTTCGGGAAAGGGGATCTTTAGCTGTTTGCCAGGGAGGCTTTGGTCGGTCTCCAGTTGAGAAAAGGTAACTCCCAAAAGCCTGATGGGGCAATCGGGTTCCCGATGCTCATGAAGCAGTGCCGTTGCTATCTGGGTAATTTCCTGTTTTGATGTAACGGGCTGTGAAAATGTTTTGCTGCGGGTTACCTGCCTGAAATCGTGATATTTAATTTTAATGGTGATGGTTGAACCCCATATCCCGGCTTTTTCCAGCCTGTAATAAAGGGTATTGCAAATATCAGCCATGGCGGCATTGAGCTCAGGAACATCTTTAAGATCGCGATCAAAAGTGTTTTCCGCTCCGGCAGATTTTCTGTCACGATCGGGTTCCACACTGCGCCGGTCAATGCCATGGGCTATATCGTAAAAGAAAAGGCCATTTTTGCCAAAGTGTTTCAGTACAAATTCAACGCCCGCATTTTTCAAATCCAGCCCATTGTGTATGCCCAGCTTTTGGAAGCGCTGTGCCGTTACTTTGCCAACACCGTGAAATCTTTCTATGGGCAGCTTTTCAATAAACCCGGCGGCGTCTTTGGGATGGATCACAAAAAAACCGTTGGGCTTGTTTACATCGGAAGCGATTTTTGCCAGGAACTTATTGTAAGAAATACCTGCTGATGCCGTAAGTCCGGTCTCTTTCCATATGCGTTGCCTGATTTCATTGGCAATGAGGGTGGCTGAGTTTTTACCCTTTAATGGATGGGTAACATCCAGGTAGGCTTCGTCGAGGGAAAGCGGCTCCACAAGGGTTGTAAATTCGTGAAAGATCTCCCTGATCTGGTAGGAAACTCTTTTGTATACCTCAAAGCGGGGTTTTACAAAAAGGAGTTCTGTACATAGTTTGCGGGCCTGTTTGCCAGGCATTGCCGACCGAACCCCATATTTGCGCGCTTCATAGCTGGCAGCAGCCACAACACCCCGCTCTTCTCCACCTCCCACAGCAAGAGGCTTGCCCCGGAGATGCGGATTATCCCTTTGCTCTACTGAGGCATAGAAGGCATCCATGTCAATATGGATTATCTTTCTGCAGTCTGTCATCAGTAGCTTAGCTTTGGGTTTTGTTAATCTCTGATGGTGTTTCCCCAAAAGCTTCTTTGTAGGAGCGGTAAAAATAGGTGCGGTTGTTGAAGCCTGTCATGAAAATAATATCGGATACCGGATAGTTTCCTTCGGCGATCAATTGTCTTGCTTTTTTCAAACGATAATTTTTTATCAGTCCGTGGGGGGTGAGGCCGGTAAGTGCCTTGATCTTGCGGTAAAGTTGTGCTTTGCTCAGGGCAAGGTGGTCTGCCATCTGGTCGGCATCAATGGATTCATCGGCATAATGGGCCTCAATAAAGGCCTGGCATTTTTCGATCAACTCCTTGTCGCGTGAAGAAAAATTTTGCTGGTGACTGTAGGATGGAGTGCCAAAGGTGTTTTTGAAGTATTCGGAAAACTGTTCTTTTGCCTTGAGCAGTTTTTCCATCCTTACAAAGAGATGCCTTGGATGGAATGGCTTGGGGATGTAAGAGTCAGCACCCATTTCAAGTCCCTCAATCCGGTTTTCAATTTCATTGCGGGCCGTGAGCAGGATTACCGGAATGTGACTGGTAAGCAATTCCGACTTCAGGGTTTTACAGAGCTGCAAACCATCCATCTCGGGCATGATAATATCGCTTACCACCAGGTCTACCCGGTTGTTCTCAATGAAAGCCAGTGCCTTTTTCCCATTGGAAGTAAGGGTAACTTCGTATTGTTCTGACAGCAATCTGAAAAGCAGGTTGGCAAGTTCAGGATCATCTTCTGCCACCAGTATCCTGTATTTTTTGGGAGTTGTCCACAGGGTGGGTCGCGAGGTGTGTTGTACTTCCTGTGTTTTCATCATGCCCAGTTCTTCCGCAATGCCTTCAGTGGTAAGCCAGCGCTGAGTTGCTGCAGGGTTCGATTCTCCAGGTAAAATTGTACCGTTTGCATTAACCAGTGGAAGCTCTATGGTAAAGGTAGTGCCGGTCTGTCGAACACTGTTCACCCTGATCTGGCCCTGGAGCAATTCTACAAGGCTTTTGGTATAGGCCAGGCCGATGCCAATTCCTTTGAAAGGGGTTTTTCTTTCCTGTAAAGGACTTGGCTTCTGGTAAAAAGAATCAAAGATATACGGCAGTACATTTTCCGATATTCCTACCCCGGTATCAACTACCCGGATGATGATCTTCTGATTCTGTGTGAAGAGTTCTACCTTGATGCTACCTCCTTCAGGAGTATACTTGATTGCATTGCTCAGCAGGTTCAATAGAATTTTCTCAACTTTTGAAATATCGATCATCACAAAAAGCTCATTTTCTTCCGGCTCAAAGCTGATTTCTACCTCGTTGTCCCTTGCAAAATGGCTGAATACCTCCACAATATTGTTTATGGAATTTACCAGGTCAGTTTTTACAGGTTTTACCAGCTCCCGGCCGGTTTCTATTTTTCTGAATTCCAGCAATTCCTGCACAAGGCGTTGCATGCGCTTCGAATTGTTGTAGATGGTTTTTACCAGGTTGGTTGTTTCTTCTGCTTTGCGGCGCGGATTGAGAAGGCTTGCGGCAGAGGCAAATATCAGGGTGAGGGGAGTGCCAAATTCATGAGCCAGGTTGGTGAAAAACTCAAGTTTGTATTGGGTAAGTTCTTTTTCTTTGTCCTGTTTGATTTTTTCAAGAACCTGTCGCTGTTTTCTTTTTAACCTGTGCAGCTGGTAGCGATACAGGAAAAAAATCCCTGTAACAGCGAGCAGCACATAAACGATCCATGCCTGCCAGGTTTTCCAAAAGGGTGGGCTGATGATGATCCTCACCTGCCTGGTTTCATCGAGCCATACGCCATCTTCATTGGTGGCTCGTACCATAAGAGTGTATCGACCATAGGGAACATTGGTAAAACTTGCTTCGCGCTGGTTGCCGGCAAAAACCCAGTCGGTATTGAATCCTTCAAGCTTATACTCGAAGAGGGTTTTCTCGGGATTGTGAAAGTCAAGGGTGGTAAACTCCAGAGTGAAGAAGTTTTGATGGTGCTTTAACCTGATCTGCTCCAGTTCATTAAGGTTCTTTGTAAGGATGTGGGTTGAATCACCCGGCATGATTTTTTGGTTGTGGAGTCTGAAACCTGTAAAGATCAGGGCAGGCTGACGCTGGCTGATGCTTATTTGATCGGGATGAAACCAATCCAGACCATTGATGCCTCCAAAGTAAAATCGCCCGGACTTCTGGCCAATACCGGCCGATCCGTCGGTATATTCATTGCTTTGTAATCCATCGCCAATGTTGAAGTTCAGGAATTTTTTTTCCTGCACAAGAAACTGACTTAAACCTTTGTTGGTGCTCATCCAGATATTTCCGTCCGTATCTTCGAGGATGGCATGAATGGTATTATTGGGAAGGCCATCGCGGGTAGTATAGCTTTCAAAAATAAAAGGGGAGAAGTTGATGTTGATCCTGTTGAGTCCACCGCTGCTACCCACCCACAAATATCCGTTTTTTGACAGGTGCAGGCTAAGGATATCATTATCATTGAGGCCGGGGTTGTTTCCCGTTGTCATGGTGTAGTTTTCAAGGGTTCCGGTAAGTGTATTGTAGCGGTACAGGCCTGCTCCCCTGGTTCCCAGCCAAAGAACGTTTGGCTTTTCTTCTGCGATGGAATAAACAATATTGCTCCTGATGGAACTTGTTTTCTCATCACTTACCAGGTGTGTGTAATTGTTGAGGAGGAATTCATTGTTTTGAAAAGAAATATCAAGCCCCAATACGCCATACCCACTTGTTCCTAACCATATCTGCCCAAAGGCGTCAATACAGATGTCATACACCGAGCCAAAGACCAGATGCTCTCCTCCCTTCAGATCATCGGGGAAATGGTAAAACTTTCCTGTTTCCAGGTTGAGGATATCGATTCCGTTTCCGTCGTGCCCGATCCAGAGGTTCTTGTGTGTATCTTCACGCAGGGCAAGAACCGCATTGTTGGTAAGGCCATTGGCGGTATTAAAATATTTTGTCGGGCCATGGTTCCAGGGTATCATATTCAATCCATTGCCACGAGTGCCTACCCATAGGTTGCCCTGCTGGTCTTCATACACTGCTCTTACAATTTGGTGATTGAGCTGTCGGTTTTCCGCTGTTCCCCGCTGGATCTGGAAAAAAGGTTTGGGCCTGAGCAGTGTCCTGAATACTCCTTCACCATCGGTACCGATCCACAAAAGATCATCGGCTGTTTCCAGAATTGACCATATTTTAACCCGTTTGCCACTAAGTTGGGGTATTTGATCGGTTACATTACGCAACTGGTTTTGCTCTCCCGGTATCAGTTGCATGATGTTTCCATCATCGGTTCCCAGCCATACAAACTTTCCGGTTACCGATCTGGCAACAGCCGTAATGTGAAAGTTTTTGTTTCCTTTTTCAATGAAAGAGATATCCCGGTTGGAGAGATCTGTTGTCATTATTCCTCCTTCGGCAAGTCCCTGCATCAGAATAACAGAACCATTGCATTCTATAAACCAGCTGTTAACAGTTTCAACCGTTGCTGCCACTGAGGGCCTTTGGCCATTATTTGTAGTATGTACAACCTGGTTGGCTTGCAGATCATAAGTAATAATCCTGTTGTTGTGCAGCAGATAGATCCGGTTGGGGGTAGCGTAAAAATCATCTATCTGGCTAAAGACAATTGAATCAATACCTTCCAGGTAAACCCTTTGAAAGTCCTTATGGGTGGAAGAATACCTGAAGAAGCCATGTCCTTTCACCGTTACCCATATCTGGCCATCATGGCCTTGCCTGGCTTTAATGCTTTGTTCACTAAGAGTAAGGTCAGGAGAATCGAAAAACCAACGGGTAAAGTTCTCCTGGTCGTGAGAATACCTGTTAAGGCCTCTTTCCGTAACAATCCAGAGGTTGTTTTCCGAATCTTCCACTATATCACGGATGATATTGTTGCTGATGGTAAAGGCATCGTGAAGGTCGGGATAAAAACGTTGAATATTCTTCCCATCGTAGCGGTTCAATCCATCCCATGAGCCGAACCACACAAAGCCTTTTGAATCCTGAAAAACCGTATTGATGGCACTGTTGGACAACCCATCTTCATTGGTAATGACAGTGGTTCTCCAAATGCCGGATGCAGACGGTCCTGCACGATTTGTGCTGATTGCCAGGCTGAGCAGAATTATGGTAATGAGTACAATCCGCATTTTTTTAGTATCTGGTGAGTGTTACAAAACTAATTAAAACCTTTTGATTTCCTGTTAGCGTACAAAAGCAGCAGAAAATTATCCGGCTGGTTTTTGAGTTTTTAAGAGTTATTGTTCTCATTGCCAGGACGAAAGAAAACGCCTGTGTTTTGAGAGAAGCAAAAAAAAAAGCGGTGAAGCATTGCCTCACCGCACCAATCTAAAAAAGGAACTATGAAATTAGTTTACCAGGCTTTCGTATCTTTTTTCTACTTCGGCCCAATTGATAACATTCCAGAAGTTATTGATGTATTCTGGTCTTTTATTCTGGTATTTCAGATAATAAGCATGTTCCCACACGTCAATACCCAGGATGGGGGTTCCTCTTACTTCGGCAATATCCATAAGGGGGTTGTCCTGGTTGGGAGTACTGGATACATGTATCTGACCATTGCTGTCAACAACCAACCATGCCCAGCCGCTGCCGAAACGTGTGGCCGCAGCTTTATTAAATTCTTCCTTGAAATTGTCAAAGGATTGAAATTTTTCTTCAATGGCGGCAAGCAATTTTCCTCCGGGTTGTCCTCCTCCGTCAGGAGAGATTACTTTCCAGAAAAGATCATGGTTCCAGTGTCCACCACCATTGTTTCTCACTGCTACAGGATATTGGCTCATGTTGGCAAAAATTTCCTCAAGGGTTTTGTCTGCCATATCTGTATCCTTAATGGCATTGTTGAGGTTATTTACATAGGCCTGATGATGCTTGGTATGGTGTATCTCCATGGTTTGCGCATCAATATGGGGTTCCAGCGCATCGTAAGCATAGGGTAATTCTGATAATGTGTGCATTCCGTCTTTCATAACTAATTCAGTTTGATAGTTTACATTTTGATTAACTTCTTGTTCGGTTTGTGTTTCAGTTCCCGTATCTGTTTCTGAACTTTCTGCTGCCTGCTGGCACGATACCAAAAGGATTGCCAATAAAGCGATCCAACCTGTGAGTTTTTTTTTCATCGTTTTTGTCTGTTTTGATTCGGTTTGTTTCATTTTTTTCAGGTAAAAACCCAAGTTCTTAGCATGATAAAGTACAATACTTACTTGTGTTAATTTAGTCTTTGTCTAAATAACAAGCCTTTTCAGGTTTTGTTTAATGAATGATCAGTAAATGATTCCGGTGGAGGTCTTGCAAATGTATCAGGGTGGGTCTGTTACTGTCAGGTATGGCTGGATCTTTTGAAACAATTCTGCATCAATAAGATGTGATTTTTTAATATCTTCCACCGACTGGTAGGTTCCGTGTATTTCGCGCATCTGTAATATAGAATTTACGTGGTGTTTCTCCAGGTAGGGGTGTTTCACGAGAGTAACAAAATCAGCCGTATTGATATTGATTTGCTGCAGTTGGATGCTGTCAAGATACACAAACTCATATATCTGGTCAAACCTTGTGGAATCCATTCCAAAAACTTCCCTCAGCTGTTCCAGGGAGTAAAAACCACCTAATCTTTCCCTGTAGCGGGTGATCCTCCGGCTGAAAACAGGTCCTATCCCACGTAGTTTTTGCCATTCGATAGTATCGGCGGTATTGATATTGATGCGTACAGGTTCTCTGTTGAAAAAGCTTTTTGCCGTATTTTCACCAGCTGTTGTGTTTTTCTTGTTTTCCAGACGTTCCGCAGCCTTCCGTGCAGCAACTTCGCTCCGGGAGGGGAGGTCAATAAAACTTTCCAGTTGCGCATACAATTTTTCATTGAGACCATAAATTCTTTCCAGGTCTTCTCTGAAGCTGAAACTGCCACCTGCATTGCGATAGCTCACTATATTGCGGGCTACGCGGTCAGGAAGCCCCATTCCGGTAAGCTCCTCATGGCTCAGTTCATTGGGATTAAACAGGAAAGGAGTTAACTGCACCTTTTGCGCTTCGAACCTCAATTGGCGAGCTTTTTCCTTTTGTGCCTCAATTGCCTTTTTAGCATTCTGGTAATCTGCCAGCAACTTGTTATGGTGATCCACTTTTTCGATAAATTCTTCATACCGATAAGAGGTTACCGGGAAGATATATCTGTGAATAAAAGGATACAAAGCGATCAGAACGATCAACAATACCAATACAGTGATACCGTTTCTTTCTGTTTTGGTGAAATAAAAATAGTCTTTCCAGCTCATATTACCCCTCTGAATGAATTATTTGCAAAAACTACCAACAGCGCCAGTAAGATATAAATTAAGATTAACAATAGGAAAATTATAATAATCGCGCCGAAAATACAAGTTAAAATCTGTTAATCGATGCTTGTGTCAGAGGTATTCTGGAGCTTAACCCGGTTACGGTACATTATTTGTTTTTCCCTTTTTCATTTGTATCTTTCCTCTGGTTTTAAAATATGCTATCAATGAATCATTTCCGAATTCTTGTTGTCTTTTCTGCTTTTCTTTTTTGCTATGTATCTTCTCCGACTTTTGCCAATGAGTGGGCTGGCGATAAATCATCCGGGCATGTTGCCACTTCCACACGCAATGACCCGATGAGCGATGAGGAGGTAACGGATTATTTCATGCATCAGAAAAATTACATTCCAGGCACACCGCTCAATACGGTTACGAAGACCATTTACCTTTCCTTTAATATTTGGCAAAAAGACGATGGTACAGGCAACCTGCCTGACAACGATATTATCCGCGGGCAGTTCTATGATATGGTAGAAAAGCTCAACCTGATTTTTTCAAAAGTTGCACCACCCCTGGTTCCTGTAGCTGGTATAGAATATCTACGCGACAGCCACATCCGGTTTGCTCTTATGGATATTACCTTTATTCGCAGTAGCAAACATTATGGTGTAGGCTGTGGCGATGGTTACAGGCTGAATGAATATGTTTTTCGTGAATTTCCTCACAAAAGACGCTATCTCAATATCCATTTCAATCATGGCCGTTGCCGCGGAGCTTCCGGCTATGCTACATTTCCGTCGGGAGCCAGGATTGAAGCTGATGGATTTGTTGTAACTTTTGTCCCTGAGGATTTTGATCCGGAAACATATCTGAGCTGGGGTCGAATGCTGCATATCGCTCATGAGTTGGGTCACAATCTTGGGCTAAGGCATCCCTATGATTCAGAATACTGTGGTTTTAACCATCCCGATTTTTTGTTCGATCTTTTTGGGTTTGAAAAGCAGGAGTGGTGCGAAAACCTGAGGCCCGGCTGTGATGTCTGCTACCACCAGGGGGGATGGAACTGCGATATAGATGACCCGGAAACTACCTGCACCAACAACCTGATGGGAGGCAATAAAAACCCGGGCAGCATAACTCCTCTCCAGATGGGGCGTATGAACCGCGCGCTTGCACTGAAGAGTGTGCGCAAATACTCATGGGCATATTCTGAAAATCCTTATGTGATCTCTACAGACCAGAAATGGCCGTTCAATATAAAGTTTTACCAGGATATAAGGGTGCGTAAGGGTGCTACATTGCATATCACCGGTACCCTGGAGATGGTGCCCCAAGCGTCGGTTATTCTTGAACCGGGTGCGAAACTCATTGTGGATGGCGGCCGCATTACCAATGCACTTTACAGTGATGACCTGTGGCAGGGGGTTGTAAAAGAGATGCCAGCCAGGAAATTTTTCTCCTTTCTCCGCAAAAAGATAAAACCCGCCGATATCGTATTGATCAATAATGGAAGTATTGATAATGCCATTGCATGGTGAACCGGTACCACGTTTTTATTAAATTTTTGCTAATTCCAATTGCTTGGTTGATTGAAAAAGATTTTTGTTATTTTTGACCTTTTCTAAAAAAAACGAAATCAGAACATACATCAATCAATTCATATACTATGGAAATTCAGCATCAGGGGAAGCGTGACGGCTTTACCAGCAAGTTCGGAATCGTTGCGGCAGCAGCAGGATCGGCAATTGGTTTGGGGAATATCTGGAGGTTTCCATATATGGTTGGAGAAAGTGGAGGCGGAGCATTCCTGCTGGTTTACCTGTCTTTCGTTGTGTTGTTGGGAATTCCTGTGATGTTGTCTGAATTTGTTATTGGTCGCAGAGCAAAAAAGAATGCTTACGGGGCTATTCGCAGTATTGCCCCCGGAACCTGGTGGCCCGTAATTGGGATCATGGGCATCGTGGCCGCTTTTGTCATCCTGGCTTTTTACAGTACAATAGCAGGCTGGACCCTGCACTATGTTTACCTTTCGTTGATCAACGGTTTCAAAGGACATGATCCGGCGGCGCTGAATGATATCTTTACCCAGTTCATGTCTTCTGCAACAATGCCTGTACTCTGGCAAATGATATTCCTGGTACTTACCGCGGTTATTATCTTATTTGGTGTAAGAAAAGGAATTGAGAAATACTCCAAAATACTGATGCCTTTTTTATTGATTCTGCTTATTGCCTTATGCATCCGTTCGCTTACTTTGCCAGGATCGATAGCGGGTTTACAGTTTTTATTTCAACCTGATTTTTCTAAAATTAACTCCGGGGTATTGTTGAGTGCCCTGGGGCAGGCTGCATTTTCATTAAGCATAGGTATGGGAGCGTTGATCACTTATGCATCCTACTTTCCCAAAGACACCAACCTGACATCTACTGCATTTCAGGTATCTATTGCCGATGTTTTTATTGCTGTTCTTGCCGGTATTGCCATTTTTCCTGCGGTTTTTGCATTGGGGATGCAACCTGATAGTGGTGTAGGGTTGATCTTTATGGTTCTGCCCAATGTGTTTCAGCAAATGACCGGTGGATATTATATTGCCATTGCATTCTTTATACTGCTGTCTATTGCAGCTATTACATCATCCATATCTATTATGGAGGTAGTAGTAGCATATTTGGCTGAAGAGTTTTCTTTCTCGCGCAGGAAGGCAACCCTCATTACCATGGTAGCGGCTGCTTTTGTGGGTGTTTTCTGTACCCTTTCCTGGAGTACCTTCGAGGGAGTAACCATTGCCGGTAAAAATATTTTTGACGCACTCGATTTTGTCGCTTCCAATGTTTTGTTGCCCCTGGGTGGTTTGCTTATTGTAATTTTTGTGGGTTGGTATATGAAACAGCACCAGGTGAAAAATGAGTTGTCTAATGGCGGAACACTTACCTTGAAATTATTCACAGTATTTAGTTTCATTATACGTTTTATCGCTCCTGTTGCTATTGCTATCGTATTTCTCAATACAATCGGACTGATCAAATAAACCTAAACCCAACTTCATGACTGACTTTCTGGAAAAACTCAACCACGTAATTACTCTCTATAATAATTATGTAGGAGGGTATTTGTTGCTGGCACTTTTGCTGCCCACAGGTATTTATTTTGCCTTCAAACTTAACTTTCTGCATATCCGCAAATTCAGGCATGCATTGCATGTTGTAGCAGGACGCTTTTCAAAGAAAGGTGATGAAGGGGATATCAACCATTTCAAGGCTCTTACTACGGCTCTTTCAGCAACTGTAGGAACAGGAAATATTGTGGGAGTTGCACTTGCCATATACCTGGGAGGACCTGGTGCTATCTTCTGGATGTGGATTACCGGTTTTTTTGGTATGATGCTCAAACTGGTAGAATGTACACTGGCGTTGAAATACCGTAAATTCAATTCCGATGGAACAGTTTCCGGTGGCCCCATGTACTACATGGAATATGGGTTGAAGGATAAACTAGGGCGCCATGCCAAAACCCTTGCCGTAATTTTTGCTGCAGCAGCTGTGATCTGCTCACTGGGAACAGGCAATATGGCACAGTCCAATTCCATGACCGACGTATTGGTGACAAACTACAATTTTTCATTCATTACCAATTGGCTTACCGGCAGCTTTAGTTTTCTGCAAAGCTATGCCGACCAGCTGCCCAGTATTTTAATCGGCTTACTCATTGCTATGCTGGTTTTATTGATCGTGATTGGTGGTCTTAAGCGAATTGCTGAAGTAACCTCCAAGCTTGTACCCTTTATGGCGGTGGTTTATTTTCTTGCAGCTATATTGGTAATCGGCCTGAATTATGATAAGATCGGCTCAAGCTTTTACCTTATTCTCAATGATGCATTTACCGGAACAGCTGCTACCGGTGGATTTGTGGGATCAGCTTTTATTCTTACCCTTACCATGGGTGTGCGTCGTGGATTGTTTTCCAATGAGGCAGGTCAAGGATCTGCTCCTATGGCGCATGCAGCAGCCAAAACCCCTTATCCGCTGCGCGAAGGTATGGTAGCATCGCTCGAACCCTTTATCGACACAATCTTTATCTGCACCCTTACGGCTCTGGTTATCATTATGACCGGCGCATGGGAAAGTGGAATTGCCGGCGTGGGTATGACGGTTGTTGCTTTCGAAACAGGGCTGGCAAAAGTTAACCTGGGCCATATTGCTCCACATATCGTTTCAGTAGGACTGCTTTTGTTTGCCTTTTCCACAATCATCAGCTGGTCGTATTATGGTTCCAGGGCTGCCAATTACCTCTTTGGCGAAAAAGCCATTAAACCTTATTACTATCTTTACTCTGTTTTTGTCTTTTTCGGAGCCATTTGGGGGCTTGACCTGGTATGGAGCTTTGTGGATATGGTGATCACTTTTATGACCCTCCCCAATCTTGTTGCCATCCTTTTGTTATCTCCTGTTATTCAGCAGGAAGTAAAAACCTACTTTGGTACTGACCAGTGGAAAAGCTAAACAATAAAATTGCTTTTTCAGGGTTAACACACAAGATCGTGTTACATTAACCATTTATGATAATAAGACTTTTTTTCCTTTGTTTTGGATTTGTGCTCCTGCACAGCCCGTTTCTTGCTGCGCAGGAGCAAAGTAAAGCTACACGTGTGGATTTGGTTCATGCGGAGGTAACCCGCTTTGATCGGTCCATTGCTCCCGATGCAAGAAGGTTGATCGGTGATGTGAAATTTAAGCACGAGGATGCCACCATGGTGTGTGACAGCGCCTGGCAATTTATCGACGATAACCGCTTCAACGCGTACAGCAATGTCCATATCCAGGTAAATGATACCATTGAAATATACGGAGATAAGCTGTTTTACGATGGCAATACCCGGATTGCCGAACTGCACGGCAATGTGAAAATGATCGACAACCAGATGACCCTTACCACCCAGCATCTTTTTTACAATCTGGAAACCAATACAGCCAATTATACTGACGGGGGAAAAATTGTTGACATTGAAAATACCCTCACCAGCAAATGGGGGTTTTACTTTGCCGATGAAAAGAACTTCTTCTTCAAAGACAGCGTAAACCTGCTAAATCCGGATTACGTTATGAATTCAGATACCCTTCGGTATAATACCCTTACTGAAATTGCCTATTTTTTCGGACCTACTACCATAGTAAGTGAAGAGAATACAATTTTTTGCCGCAACGGATGGTACGATACAAAGAATGATATTGCGAGATTCAGCAAGGAGGCATATTTTACCAATGGGGAACAATTTCTGGCAGGTGATAGCCTTTTTTACAACAGGAACCTTGGCTATGGAAGAGCCATCAGGAATGTAATGCTAAAGGACTCCGTTCAGCAAACATTTGTTACAGGCCAAAAAGCAGAACATTTTGAAAAAGAATTTCTTTCCGAAGTTACCGTCGATGCATTGCTTACCGTTGTGGCCAACAACGACTCCCTTTTTATGCATGCCGATACCCTGCGATCTGTTAATGATGAGGAAAACCAGCGCGAATTATTGTTCGCCTGGAACAGGGCCAAAATCTTTAAAACTGACCTGCAGGGAATAGCCGATTCAATAGTATATAATTTTTCTGATTCAACAATTTATCTTTACAATGATCCTGTTATATGGTCAGAAAACCACCAGCTCACAGCCCAAAGGATAGAGGTGAAAACCGCTGAAGATAACCGTGTAGAAAGCATACATCTTTTTGATGCTGCTTTTATCGTTTCCATGGAAGACAGTATATCCTTCAATCAGATAAAGGGTAAGAATATCATCGCTCATTTTTTTGACAATGAACTTAAGCGGATTGATGTATTTGGCAATGGAGAGGCTCTTTATTTTGCCCGCGAAGAAAATGAAGAGCTCATAGGGATCAATAAATCACTCTCATCAGATATCACCATTTATATTGAAGAAAACCAGGTTAGTTCCATCATTCTTTATACCGATTCGGATGCTAACCTTTTCCCGCCGGATAAGATCCCTTCAGAAGAAAGATTTTTGCAAAATTTCAGGTGGATTACAGACAAAAGACCGCAAAAAAAAGAAGATATTTTTGTGCGTCAATAAATCTAATTTCCTGTTTTCGGCCCAATCTGGTTTCATTTTGCGTATTCCGTGCAGCAAACATTGGCGTACCGGAAGTGTTTGGTGTAATTCCATTGTGATTTATCCCTGGGTACATTAAGGAATCTTTTATTCATACCTTTGTGTTTTTGTTGTATTATGGTAAACTTTGAAAGATTTGTTCTCGATAATGGGCTAAAGGTGCTGATCCACCAGGACAGATCCACCCCAATTGCTGTTGTAAATGTATTGTATAATGTAGGGGCTCGCGATGAGCACCCCGACCATACCGGTTTTGCACATCTTTTTGAGCATCTTATGTTTGAAGGATCTGTCAACATCCCAGGTTATGACAATACCCTGCAATTGGCCGGGGGTGAAAACAACGCCTTCACCAATAATGATATTACCAACTATTACCTTACCTTGCCCCGACATAACCTGGAAACAGCCCTCTGGCTGGAGTCTGACCGGATGCTTGGTTTAAGTTTTTCGGAAGAAAAACTCAGAATTCAGAAAAATGTAGTCACCGAAGAATTCAGGCAATCCTACCTGAATCAGCCCTACGGGGATGTATGGCTGCTGCTCAGGCCCCTGCTCTACAAAGTACATCCTTATCAGTGGCCTACCATTGGCAAAAGTATAGAACATATTAAAAGTGCCAATCTTGCACAGGTTGAAGAGTTCTTTTTTAAATACTACAGGCCCAATAATGCCATACTCGTGGTGTCGGGCAATGTGGAAGCGGAACCTACCCTCGAGCTGATCCGGAAATGGTTTGCAGAAATCCCTTCCGGCAAACCTATAGTGCGAGATCTGCCAGCTGAGCCCCCACAAACCCAGGCGCGCAAACTGGCAGTGGAAAGAGATGTGCCCTACGATGAAATTTATCTGGCCTTCCACACAGGAACAAGGTTGGATGATAATTTCTATACCACCGATGTGATTACCGATATCCTGGCAGGAGGGCAATCGGGCCGCCTGAGAGAAAACCTGGTAAAGAAAAGAAAGATCTTTTCTGAAACCAATGCATGGATCAGTGGTAGCTTCGATAAAGGTTTCCTGGCCATAACAGGGAGGTTAAACCCAGGGCAGGATATTCATACGGCCAGGGAAGCATTATGGGAAGAACTCATGGCACTTGCCTACGGAGAGATTGATGATTATGAATTTCAGAAGATTAAAAATAAGATTGAGGCGAACCATACTTTTGCAGAGGCTGGTATCCTGTCAAGATCGGTCAATCTTGCCTGGTACGAATGCCTTGGCGATGCTGCATTGCTCAATGAGCAAATACAAAAGTACTTTGATCTCACCCGGGAAGAAGTTCAGGAAACTGCAAAAAACATCTTCAGACCTGAGCAGGTTTCAGAACTGCATTACCTGGCAAAAAAATAAGGAAATAAACTTTATGGATAATAATACAATGTTTCGCAGCCTGCCACCAAAAGTGAAAATGATTGATAAGGTGGGATTTTTGAAACCGGAAGAAGACCAGTTGGCAAATAATATTCCGGTTTGGATCCTTAGAGGAGGTACGCAGGAAATAGCAAAAATTGAATTTCTTTTCAGGGTAGGCAGCTACAACCAGGAGAAGCCTTTGCAGGCTTATGCTGCTACAAACCTGCTGAAGACAGGAACAAGGAATAAAACTTCACGGCAGTTGAACGCACTGTGGGATTTTTATGGGGTAAGCTTGATAGTTGAAGCTCAAAAAGACATTATTTCAGTTGGGTTTTTTGCTCTTACCCGGCACCTGAATACCGTTTTGGACATTGTTTTGGAAATTATATCACAAGCCATATTTCCCGATGAAGAGCTTGATATCCTGCTGAGCGATCGCAGGCAAAAGCACATCGTGAACCAAAAAAAAGGAAGTCATCTGGCCAGGGTACATTTCAACCAACTTGTTTTTGGTGCTGATCATCCTTATGGTTCAATCCTGCAACTGCAAGATTTTGATCAGCTCACCCGAGGAGATGTGGAAAACTACTATAACAGGTTTTTGCATCCGGGAAATTGCTACTGTTTTGCCTCAGGTATCCTGCCAGACAACTTTATCCCATTGCTAAACCAGAAGATCCAGGAATCTAACTGGTTTCGAAAACCTGATGAGGAAGTAGCACCCATTAGGGCATTCCCCGTAAAAAGTAAGGTGGTAAAGGAGTTTATACCTTTGGAAGGTACCTTGCAGGCATCACTAAGGATTGGCAAGCTCATGCCCAATCGCACGCATCTCGATTATCATCGTATCTCCATTACCAATACCTTGCTGGGAGGATATTTTGGTTCACGGTTAATGACCAATATAAGGCAGGACAAAGGATTTACATACGGAATAAACTCTGCCCTGGTATCACTTATGCGCCATGCTTATTTCTTTATCACTACCCAGGTGGGTGTTGATGTGAAAGAAATGGCAACTGAAGAGATACTTAAGGAACTTACACGATTGAGGCAGCAGCCTGCTTCAGATGAGGAGCTTCTGATGCTGAAAAATTATTTGTCTGCCAGCTTTCTCAGGTCTTTCGACGGCCCCTTCATGCAGATGGAACGTTTTAAGGAAATCCTCTTGTTTGGTCTTGATTACGATCATTATAATGATTTTTTACCTCAACTTAATGCCATTACTCCGGTTGATGTGATGGAAATGGCAGAAAAGTATTTTAATGAAAATGAAATGATCCAGTTGATGGTAGGATAAAATATTACACGAGATTTTCGGTTTTAATAAAAAACAAAACCTTAAACCACCTTAAACTCCTGAAATATATGAACCTTTGGTTTTCTTTTACTGGTTTGGTGGGTATATGCCGGTTTCTTTGCCTGGCTTTGCCGTTTTTGATCTTTCACCTGCCAGGCAAGGCATACAGTAGCGAAAAATCAGGTTTTTCCTCTTCCATCAAGGTAGATTCTGTAAGTGTATTGGAGAACAATCACATCATTATCGGTTGGACCCTGGTGACAGATGTTGAAGAAGGCTTTATTGAAGTACATCGAAAACTCGACAATGGCCTTTACGCAGTCATTACTCAGGTACCACTTGATCAAAGCTCCTTTACTGATACAGGCATAAATGCCCAAAACAAGGCCTATTCCTATTATGTGGTTGCCAGGTATTTGAACGGTGATAATATTGCTGTAAGCATGGAAGCACACCAAACAACCTGGCTTGATATTCCCCAGGCAGATATTTGCCTTAAACAATTTCTACTTAACTGGCAAAACTACAGTTTAACAACCACAGCAGGTGAGCCTCAACCGTTACCTTCTCCTTTCCATAAGAACTTTGTTGAGATGTCGTTTGATGGCAGCCAATTCCAGCAGGTGCTCGAAACCGGGGGCCAGGTGCCGGAAGCCCTTACAGGAGCAGATCTGCCGGGCAACTATTGTTTCAGGATAAAAACCCAACAGGAAGATACAGGAATCACTTCCACCTCCAATATTCGCTGTGCAACAGTAGATTTTCTTCCCGAGCCCGGGTTTCTTCATTTTCGCAAAGTGTCGGTTGCCGAAGGAAATGATGCCGTAAACATTCATTTGCATGCCGATAATTCTGTTCCCGATCCTGCCTATGTGATCAAACAGGAAGGCAATTCACCCGGCGAGTACCAGGTATTGGATACACTGATTACTTCTGACAATGACATTTTTTACGAAGACAACTCAGCCGATCCGGCCATGGGTGCTGTGTACTATATGGTGGAGGTGCTGGACAGCTGCAGGATGAGCGTGCTGCAATCGGAACAGTTCGGTACAATGCATCTCCGCATTGATCAATCCACGCCTGGCATCAATATTCTGGAGTGGAACAATTACCAGGGATGGTTAGATGCGGGTGTCGAAAGCTACATTGTGCAGCGCAAAACCAATGATCCTGGCGGGTTCGAAAATCTTGCCACCCTAACCCCCTCAACCAACTCTTTTGAAGATGATTTGTCATTTACCAACCCCGATTTGCTATCAGGATCATTGAGTTACCGGATTATGGCTTTGGAAGCACCAGGTAATCCTTTTGGGTTTGCCGATACGGTCTACTCCAATACAGTGGAACTTCTTTCTGATGTGGAGGTATTTGTGCCATCTGCATTTAAACCCATGAGCCAGATCCCCGAAAACAGGTACTTTAAAGCTTTTTTCCCTTTCTTTACCCCTGGCTCTTTTTCACTGGTTGTGATCAACCGGTGGGGAACACAGGTTTTTTCCTCTACCGATATGCATGCAGGATGGGACGGCAATCACGACGGTTCACCTGCTCCACCCGGTGTTTATTCATGGATTATTACCTTTACTGACCCTTCAGGGGAAAAAAACCAAAAAAGAGGAGCTGTGATTCTGATAAGGTAGAATTTCCAGGAGTCTTGCCAAATCATTCGATCCGATTGAATTATGGCTGACTAAGATCTATGCAGGCTTCCTTTGATTTTTAGATTTTTATTAATGGGCGCTCAACAAATTTTAATACTTTTGCACTCTAAATAAATAAGCCTAACCAATGGAAAATCAATCCTCCAAAATCATGAGTCTTGGTCTTACTTATGATGACGTACTTCTTGTTCCTGCCTATTCAGAAGTTCTTCCCCGAGATGTAAACGTAAACACCTTTTTCTCAAGGAATATTTCTTTGCGGATCCCCATTGTTTCTGCCGCCATGGATACTGTTACTGAATCGCGTATGGCAATTGCCATGGCCCAGGAAGGCGGTTTGGGCGTACTTCATAAAAATATGAGCATCGAAGACCAGGCCAGCAAGGTGCGTAAGGTTAAGCGTTCAGAAAACGGCATGATCATAGATCCCATTACCCTTCATGAGAATGCTCTTGTAGGTGATGCCTTGCAGATCATGAAAGAATACAAAATTGGTGGAATACCTGTGGTTAGTGATGGGAACAAACTTGTGGGGATCATTACCAACAGGGATTTGAGATTCGAAAAAGACCTTGCCCGGCCCGTAAGTGAAGTAATGACCCGCGAAAACCTTATTACAACCACCGAATTTATCGATTTCTCTGTTGCTGAAAAAATTCTTCAGCAACACAAAATAGAAAAGCTCCCCGTAGTGGATAAAGAATATAAGCTTGTTGGGTTAATTACCTATCGAGATATCCTGAAAATCAAAGAACGACCCAATGCCTGTAAAGACGAAAGAGGCCGTTTGAGGGTGGCTGCTGCCGTAGGTGTTACCATTGATACCCAGGACAGAGTGGCTGCCCTGCAGGAAGCCGGGGTTGATTGTGTAGTGGTTGATACCGCCCATGGCCACTCAAAAGGGGTACTGGACATGACAAGACTCCTCAAAAAGAACTTTTCCGGTTTGGATATTGTAGTAGGAAATATTGCTACCGCCGAAGCTGCCAAAGATCTGCTAAAGGCAGGTGCTGATGCAATAAAAGTAGGTATCGGTCCCGGGTCTATATGTACCACACGGATCGTAGCCGGGGTAGGAGTACCCCAACTTACTGCAATATATGATGTGGCAAAGGCCCTGGAAGGAACAGGTATTCCGGTGATTGCCGATGGTGGCATCAGGTTTACAGGAGATATCGTTAAAGCTATTGCCGCCGGTGCATCATGTATTATGGCAGGATCGCAGTTTGCAGGTGTAGAGGAATCACCAGGAGAAACCATCATTTTTGAAGGAAGGAAATATAAAACCTACCGTGGCATGGGTTCTGTGGAAGCCATGCAATCCGGGTCCAAAGACCGGTATTTCCAGGATGTGGAGGATGATGTGAAAAAACTCGTTCCTGAAGGTATTGTCGGACGTGTACCCTACAAAGGTACCTTATCTGAAGTTGTCCATCAAATGGTGGGTGGATTGAGAGCAGGTATGGGATATTGTGGTGCACCCGATATTGAAAGCCTCAAGAAAGCAACTTTCGTTAGAATCACCAATGCAGGTATTCGCGAAAGTCATGTACACGATGTTACCATTACCCGCGAAGCGCCTAATTATTCACGACAATAAATACTAAATGGTCTGTTAATTAGTTTAAGTAAAGAATTGTTCATTAATTCCTTTAAAAGAAAATACACCTGTTCATTATGAGAAATGCAATTTTAGTGATCGTTCTGTTAAGCTTCAGTTTTATAAAACCACTTTTCAGTACGAACAATACCAGTGATTCAGTATTGCTTAAAATCAACGACCGGGAGATTACCGTTTACGAATTTGAATATGTTTATTCCAAGAATAATCTCAATCCCCAGGTTATGGATCCAAAATCCATGGAAGAGTACCTGGAATTGTTCATCAATTTCAACCTCAAAGTATATGAAGCCATGCAAATGGGTCTTGATACCCATGCAACCTTTATTGATGAACTCGAGGGATACAGAAAACAACTGGCAGTGCCTTATCTTACCGATCAGGAAGTTTCCAACCAATTGCTCGATGAAGCATTGGACCGTATGCGCTATGACCTGAGGGCTTCTCATATTCTTATCAATCTTGAGAAACATGCAAGTCCTGCTGATACCCTGGCCGCCTGGAATAAAATCATGGAGCTGAGAAAGAAAATTGAAGAAGGCGAAAGTTTCAGGGAAATGGCAATACAATATTCCGACGATCCTTCTGCCAAAGGAATGCCCGCAACTGCCAATCGCCCTCCCATGAGAGGTAATGGTGGTGACCTGGGTTATTTCTCGGTATTGGATATGGTTTATCCCTTTGAAAATGCAGTCTATAACTTAGAGGTGGGAGAGCTTTCCTATCCTGTAAGAACTGACTTTGGATATCACCTGATCAAACTCACTGATAAGCTTCCGGCTATGGGTAGGGCAAAAGTTGCCCATATCATGGTCAGCCTTCCCGAAAATGCAACCGAGCAACAGAAAAACCAGGCAAAAGAAAAAATCCAGGAAATTCATCAAAATATTTTAGAAGGGGAAGAGTTCAAAACCCTTGCTGAAAGATTTTCTGATGATAAAGCATCGGGCAGAAGAGGGGGTGAGTTACCTCAATTTACTTCCAACAGGATGGTGCCTGAGTTTATCAAAGCCATTAATGCGCTTAATGAAAACAATCAAATCTCTCAACCCGTGAGGTCCCAATACGGCTGGCACATCATCAAACTGATAGAAAAGAGCCTGCCTTCAGAAGAAGATGCAATGGCTGAGATGAAAAATAAAATTTCGCGCGATGCAAGAGCCTCGTTGAGCCAGCAGGTTGTTGTTGAAAGACTGAAAAAGGAATACAACTTCGAAGAGATGAATGAAAACCTTGAGGTATTTTTTGAAAATGTAGATTCAACCATTTTCGAAGGCAAATGGGATAAGTCTAAAATCGGTAAAACCAATGCAGTGTTGTTTTCTTTTGCAGGGAAAACCTATTCTCAACAAGATTTTGCTGATTATCTGCTTAGCACCCAGGCAATGAGAACACCTGAATCGGTTAGGGCATACGTAACTACTATGTATAATAACTTTACGCAACAAACATTGCTGGCCTATGAAGAGCAGAGACTTCCGGAAAAATACCCCGAGTTTAAAAGAATCATGAACGAATACCATGATGGAATTTTACTTTTTGAACTAACAGACCAGAAAGTTTGGAGTAAAGCCATGCAGGATACGGTAGGACTTCGTAATTTTTACAATGAAAACATCGCGGATTACATGTGGGACGATCGTTATGATGCAATAATTTATTCATTCGATGATGAAAAAGAAGCAAAAGCAGGACGAAAAACCATTCGTAAGGCGCTGCGCCGGAATGTAACACATGAAGACCTTATGGCCGGGTTCAACAAAGACTCCCATCTCAAAGTGTCAGCCGAGAAAGGAGTATTTGAAGTAAGTGAAAAACCCGCTCTTTCTTCATTGGATCGTAATACCGGTGTTTCAGATGTGATCAGGCACAATGGACACTATGCTGTGGTATGGGTGCTCGATTTTATTCCTGAAGGTCCCAAAAAGCTAAACGAAATCAGGGGTCTGGTAATTGCTGATTACCAGAATTACCTGGAAGAAAAATGGATCAATGAATTGCGCAGCAAATATAAGTACATGGTTAATACGGATGCTCTTAAACTCATTGCTGAATAAGATCATCTACTAGAATATTATTTTCTTCATTTCTCAGAAATTCCATTGAATGTATAGATTATTCTTAATATTGTTCCTTATTGCTGGTTTACTTTCTTCATGCATGAATGGAGGAAAATCAGGAGAACAACTTGCCAGGGTACATGATAAATACCTTTATGAGTCCGATCTGCAGGGGCTGTTTCCCCCCGGAACAAGCTCTGATGACAGCACCGTAATCGTAAATAGGTTCATTGAAAACTGGGTGAGGCAACAGATTTACCTGTATGAGGCAGAAAAAAACCTCTCGGCTGATATGCCCAATATTCAAAGAAAAATTGATGATTACCGCAACTCATTGCTAATTTTTACTTATGAGAATGAAATTATCAGTAAAAATTTAGATACACTCATTACCGACCAGTTGCTTGAGGAATATTATGAACAGCATCAGGATGAATTCCGCTTAAGAGAGAGTATTGTAAAACTGAACTTTGTTAAGCTACCCGTTGATGCCCCGGATATAAATCAGGTAAGACGCCTGATACGTTCTGACGACATGGAGGATATTGTTAAACTTGAAGAATACAGCCTCAACCATGCCGCTGCATTTTTCCTGGATCAGGAGTCCTGGTTTGTTTTTTCCGATATACTGCGTGAAATTCCTCTGAATCCTTCTAATCATGAATCATTTCTGAGAAACAACAGGTTTATTGAACTGAATGATGAGTTTTATCGGTACTTCCTGTATATCAGGGATTACAAGCTCGAAGGAAGTTCTTCTCCCTTGATCTTTGAGGTGGATAATATTAAAGCAATTATACTTAACCATAGAAAACAAGCTCTTATAAACGAATTCCGTCAGAACCTTTACAAAGAAGCCATAGGCAATGGCGTATTTGAGATTTATTGATCATTCTGTTGAAACATTAATTTTATAATCAAATTACATATGAATTTTTCCTTTAGAGTATTTCTTATCCTTGGCATATTGTTATTTACTTTTTCCCAAAACAAAGGTCATGGTCAGGACCGGGTCGTAATAGACCAGGTAGTGGCGGTAGTTGGCAATAGTGCCATATTACGTTCAGATCTTCATAACCAGAAACGACAACTTGAATCCCAGGGGATAAGATTGGGAGAAAACCCCTTATGTAATTTGCTCGATGAAATGCTTTACCAGAAATTGCTGTTTAACCAGGCAATCATCGATAGTGTGGAAGTTTCTGATCTTCAGGTGGAACAGGTTCTCGAAAGAAGACTTCGTTTCTTTATTCAGCAAATTGGCTCAAGAGAACAGCTCGAGGCATATTATGGAAAGACCATCGAAGAACTTAAGGATGAATTTCGTCCCCTGGTTAGGGAACAGGAATTGAGCCAGCAAATGGAAGGCCGTATTACCAGTGATGTAAGGATTACTCCCTCCGATGTTAAACGGTTCTTTAATAGTATTCCCGAAGACAGTATCCCTATTGTGGAAAGTGAAACTGAACTGGCACAGATCGTAATACAACCCGAGGTTGAACCCGAAGAGCTGGAAGACACAAAAAACAGATTGGCTGAGATCAGGGATAGGATATTGAAAGGTGAGAGCTTTAATACTATGGCGATATTGTACTCAGAAGACCCCGGCTCTGCAAGAAAAGGCGGTGAACTGGGTTTTCATGGCAGGGGAGAGCTATTTACTGAATTTGAGGCAACAGCATTTGCTTTACGACCAGGTGAGGTATCCGAAATCATCGAAACCCAGGCGGGGTTCCACATTATTCAAATGATTGAAAGAAGAGGAGAGCAAATTAATGTAAGACATATTCTTATGCAGCCCGAAGTTTCCCCGCTCCAATTATCAGAAGCCAGATCTCGTCTCGATAGCATACGTACAGCCATTATTAATGATGAAATTACTTTTGAGGAAGCCGCTCTCCAATTTTCAACCGACCCGGGAAAAATAAACGGTGGCCTTATGATCAACCCCTATACCAACACAACAAGGTTTAAAAACGAAGAAATAGACCAGGATTTGTTTTTTGCTGTTGATCCCCTCGAGGTCGGTGAAATTACCAAACCCCAACCCATGTTAACAGAAGAAGGCAAACAGGCATTTCGCATCGTTAAGGTAATGCACCGTATTGAAGCTCATCCTGCTTCCATGGAAGGTGATTATGATTTTATTCAGCAACTTGCCTTAGATGAGAAGAAGAGGAATGTGGTAAGGGAGTGGGTCCATTCTAAAATCTCTTCAACCTATATCCTTATCAACGAAGAGTTTCGCGATTGCGATTTTACCTCTCCCTGGCTCGGGAATGTGAGCAGCACCTTTTAAAAGTGATTTCTAAACAGAAAATAATTAATTATGAATTTTAAGTCCGATGTAGAAGCTCTTGATACATTTGCCCGGCAGTATGTAAAGCTGAAAAGTGAAATAGGGAAGGTAATTTTTGGTCAGGAAGAGGTTATAAAAAAAGTACTCATTTCCATATTCAGCCGCGGACACTGTTTGCTTGTTGGTGTTCCCGGTCTGGCCAAAACACTGCTTGTAAATACCATAGCGCATACATTGGGGCTTAAATACAGCCGCATTCAGTTTACCCCCGACCTTATGCCTTCTGACATTATAGGTACGGAAATTCTTGATGAAAACCGTAATTTCCGGTTTATCAAAGGACCCATTTTTGCCAATATCATCCTGGCCGATGAAATTAACCGTACTCCTCCTAAAACACAATCGGCCCTCCTCGAAGCCATGCAGGAAAAGTCTGTTACTGCTGCCGGTATTACCTATAAACTGGATGACCCCTTCTTTGTACTGGCAACCCAAAACCCCATCGAACAGGAAGGTACATATCCGCTGCCTGAAGCACAGCTTGACAGGTTTATGTTTAATGTTTGGCTTGATTATCCAAGTTTCAATGAAGAAGTGCTTGTGGTAAAAAACACAACCTCTGATCTGAAACCACAGCTTGATGTTATTCTTACCGCTGATGAGATTATTTATTACCAGGCACTGGTACGTAGGATTCCCGTACCAGATAATGTTGTTGAATATGCGGTAAAACTTGCTTCCGGAACAAGGCCCCAATCTTCCCTGGCAAATGATTTTGCAAAAGAATATATCCACTGGGGAGCAGGTCCAAGAGCATCTCAATATCTCATTATTGGTGCCAAGTGCCATGCTGCTATAAATGGAAAGTATTCGCCCGATATTGAAGATGTTAATGCTATCGCCGAATCAATCCTGCGCCACAGGGTAGTTCGAAATTATAAAGCAGAGGCTGAAGGGGTAACCATTGAAACTATTGTTGGCAAGCTAACCCATTGAGCGATTTTTGCCTTTCAGATTTATCCATCTTTTATGTAGCTTCGAAAAAAAGAACAGGAAAATGTACTGGTGGTTGTAAGATTCTGAAAATCTGACTAATGTTTTTTTGGGATGATTTATCATAAAACTGTTCGTGTTCACGAACTTTTTTTTGTAATTTTATTTCCCTTTTTTCTTATTATTCATCTTTACTTGTATAATCAAAAATTATTGCGTTCTTTTTCATCGGGTAATCAGCCTCTTATAAACAATTTTAGAGATGTTTCAAAAAAACCCTTGTCAACAATAAAAAACCTTTTACCTTTGCAGTCCGCAAA
>CAYVQC010000036.1:21861-45808 GCA_964453995.1 uncultured Bacteroidales bacterium | reverse complement strand
GGTTATATAGCCATAAAAAAGAGGTTGCCTCAAAAGCCTGATTCCAGGAACACTTTTAAGCCAGCCTCTTTTTCTTTTCGTCCTAATTGTCAGGCATACCATCTGCTAAGGGAAGAATTACCCTTACCTACTCTGAAACGGGGAGCCCATCAACCCTGGATAATCCCTTTCTTTTTAAGAAATTCCTCCATTTGGTTTTGCATGCTCCTGGCTTCTCCGGCAGCAGCCTCGGCAAAATCAGGGCCATTGGAAGCGAAAATGATGCTTCGCGAAGCATTTACCAATAAGCCACAATCCTTGTTCATCCCATATTCTGCCACATCCCTGAGACTTCCCCCCTGTGCACCAACTCCTGGTACAAGCAGGAAATTGTCGGGTGCAACTTCTCTTATCCCTTTGAGCAATTCGGCCTGGGTTGCCCCTGCCACAAACATTACCCTTTCAGCTGCTGGCAGAAGTACGGCCTTTTCTACTACCAATTCATACAATTTTTTCCAGTAGCAGGTTTTTACTCCCAGTTTTTCAAGCAGTGCAGGCAACTGAGGCTGTAGCATCTGGAAATCCTCTGCCCCGGGATTGGAGGTAAGGGCAAGCAAAATAACCCACTTGTTGTCATATTGCAGGAAAGGATCCAGGGTATCCATACCCATGTAGGGGCTCAGGGTAATGGAATCAAAATTCATGGTTTCGAAAAATGCTTTTGCATACATGGCAGCAGTGTTGCCAATATCTCCGCGCTTGGCGTCTGCAATGGTAAAAACCCGTTCTTCCAGGCTATGTATATACGCCATGGTTTTTTCAAGGCTAGCCAATCCCCGGCTGCCATTTACCTCATAAAAGGCCAGGTTGGGTTTGTAGGCCACAGCATAAGGGAGCGTGGCATCAATGATGCGGCGGTTAAACTCAAAAACAGGATCATCATAGTGTTGCAGTGTGGCGGGAATTTTTCCCGGATCACTGTCAAGCCCCACACAAAGAAAAGATTTTTTTTTCCGGATCAGGCTGATGAGTTCTTCCCTTTTCATGATATTTTTTTAATTAGGCAACACCTTCCTTGAGTTTCTCTGCATTTTCGGCCACTTTCAATTGGTCAATAATCTCTTCGATCTCACCATCAATTATGGCAGAAAGGTTGTAAAGCGTAAGGCCAATTCTATGGTCAGTAACCCTGCCCTGGGGGTAGTTGTAGGTGCGGATTTTGGCCGACCGGTCGCCTGTAGATACCATGGTTTTACGCTGGGAGGCTATCTCATCGAGGTATTTTTTGTATTCCATATCAAACAACCTTGTACGCAACACTTTCATAGCCTTTTCAAGGTTTTTGATCTGAGATTTCTGGTCCTGGCAGGTAACCACAAGCCCGGAAGGAATGTGGGTAAGCCTTACAGCAGAATACGTTGTATTTACCGACTGTCCACCGGGACCTGATGAGCAGTAGGTGTCCTTGCGAATATCACTGGCTTTTAATTCAATGTCAAATTCATCTGCTTCAGGTAATACAGCAACAGTGGCTGCTGAGGTATGTACCCTGCCCTGGGTTTCGGTTTGAGGAACCCGTTGCACACGATGCACACCCGATTCATACTTTAACGTGCCATAAACCTTATTGCCTGACACATTGAAGACAATCTCCTTATATCCGCCGGAGGTCCCTTCATTCATATCAACGATCTCAGTTTTCCAACCCTTTTTTTCGCAGTACTTTATATACATCCGGAAAAGGTCGCCGGCAAATATGGCTGCCTCATCACCGCCAGTACCGGCACGGATCTCCACAATGGCATTTTTTCCATCCTGCGGATCGGAGGGTACTAGCAATATTTTTATTTCTTCCTCAAGTTTCTCCTGCCTTTGGTTCAATTCATCCAGTTCCAGTTTGGCCATTTCACGAAATTCTTCGTCCTTTTCCTTGGCAAGGATCTCTTTTGACGAAGCAATATTATCAGTAACGTTCTTGTATTCCTTGTAAACATCAACGATCTCTTCAAGATCTTTGTACTCTTTATTGAGTTGAATATAACGTTTCATATCTGCAATGATATCCGGATCGGTTATCAGTTGCGATACTTCCTTAAACCTGTTGTTTATGGCTTCTAATTTTTCCAGTAACATGTTTCTATAATTAATTCTTAGGTAAAACCCTAAAATACAAAAAATTACACCTCATATACCAAGGTGATTGCAGTGCGATTCTGCGAAGTGCAAAATTACTAAAAATCGATGGGATTACAATTGGTATTGAAAATTCCCCTTTTCGGAAGTAATGGTAAGGCTACGGCCCCGGGCTTTCTCACAATGTCCAATAATGCGCCCTTCAATACCAAAAGAATGGGCTACGGCAATAATATCATTAGCAAATTTTTCGGGCAGGTAAATCTCCATGCGATGCCCCATGTTGAATACCTGGTACATTTCCTTCCATTGGGTTGCTGACTCTTCCTGGATCAACCGGAACAATGGTGGCACAGGGAAAAGGTTATTTTTTACAACATGTAAATCCTGTACAAAGTTTAGCACCTTGGTTTGTGCCCCGCCACTGTTGTGTATAAGGCCGTGAATGTGATGGCGGTGGTGGGTAAACACTTCCTTCAATACAGGAGCGTAGGTGCGCGTAGGCGAAAGTACAAGCTTACCGGCATCGAGGTCTGTGCCTGGGATGGCATCAGTAAGGGATTTGGAGCCACTGTAAACCACTTCATCATGAAGAGATCCATCATAACTTTCGGGATACTTCTCAGCGTAGCTTTTATGGAATACGTCGTGCCTGGCCGAGGTAAGTCCGTTACTGCCCATCCCTCCATTATACTCATCTTCGTATACTGCTTTCCCAAAAGATGCCAGTCCTACAATTACATCCCCACTCCTGATTTTTTCGTTGGTAATAACTTCGGAGCGTGGCATACGGGCAGTTACGGTAGAATCTACAATAACGGTTTTCACCAGATCGCCCACGTCGGCGGTTTCGCCGCCGGTAGACCACATGTTGATCCCATACTGGCGCATTTTTTCCAGGAACTCTTCTGTTCCTTCAATGATGGCTTTGATCACCTCACCGGGAATGAGCTTCTTATTGCGACCGATGGTAGAAGATAAAAGAATGTTATCAGTTGCACCTACACAAAGCAAATCGTCGAGGTTCATAACCACAGCATCCTGCGCAATACCTTTCCAAACGGAAAGATCGCCTGTTTCCTTCCAGTAAAGATAGGCCAGCGAAGATTTTGTACCCGCTCCGTCGGCGTGCATAATGTTGCAGTAGTTTGGGTCCCCACCAAGATAATCTGGCACTATTTTACAAAAGGAGTGCGGAAAAAGCCCTTTATCTAAATTCTCAATAGCTTTATGCACATCTTCCTTGGATGCTGAGACCCCTCGTTTTGCGTATCTGCTTGTACTATTCATACACTGGCTTCTTCTATCTTTATCTTACAATGGCACGGACGATTTCAAAAAAACTACGGCCCGGTGTCTTCTTCCTCTTCCGACAATACCCTGAATTCTGTTCGCCTATTGAGCTGATGGGCCACATCGCGATGTTCTTCGGTAGGTAAAGTATTTATATAATCTTCTGTGAGAACGGTACCTGCTTCAAAGGTAAACCCATCTCTTTCTATGGTTTTGGTTATTTCCCTTGGCACCCTCTTACCATATCCCTTTGCTACAAGGCGCTCACGGTCTATACCTCTTTGAATGAGATAATCCACTACGCTCTGGGCTCTTCGTTGGGAAAGTGAGTCATTGAGTTCGTGGGTACCGCGGCTATCGGTATGCGAGGCAAGTTCAATCACGAGTTCAGGATTATCCTGCAAGGTAGTGATCAACCCGTTGAGCGAATCCTGGTACTGTGGTAAAAGCTCCCACTGGGCAAATTCGTAAAGAATCTCGGGCAGCTCGATGGGTTTATCAGGAATGGGAGCAAGGTAAAAATCGTATACAAAATCGCGGCTGCGTTCAATACCTATGGTTGTTTCCTGTCCTCTCTGGTTGAAGTAGCCTTCTTTACTTGCCAGGATCTCATAGCTTGTGTTGCTCTTAAACTGGGTTTCATCAAAGCGGTATTCACCCTCAGAAGAGGTCTCAGCCTGGGCAAAGGAGCCATCAGACCCGATAAGTTGAACCTGCACCCCTTCAAGGACTACTTTGGTGCTGTCGTCGCGTACTGTACCCTGCAAGGTAAACTCTACCGGTGCCAGATAAAATGAATAAATAACATCGCCACGTGCTCCTCTTTGTCTTCGGTTGGAAGTGAAAAAGCCGGAATTGGCACCTTTGCGGAAGGTGATACCAAAATCGTCTCCCGGGCTGTTTACCGGGGTTCCTATATTTTCAGGCTTGCTCCAGTCATTGCCATCGGGTTGGGAAAAGAAAATATCGAGCCCCCCAAGACCTGGCAGTCCATCGGAAGAGAAATACAATGTGCCATCTTCCCTTACGGAAGGAAACATCTCATTTCCAGGAGTATTGATTGTTGTTCCGAGGTTGCGGGGATTTTTAAACTCGCCACCAGGCGACTCGCGCTCTGCAACCCAAATGTCTTTACCTCCGATGCCACCGGGCATGTCTGATACAAAGTACAGGCTCATTTCATCATGACTTATGGCCGGATGCCCTACCGAAAGGGTACTGTCGGTTACAAGGGTAATCTCAGTGGGCTGCCCCCATTCGGCACCAGCCCGCGGAGCAACAAAAATCCGGCATCCCACATCCGCATCAGGCTCGGGCTTACATCGGGTAAAATACAATTCAGTGCCGCTGGCATTTACAGATGGTGCTCCTTCATGATATTCGGTATTAACAGGGCCTTCATCCAATACCACCGGCTTACTCCATTCACCTTGCCGGTCGAGGAAGGAAACAAATAAAGATGTGTAGTTATTGCCCGTCCAAAGGTCTTTATTGTCACCTACGGCTTCATCGCGCGATGAGGTAAAAATAAGAATGCTGTTGCGATGATCGGCAAAAGCAGGAGCAAAATCATCCTCGCGTGAATTGAATTTCTTTTCTAGATTTACCTCATACAGCCCGGGGTTTTCCAGCAGGTATTCAGCTGCCTTAACGGCCTCAATCCCCCATTGTGCCCTCCAATCATCAGGTGCTTTTTCTTTGTACAATTCAAACTGTTCCTTTGCCTCTTCATATTCTTCATTCTTCATCAGGGCTTCACCATAATAGAAAAGAGCAATGGGGTCGGGGTATTTTCCGAAGAGGGCTCTTCTGAAATACACTTCTGCCCTGCGAGGTTCATTAAGATAACGATAACACAAGGCAGTCTGGAAAAGAATTCTTGCGGCTTCACGACGGTCCTTTCTCCTAACACGGCTGTAGGCTTTGTCATAGAGTTCAATAGCCTCGGAATATTGCCGCAGTTCGAAAGCCTGATCGGCACGCTCAACACGGCGGTTCTGCGCTATGGTTTCATCGGGAGGGATCAGAAACAGGAGAGGAAGAAGAAGGAAGAACAGTTTCTTCATAGGTATAACGGGAAACATTTTATTATGTAATTGAGTTGGGCTGCCATCTCACAGGCAACCAATTTCTGAAATCATCTAACTCCTTAACGCCCGATAGCATACAAAATTGTGATGCATCATACGTCATTCTTTCTCTTATCCAGGTTTTCATTTTTTTTCTGCTTTTCGTCATTCTCCAGGGGCGGTTCATCCTGTGCCTCCTCTTCAATCTGGTTATAAGGATAGGGGAGCTCATCATCCTGCTGAGCCAGGTTATCTGCTGGCATAACGCCAGATTTCGGATCGGCAAGGCCTCCCTCACTAGCAGCAGGATCAGGATAAGAGCCTTTTTTATCATCCTGCTGGTTTAATCCTTTTCTGAAACCTTCAATATCTTTTCTGATCTCTTTGGCGGGATTTTCAATTTCATCAGAATAACGGTGGATTTCGGCATTGATGTCACGTTGCACCTTTTTTATTTCATTTATCCCCTTCCCTATTGTCCGTGCTATCTCAGGAATTTTCTTGGGACCAAATAAAATAAGGATGAGCAGCAGGATGACCAGGATTTCACCCCCGCTGATACCAAATAGTAAAATAAATAAGGGAATTGAGTTCATGCACTTGAATTAATGGGCAAATTTAAAATAAAAACCTTGCAATTAATCAGGTTCTGTAAGCTTTTTTTGAGGAAAATAAAATCCGAATGCAATACGCCGGTAGAAATGTAGTTGCATTAACAAAAGAACCCCCGGTCATTAAAGGCAGGGGGTTCTTTTCTACAAAATCTGATGAATAATTTCAGTGTTTATTTTTTCCTCTTGCGTTTGCTCATGATCAGGTCGTAAGCTATGGGTGTTGCATTGAACAGTGAGGAATAGGTTCCTACAGCAATACCAATCATAAGAGCAAAGGAGAATCCACGGATCACTTCACCACCAAAAAGGAAGATGATCAACAATACAACAATGGTAGTACCCGAGGTATTAAAGGTACGCGACAGGGTTGCATTGAGAGCATTGTTGATATTGGTTTTAAGATCGCGTTTGGGGTACAGACCCAGGTTCTCCCTGATACGGTCAAAGATGATCACCGTATCGTTGACCGAATACCCAATAATGGTAAGGATTGCAGCAATAAATGTCTGGTCGATCTCCATGGTCCAGGGCACAATATTATAGAGAATAGAGTAGAGTGAAACCACAATAATAGCATCGTGGAAAAGTGTAACGAGACCTCCCAACCCAAATTGCCATTTTTTAAACCTCGCAGCAATATAAAGGAAAATAATCAGCAGGGCTACCAAAACACTGATGACTGCACCTCGCTTAATATCAGCGGCCACCGTAGGACCAACCTTTTGAGAACTCATTCTACCCAGTATCTTTTCTTCATCATCCGATACAAACTCTTCAAATGTTATCGGGGTTGTATAGAACTCGCTGAGGCCTTCAAACAGTCTTCTTTCTGCCAGTGAATCGGCAGTAGTAGATTCGTCGTCGATAAGATAGGTAGTGGTGATTTTAACCTGGTTGCTGGGTCCGAAGGTTTTTACCTCTGGAGCTTCTTCAAATTCATCCAGTAACGCAGCACGTATGTCAACGGTATTGATGTCCTGGTCGAATCTCACTACATAGGAACGTCCACCAGAAAAGTCAACCCCAAAGCTCAATCCTCTTACAACGAAAGAGGTAATACCCAAAAGAATAATAAGGGCAGAAACAATATAGAACTTCTTACGGATAGCAATAAAGTCAAAGTTTACTTTGGTAAGAACATCTTTGGAAACCTTTGAATCAAAAGCAATGGGCTTGTTGCGGTCGATCCAGTGGGTAAATATCAGTCTGGAGATGAAGATGGCAGTAAACAGTGAACTAATGATACCGATAATCAATGTGGTAGCAAACCCTTGTACAGGGCCTGAACCAAATACATAGAGAACAATACCGGTAAGCAATGTGGTAACGTTACCGTCAATAATGGCAGAATAGGCATTTTTATAACCATCAGAAATGGCCAGTTTCTGTCCTTTACCAACGCGAAGTTCTTCCAGTATCCTTTCATAGATAATAACGTTGGCATCAACGGCCATACCCAGGGTAAGAACAATACCGGCAATACCAGGCAGTGTGAGTACTGCTCCCAGAGAAGCAAGTACACCAAAGATGAAGAAAATATTTGTTACCAGGGCAAGGTTGGCAACAAATCCGGCCTTGTTGTAGTACACAGCCATATAAATCAGAACGATTACAAAAGCAATCAAGAAAGAAGTGAGACCACTGTTAATGGCTTCTTTACCCAGTGAGGGACCAACAATTGCCTCTTCCACAATCCTTGCGGGAGCGGGCAATGAACCGGCTCTGAGAATATTGGCAAGGTCCTGTGCTTCAGGAACGGTAAAACCACCTGTAATAGAAGAACGGCCACCGGCAATTTCCTGGTTCACCCTGGGGAAAGAATATACATAGTCATCCAGAACGATGGCTATGGAGCGCTCAATATTGGCAGCAGTAAGACGGCGCCATTCACGTGCTCCTTCACTGTTCATGGTCATGCCCACTTCAACTTCCCCAGTGGGGGTATAGTCCTGGCGTGCATCCACGATCACGTCGCCGGTAATGGGGGCTTCTCCCCTGCTGGGTTCTTTAATGGCAACCAGTTGCAATACGTTTTCGTTATCACCCTGGGGTTTCACTGTCCATAACAGGCGCAGTTCCCTGGGGAAAAGATTTCTGATCTGGGGGTTGCGAAGCAAGCTGTTTACTCTTGCAGTATCCTGGATGGCAGCACTACCTACCATGGGACCTGAGCCAAGATAAAGCTGACCGGTTTGAGGATCGGGAACCACATTAGGGTTCAATACAGAAAACAGGGGATTATTTTGGGCAAAATCCTCATCTGTTTCCAGTTCTTCATCAATATCGGTAGCAAGCATATCTAGAAGCTCGTCATCTGATGCGGGGTCGGCTTGTTCTTCTTGTTCTTCTTGTTCTTCTTCTTCAAGTACTTCCTCCAGATCAACATCTTCGTCTACGGGTAGTTCTTCAGCATCTTCAGCCACCTGACGTTCCGGGGCAGGCAGCAGATCTCTAAGTCTTTCATTGGCATCGTTGAAGAAAGGATGCAATTCTGAATACTCATAGGTTTCCCAGAACTCCAGCCGTGCTGTTCCCTGTAAAAGTCTTCTTACCCTATCCTGCTCCTTGATACCGGGCAATTCAACAAGAATACGACCAGAGGTTTGCAGTTGCTGGATATTGGGTTGGGCTACCCCGAAGCGGTCGATACGTGTACGCAGGATCTGGAAAGAACGGTCAATAGCGGCATCTACCTCCTCGTTAAGAACATCAAGCACCTCTTCATTGGTAGCATTGAAGCTGATCCGATCGCGCATCTCGGGAGTAGAGAAAATAGCTGCGAGGTTGGCATTGGGATCGGTTTCGCGGAAGGCCCGGCCAAAAGCGGTTACAAAATTTTCGCGACTGCCGCGGTGCTCGGCAATGGCATTTTCCATGGCGGCTACAAAGGTAGGATCCTGGCTGTTGCCTGAGAGTGCCCGGATGATATCAGGCACCGAGATTTCCAGGGTAACGTTCATACCCCCCCTCAGGTCGAGGCCCAGGTTAATTTCCCGCTCTTTAACGTCGGTGAAGGTATACTTCCTGATTCCCATATTGAAAACCACTTCATTGGCCATGGAATCAAGATAAAACCTTTCATAAGTCCCGCGGAGCGAATCCATCAGGACCATTTCTCGTAGTTCATCGCCACCTGATAGTTGCCTTGCAATGGTCTCAACCCTTTCGCTTTGTGCGAACTCGCGGGCATCACGCTCAACCTTGCGGGCAAAATAGGTAAACGATAACTGGTACAGACATACCACAGCAAATGCTATGGCAAAAAATCTAATTAAACCTTTGTTCTGCATGTTATCTGTTTTTAAATTAAATTTTTGGTTCCGACTTGGTGGAATACCTTTATATTACAGGTCCATCCGGAGATAGTTCTCAAAAGGGCTGCAAAGATAGAATTTCGCAGGCTAATATACAACGTATAATTGCTTTTGGAAATAACTTTTTGGAGCAGCTCACCCCCTGTATTTTACACACTTGCGGCTACTGGTTTGTAATTTAAACAGTTAGCCGTAATGAACGCGCAAATTTAGACGTTTTTTTGGGATTGAAAAAAAAAACCGGGTACCAGGGTAAAAAAATCATTATATGAACCCCCGGTTTTTACCCTAAGATAATTACCTGTAAAGGGTGCGGTCTTATCCGCTGGCATCTCTGCTCTGAAGGCAAGAAATATTGCCCGTGATCCAGTCTGGTTTTCCCTGCAATGCATTGAGTGATCAAATCCTGCATTTCAAATGGAATATATGTGGTGGTGGCTTCTTCGAGGATTTGCCTTTTCATGGCAGAACACACAATGCTCTTACTAATTATCAGGTCAAGTTGTTGTTTCAAGGATCAGGGTGCGCGAAGCATAATCAATCCTTGTCTTCAGAGCCAGCAGCAGATCACCACCCAATACAGCATCAATCCTGGGCAGGTCATAATGAGCATAGGTTTGGTTGATGCTTGCCAGGTCTACCAGGAGAATTCTCAAGTCCGTTAGTTGCAGACTACCGATATCCAGTACTTCAACCGTTGCACTCCAGGTAGGTATAGCATGGCTGGTGATGCCCCTGAATGAATTTTCGTAAGGTGAAACTTCTTGTTGGGGGTAAATATTTTTGAAGCGGTTTACATCAAAAACAGTGAGAGAAGCACCGGTATCAATAAGTACATTGAGTTTATACCCAGACATTTCCATAACACACATTATGTGAAAGCCCTGGTGGGGAATTTGAATAATGCGAAAAGGTACGGAGTGGGTCATGGAATGCAAATGTAATGTGTTTTTAAAAGCAGAGAAATTTAATATGGATTATTCACTGGCAGGATTATAACTAAAGGGGATTTATTTTGCCGATGTCTCAGGCTCGTGAGGGGATTACTTTGAGTGACCCTACTACCTTAGCTCCCGCGATCTGACAACTACAAGCGCATCTGACCACATTATTTTTGCTCTCGAATTTGGAAAATTACACATCCAAAGACAGCACTGTGATCAAAGGGCAGTCAGTGAAACAAATTCTATGTCAGCACAACGGGCAGGAATTGAAATCAGGAAAAGATATCCGGTGGAAGATGTGTTACAATGGCGGGGTGATGGCAGTGGCCCCGTCGCCCTGTAAATAAAAACCCCGAACACCAGGTCCGGGGTTTTTAGTCAATATACAAAAAGCTCTATTTAGTTTAGCTGGTGTTCCACCCTGATGATCTCCATCCCTCTGTTGATGGCTTGTTCGTTGAGAGGAATGAGGTGGTGATACCGCTCGGGTAAAACCTTTTGCAGTCCTTTTATCACATTTTCCATTTCAATGATAGGCTTGATTTTGAGGAACCCACCAATTACTATCATGTTGAATACCTTGGTGTTATTCATCTTTACAGATTCGTCGTAAGCATCAATAACACAAATATTAATATCAGTACGCACAGGCTTGCGGATCATCCCGTTGCTTTCGTAGATCAATAGTCCACCCGGTTTCACGGCTTCTTCAAACTTATCCATTGAAGGCTGATTGAGTACAATGGCAGTATCGTAAGCATTAAGAACGGGAGAGCTGATCTGCTGATCACTGATGATAGCGGTACAGTTGGCAGTACCACCCCTCATTTCGGGTCCGTAAGAGGGCATCCAGCTTACTTCCTTATTTTGCATCACCCCGCTGTAGCAGAGTATCTGGCCCATAGACAGTACACCCTGTCCACCAAATCCGGCTATAATAATTTCTTCGGTCATGATTGTTATGTTTTTTTATTTTTCTTCAGGAACTTTAATATCGCCAAGAGGATAGAACGGGAACATATTTTCTTCCATCCATTTATTGGATTGTACAGGAGTCATTTTCCAGTTGGAAGGGCAGTTGGAAACGATTTCTACAAAGCAGGTACCCTTATTGAGTTTCTGATACTCAAGTGCCTTTTTGATGGCTCTTTTTGCCTTTCTAACATTGGCGGGTTTGTGTACGGCCTGGCGAGTAACAAAGTAAGTTCCGGGCAATTGTGCTATCAGTTCGGTCATTTTCAAGGGGGCACCCATGGTTTTGGTATCACGACCAAAAGGAGAAGTAGAACTTTTCATTCCCGCCAGGGTCGTGGGGGCCATCTGGCCGCCTGTCATACCATAAATACCGTTGTTTACAAAAACGATCAGGATGTTTTCACCCCTGTTGCAGGCATGAATGGTTTCTGCAGTACCAATGGCAGCAAGGTCGCCATCGCCCTGGTATGTGAAAACATATTTTTCGGGGAATACCCTTTTGATACCTGTTGCTACAGCTGGTGCCCTACCGTGGGCAGCTTCCTGCATATCCACATTAAAATAATAATAGGCCAGTACTGAGCATCCTACCGGTGCTACACCGATGGTATCCTGCTGAATGCCTAATTCTTCAATTACTTCCGCCAAAATACGGTGGGCGGTACCGTGTCCGCAACCTGGGCAATAGTGCAGGATGCGGTCGGTCATGGCGTCGGTTTTTTTATAAACCAGGTTTTCGGGTTTTATAAGATTTTCTGACATGATTATCCTCCAATAATTTTTTGTTCCAAAGCATTAAGAATTTCATCGGGGTTGGGGATCATTCCACCATAACGGCCAAAATGCTCCACCTTTGTTTTTCCGCAAACAGACAGCTTCACATCTTCCACCATTTGCCCGGCATTCATTTCCACACAGAGAATTCCTTTCACCTGTGATGCCAGCCTGTTGAATTCTGCTGTTGGGAAAGGATAGAGGGTTTGCGGACGAAGCAATCCTACTTTGATTCCTTTTTCGCGGGCCATTTCCATGGCTTTGCGTGTAATACGTGCGCAGGAACCAAATGCAGTAAGAAGATAATCAGCATCTTCGCAATCGATAGTTTCAAAGAGCACTTCGTTCTTCTCAATCTCGCGGTATTTGGCTTGCAGGCGATGGTTTACCTTTTCCTGCTCCTCGGCCTGAAGTTGGAGCGAAGTAACAAAAGTAGCAGGTTTGCCTTCTTTTTTTCCCAGGGTAGCCCAGTCATAATCAGGCTCTACGCGGGGCATTTGCTCAAAAAGCTCCACTTTCTCCATCATCTGACCGATAATACCATCGGACTGGATCATGACAGGATTGCGGTATTTGAAAGCCAGTTCGAAAGCCAGTTTTACATAATCCACGCTTTCCTGTACGGTGGCAGGTGCCAGTACGATGAGTTTATAATCGCCATGTCCACCACCCTTTACTGATTGGAAATAATCAGACTGGGAGGGTTGAATGGTGCCCAGTCCCGGGCCGCCCCTAACCACGTTTACCAGCACGCAGGGCAGCTCAGCACCGGCAATGTAGGAAATGCCTTCCTGCTTCAAACTCATACCCGGGCTTGAAGAAGAGGTCATGGCTTTTTTACCGCAACCTGCAGCACCGTATACCATGTTGATGGCAGCCACTTCGCTCTCTGCCTGCAAAACCACCATCCCGGTACGATCCTCAGGGCGTGCAGCCATAAGGTATTCAATAATCTCACTCTGGGGTGTGATAGGATAACCAAAATAAGCATCTGCTCCGGCTCTAATGGCTGCCTCGGCCAATGCTTCATTACCTTTCATTAATCTTAATTCTTTCATTTCGTTACGCTATTTTATAACTCCTTGAACAATAATGTTATTTCTCCCGGTAAACAGTAATTACGGCATCAGGACAGACCACCGCACAATTGGCACAGCCTATACAATCAGCATTTACTTTTACTGCATAGTGGTAACCTTTCTTGTTAACCTCCGGGGCAAGGGCTAACACAGCATTGGGGCAGGCCGAAAGACAAACTTCGCAGCCTTTGCATTTTTCTATGTCGATGACAACATCTCCTCGTTTTGCCATTAGTTGTGATATTTTTAAGAGTGATAAATTGTTGTTGTTTTAACAGTTTTTGATTACAAAATTTCCTGTTATCGGCAAATCTAATACGAATTATTCAGATTTATAAACGAATTGTGAATTATTTTTATCTTCAGATCATTAAAATTCTCATTATCAATCTTATAAGACCAATAAATACTATTTATTTTCGTTTCTTTTCTTAAGCTTTTTCTCCCCTCTTATTTTTAAACAATCTAAATAAATTTACACGCAGGCGTTGTTAATTCAAGTTAACAGGATGAATTTGTTGTTTTCTTGGAGGTGAAATTGAATTTTGTATTTTTGTCGTCAGATTCGTATCTAATCATCAGGCGATTTTTTAGTTCAATATGAGGAAATATAAAATCAGAATTTGGCCCTTGTTGTGGAAATTGGGTGCATTGCTTGGCCTAATGCTCATCTTCATTTTGGTTGCAAGCAATCTTATTATTATTTTTTCTTCCAGAAAATTGCTCTTCAACAATATACAGGATATCCCCCCTCACCAGGTTGCCATTGTACTGGGAACAAGCAGGCAACTAAAGAGTGGCCAACCAAACCCTTACTTTCATTATCGCATAAGTGCTGCTGCAGAGTTGTATCATTCGGGTAAAGTGCAATATATGATTCTGAGTGGCGACAACCGCACCCGCTACTACAATGAACCAGAGCAAATGCGACGCGAGCTGGTTGCATACCATGTACCTGACAGTGCCATGTACCTTGATTATGCCGGGTTGAGAACCCTCGATTCGATGGTACGAAGCCATGAAATATTCGGTCAGGACAGCATAATAGTAGTTTCACAAAAGTTTCATAACCAAAGAGCAATATTCCTGGCCAGAACCAAAGGGATACGTGCTGTTGGATTCAACGCCACCGATCTTGATTCCAGGCAGGGGGTGCGCACCAATGTAAGGGAAATATTTGCACGGGTGAAAGTGTTTTACGACCTTATTACCCGCAAACAACCAAGACACTTGGGTGAGCAGGTAATTATAGGAAAGGAGCAGAAACGCTGAACGAGAAACTTATTCAATACAATAAATCCGATGTTTAACCCTAACGAGCAAAAAATGGAAATTACAGAAAGAATTATTAAAGCTTTTGAGAGTGCTGCCAAACCCATGCGTCCGGGTGAAGTTGCAGAAGTTGCAGGCGTAGAGAAAAAAGATGCAGAAAAAGCCATCAAAAAACTAAAAGACCAGGGAGTACTGTATTCTCCCAAAAGGTGTTTTTACGATTTGCAGAAATAGAATGGGTTTAATTCTTCCGGCAAGAGATTGTGGCCGGTTGTGAAAGAAATTCTCTAAAAACAAAAGAAAACGGGCCAGGAGTACAAAACTTCTGACCCGTTTTGTTTTATAGTTACTTATAATATAAGGCTTCCGGCTACAATCAGTCCGGCAAGTCCTGAAAGGTAAATCAGCCAGTAAGGTTTTTGGTGTATAGGGTTTTTGCCCCATAAAGCCACAGTGACCTTGTACATAAAAGGGCGATTTTTAGAAATGGTACGATAAATATGATCGGCAATAAAAGTTGCGGGTTTGAAATTCTGATAAAGGGGAAATAACCATCGGTACTTTTTGCCATAGCTGAATGCGCGGAAGGCAGCCGCAGGGCCGGTATAAATTTTTCCGTCTATATCAATCAGGCGCACCGCCTGCTTAAAATAGCGCAATTCGATATCGGGAAATTTATGAGCCACCTTAGAATAAGGTTCGTATATGATCTTATCGCCTGAAAACATCTTCCAGCGCAACACCCAATAATGGCAAAAGCCGCAATTGCCATCCCAGGCCATTATGGGTTTTTCCCCAGGCAAATAAGCTGTTTTGTCAAGTTTGGTAAACATAGTAGTGTATATTGGTATGAATTAATTTAAAATTGGTGTACAAAAAGCAAACAATTTCTTTTGCGGAAGGTTTGGAGCTATACCCGGAAGAAGAAAGAGTATTAAAGCATAAGCATTGTTATTCAACCACTTGCGGTTAAATGATCTCTTTTTTGCATCAGGCTACCGGTATCAGGATAACAATATTAAACATCTAACCGTGGTCCTGACTTTTGCCGACAGGGCCGGCGTACCAGGTCAATCTCAATACCCAGGAGTTCCCTGATGACTACTGAGGCCATTACACATCCAAATACAGCAGGCATATAGCTTATGGTGCCAACAGTAGTTTTTTTGTTAGGTTCGTCGGTAACAGGTTGCATGGCGGCTTCATCGATGATCTCGGGCGAAAAAACTGTTTTAAAACCGGTTCTGACACCCAGGTTCTTGAGTCTTTTCCTGAGCATACGGGCCAGGTTACATTGGTAGGTTTCGGCAAAATCGGCTACAAACACTTTTGTAGGATCGGTTTTGCCTCCGGCCCCCATACTGCTTACCAGGGGCAAGGCGCGCACCATGGCCTGGCGGATCAAAAAAATCTTGGGCGAAAGGGTATCAATAGCATCCACCACATAATCAAAGGATTCTTCCAGTATCTCGTTGGTTCGTTCATCCCTTATAAATTCATCAATCACTGTGAGCGTAAGCTGAGGATTGATATCCCACAGGCGGTCCCTCATCAAATCAGCCTTTCGTTTACCTACTGTGCTGGTTAAAGCCAGCAATTGCCGGTTTCGGTTAGAGTCCTGTATGCGGTCACCATCAATAATGGTCATTTTGCCCACACCTGCACGGCAAAGCATTTCGGCAGCATACCCACCTACTCCACCGAGGCCGGCAACAAGAACATTGGCCTCCCGCAGTATTTCCAGTTTCTTTTCATCAAAAAGCAGGAGTGTACGCTCCTGCCAGGGTACTGTAATCATTTGGTTTTATGTTTTAATGTGGTTATTCAGTCAATATTAAATACGGTGTGAAATTTTTCATACATGGCCTTTTTCAGTTCCTCAGGCGAAACAGCTTTAAGTTCCGCTACCAACGAATACAACTCCTCTATGGAAAGATCGTCATCGTCAGTTTCCAGGAAAAACTGCCCGTTATCCAGCACTGATAATACATCTCTTGTTTTACTCTTTTCATTCCTCAGAGATTTCCCCAGCGATATCATGCATCCATGATCCATTAGCTGCTGAGCCATTTCAACACTGCTGTTGAATCCATGAAAGATCCATACCTGCTCTGCTTTTGTGCTCTTTCTTACGGAAAGCACCTCTGCATAAGCTTTTACACAATGTATGATGAGAGGTTTACCCAACTCTTCCGCAAGCTTCGCCTGCATTGCAAATACATCTTCCTGTTGCGATAAGGGAATATCAATGCTTTTATCCAGTCCTGCTTCACCCAGGGCAACACACCTTTTATTCTGTGCAATATCTGTAAGCAATTTCTTTAGCAACTTTTTGTCCCAATCCACCTCCAAGTACCAGGGATGAATGCCACAGGAATAAAACCCCTGCGAAGGAATCTCAGGTTTTTCTCCACCCTTTAGTATAACATTGAGTACAGCCTCAACACCCTTACCGGATGCCTGGTGGGTATGCATATTTACAAACGGGAGAGCCATAAAGACCAAACCTTGAAAAGAACGACCGATACTTTGTATTGTATAAGTAAGATCAGATGTTCTTTATATTAATGAGATCAAAAATAGCACAAAAACTAGAATTTTCCTTTAATTTTGAAGACTTGGCAATATAACATCCCTAAAACAGACAAACTATGAGAAGCATTTATTTTACTTTTATTTTAATTTTCGTAGCAAACTTATCAGCCTTTGCACAAGACCGTGTTACCGGGCATAGTTTTGCTACGCGATCAGAAGTAATCGCCCAAAACGGGATGGCAGCAACCAGCCATCCATTGGCAACCCAGGTGGCCCTTGACATATTGAAAAATGGAGGAAGCGCCATTGATGCAGCTATTGGAGCCAATGCAGTGCTGGGTTTGATGGAGCCTACCGGTTGTGGCATAGGAGGCGATCTTTTCGCTATTGTATGGGATAGCGAAACAGGTAAGCTTCATGGGCTCAATGCCAGTGGCCGATCACCGCAGGGGCTCACCCTGGATTATTTCCGAGAAAAAGGCTTTGAATATATTCCTTCCTACGGCCCATTGAGCGTAAGTGTGCCAGGAGCAGTTGACGGGTGGTTTGAATTGCATGAAAAATTCGGGAAACTCGATATGCAGAGCATTCTGCAGCCTGCCATTGACTACGCAAACAATGGATTTCCGGTAACTGAACTAATAGCCTTTTACCTTGATCGTTCAGTCTCAAGGTTGGGCCATTACCCCAATTTCAAAGAAACTTACATGCCCGATGGCAGCATGCCCGCAAAAGGAGAGATCTTCCGCAATCCATTACTGGCCAATACGTACTCTGTTTTGGCGCAAGAGGGTCGTGATGCTTTCTATAAAGGCGAACTGGCACGAACCATTGCTGACCACGTGCAGCAGAGCGGTGGTTTTCTTTCCTACGAAGACCTTGCCAACCACACCAGCACCTGGGTTGAGCCTGTATCTACCAATTACCGGGGATATGATGTATGGGAGTTACCCCCCAACGGGCAGGGAATTGCAGCACTGCAAATGCTCAATATCCTGGAAGAATATGATATTGCTTCCATGGGATTGTACAGCCCCGATTACATACATTTATTTGTGGAAGCGAAAAAACTGGCCTATGAAGATCGTGCCTGGCACTATGCCGACATGGAGTTCAGCCAGGTGCCGGTAGAAGAACTCATTTCCAAAGAATACGCTGCTGAACGCAGAAAACTCATCGATCCTGACAGGGCTGCACGAGAATACAAACCCGGATTGCAGGATGGACCCAACACCATCTACCTTACAGTAGCCGACAAAGACGGTAACATGGTATCACTGATACAGAGCAATTACCGTGGTATGGGAAGTGGAGTAACCCCTCCCGGCCTTGGCTTTGTGCTGCAAAACCGCGGTGAAGCATTCACACTTACCCCCGGCCGGGCAAATACCTACGAACCGGGCAAACGACCTTTCCATACCATCATTCCCGCTTTCATCACCAAAGATGGTAAACCCTTCATGAGTTTTGGAGTGATGGGAGGCGATATGCAACCACAGGGCCATGTTCAGATCGTGGTGAATATGATTGATTTTGGCATGAACCTCCAGGAAGCGGGCGACGCACCCCGTATTTACCACACCGGCTCTTCCGAACCCACAGGGCAGGAAATGCAAAATGGTGGTGTGCTAATGCTGGAATCGGGCTTTTCCTATGACATTATTCGCGAACTTATGCAGAAAGGACACAGGATGCAATGGACCGTGGGTCCCTTCGGAGGATACCAGGCGATTATGTGGGATGCGGAAAATGAAGTGTATTACGGAGCTTCCGAATCAAGAAAAGACGGGCAGGCAGCAGGGTATTGATTTATTTCCCGGTAGCTTTTGTAATGAAGCTGCCGCACTGGTGCTTTCCGGTTGCTGGCCTGCAGAAACGATTGTTGCCTGCAGCAACTTCTTTTTGTTTATTTCAATAAACCAGAGCTATTCTCTGAACTCCCCTCTCAACATACTGTACACTTCAAGGTCGGCGAATTCGCCATTGCTGAGCAGTTCACCGGCCCGTTCAATACCTTCGAAGGTAAACCCCAGGCGGCGTGGAATATTCAGGCTGGGCAGATTTCCTTGTGCACACCTTATTTGTACACGATTAAGATCGAGCTCAGTAAAGGCGTAGTGCAGCAGCACTTTTACCGACATTGTAATGATTCCCTTTTTCTGGAAATCTTCTGACAACCAGTACCCGATCTCCGTCCGGCGGTTTATCCTGTCGGTATCCTTAAATCCGATAATGCCGGCAAATTGTCCGTTGAACCGGATCACAAAAACATGCTCACGCTGATCTTCAGGAACGTCCAGTATGGATTGTACAAAGTTTTCCGTATCCTCAATCTGGTGCGTATAAGCTACAAAAGGAAGCCAGGGTCCGAGATAATCGCGTTGGGTATCAATAGCCTGAAAAATATCGTATTTGTCGCCCGGGGCCAGCGCACGCAACACTATGTTCTCATTAACATGTAGTGTCTTCATAATGAAAGCATTGATTCAGTTTATTTTTGTTGTTTTTTCATATAACTATTAAGATTCTACCCTCTCCTACCATCAATGTAAAAATACAAAACTTAAGTCCTGGTTAACCATTTTGATTTTTCCTGCTATTTTTACAATCCGAAATTAATTATCCATTCTCATCAAACAACACAACAATGAACAGACTGAAGTTTTTACTAAGTATTGGAATGATCTTTCTGGCCGGAGCGCTCCTGGCTCAGAAACAATCCCTAACCCCTGAAACCCTTTGGGAATTCGGCCGTGTTGGAGGCATGCAGGTATCGCCCGACCAAACCACCATCCTGTTTACCGTTACCAACTATGATGCAGAGGCCAACACTTCCAGTCGCGATGTGTACACCCTGCCAGTGGCTGGTGGCGAGCCTCGTAATATCACCAACAGTAGCGTAAATGAATCAAATGTAACCTGGAGGCCCGATGGCCGCAGGATAGGATTTCTTTCTTCGGAAAGCGGCAATACACAGCTTTGGGAAATGGATCCTGACGGCAGCAACAGAACCCAGGTATCGTTTGTATCAGGAGGCATTAGCGGGTTTAAATACAGCCCGGATATGAGTCATATCTTCTTTACCAAAAGAGTTAAGATTGAAAAAGGCCCCCACGACCAACACCCCGACCTGCCCTTATCCAATGCATATGTTTATGATGATTTGATGTACCGCCATTGGGATCGCTGGCACGACTACAGCTACAGCCATATTTTTATTGCTCCATACAATGATGGCACTCTGGGCCGGCATTATGATATAATGGAAAACGAACCCTGGGATTCGCCCATGCCGCCCTTTGGGGGTATCGGCCAGATCAGCTGGACTCCGGATGGTAAAAACCTTGCCTATACCAGTAAAAAACTGGTTGGGAAAGAAAGGGCTGTAAGTACCGATTCAAACATCTGGCTCTACAATCTGGAAACCCGCCAAACCAAAAACCTGACACACTTCAACCAAGGCTATGACCGCAACCCTGTTTTTTCTCCCGATGGCCGCTATCTGGCATGGGAGAGTATGGAAACACCCGGATTTGAAGCCGATAAGAGTCGTATTATGGTGATGGATATGCGCGATGAAAGCTATCGTTACCTTACTGAAGGTTTCGATCAGAGTGCTTCCAACCTGCGCTGGTCAGAAGATGGTAACACTCTTTATTTCATCAGCGGACATCACGCCACCTACCAGATGTATAAAATGGATGTAGCCACCCGCAAAATTACCCAGATTACCGAGGGATGGCACAACTACAACTCACTGGCAATAGCCGGTGATTATCTTGTAGGAGAGCGTATGAGCATGTCTTCCCCGGTAGAGATTTTCAGGGTAAACCTCAATGATGGCTCACAAACCCAACTTACCCACACCAACAAGGATATTTTTGAAAAAACCCAGATGGGACGTGTAGACCAAAGGTGGATAGAAACCACAGACAATAAGCAAATGCTGGTATGGGTAATCTATCCTCCCGATTTTGACCCCACAAAGAAATATCCTGCATTGCTATACTGCGGTGGTGGCCCACAGAGTGCAGTAAGCCAGTTCTTCTCCTACCGCTGGAATTTCCAGATCATGGCTGCAAATGATTATATCATTATTGCACCCAACCGTCGTGGCTTGCCCACCTTTGGACAGGAATGGAACGATCAGATTAGCCAGGACTATGGCGGGCAAAATATGCAGGACCTTCTCACCGCAGCCCGTGTGGTTAGCCAGGAACCTTATATTGATGAAGAAAGACTTGGCGCTGTGGGTGCCAGCTATGGCGGATTTTCAGTATTCTGGCTGGCGGGTAACCACGATGGCATGTTCAAAGCCTTTATTTCGCACTGTGGAATGTTCAATTTCGAAAGCTGGTATGGCACTACCGAAGAGATGTTTTTTGCCAATCATGATATAGGTGGACCCTATTGGGCAGAACCCAAACCTCATAGTTATGCCTTTTCACCCCACCGTTTTGTTGGAAATTGGGACACTCCCATTTTGGTAATTCATGGTGCAAAAGATTACAGGGTGCCGGTATCAGAAGGAATGCAGGCTTTCAATGCAGCTCAGCTTCAGGGTATTCCCAGCCGCTTGATCGTTTTCCCTGAAGAAAACCACTGGATACTCACCCCACAGAACAGCATCCTGTGGCAGCGTGAATTTTTTAAATGGCTCGATCAGTGGTTGAAATAAGTTTTCTTACGTCCGGCATCTGTCAAACAATGCCGGACTTTTTTTTACGTTTATTTTTGTAATTTTGCCGGCAGTACAGAGTACAGCCACCTTTATTATCGTCAACGCACTGATTCATTCTAAGGGCTTTTATGCACAGATATTTCCTGTTTCTGATCCATTTTCTTTTTGTTGCCGGACTTCTCAATCCTACTGCACAGGCATTTTCAGGAAATACGTTAAAGGCCGACACCCTGGTAAGGGATACAGTAATCACTCCTATTGAAAAGCCTCCGGGCAATGATACTATTCCCGAGGTAGTTTTGCCTGTTGATACCGCTCAACCTGTTGTGCCTACTCCTCCCCCGCCACCTGCCCGGCGTGCCACAGCACAACAAGCCGAAGAACCTGAAAAACCCCGGTCTTTTGTTCCCTGGTATAGCGAAGAACAGCTGCAAACACCCTATGCCTTGACTACAAATCATGTTGATACAACCTTACATGGATTTCACATGTACGATTTTGCTGCCAACCAGGGTTATTTGTATGCCCATAAAGGCAATCCAGGGCATGCTCACAGGCATCTTTACTACTCCCCCCAAATGAGAAATGGACTCATTCTCAATGACAGACAGCTTTATGGCGGATATCTTTTCGAACATGATGAATTGAAGTTTTACCGGCCCAGGTATGTTTTTACAGAATTGTTTTATGTAACGGGCAGCGACAGGGAGCAACTGTTTAATGCAAAGCACATGCAAAAACTGCATGAAACGTTCCATGCTGGACTGCAATACAGGATTATCAATTCGCCTGGATCTTTCAACCGCATGAGTACGCGCAATGCTAACCTATACCTTACCGCAGATTATTTGAGCAAAAACCAACGCTACCAGGCATTGGGAAGCTTTATTGTAAACCGGCTCAGAAACGAGGAAAGTGGTGGATTAGAAGATCCGCAGGCTTTTGAACAAGACCAGCGAAGTGATTTTGTAAACCTTGACCAGGCCGAAACCTGGTACCGGGATATATCTTTCAATTTGCGCCATTTTTACCAGACAGGGTTCTATATTACTGAGGAGGAACAGGAGGATCGTTTTATCAACCTGGGCAGGATTAATCATGACTTTACATACCAGCGAACCGCCTTTCTCTTTACGAACAGCGCAGCCCCTTATCCTTATTATGATTTCCCAAAACTAGACAGTACCAGTACCATGGATTCAACGGTAGTGCACCGTGTGGAAAACCTGGTTTCGTGGTCGAATTTCCCGGTATCTTCCGGCAGAGGAACTTTTCCATTCAACTTTAAACTCTACCTGAAGCACAGTTACTACTCCATCCAGCAGCCCGCCCAACGCCCTGAGGATGCCCCTGTTGAAGATGATGAAGGTGAAAAAATATACTATGCCACCAGGAATAGTTTCAACCAGTTGGTTCAGGGGATCGAAATTGAATCGGACCGCAGAAAACTACTGTCTTTTGAAGCTTTTGCCAACCTTACCCTGGGTGGTTACAATGACGACGACTTCCATGCCGGGGGGACACTGCACATCGGCCGTGAAGATCGTGAATACAACCTTGAATTGATGATGCGCTACGCAAATATGAAGGTACCGTATTTCTACAATAATATTTCGGTAAACCAGATACGCTGGAATATGAACTTCGGGAAACAGCAGCTACTGAATCTGAGAGCTTCTTTACACTTACCCTGGATCACCCTGGAAGGCAATTACTACCTTGTAGATAATGGTATATACTTCAACCAGGTTGCTTTGCCGGAGCAAAACACCACCGAATTAGGTTACTTCAGCCTGGGAGCTTTCAGTGAGGTGCAATTGGGCAGGTTTGGATTGCGCAACCACATTATATTGCAGGAATCCACCAGCCGCAACTTCCAAAGCTACCCCCTGGTGGCAAGTTACCACTCGGTATTTGTAAATTTTGGTCTTTCTGACAATGCGCTGATGAACCATGTAGGCATCGACTTCCACTACAATACCCCTTACCAACCCATGAATTTTATGCCTGTTACCAGGGCATTCTATCTGCAGAACCAGTTTGACCAACCCGGCAAATATCTCCTTGATGTATTTTGGAGTGGAAAAATAAAAAGTGCCCGGTTGTTCGTAAAATACCAAAATTTGCTAGGTTTGGTATTAGACCTTCCACCTCATTATGACATTCCGTTTTATCCAATTCCCGAAACGATGTTTAAATTTGGGGTTTCGTGGATGTTTTTTGATTAACAACTCTCTCTCTCTTCTTGTTTGTAATCGTTATAAATAAGCATTCAGGTCAAAACG
>CAYVQC010000036.1:0-21851 GCA_964453995.1 uncultured Bacteroidales bacterium | reverse complement strand
AAGGTATTTTTAGTAATTTTGCCCCGTAATTGCCGCACAGCTAAAGGCCTTATAATAAGACTCTTTCTAACTAAGCCAACTATGACAAAAAAGAAAAATTTCATTACATGCGACGGTAACCACGCAGCAGCACATGTTGCATACATGTTCAGCGAGGTGGCAGCCATTTATCCCATTACCCCTTCATCCAACATGGCAGAAAATGTTGATGAATGGGCTGCCAAAGGACGAAAGAATATCTTTGGAGAAGAAGTAAAGCTGGTAGAGATGCAATCGGAAGCGGGTGCTGCAGGTGCAGTGCACGGGTCGTTGCAGGCAGGTGTTCTTACCAGCACCTATACGGCATCACAAGGTCTGTTGCTGATGATCCCCAATATGTACAAGATTTCCGGTGAGTTGCTCCCCGGAGTATTTCACGTTTCGGCCCGTAGCCTTGCTGCCCAGGCCCTTTCAATTTTTGGAGACCACTCTGACGTAATGAGCACCCGCCAAACAGGTTTTGCAATGCTGGCAACGGGTAGTGTGCAGGAGATCATGGACATTGCTCCCATAGCTCACCTGGCAGCCATCAAATCCAGAGTGCCTTTCCTGCATTTCTTCGATGGTTTCCGTACTTCTCACGAGATACAGAAAGTAGAAGAAGCAGACCAGGAAACCCTTAAAGGTCTTCTGGATATGGAAGCCCTTCAGGCATTCCGCGACAGAGCGCTCAATCCTGAGCACCCCGTAACCCGCGGTACCGCACAAAACCCCGATATTTACTTCCAGGCACGTGAAGCATCCAACCGTTTCTACGATAACCTGCCCGACCTGGTAGAAGAATACATGCAGAAAATCACCGAGATCACCGGCCGTGAATACCACCCCTTCACCTACTACGGTGCTGCCGATGCCGAACATGTGGTAATAGCCATGGGATCGATTACCGACACCATTAAAGAAACCATCGACTATTTGATGGAAAAAGGTGAAAAGGTAGGTCTGGTTACCGTACACCTGTACCGTCCTTTCAGCGCCAAATATTTCCTGAAAGTAATGCCCAAATCGGTAAAAAGGATCACTGTACTGGATCGCACCAAAGAACCCGGTGCCAACGGCGACCCCTTATACATGGATGTACGCGAGCTCTATTTCGGCAAGAAAGATGCCCCGGAAGTGTACGGTGGCCGCTACGGACTGAGCTCAAAAGATACTACTCCCCGGCATATCATCGCTGTATTTGAAAACAGCAAAATGAATGAACCCAAGAACCAGTTTACCGTAGGTATCAACGATGATGTTACCTTCAAATCACTGCACCTTGGTGAAGAGATTGACGTATCTCCCGAAGGAAACTACGCTGCTAAATTCTACGGACTGGGATCTGATGGTACTGTAGGTGCCAACAAGAACTCCATTAAAATTATTGGTGACTCTACCGATAAATTTGCACAGGGATACTTCAGCTATGACTCCAAGAAATCAGGTGGTATCACCGTTTCTCACCTTCGTTTTGGTGACTCCCCCATCCGCTCTCCCTACCTGGTAAATACAGCCAACTTTGTGGCCTGCCACGTACCTGCTTACCTGGAAAAATACGACATGCTTAAAGGATTGAAGAAAGGTGGTACTTTCCTGCTCAACTCAATCTGGGATGCAGAAGAAACCAAAAAACGTCTTCCCGACCACATGAAAAAGTATATGGCCGAGAACGACATCAAATTCTATATCATCAATGCTACCGCCATTGCAGAAGAAATTGGTCTTGGTAACCGCACCAACACCATCATGCAATCTGCATTCTTTAAGGTTGCCCAGGTAATTCCTTACGAGCAGGCTGTTGCAGAAATGAAAGATGCCATCAAAAAGTCCTATGGCATGAAGGGTGAAGAGATCGTAAACATGAACAATGCTGCTGTTGACAGGGGTGGTGATGTTACTGAAGTAACTATTCCTGCTGAATGGAAGAAATTAGAAGTGAAGCCGGCATCCAAAAGAGACGACCTACCCGAATTTATCCGCGATGTGGTATTCCCCATCTATGCCCTCAATGGCGATGATCTGCCTGTAAGCACTTTCCTCGATCGCGAAGACGGTACGTTCCCACAAGGTACTACAGCTTTTGAAAAGCGCGGTATTGCCGTACACGTGCCCGAATGGCAGGTTGACAAATGTATCCAGTGTAACCAGTGTGCCTATGTTTGTCCTCACTCTGTGATCCGTCCGTTCCTTATCGATGAGGAAGAAATGAAGGTGATCGGTGAAGATACTCCGGTACAGGATGTAAAAGGAAAACTTTCTGCCTACAAATACCGCATGCAGGTAAGCCCGCTGGATTGTACCGGTTGCGGCAACTGTGTGGATATTTGCCCCGCTCCCGAAAAAGCGCTTATTATGCAGACCCTCGAGTCGCAATCGCACGAAGACAAGCGTTGGGATGTGATCTCTAAAAACGTAACTTACAAGGAGCACCTTGTTAACAAGGAGTCTTCTGTGAAGAACAGCCAGTTTGCACAGCCCCTGTTTGAATTCAGCGGTGCATGCGCAGGTTGCGGTGAAACACCTTACATCAAACTCATTACCCAGCTTTACGGAGACCGCATGATGGTAGCCAATGCCACAGGATGTTCTTCTATCTATGGTGGTTCGGCTCCTGCTACCCCCTATACTGTAAACAGCAAGGGTGAAGGTCCGGCCTGGGCCAACTCACTCTTCGAAGACAATGCTGAGTATGGCTTTGGTATGGCTACCGGTGTAAGCAAGATCCGCGAACGTATTGCCCGCTTTATGCAGGTAGGAATGGAAGCCGACGACATGAAAGCCGAAACCAAGGAAGCTTTCAAAGGATGGCTCGACAGCAAGGAAGATGCTTCCAAAAACAAAGAAGCCTCTGAAAAAGTAGTAGAAGCCCTGAAAAATGAAAACAACCAGATCGCCAAAGACATCATGGCTCTGAAACAATACCTTGTGAAGAAGTCTGTATGGGTATTTGGTGGTGACGGTTGGGCGTACGACATCGGTTTTGGTGGTCTCGACCATGTGATCGCTTCCGGTGAAGACATCAACCTGCTGGTAATGGATACCGAAGTATATTCCAATACTGGTGGTCAGGCTTCAAAATCAACTCCTGTAGGTGCTATTGCCAAGTTTGCTGCTGCCGGTAAGCGTGTACGCAAAAAAGACCTTGGATTGATGGCCATGACCTACGGTTATGTTTACGTTGCCCAGGTGGGTATGGGTGCCAACCAGAACCAGTTCCTCAAGGCAGTACGCGAAGCCGAAGCCTATCCGGGACCCTCTGTGATCATCGCCTACTCACCCTGTATCAACCACGGTTTGCGCGGTGGAATGGGTTCTACCCAGACCCAAACCAAACATGCTGTTGAGGCAGGCTACTGGCAACTATACCGCTACAACCCCATGCTTGAAGCACAGGGCCAGAACCCCTTCCAGCTTGATTCCAAAGAACCCGACTGGAGCAAATTCCAGGATTTCCTCTCCAGCGAGGTTCGCTACAGCTCATTGAAGAAAGCCTTCCCAAGAGAAGCTACTGAGTTGTTTAAAGCTGCCGAAGAAAATGCAAAATGGCGTTTTGACACTTACAAGCGCTATGCTTCTATGGATTTCTCAAAACAGCAGGCATAAACTGCACATGAGATTAATTGAAAAAACTGCCCCTTGCCGGGCAGTTTTTTTTTGCACCATATGGAAATATGCAACTGATTGGAAAGCTAAGCTTAACGGGAACCTGGAGTACCTCAGAAAGGCAGGGAGTCCATTACATTCAGGAATACAACAGCAGGGAGCCTGATCTCCCTGGTTTGGCTTTTAGAAGCTATTCGTGTATATTTGTTTTAATTCTTCAGAGCATATCCGGTTATAAAACCGCTTTTGTATGCTTTATTATTTACCAGGAAATTTAAAGATATGGATGCATGGACAAGAATTGCAGGGAGATTTATTTTTGCTATACCTTTTTTAATATTTGGTTTATTACATTTTATCCGACCCAACGCAATGACAGGAATGGTTCCGGATTTCATTCCGGGAGGCGTTTTCTGGGTCTATCTGACAGGAGCCGCCATGTTGGCTGCCTCGTTGAGCATAATGATACAAAAAGTAGATAAGATCGCAAGTTTGCTTTTGGGTATCATGTTACTCATTTTTGCTCTGACAATACATTTGCCTATGGCAATAGATGGAGATCAGAGTGCCATGTCGGGTTTATTGAAAGATCTGGCTTTAGCAGGCGGGGCCTGGATTTATTCAGGTTATGCTGCCAAATCTTAAATGACATTGTAATCTTAAGGTAAATGACCCTATAGCTGTATTAACAGTCAGTCAAAACAGTTCAGCCTGGTTTTTTGCTATTTAGAGCAGCCATTTTCCGGGTAATTTGCAGGAGTTGACAGACTTTTTCTAATAAAAAAAGGGAACAGGCGCGAAAACCTGTTCCCTCAATGGGAGCAATACAAAGGCGAAGATTACTCTTCGTTCTCGTATTCTTTAAGGATATCCTTTACTCCATCGGTAGTTACACGGCCATAAGTCTTATCACCGATAGTAACCAGGGGAGCAAGTCCGCATGCACCCACACAGCGCAGGCAGGTGATGGAGAATTTACCATCGGGAGTAGTTTCGCCGACAGGGACTTTGAGGATGCGTTTGAATTCATCGAGAATCTTTTCGGCACCCCTTACATAACATGCTGTACCGGTGCAGATTGAAATGGGGAAACGGCCCCTGGGCAGCATAGTAAAGAAAGAATAGAAAGTTACAACACCATACACCTTTGCCACAGGAATATTGAGCTCATCTGCCACTACCTCCTGTACTTCGGCCGGAAGATAACCAAAGATCTCCTGGGCCTTGTGCAGCACGTTGATAAGTTCGCCCGGATCGTTGTTGAACGTTTTGGCCACTTCCTTTAGTTTCTGCACATCACTTTCCTTTAATTTGAGTTTTATCGAAGTCATTATATGTACAATTTTTTTTGTTACGAAATAAAATTAACCAAAACCCCTTTCCCCTGGAGCTTTTCGCTCCAGGGATGGGGGGTAGTTTATATTAGTCCAATAAAACCTGCTTGTCTTTTTTGGAGAAATAGTGTGTATGCAGGAGTTTGTGGGCCAGTTCACTGCCGGGTTTGCCGAGGAATTCCTCATAAAGCTTAAGGATAGAAGGATTTTCATGCGACTTGCGCAGCTTTTTGCCTTTATCTTCGGCGTAAATGGCTTTACCCCTGGCTTTGAGGATGGAGCTATCGCCATGGTGAAGCGGCTGACCGCCACCACCAATACAGCCTGACGGACACGCCATGATCTCGATAGCATGGTACTCGCTCCTGCCTTCTTTAATATCATCGAGCAGTTTGCGGGCATTGCCCAATCCATGGGCGATACCGATCTTGATATCAACACCGTTGAAATCAACAGTGGCCGAACGGATACCTTCAAAACCACGAAGTGCTTCAAAGTCAACCTTTTCAAGGGATTTACCGGTATGTATTTCGTAAGCGGTACGGGTAGCAGCCTCAATCACACCACCAGTAACACCAAAGATTACTGCAGCACCGGTAGACTCACCCAGGGGTTTGTCAAAATCTTCATCGGGCAATGAGTTGAAGTTGATATTGGCCGATTTGATCAGGTTTGCCAGCTCGCGGGTAGAGATGGAATAGTCAACATCAGGGCTACCATCGGTAGCAAACTCTTCGCGGGTACATTCGTATTTCTTGGCCACACATGGCATAATGGATACCACCACCATATCTTTGCGTTCGATCTTCTGCTTCTGTGCAAAGTAGGTTTTGGCAATGGCACCAAACATCTGCTGCGGAGAGCGTGCTGTAGAAGGAATATCAAGCATATCGGGGTAATAGTACTCAAAGAAATTTACCCAACCAGGACAGCATGAAGTAAGAATAGGTAGTTTCACATCCTTATCGCCGTTAATATGGCGGGTAATACGATCGAGCAGCTCGGTGCCTTCTTCCATAATGGTGAGGTCGGCAGCAAAGTCGGTATCAAACACATAGTGGAAACCCAACTGACGCAAGGCAGCCACCATTTTGCCGGTAACCAGGGTACCGGGTTCCATTCCAAACTCTTCACCCAGTGCAGCACGCACAGCAGGAGCTGTTTGTACCACAACGGTTTTGTTGGGGTTGGAAAGGTCGTTGATGAGTTTATTGGTATGATCTACCTCGGTAAGGGCTGCTGTAGGACAAACGGCCACACACTGTCCGCAGTAGGTACATTCGCTGTGGTCGAGGTCGCGCTCAAAGGCAGGTGCCACAACCGATTCGAAACCGCGGTGAATTCCTGAGAGAACCCCTACGGTTTGGAAGTCGTTACACATGGTTTCGCAGCGGCGGCACATGATACATTTATCCATATCGCGGATAATGGCAGGAGAAAAGTCAGGCTTGTAGGTTGACTTCTCGCCCTGGAAAGGAATATCTCTTACACCCAGTTTCACCGCCATATCCTGCAGGTCGCATTTTCCTGACTTGGCACATACCAGGCAGTCGAATGGGTGGTCAGAAATGATCAGTTCCAGCACGGTTCTTCTGGCATTGAGAACGCGCACAGAGTGGGTTTTTACCACCATGCCTTCGCTTACTTCAGTAGCACAGGCAGGGGCCAGGTTGCGGCGGCCTTCCACTTCAACAACGCAAATGCGGCAACCACCGGGTTTATGTTCAATATTGAGATCTTTCAGGTTCATGTAGCAAAGGGTGGGAATGGTAATGCCCAGCTCTTTGGCAGCATGGAAAATAGTAGTACCCTTGGCAACCTCAACAGTTCTGTTATCTATATTTAATTTTATGAGTTCCATTATAGTAATTCCTGTTAAAAGTTAATTAAATCACTGCAATTGCATTAAACTTACATTTTTCGAGGCAGGCACCACACTTGATACAGAGGGCCTGGTCGATAACGTGTAGCTGTTTCCTTTCACCGGCAATACAGTTCACGGGGCAATTGCGGGCACATGCGGTACAGCCCACACAGTTTTCGGCAATTACTTCGTAGCGGATCAGGTCTTTACACACACCAGAGGGGCAACGTTTCTCATTGGTGTGAGCCAGGTATTCTTCCCAGAAATTATCGAGGGTAGAAAGTACGGGGTTGGGAGAAGTCTGGCCCAGTCCACACAAAGAAGTATCCCTGATCACGTGGCTGAGGTTTCTCAGTTTTTCAAGGTCTTCTACAGTGGCCTTACCCTGGGTAATCTTTTCCAGTTCTTCATAAAGGCGCTTATTACCTACACGGCAGGGAGCACATTTTCCGCAGGATTCTTCAACGGTAAAGTCGAGGTAGAACTTGGAAACGGCTACCATACAATCGTCTTCATCCATTACGATCATACCGCCGGAGCCCATCATTGAGCCAACAGCAAGCAGGTTGTCGAAGTCGATGGGAGTATCGAGGTGTTTCTCGGTAAGACATCCGCCCGATGGGCCACCCGTTTGAACGGCTTTGAACTTTTTACCGCCCTGGATACCACCACCGATCTCGAAGATTACTTCGCGAAGGGTGATACCCATGGGTACTTCTATCAAACCTACGTTGTTGATCTTACCAGCCAGGGCAAATACTTTTGTTCCTTTTGACTTTTCGGTACCGATGGAAGAAAACCATTTGGCTCCCTTGTTAATAATTACAGGGATATTGGCATAGGTTTCCACGTTGTTTACGTTGGTGGGTTTGCCCATATAACCGCTTTGAGCGGGGAATGGGGGTTTGAAGGTAGGTTCACCACGCTGTCCTTCCATAGAATGGATCAGTGCTGTTTCTTCTCCGCACACAAATGCACCTGCACCATAGCGGATCTCCACGTCAAAGTCGAATCCTGAACCCAGGATATCTTTACCCAGTAGACCATATTCACGGGCCTGGTTGATGGCAATTTTCAAACGCTGTATCGCCAGCGGATATTCAGCACGGATATAGATAAGACCTTTTGTGGCATTGATGGCATAACCGTTAATAACCATTGCCTCAAGTACGGTATGGGGGTCGCCTTCGAGGATGGAGCGGTCCATAAAGGCACCGGGGTCGCCTTCGTCGGCATTACATACTACATATTTCTGATCAGCATGATTCTTACTTGCTATCTGCCATTTCAGGCCTGTGGGGAATCCACCGCCACCGCGCCCGCGCAGGCCGGAGTCTATAATTTCCTGGATGGTTTGTTCGGGAGTCATCTCCAGCAGCACTTTACCCATGGCTTCGTAGCCATCGGCAGCAAGATATTCATTGATATTTTCCGGATCAATCAAACCGCAGTTGCGCAAAGCAATACGGATCTGTTTTTTGTAGAATCCCATATGCTTTGAATCGGGCACTTTCTCTTTTTTAACCGGATCGGTGTAAAGAAGCCTTTTTACCTGGCGTCCTTTGATGGCATGCTCGGCGATAATCTCAGGAGCATCCTTAGGAGCTACCTGGACATAAAATGTGTTGTCAGGGATCACTTTTACGATGGGGCCTTTTTCGCAGAAACCAAAGCAACCGGTTGCTACTACCTGCACCTCATTTTCCAGGTTATTCTCCTGAACTTCTTTTTTCAAGTTTTCGAAAAGCATTTCGCCGTCTGAGGCATGGCAACCAGTGCCACCACATACCAGCATATGCATTTTGTATTTAGCCATTCGTTAATTCCTCCTAAGATTTATATTTAGTCAATGGTTTCGTAATTGGTGGGAATAATGCCATCGAGCAATTCACCATTTTTTATGTATTTTTCGATGATGTCGTCTGCTTTTTTCTTGTCAACACCACCAAAAACGATAGGATCCTGATTGGGCAGCTTCACCTCTACTGTGGGTTCAGCATAGCTGTAGCCCATGTCGCCGGTTTGGGTTACGATCGCATCCATGTTTCTTTTGTCAAGTTCATCGATCAGAAACTCCATAATTTGCTTGGCTCCAGAGGTAATACCACTGGTACCCATGCCCACTTTAATAATAATTCTTCCTTCAGGGTTTTCGCTTTTTTCCCTGAGTGCAATCTGAGACTGAAGATCGCTCTTCATTTTCTTCAAATCGGCTAAGGATTTAATTTTTGTCATTTGTTAATCTCCCATTTAAGTTATTAAAAGAACAGTTGTTGTTAAATTATAAGTGTTAATAAATTGGTGTTTATGTAATGTATTATTAATAAAAGCTGAAATATCAAGGCTCAAAGGCTACAGCGCGAGGGCCAAAGGCAAGCATCTGTTGATTATTACATTCATACTTTTTCTCTACTCTGATACCATTTACTGCTGCATCCTTTCCTTTACTTGACTTATTCTATGCTCCGGATCTTAGCTCAATAAGGTTTTCCCTGATCATTTCCCTGAGATATTTTATCACAGCAGGATCTCTTATATCCAATCCATCGAGGGCTTCTTTGACTTCGTGCGTGTCAAAGACATATTCTTTATCGTTGACTTTGTGCCGGTACGTCCACTCAATTCCGGAGGTTCCACCCACCAGGATCATAATTACCCCAGGCATATCGCCCATAGGCAGGCAGTCGATGTGGTTCATGTCAAACTCCACAGTCACGCGGGTGCCTTTGCCGTGTTGCGATTCAATGAACAGGTTGCCACCGGTAAGCATAGCGCTTTGCTTAAAAAGCGGTAGCCCCAATCCCACTTTGCGGGTAGTTCTGGTGGTATAGTAGGGATCGGTTACCTGCTGCACTATTTCAGGAGGCATCCCCCGCCCGTTATCATCAATGATAATTTTCATTTTTCCGGTTTTGCGGTTTTCATCTATCTCAATGAGAATGTTTTTAGCACCGGCACTTACCGAGTTTTGTGCAACATCAAGTATATGGAGTGAAATATCTTTCATCTGGTTTTATCCATTAGTTGCTTCTTCAGCATGATTTTATTGACCATTAATAATTACAATACCGCTTTTCTTCCCTTCTCCCCTTTCAGAGCCATCCTTATTTCGGCAAAGCTCAAATCCTGCAGGTGAAAGAGTGTACAGTTGGTTCCCAGCTGATCGGGCATATGAGCATCTGAATTGCTGATAAAGGTGTAATCTTTCAGGTAAGGGAACTTGGTGAGCATTTGGTCAACGGTAGTATGTTTTGAAATTTCGAGCGCATCGGCCTTTATACCTGGGGGAACAAATCCCAATTGGCTGGTAAGGCTGTATTTGGGCCGGTCTATGTGTGCCGGTATAAACAACCCGTTAAGGCTGTGTATCTTTTGTTCAACCTGGTCCAATGATTGGTTGAGAGCAGAAATGAGCAGATGGTCAATTTGCTCTACGATCATTTCATCTTCATCCACTACTACCTGGTAACCAAAATACCTCGGATCATTTTTAATCTTTGTAATATGATTGTCAAGATATTGCTGAAAATCATCAAGATTTTCCAGTGTTTCAAAGAACGCGAGGCAGTGAACTTCTTCCCGGGTGGTTACTTCGGCCCCACACAGGGTGAAGATTCCAGATTTTTCTGCCAGTTTTTTAATGAGCGGGGCATGTTTTGTAGAATTATGATCAGCAATGCCCAGTATTTTTATATTTTTTAAAGCTGCAGCTTCTACCACGTTGGCCGGGCTCATTTCCAGGTCGCCGCATGGCGATAGCAAAGTATGAATATGAAGATCGGCCTTGTATTGCTGCATAGGTCATTATTTTAATAGCTCCCAGAGTTTACCTGCCACTTCAAAGGTGCTGAGCGGTGTAGTTAAAATAGGCACACCATCTTCGTTGCTTTGTGCCAGGGTATCCTCTTCGGGTTGGTGATTGTTTACCAGGATAATAGCTGCAAGGTCTTTGAGTGAGGCGATGGCCATTATATTTTTATGGGTTTGAAGCGTGATCCAAACCTGGCCGGCATCAGCATTTCCCATCACATCGCTGAGAAGATCGGAAACATATCCGCCTGTAATTTTATTGTTTAAGCCTGCTTTACCGCTCACTACTGTTAATTCTAATTTTTGGGTCAATTGCTCCACAGTCATAATGGTATCTCCTGAGTTAATCGTTTGCTAATGTTTCAAATTTTTCTTTACCCCAGATATCCTGCATGATCTTCAGGGATGTATCAGAGGTTATCTTTCCGGATTTCTCCATGCGCCGCTGCACATAAATGCATCTTTCTATTGCTGCTTCTCCCTGTACAATATCTTCTGCCAACGAACTGCATTTGGGCGAACCACAAAGGCCACAGTCAACATAAGGCAAGGTTTCCATGATTTCATGCACTCTTTTCATCTTTTTCATGGCCTGACCTATGTCTTCATCCAGTTTATCCATTGAACGGGGAAGAACTTTTTCAAGGGAAATTGTGTCGGTTAAAAAGTCTCTGTATTTGACAATGGGCCCGGGTGTTGTGTACCTGTAATGCAATTCTTTTTCTTTTTCGAAAGCTTCTTCAGCTCTTTTTCGCATTCTTTCCACAGCATAAAACCGGTTGCTACTGGTAAGAATTCCACCGGCGCAGCTTTCGTCGCATGCCCTGAGCTCAAGGAAGTCTATATCGTGATTTTCTTCGTTTTCGAGTTGTTCAAGAAATTCGATCACATTGCTGATTTCATCAATGGCAAGGGTTCTTCCTGGAATATGTGCAGCCTCTCCACCAGTAACAGACCAGGTGACACCAGATGACTTCATGGGTTCGAGGCTGGGCAACTGGCAAGTATTTTTACCAATAAATCCCTGCTTCACTGCAGTATATACCTTATTAAAAATCAGGTCCATATTAATGACCCCATTGATGGGGGAACGCTCTTCGCCCACAGGACTTTTTACTGCAGCAATTTTGGCTGCACAGGGTGTAATATAGAATATCCCGATGTCGTCGGGATGGTGCCCTTTATCGGTCAGTGTTTGCTTACAGTATGCGGCAGAAATATCGAGAGGTGGTTTTAGCAGAATAAGGTTTTCGGTAAGGGTGGGAAACCTCACCTGGATCAGCCTAACGATAGCAGGGCAAAATGTAGACAGCAGGGGTCTTGTATCTTTCCGTTGTTCAACATATTTACGGATCTGGGGCCGCAATACTTCTACCCCGTGTTCGATTTCATAAATATGGGTAAAGCCCATATCCAACAGTACACTTGAGATCTGTGTCAATGAAACCTTATCGGGGAATTGTGCCATGAGCACAGCCGGCACCAGGGCTACGCGCTGTTTGTAACGGAAAATTTCCCTGAAATCATCCTGTTCAACAATAATGGCACCCACCGGACAGGCACGATAGCATTTTCCGCAGTCAACGCAATAATTATCCTTGAGTTCTGCCTTGCCCCCACGTATGCGTATGGCCTGTGTGGGGCATACATTCATACAATGCGAACAACCGATGCAGACATCTTTCCGGAATTTTAATGCATGGTGGAAATACTTGGTGCTCACAGCAGTTGATTTATTATTGGTTATTATCTTTTGGTGTGTATTGTATCAGTTTTACTGAATTATCATCTGTTTGTCAATTCCTTACTCCTGTTTTCTATATGCGTAGTTTTAGGCTTATCACTTATTGTAGTACATTGTAATTTGTACAGTCGTTCCTTTTCCTACTTCGCTGGAGATCTGAAGATCATCGGCATTTTTTTTCATATTGGGCAACCCCATACCGGCTCCAAAACCCATTTCGCGTACTGTGCTGCTGGCGGTTGAAAAGCCTTCTTTCATGGCCTGTTCAATATCGGGTATCCCCGGTCCTTCATCCACTAGCTTTATTACCACCTTTTCTTCGTCAAAGTCAACGTAAATGGTGCCGCTGTAGGCATGGGCAACAACGTTCACCTCTGCTTCATAAGTAGCTACCACGGTGCGTTTAATGATACCCAGATCGACATTGAGCTGCTTGAGTTTTTTTTTGATCTCGCTGGAAGCATAACCTGCCCGGGTAAAATTGCCACCTTCTATCTGATATTCAAAATGCATTATCAATTTAGGGTTTAATTTAAAAAACCGGTACAATTCCAGCCTGGTAAAGCATACCGCATGTTCTAAAAACTGAATAAGGACATTCCAGAGTAATGATATCGTTTTCCCGGGCCAGTTCTATCATTTCCTCAGAAATTTTTTTATTGCGGGCAAAAATCACACAATGAATGTTTGACATTTCTGCTGTTCGCAAAGTTTGCATGTTTGCCAGGCCGGTAATGAGCAGCACATTGTCTTCTTTCAGGGTAAGCACATCACTCATGAGGTCGGAAGCACAGGCCTGCTGAATTTCATGATGGGCTTGTTGTTCACCGCATAGGATGCGGGCATTCAGTAATTTGGCAATTTGTTCTATGGTCATGGCAATAGCATTGTGTCGATTGGAATGAGATCCACTTAATTTTACAAGTCAGGGGTAGTTGAAAAGAATAAAAGAACGATGATAAAACTACGGTGCAAAGATACAGCCTTGTTTATCAAAAAGCAAGATTTGTTGTTAATTCTTTCACATCTTAAAAAGGTAGCTAAAGGCTGGATTAACACAGGTTTAACTGCTATTTTTTATCGCTATATAGCAAAACAGCCCCGGGAAGGGCTGTAATTTAGAATCGTTTTAAGTAACAGGCAGTTAACAGATTAACAACAAGGCCGGATTATTGATTCAATTTGTTGAGAATCACAGCAAGATCAGAGTATACAGAGGTATTCTCCACCACAATATTGTCGGGAACTTTGATGGATTGGGGGGTAAAGTTCCAGATAGCCCTGATGCCCCAGGCTACCATAAGGTCGGCAGTTTCCTGTGCCCTGGCATCGGGTGTGGTAATAATTCCAAGACGAACATTGAGCTTGCGTGAGAGGTCTCTGAACTCATCAACAGGATAAATTCTGATGTCATTCAGGGTTGTATTCACGGTAGCCGGATCCACATCAAAGCCGGCAACAATATGTAAGCCATAGCTTTTCAGGCCCTGGTATTTGATGAGTGCCTTGCCAAGATTTCCCACTCCGAAAAGAAATGCTTTTTCCTGCTTGTTGAAATCAAGGAAACCAACGATGGTATCAATTAGCTGATCAACATTATAGCCAATTTTCGTTCTACCCTTTATCCCTGTGTAAGACAGATCTTTTGTTACCAGGGTAGAATCCATTTTAAAATTGGCAGCAATGCTTCCACTGGACACAAATTCAACCTGGTTGGCTTTAAGCGCTTTTAAAAAACTCAGATACCCTGGCAACCGGCGCAGGGTAGGTTCTGGAATTTGCTGCTGATCATTCTTTCCGTTGTTGTTTTTCACTCTCATAATAGGGACCTTTTTTTTGGAACACTGGATATAACCGGTTAAAAAAGATATTGTTACTGTTTTATTCTGTTGATTGTATAAATAATTTTTTCTTCATTGCAAACTTAACATAAATAACAACACAAGACAAAATAAAAATGATATATTGTTATTAATTTCACAACTCTGTTTCTTTTATCATGGAATCAAATTATTCATTTACTTGTTGCCCAATTGTTTATCCAGTATAAAAACCATTATCTTCTACTTTGAAACGGGAAAAAACAGAGTTATTTCACTTAAAGATACAATGATTTGATAAAACATTGCTTATTATTTTCTTTAAAGATCGGACCTAAAGATGATCTTTGTGTAAAACAACCTTACAGAAAAGAGGGAAAAATAGCCGGGGTGGGGAGTCCCCGGCTATTGAATAACTTCTTGAAATGATCTTAATACCGCTTGCGGGGCGAATAGTGGGTATGCAACAGATCATGGGATCTGTGTCCCAGCGGTTTGTGCAGGAATGAGGTATAGATTTCCTGTACCTCCGGATTTTCGTGCGATTTACGCATGGGCATTTTTTCGTCTTCCTCGTAAATAGCAGCAGCACGTTTTTTCCTGATCTCCATATTAGTAGGAATAGGCTGACCGCCCCCGCCAATACATCCACCCGGGCAACCCATCACCTCAATAAAGTGGTAATTTGCGCTACCCTCCTTCACTTTGTTCATGAGCTCCTTGGCATTGGCAAGACCGTGGGCAATGGCAACTTTCAGCTCTACTCCTTCAAGGAAATTCCACTCAGGTTTTACATCCTTAATTTTCACAGAAGCTTCTTTGATGCCTTCCATTCCCCTTACGGGTTTAATATTGAGGTTTGCAAAGGGAACCTCACGTCCGGTTACTATTTCGTAAGCAGTACGAAGAGCAGCTTCCATAACACCACCGGTAGCACCGAAAATAACAGCAGCACCGGTAGATTCTCCCAGGATGCTGTCATATTTTTCTTCTTCCAGCTTTTCGAAGTCAATACCTGCCTGGTGTATCATACGGCCCAACTCACGGGTAGTGAGTACAAAATCAACATCTTTATATCCGCTGCCACGCATCTCGGGTCTTTCGGCCTCATATTTTTTGGCTGTACAGGGCATGATAGATACAACTACCATTTCAGCAGGATTTTTGTTGATTTTCTCGGCATAATAGGTTTTTGCCAGGGGTCCAAACATTTGCTGGGGCGATTTGCAGGTGGAAAGATTATCCAACAGATCGGGGAAAATGTGCTCCTGGAATTTGATCCATCCGGGCGAACAGCTGGTCATCATGGGCAGTGCTACATCTTTACCATCTACAAGGGCTTCTTTAAGACGGGTGAGCAACTCAGTACCTTCTTCCATAATGGTGAGGTCGGCAGTAAAGTCGGTATCGAGAACTTTATCGAATCCCAATCGCCGCAGGGCAGCTACCAATTTACCGGTTGAGCGGTTGGGTCCAAGGCCAAACTCTTCGCTGATGGCCACCCTGGTAGCAGGGGCAGTTTGTACCACCACAAATTTCTTGGGATCATAAATGGCGTCAAACACCTGGTCGATATAGTTTCTTTCTACAAGAGCCGCAGTGGGACAACGGTTGATACACTGGCCGCAATTGGTACATACCACGTCGTTCATAGGTTTATCAAGGAAGGTAGAGATTTTCATATCCTTTCCTTTGTGGGTAACGGCCAATGCGCTTACTGCCTGCAATTGGGAACAGGTTCTTACACAACGCTGGCAGCGAATGCACTTTGAATCATCTTTTTCGATGGAGGGTGACGAAATATCCACCTGGTTCATGGATTTCACATCCAGGAAAACATGATCGCCGGTACGATATTCATTTGCCATTTCCTGCAATTCACAGTATCCGCTCTTGAAGCACTTGGTACAATCGGCGTTATGTTCGCTCAGCAAAAGCTCAATAATATTTTTTCGGGCTTGCCTTACTTTCATGCTGTTGGTATGCACTTCCATGCCTTCTGATACGGGTGTTGCACAAGCTGCCGGCAAAAGGCGGTTGCCCACCTGCTCTACAACACATACCCGGCAATTTCCGGCAACACAGAGGTCGTCGTGATGACACAGGGTGGGAATCTTGAAATTGAGTTGTTTGGCCGCTTCAAGGATAGTAGTTCCTTCATCTACGGAAACCGGCAGATTGTTAATCTTTAGATTGACTTTATATTTACTCATGGTTTTGTCTCCTGTTTAAGTTTTAGTATCGGGGAAAATTCTGCTCAAAAGAATGACACAAAAGTTCTTGTTTTTTGAGCTGTTATCTTAATAAATGATCTCTTCCCTGAAGTTATTAATGATTGAATTGAAGGGGTTGGGGGCACTTTGTCCCAATCCACATTTTGACGCAATTTTCATTGTTTCAGAAAGTTTCTGAAGTTCATCAAGATAGGAAGGGGGTCTGATTCCCTTTTTCACTGCTTCAATTCCTTTTAGGAGTTGCTGGCAACCCACACGGCAAGGGGTACACTGTCCGCAAGATTCTTCTTCAAAGAATTCGAGATAATCATTGAGGATGTTGTACATGGAACGTGAGCTGTTGAAAAGCATCATCGATCCCCCGGTAGGAATTCCTTCAAACCCGATCACAGTTTCCTTGAAATGCTTACGGGCCACGCAAAAACCGGAAGCACCGCCAATCTGGACAGCTTTTGTATCGCCGTCGCCGAATTCATTTACAAAGTCTTCCAAAGACATTCCCAATTCGAGCTCATAAATGCCAGCTTTGGGAGTATCGCCCGAAACAGAAAAAACTTTTGACCCACGCGAGTCGAAAGTACCCATTTCTTTAAATTGAGAAGGACCTTCTTTAGCAATCATCAGGGCAAACACCAGGGTTTCAACATTATTGATGGAAGTGGGTTTACCCAGGTAACCTGCTGTGGTAGGAAATGGTGGTTTATTGCGTGGTTCACCACGTTTACCCTCCATAGATTCCATAAGGGCAGTTTCTTCTCCGCATACGTAGGCACCGCTACCTGATTTAATACTGATGGTAAAATCGAAATTAAGCTCCTTCAGCTGCTCATGAAATTTCTTAATGGCAGCATTGAGGCTTGGCAGCAGGAAGTTGTATTCTCCTCTGAGATAGATGAAACCTTCGTTAGCTCCTGTTGCTTTTCCGCACAGTGCCATACCGGCAAGAACTTTTTCAGGAACTTCGGTAAGGATTTCGCGGTCTTTAAAAGTGCCTGGTTCACCTTCATCGGCGTTGCAGATTACGTATTTTTGATCTGCATCTTCATTCTTGGCAAATTTCCATTTCAGCCCGGTGGGAAAACCGGCACCACCCCGGCCTCGCAGGCCCGAGTCAATTACATCGAGGATGATCTCGTCCTGGGTGCGTTTAAAGCTACGGTCCAGAATTTCAAGATAATCCACTTTTTCAAAAATAAGGTCAACCTTTTTTATTTTGTTTTCCATAATAAGTCGCTTTAGAGAGATAAGTTAATTATACCGTTTTGCTTTACTTCTGCTTAAGATATTCCTGGATAATCTCAACTGCAGATTCAGGAGTAACTTCGGGATATACCTCATCATTGATGAGCATAACGGGTCCTTTGTGACACCAGCCCAGGCAATTGGCCTGTAAAAGGCTGAATTTCCCATCAGAGGTGTTTTCACCCAGCTTGATCTTTAACAGATCTTCTAAAGCAGCTATTACAGCATCCTTACCTTTCATGTGGCAGGTAATGGTTTTGCAAACCCGGATAATGTTCTTTCCTTTGGGTTTGGTATCCATGAAGGTGTAGAAAGAGGCAGTACCATAAACATCAGCTGTGCTGATGTCAAGTTCTTTGGCAATAGTTACCATGGCCTCTTCCGAAAGAAACCTTTCTGACCGTACAACGGCCTGAAGAATGGGCATTAGGCTCTCACGCTTATGACCGTGGATTTCAGCCTCTTTTTTAACTAATTCTTCAATGTGTGTCATAAATAAAATCCCTTTCTGATTTTAATTAATATGTGTTTATGATTAGGAATGTGTTGGTTTTCGCACCAAATATAGTAAGGGTTTTTTAATTAGATATTTTTTTCTTTAATTATTTTCCGTAATAAGGCTTATTTAGAACGAGTTTAAATAATTTTTTCTTAATTAAAAGAGTAAGGCGCTGTATTTGAAATCATTACACCTATCTATCAATGCGTAAAATTTTCAATCTTACAATTCACTTTTTTGTATTTGCTTTTCAGATGCTCTCACCCTTTTGCCATCAAAGCCCTACAGAAGAGGAAATTTATAACCCTGCTGTAAAAACATAACCCATTAAATAAGGTTGGTTTTATTGCGTAAATTTGCATCTAATTAGCAATTAGCCGAAAAAGGCTCAAGAGAGAATAATACGTAAACAAGGCCCAGCAAGGGATTTAACATTGCAAATGATTCTTTTGGCGGACAGCCGTGTCAATATTTACAAAATGACAAAAAACAGCAAATACCGGTATTTTATTGATCTGGCCTATGATGGCACACACTACCATGGTTGGCAGGTGCAGCCCAATGCAGTGAGTGTTCAGCAAACCGTTGGTCAGGCACTCACAACCCTGCTTAAAGAAGATACTGGCCTTACTGGCACGGGTCGTACGGATACCGAGGTACACGCAAGGCTATTTACCGCTCATTTCGACACTCACTCCCCCCCTTCCCTGCTGCTGGAAGAACTTGACCTGGTTTATAAGCTTAACCGTATTCTTCCCCCTGACATTTCCATATACCAGTTGCGCCAGGTGCAACCCGATGCTCATGCCCGTTTCAGCGCCATATCACGTACTTACCAATACATCATCAGCCGCAGAAAAGATCCCTTCCTTGTGAGCCGGGCATGGCACATGGAAAGGCCTCTTGATTTTGATGCCATGCAGCAGGCGGCTTCACTTCTTTTAAGGTTTGAGGATTTTGAAGCTTTTTCCCGGTCGAATACCCAGGTAAAACACTATCGGTGTAAGATCATGGAAGCTTATTGGGAGCAAAACGGCAGTGAATGGTTATTTCACATCAAAGCCGACCGGTTTCTCCGCAATATGGTTAGGGCCATAGTGGGAACCCTTACTGATGTGGGACGGGGAAAGATAACCCTGGCAGATATGGAACAAATCATTAAAAGCAAAAACAGGAGCAATGCAGGCTATTCGGTACCAGGCTACGGCCTGTATTTTATGGGAGCTGAGTTTCCTGCAGAAATATTCGTGAAATAGCGATTATTATGGGGAGTATAAACAAGGCAAGAGGCTGTCTCATAGTTTGGTAGTTTCCTGAACGCTGCGCTTGTCGAAGCGATGATCCACTGACACACAGTAGTCGTTTCGACTGGCTCAACGACCAGAAAATACTTCTGAGGCAGCCTCTTGGTTATTATACTTGTAACACAGGAGAGCTTTTTAACAATCAGAACATCCTGCTATAACCTGGAAGGCACTTATCTCTTCGGTTTTAAATTTTTCTGAACTTCATCAGTGTGAATAACAGGATAAGACCCATACCAAGGATAATTGCCCAATTGCCCAGCGGTACTGGAGCTGGCTGTGGTGGATCCTGCGGATCATCAATGGTAAATCCTGCGGCCTTGAGAAATACCCATGAATCCAGAACATTGTCAGAACCATCGGCAATGGCCAGCTTAATGGTGTTTACTTCATCGGGGTTAACATTTCCACTAGCTACCAATACAGTGGTAAAACCATCGGCTTCTATGTTATGGACAGGATCCGAATTTGGATTATCAACATAATAGTCAGAATTATCTTCATCGTTTACAGTATTGATGGTGATAGGGTCTGTTGAACCGGGTACCAGTGCAATGTTTTCGTCATTGAGAAAAAACCCGAAAACATCATTGAACTCAGAATCAACATATTCCAGATATTCATCCGAGCCGAATACAAACTGAATGAAGATCTCATCCCCTTCAGGAATAAAATCAAACTGGAGAACATTGGCATCATAGGTTGGAAAACCAGCCAGGTCGGTTAAATCGGCATCTCCTGGGGCCGACAAATTAGCGGATATACCACCTTCCTCATTTGGACCAATGGCATTAAAGATTGTTCCGGAAGATAGGATAATACCTTCTTCGATGCCTATACCGGCCTCAAGTCCATTGGAAAAGAAACCGGATTGGTTTTGAGCACCAGTAAAGGAGATATTACTGAAGGTAATTCCTTCGCCCAGCAGGGCTTCTACAAGGTCGGATTCGGTAACATCAACTCCATCAAGCGGTGTTACCACAATCGTACCTGATTTTACATTTACAGGAGGCTTAGATCCTGAACCTACTCGTTCCTGTGCCGAAGCATATACAACGAAAAGGCATAATACCAGAGTTAAAATTTTTTTCATTTCTCTTAGATTTTAATTAACAATACGTTTTCCTGTGGCTTTGGATTTTGAATCATATGCCAACAAATGTAAGAAATTATTCGCTTTAAAATCAATTTTACCAGACAAATATTTTTATCAATATTGAAAAAAAGAAAGTCTATAACTGATAATCAGCAGGTTACAAACGTGAATTTAAATTAACACTTACTGTAAAATAAACAATATTCATGATTAACAACTAACATTATTCGTTATAAAACCAGGATGGGGGGAAAATTCGTCTTAAATACCCTGAACAGACGCATATGATAATAAATATGAATAAGGAAAGACATGTCAACAAAAAAAAGAAACCGGCTGATAATGGGACCCACTGTTATAGGTCTCAATTTCAACCGGTTTCAAACCGGGATAGGAATACTTTTGGGGCCCTGCCCCTGGCTGGTTTATAACAAATGGCCCATTTTATTTTTCTTGGTGTCGAGATATACCTTACAGTGCGGTCCGGTAGGAACTATAATAGGAACATTCTCAGTTATTTCAATACCATATCCGGAGAGGCCAGTACGTTTGCTTGGATTATTGGTGATGAGCCTTACACGCCGGATGCCCAAACTTCTGAGTATCTGGGCCCCGATACCATAATCCCTTTCATCGGCTTTAAAACCAAGTTCGATATTAGCTTCCACAGTATCCATCCCTTTTTCCTGCAGATGATATGCCTTGAGTTTGTTGAGAAGGCCTATTCCTCTGCCCTCCTGGTTCATATAGAGAACCACCCCTTTGCCTTCTTCTTCAACCATTTGCATTGCTTTATGCAGCTGTCCGCCACAATCGCATTTGCAGGAGCCAAAAATATCTCCGGTAACGCAGGAAGAATGTACTCTTACCAGGACTTCTTCCGATTCGTCCCAGATTCCTTTGGTAAGCGCCAGGTGGAGTTTGCCATTGGTGGTTTGTTTGAAGGCGGTAAGTTTGAAACTCCCCCATTCGGTGGGCAGGTCAACTGTTATTTCCTGGCTTATAAGGCTTTCGGTCTTAATCCTGTATGCAATCAGATCTTCAATGGAAATGATCTTCAGATCAAATTTTTTTGCAATTGACATCAGTTCTGGCAGTCGGGCCATAGAACCATCTTCATTCATGATTTCTACGAGCGCTCCTGCGGGTTCGAGACCCGCAAGCCGGGCCAGGTCAATGGCGGCTTCTGTGTGGCCGGTTCTTTGCAGCACACCCCCTTCGCGTGCGCGCAAGGGAAAGATATGACCGGGTCTGCCAAGGTCTGAGGGTTTTATGGTTTT
>CAYVQC010000035.1:30906-47021 GCA_964453995.1 uncultured Bacteroidales bacterium | reverse complement strand
CGAGTCTTCTCACCCCGACAAAGGAAAAATCGCTGTAAACAAATAGCTTACAGCGATTTTTTATTTTTAGTCAGAGCATTGAAACCTATGTTCGGCTGCTTTCTGTGGTGGCTGAAAGGAATAACCGCCATGCAATTTACCGATGGGCATCCTACCTTATTTTTTTCCCATTATTCCTTTTTTCCATTTGACTATCTTTTTCTTCATCCCATCCTCATCTCCGGAAGTTTCTTTCTCACCCAGGGCATAGCCCAGTGGATTCAGGGTGGCAATATTATCAAAAACAACTTTCAGAATACCCAGCAAAGGAATTACAAGCAACATCCCCATTATACCCCAGACAAACCCTCCAAACACTACTCCTACGATAATGATTACCGGGTTGAGATTTACTTTTTGACCTATCACATAAGGTTCCAGAAAATAGTTCTCAATGAGCTGAATCACGGTAAACGATACTACTATTCCGATCAACTGTGCAGTGTCGCCACCGGTCATGAGCGATATACCTACAGCCAGAACAAAGCCAATTACATTGCCAATATAAGGCAGTAGGGCAAACAATGCGGCAAGCAGGGCAATAAAAATGGCATACTCCAGGTCTAAGATAACAAAGGCCAACATGTACATTCCTGCCAGGATTCCTATAAGTATTAACCTGCCGAAAAGATATTGCTGTGCAACACCAGATGATTGCTTGACAACATTTCTCACATTCTCTCTCTTTTCTTCAGGAAATAGCTCAACAAGGGCGTTTTCGAATTTTCTTTGGTAATACATAAAAAAGAAAATGTAAACCAACATTAGCAGGAGGTTGCTTGTAAAGGTGATAATATCTGATACGATAGCGGTGAGAGAATTCCTGATATTATCCAGGGAAATACCAGCTATTTGTTTGTCATCTGGCTGGCTCTGGCTGGATTCATTCTTTTGGTTTTCGTCTTTATCCTGGTCACCATCCTGGTTCTGATCCTTCCCGTTAGCATCCTGGGAGGAACTCTGGTTTTGATTTTGTGACTCACGGCCTTGTGTAAATTGCCCTACTGAACCCCTGAGATTTTCATCATAAAACTGGAAAACCCACTCTATCTTAGGTTTCAGGGATTTTTCTATTTGCGACCAGTTCTTCACAACCCTGTTGGCCTGTGCTGCCAAAAGAAATATCATGAAAGCAAAAAACAGCACCACTATAAGATCTGAGATCAAAACGGCCCAAAATCTTCCTATGCCCCATTTCATAAGCTTCTGTGCAACCGGGTTCATCAGGAAAGCCAATATTAAAGCCGTTACTACAGGCACAAGGAAATCCTGCCCTGCTACCAAACCATGAAACAAAAAGTATAAACTGCCAAGGATTAAAAAGGCAGACAGAAGGATTTTAAATCGTATTCCCATTTGAATGTTTTGCATATAATACGGTAAGGATTTAGTACTGCCCGGGGAGATAAATGCAGGTAACAATAATAATAACCATGGGATCAGGCAGTTGTTCAATTCCCATGTCAGGATTATTTATTATGTGGGCAATAAACCATCATTTGTCCTTGATTTTTTCCTTTCTGTTTAAGTGGTAAACCCAACCCGGGGATTATCTGGAGGGTTAAACGGGCATTATTTGCACCGGCATATTATAAATACTGATCAAAGCAATGGTATCGATGGCCCCATGTACCACAATCAAAGGCCAGATCCGTTTTCCGTTCAATACATAGGCGATGCCAAAAATGAGCCCCAGGGAACCTGTCATCACCATTCCTGTCAAACCTTGGTAGGCATGCATAAGCCCGAATATTACAGAGCTCAAAACAACGGCAACACCCAGGGCAATTGGTGTATTTCCAAGGAGGTCTTCCATTATATTGATGAGAAATGCCCTAAAGATCAGTTCTTCCAGAAAAGCAGCGGTAATCCAGACAACTATCAGTGCAAAAATAAGTTTGGGCAAGTTTTGTGGTATCCCCATAAGGTGGTCAATACCTGGCCGGTCGCCCAGTTCCAGAATAAATGGTCTGACATAGATAGAAAATAACACGATAGCTCCATAAGTACCCGCGATTACCAACAGGGGTTGCCACCAGTTGGCCGGTTTGGCCATACCAAGGTCACTCCAGCTTAACGATAATTTATTTTTGTAAAACACAACGATGGAGGTAAGAAGGATAAAACTAAATGCTCCAATCCAAAAACCCGGACTGGTGATATCAAGTAAACCATCGGAAAAGTATTTGTGGACAATATAACCCAGGATAAAACCTATCCCAACCAGCAATACCAGTAAAGTCATTGAGAATTGCTTCCTTGTTACCTTTAATTTTCCTAATGCGATCTGATCTTGTGTCATATCTAATTTTTAAAAATTAATATTGTATCACCAGGGATGATAAATTTGTTTCAAAAAGTAATAATTGTGCTCCCAAAACAACTCTTTAAAACAAAGATAATTTTTTTAACAAAAAAACCATAGGTTTTCTATCCCTTTTTACGGGCATGGAGGGACATAGTGCCAGACAAAAAATGGCGTAGTTGCTATTCCTTTGCTCTGTCAAAAAAAAATCGTTTTTATTGCTTGTTGATGCGGATTCGTGCTGCAATAAATGGGCTATCTTCCGGTTAATCCTGCCATACGCTTCAGGAATTCGTCCTTTTTCCGTGAAGAAAGATATACGGTGTCGCTGTTATTCATAACAATTGAACCACCATCGGCACGGATATATTTTTTTACTTCGGTAAGATTGATCAGGTGGCGATTATGTACCCTGAGAAAGAAATCAGAAGGCAATAGGTTTTCATACTCCTTGATATTTTTGCTTACCATGATCTTTCTTCCACCTTTCATGGTAAATTCTGTATAGGCACCATTGGCTTCGGCATAGATGATTTCAGCAACATTGAAAAATTCCAATCCTTCAGATGATGCAAAACATATTTTCCTCTGGAGGTTGTTCTCTGACTTGAGGTTTTCCAGCAACAGGTCAATCTGCAGGTACCTTCGCTGATCAGATAAAAATCTGCCGGCCTTATCGATGGCTGATCTGAGTTCATCAAGATCGACAGGCTTCAGCAGGTAATCAACAGAACTAAAGCGGATGGCTTGTATGGCATATTGCTCGTAAGCAGTAGTAAAGATGACAGCATATTGCAGATCACGGGTTTGGGTGATCACATCGAAACCGGTACCAGGATTGAGCTCAATATCCAGGAAAACGATATCTGGATTATGCTGGTGAAGAGTATTAACCGCATTTTCGATATCGGAGGCAACACCGACTACTTTTAACCCGGGGAAAAACTCAATGATCATATTTTTCAATGCTTCCAGGCTGTGCCTTTCGTCTTCAACAATAACAACTTTATGTAAGGAGTTCATTTCACAGGATTTTAAAAAACAACAGGAACCAACACCCGTACCTCAGTACCGGCAGGTTGATTATTTTCATCATAAAGGTCCCGGTATATCAGGGGTTCAATTCCCTCTGTATGGCTTACATTATTGATACGCTGCAGGGTGATATTAACCCCATGCGACTGCTGATCAGAAGCATTCAGGATTTTTAGTTTACTGGCTTTCTCCCTGCCAATTCCATTATCTGTAATTGTGCATAATATCATGTCATCCACTAGAGAGAAGTGCACAGTAAGTTCTCTTTTCCTGCCCGAGGGCAATAGTCCATGAATAATGGCATTTTCAATCAGGGGTTGCACCAGCAATGCAGGTACTTCGTAGGAATGGGGATCAAGCTGGGGGTCTGTTTCCAGGGTATAGGTGAAACTATTGCCAAATCTTAATGCTTCCAAATCTATATAGGCTTTCAGCATCTTTATTTCATCTGCAAGCAGTACAGATGTTTCACCCACCGAGGAATCGAGGATCTGCCTTAGCAGCCGTGAAAACCGACTAAGGTAGCCCAATGCTTCCTGCTTTTCGCCACTTGTTACCAACTGTTGAATAGAACTGAGAGCGTTGAATACAAAGTGAGGATTGAGCTGTGAGCGCAACAGGCGCTGTTCCAATTGCTCATGGGCTTTCTCCAGGGCATCTTTCTGCTGGCTGATGATCTTGTTTTGATCCTGCAATTTGAGATTCACCTTTTTGCTGTTGCGAAACTTCTGCACCAAAAGGTAAACCAGCATTACAGAGAGGGCAGCAATGATAAGAAAAAGCCACATAAGTCTTCTTTCCCTGACCATGGTTTGGCTCAGATTGAGCATCTCAATCTCCTGCTCGGCAATACGCTGGTTTTTTGAAAATACATCGAGCTGAACCTGGTAGTTGGCCATCATCTGGCTGGTGTTCTGGTTGTAAAGAGAATCGTTGTAAGACTTGTAATACTGGTAATGGCTGAGTGCTGTTTGATAATCTCCTTTTTGCTCATGCAACTGTGATGAAAAGTTCCACGCTTCCGCAATATTTTTAAACCCACCTGCTTTTTTTGCCAGTTCAACACTTCTGGTGGAATACATTAGAGCCTTTTCATATTCTTTCAGGCCCATCCATGCCTGAGTATAGTTCATATAAAGATTGGTTTCGCCAATGAGGTCTGGAAATCGTTTTAACAACTGTGAGGCAGTATCAAGGTAATTGAGTGCCTGATGAAACTGTTTATTTTCGATCAGGAAGTTGCCCATATTGATATAATAGGGCGAGATGGCACCACTATCATTGTTTTGCCGGCCCAATGCAATGGCTTTTTTCATCAGATCAATGGCCCGAACAAGGTTTTGCTTTTTTGATTCAATGATGGCCATGTTGTTCCGGATGCTGGCAAGGTCATTTGTTTTGCCCATTTGTTGTTCTATTTTCAATGCCAGGTTGTAGTATTCCATAGCCTTGTCAGGTTGTTTGCTCAAATCAGTAACCACGCCCAGGTTTTGGTATGTCCTTGACAATCCCTCAAGATCCTGTAAGTCAGTAAAAATTTCAAGGGCCATGAGATACAACTCCTGGCTTTGGGGATAATTACCGATCTGCTTGTTTATGATGCCCAGGTTTACAAGGTTATGGGCCTGTTCGATCCTATTGCCGGAATCTGCTGATTCATTCAGTGCCAGGTTGAAAAAATGAAGTGCTTCTGTTTGATTACCTGCAATGGCTTCCACCCTTCCTAGTCCGGAATAGATGGTTATCTTCTGAAGTGCTGTTCCTGCCCTTTGGGCCAGGCTGTCTGCCATAAAGTAATATTTCCGTGCAAGATCCTGATCCAGGCCGCGGTAACGTTTACCGAGCTCAACATAGGCTGCAATGCTAACAGTATCGTGAGGTGCATTGGCGATCACTGCATACAAACTATCGCGGTATTGATCTGATGAATAACAGTATGCCCCATGGAAAACGACCAAAAGGTTTACAAGGACGATCCTTGAAATGATATTTTGGAATGGTTTCATAAAACAATGATTCTGATACTGTATTGGCGTTCTTCCTGATGCAAGGGCCTGGCCAGTTAAACCGGGGTGAATTGTGCTATGGATTTCTTTTCCTGATTCATTGATCCCGGATCAAAATTATTGACCTTCATTGGAAGGAAAGATCTTCGTCCTGATTCATCGTTATTATTCTGAAAAATTCCCTGTCGAATACTGAAAAGTATTCCTCGGCATTATAATCTTCAAAATAAGGGATGAAAAAATCTAAAATTTCACGCTCCCGCTTATTGTAGGATCTCAAATACTCCATTTTCGGCTTTGCTTCGTTTGTAATCACTACCTGAACAGTTGGTTCCGGCATGCCAGAAACATTGTATATCTTTTTAGCATTCTCCCATTCATCTCCGGGAAAGCCCCAACTTTTCATTCTTTGCGCATGCCTTGCCATTATGGTATTTTCCATGTGGTTTGTAAAAACACTCTGGTAAATATAAGCCGGAAAAATCGTCTTCTCCCTTGCCAGATCCATAACCATCTGGCTAACCATAACGTGTTCAGGATGACCATACCCCCCAATTTCATTGTCAAGCGTAAAAATCACATGGGGCTCAAATGCATTGATATACCTTGTGTATTGGGCTTCAACAAGGGAAAGGTTGAAGACCTCACTGAATTTATCTTTAGGAATTGCATAGTAGGGATGATCTACGGTGTCAAGGTCATTACGATATTGTTCGGGTTTGAGGTCTACAAACATCACTGTATCCAAAATGTTGCGGCAGGCCTTTATTTGGGCGGAGTTTCTTTCTGACGATTTTGAGAAGCTTACCACAGCAATTTCCCAATCATTCTTGTTTAGCATGGAAATAGTCCCCGCCATAGCGCACATATCATCATCGTGAGCAATAACAATCATTGCCCTTTTATTGGTAACCAGTTGTAAAATAGAATCGTTGGGATAATTTTCGATGGGGGCAAATTGATTAATGTCTTCTTTTTCATTACAGGAAAACAGGATGATCTGAACCAGAAAGAATAATGGAAAGAATTTTTTCATCTGTTTATAATTTTTATTAAATAGATCAGAAAGCTTGTCTCGCTTTTCCAGCGAGAAAACTCGCCAGAATAAGCTGTTTAAGTTATTAGTTAAATAATTCATACGCATGTGTGTGTCAATGCGTTGGTCATGGCTCGGCACATCTTTTTGAATGAGCTGATTAGGCTATTGTTTTGATAAGATTAATGTAAAAGAAAAACATCGGTAAACAGATAACACAATTTTTTTAAGTTAACCTGTTATAAATATACTACATAAAATCATTTGTTTTTCAATAAACTAACCATCAATCCTCAAAAGGTATTTTAAGCGATAATCTGCGCAGATGGCAGAATGGTAAACAGTGATTATGAACTTTCTCTTCAAGGTATTGCACAGGTACCTTCCTCTGCAGGTTTATTGAGTGAATATACTTACGCCATAATTCGCCAGATGGAAAAGGGGAAAAAGAGCCATTTCCAGTACTATATACCGGGCTACCAAAACCACCTGCCTCAATAATAATCTTAAGAAAACCACAGTCGGTGCTCAAATGCACCTTCAGCTCCGGATCTCCTTTTCCCTTTTGCAGCAAATTCTCCATGTAATCTTCTACAATTACTGCCAGCAGGAAAGAAGGGATCTTTCTGTTGAGCGGCACATGATCACAACAGTGTAAATTCACCACAAGCTTATCAGAATACCGCAATTCCTGCATTTTCAGGTATATACGCAGCAAATTCACCTCATCCTCTACAGAGATTACTTCATTATTGACTAACAGAATGTACTGCCTGAAAAAGCTGCTGAACATATTCAGACTTGAAAGCGCTGCTTTCCGATCATCAGAAATAATATAGTGCTGCACAACATTAAGTGAATTGAACAGGAAATGGGAACTGAAATGTATTGTTTTTATACCCTTGGTGGGTAGGTTTTGGTTTTCCATGACGATTTTGTTAATCCTCTGACAACAATAGATCTGATGGGTTGAAAAAGGGGGCTTTGTATTTGCCTTGCAAAGGAGTTATAAAGCCCCCTGGTGAATGTAAGATTTCCTGATTACAATGTTTCAATCGAAGACCTCACCTGTAGAAATCATCACTGAGGCTCCATCGTGCAGATGCTTGCTGTTTCTTCCGCTTACCCGCTGCCAGTACTGATCAAAACCATCAATATGATCATAATCCCGTACTTCGACACGGACCTTGGCATCATGAAAAATAAAGGCAGAAGAGGATAGATTACCAAATGCCTGTGTAACCTCCACCGGTATAGGGGGAAACTCGAGATCCTCGCCTTTTCCATGGCATTCCCATTCAAAATAAACCTGGGCTGCATCAACCTCGTAAAAGGCAACCACATGGTCATAATCTTCTCCTGAAATACTCAGATTGATGTTATTAAGCTGGGTGCCATCAAGCATAAAATTTGCGTTTAGTTTCTGTAATGATGTTCCCAATGATTTAAAATGCTCATTGATATAGTAGGTGTTGTCTTCCAGAACAGTTAATTTGCTGCTGTAATTCATAAAAACAGGTTCGTTGGAGGGCACATGATAAAAATCTGAATACTCATCAGTAGGTTGTCCTGAATAGGCAGTGAAAAGCTCTACGGAAGGAGAATAAAAGCTATTTCCGGTATGCGCCCTGGCCTCAAAAAGAAGTAAAGTTGATGGTGTTCCTACCGAAAATTCCTTACGATCCATCATAAACGGAGTGGTTTGTAATGATACCTCAGGGTCATGGGCGGTTATGTTCTCCACAAAAGTGTAAATGCCATTTTCGCCATTTCTCAGGTAGAGATAGGCAAAATCCAGTTGGTCAAATACAGGAATACTGTAATTGTGATCTTCCTCAAGAATAAATCCTGCATGGTGGTTAAACTGAAAGAAATCATGTTCGGGAACATCCCAAAAGGACACATTGGCGAATCTTAGAAACTCTCCGTTCCCTGTAGGCGCCCCTGGATTAAAGTCGCCTGGTGTAATACCAGTATAGGAAATCATTTCCCCCTTATCCGGCTTAGCAGCCAGGAAATGCAGATCGAAAGTAGCATCATCAAAACTCTCCGGCCGTTCTACAATTGCCTGGAAAGGCTCTTCTTCAATCTGGCTGAAGTAAATCACCTGTCGCAGCTGGTTGGTGATATATACATAGTACTTCATATCAAACGTTTCGATCAGATATCCTTCGGGAATCGAAATATTCATCAATGTATTAAGTATCTCAATTTCCTGCTCTTGGGCAGATTGAAGCCCCTTGTCGTCGGTGGCTATGGCTTTCACTGTTACTGTTCCATCGTCGAAATCGCGCGTGTTCCACTGGAAAGTATATTCAGATTGGGTTGTTTCTCCAATTTTTTCGTTGTCAATCCATAGTTCTACAGTCTCAATACCGCCATCTCCATCGGAAGCATTTACGGTTACATCAACAGTGTTCCAGACGGTGCCGGCCTCATTGCTAATATCAAGGGTAAGAACAGGTGCCTGGTTTTCAGGTTCCACAACCGAATCCTCATCTTTTGAACAGGATGAGAATAATACCATTAGTAACACAACTATCAATACAGGTAAGAATGCTAAACTTTTCATTTTTCTTTGAATTTAAATGTTAATATAAATGACTAAAACGTTTATTTAAATTCAAAGTACACCAAAAATCATCAATTACAAATCATGCAATTGATCAATGCAATTTTTTAATTGATGAATACAGCAGATGAATTGAAAGATGAAAATAGTACTTACCGGCATCCTGGGTTACTTAATGAATTGCTGGATGACAGGAAGTTCAGAAATGAGACTGATAGGGTAATGATACACTGTACCGCCAGGGAATCAATTTGCCGGGTACCCTGATTTTACTTTTGATTTGATGCCCCTGTTTTGCAGTCTTTTTATTTCTTGACTACTTTAAAGGTTTGATTATAGCTATTGCCCTTGTACTGAAAAAGATACACCCCTGGTGACCATCCGGCCATGTCTACCATTGTATTTTCCGAATTGACGCGAAGTGTTTTTATCAATCTACCCTGCAAATCATAAATGAGCACAGTGCTGCCCAGGGCTTCTGCGGGGCTATTGATAAGAGTTGTTGTTGTTACCGGGTTGGGCGAAACGGCAAGGTTTTGCCGCAATTGGGTTTCAGCAGCATTTGTGGTACTTTCCTGGTATACCCTTACATAGTCAATTTCCATAGCGCTTTCGGTGAAATTAGGGTCTATACCGGGAAGGATCGCTATGTTTAAAAGCAGGTATTGGTCTGCCTCAAACGGCCAGGTGTCAGCATTTTGCACGTCAGGTTTATAGGTGTAGTGCACTACACCGTCCACACTGAAGACCATCCTGTCGGGGTACCAGTCCAGGGCATAGACATGAAACTCTGAGGAGGCAGTAGGAATGACCTGCCCGCCATGATTCACCGTGGCACCATAGCTCGAGGGAGTGTGTATGGCACTTTGTACAAAGTTCTGGTTGGTACCCCAATGCTCCATAATGTCTATCTCACCACAGGCGGGCCAGTTGGTAGTTCCATATCCCTGGGTATACCACCAGGCACCAGGCTCATTAATGTTTTTTCCCAGCATCCAAATGGCCGGCCATGTTCCGGCACCGGCAGGGAGTTTGGCTTTTACTTCCACCCGCCCCCGGGTAAACGCAAATTTCGAATTGAGCCGGGCAGAAGTATATTGCTTGGTGACTCCCTGGTCGGTATAATTCTCTTTCCTGGCAACAAGGTACATAATACCATCTTCCACATAGGTATTCTCAATTCTATCGGTATAATGCTGTATTTCACCATTGAACCAGCTGTCCCCATTGGGAAGCAATGTTTGGTGAAACCATTTGGTTGCATCCGGAGCGCCATTTTCATCGAATTCATCATACCATACCAATTGATCATAAACCGGATCATCGGTTGGTTCCTGTTCTTTCCCTTCAAAATAAAAATCGTCAATATATGCCACCACCTGATCGGTATTGTTTTCGCCATTCACCTGCAGCACCACCCTGTTAAAGTCTGTTCTCTGGCTTGGTGGGGGTGAATTGGGATCCAGGTTGATATACGGATCATTTACAAAATCGAAGGTAACTTCCTGCCATTGATCCAGGGCAATAGATTTGATGATCTCACTTTGCGTAGACCAGGGCTGGGCAAGATTGGCATTTTGAAGTTTCAGGGAAATCTGGTGAGGCTGACTCCCGGTAATACCGTCTGAGGGCACATAGACCTTCAGGCTGAAAGGAGTATCCTCTGCAATATGGATGATCCACGGCGAGTCAAATCCCACATTGGCATAAAGCCCACCCGTATCCTCATATCTTAAAACAGTAGCCGAGGGATTGATAGTATCGGTAAAAGGATTAGCATAAGATATATCCATTAAACAGTCATCGGGATACCAGGTATTGATGGTTGAATTGCCTTCAAAATCATCGCTTAGGATCTGGGTCAAACCATTAAAGCAGAAAAGGAGTAAAAGCTGAGTAGTAAAGATTCTTACCATGTTATGCATATTTAAAAAGTTAGTAGTGCTCAAAAACCGGCAACCGGGGTGACCCAATCAATTGAATCTGTCCCTGTGCAGTGTGACATACCGGGAAGCCTTTTTGCCAGAATGAGTGTGCCTGTAATTATCCATTTCGTATCCCGGACAGAATTCCCGGCCTTCGTATTTATTGGAAATATCCGGCTTCACTGAGCATATCCCAGGCCTTGTCAGGAGTAAACCCCCTGTTAGTTTCGGTATCACTTTTTGTATCTCTCGGATTGGCTCCCACTTCGGCATAGAGCTGATTGACACCTGCCAGAAGTGCCATTTGTGTGGGCTCATGCACATTCATCGCCCTTGAAGGTTTCACCACCAGGTTGGTAACAGCAACGATTTTTGTGAGTTCAGTGGCCGAAATTCTCCCAAGAGCAAACAACGGTGTTCCGGGAACAGGGATCCGGCGCATTACAGCCATAACGGATATCTGCAGGTCACGGGCCCGCCCGATTTCGAACAGCAGTTCTTCGTAAGAGTGCTCCGGCCCGATGGGTTCAATACAATAATAGAGTTCTAGGTCTGCACTTTTCAACGCTTCAATGGTACGCTCCCGTTGTTGCGGTTCGATTAGGGTGTCAACACCCTCACGCAAACGGTTGATGTGGTAAACCCCTGTATATCCAATACTTTTTAGCTCTTTTGCCATTTCACGGTCAAAATCACCCATATTGGCAACGAACCTTTGCCCCGGATTCAGCAGGGGCTTAAGTTCCCGCGAAATCTCAAGGAAACTCTCCACAGGATAATCTGCTGTTACCATTAGAAAAAAATCATTGAAGTAATATTTCTGCAGCCTTCCCAGTTCTTTTTTCAGGGTAGCAATGTCTTTTCTCCATTCACCATCCAGAGAATAATGATCCATGCCCATGGAACAAAATCTGCAGTTTTTCGAACAGGGCTCAGCATTGATACCAACCTGGGCAAATACCAACCCTTTATTGCTGAAATTTGTTCGGCTCTGCTTGTTCGACAGAGAGATTAGCCGGTAAAAATCATGGCTGTAGATGTCTATATTCAACAATTCAAGGATCTCCTCATCACTTAGGTTGAAATTCTTTTTTTCTAATTTGTCCAGTAGTGTTGTCATATATTATAGAATTGAAACCAAGAACACAGTAAAGCAAATCACATCCTGAGCATCTAAGCTTTATGCTTTGCTAAGGAACAGCTATTTTAGCGGTTCTCAGGAAAAACTGTGTTTTCGAAGGGAGTACTCTATAAAAATTGTGCCCCTAAGAAGCCCCAAAAATAGTAAAATAAAGCTGCAAGGCATTGCTACTACCTTTTAAGTCAAAGCCGTATTCTATCTTATATTTCATGTTATCAAACACTTACAGAAGCAAAATCAGTCTTCGAAAGATTGTATGCGAAAGATGATTTTAACAAAAAAACATAATCTATCGCCTGCGACATAAAAAAACATTACATTTGTGTCGTGCATGATATGTTCTTATACGACCATAATCATTCAGAATTCGGACAATTCAAAACCAATGGTTTTCTTTCAAAAAATGCCTTTATGAAAAGAAAAGATCCAATGCAAACAAAAAAAGAAACTTACAGACAGAGACTTCTGCGCAGATTGTATCCATTTATCAGAAAAATGGGCAAGAAGGGAAAAAACGGAACCATACTGATAAATGAAGATAAGGCGGCTCCCACTTCTTCGTTTTATAATTTGCATGCAGATTTGAACAACGGCAAATCGCTGCACTTTTCCGAATTAAAGGGTAAAAAGGTGATTCTTGTGAACACCGCTTCAGATTGCGGATACACAGGGCAGTACGCCGAGCTTCAATCATTGCATGAGCAGATGGGAAACAGTCTGCATATCATTGCTTTTCCGGCAAATGATTTTGCCGGACAGGAAAAAGGCAATGACAGTGAAATTGCACAATTTTGCCAGGTAAATTATGGAGTCACTTTCCCGGTGGCGAAAAAAGGGGTGGTTTTAAAAAAGCCAGAACAACAAGATGTTTTCAGGTGGCTGTCTGAGAAAAACACCAACGGCTGGAATAACCATGCACCAGATTGGAATTTTGGCAAATACGTTGTTGATGAGAAGGGCATCCTTACCCATTATTTTGGTCCTTCTGTTTCCCCCCTTGATGAAGCGTTTTTAAAATCACTGCGGTAAATAAAGATGGGTTGATCGTTTCAAATCAGGCATACTTTAGATCGCGGCAATTACTTCACTATTTTTACAGCCCTTAGACAGATGGGTGTTTAATTTTCGGCTATGGGATACGAACAACTAAAACTGGAAAATCAACTATGCTTCCCTGTTTATGCTGCATCGCGGTTGATCACAAGGGAATACCAACCTTTTTTGGACAATCTGAAGATAACCTATCCACAATACCTTGTTCTGATGGTACTGTGGGAGAATGATAGGCTTCCGGTCAATGATATTGCCAAAAAGCTCATTCTCAACACCAACACCATCACCCCTTTGCTCAAACGCATGGAACAACAGGGCCTTATCAACCGTAAACGGTCGAAAGAGGACGAAAGGAAAGTACATGTTCAACTTACCGAAAAAGGGGAAAAACTTCAGGAAAAAGCCTCTTTGATCCCCCAGGAGCTGATAAAGCGGCTTCAGGAGAGTGAACTGAAGCTGGATGACCTGGTTAAACTGAAAGAGAGTCTGAACTCTGTTATCTCGTTTTTATCGAAATAATGGCAGTAGCTTCTGCATCTGGTTTCCGTGTGAAACAGCCCCAACATGTAAGATGATTGAGAGCTCCTGTAGTGCAGTTGCACAGGGGGAAATCGTATCCATGCCCCAACATCCAATCGTAAGTCTTGCGTCCAAGAATTACGGTTTCTACCGTTTCAACAAATTCATGGTAGCCATAATCTTCTCCCTCTTTTTGAACGATGCTTAAAAAAACCCAGGTCGTCACCGGATTTGGGATAAATCCATCCAGTGAGCAGAAAATGTAAAGTATTAGTTTTCTGTGATTATTAATCATTATTAATAGTTTCGGTTTATAATTTCTGTCCTACCGGACAGTTTTTATAACATCGCACCAGTAATGCATGGTAAAAACAAGGAATAAAGTAAGCGGCAATATGAAAGAACAGCACCTGCAGGCACATGCAGGCACAAATACAAGCCCGCTGGTTTCATGAAAATCATGTAATTAGCACGAGTAAACCTCATTGATGACAGTAAGTTGCAGCAGATTCAAAACCCCTTGCAAAACACTCCATCTCATCCTGCCCTCACAAAATAAAGGGTTTTGTCTGATAATCGCTGTGAATTTTTCTATAAAAACCTTCGATCATTTATTTTTTACATTTATATTTGTTGGAGAAATCTCAACCCACTGGTCTTTGGTTATGGTACGGACCAACAGGGTATACCTGGATGCCAATGCAACAGAACGATACGGCAAAAAAAAGCCAAAGTAGTGCATTGGCATTAAATAGTATAAAAAGCGTATTAAGACATTCATTGATCATTAGTGGATACCAAAAACCACTATAAAAAATGGGGCGTAACCGAAAAGCCATACGAGTAGGATGTACTAAAAATTAATTGAAATGAAAAAGAGAATTCTGAATTTTAGCATTGTACTGGCATTGTCATTCCTGATGACCTCATGCTTTACCTACACTTATTCTGTAGGAGATGGCCCACAGACAGGAGTAGAAGTTGTAGAAAAAAACCATTACTTAATTTATGGTTTGGCACCGATCAAAACTTCTGATCCCATACAAATGGCCGGTGATGCTACAGATTACGAAGTAACAATTACGCATACTTTTGTTGATGGTCTTATTAATGCCATTACATTCGGGCTTTACACACCAACAACAACCAAAGTAAGAAGATAAGTAAACGGGCAGGATCATTCACAGGGATGATCCTGCCTGCAATAAAGAAGTTTATAAAATGAAGAAATGGATAACGATAACCGGAGTTGTCGTAGTCCTCTTGGGATTATACCAGGGTGGCAGATATTTGCTGGATTACAATGACCTTACAAGCTACGGCAAGGGATATGTATGGGGATCAGCACTGATCGTTCTATCAGGGATTCTTTTAATTATGTTTGGAGTAAAAAAGAAGAAAACCAATCCATGATATAGCCGGCAGACAGAGGTAGGTAAAATTCATCTCCAGCCTTTTGATCTCCCCCGAAAGTATTGCTCCTGCATGGCTTTCGGGGATTTTTTTCAGAAGGCCAACAGCCAGGAAATTGAAAGCAATATTTCATCGACCTGCATCACTTGAAAGGGAGCCTGCATCATTGCTGTTCAAGCCAACATCTTTTTGATCGAATAACACTAATGCCCAAAACGCAAACCAATGAAACGACAGAGGGGGCAGATCCTGCTCCCTCTTCTTTTTTGTTCGTGATTGAAATCCCTGCAAGGGGGCAAAAGCCTTCTTTCAGGTTCAATCCCGCTTCAACCCCTGCCGTATCACCACTACCAGCTTTACCAGAAGGAACTGCAGGGTAAGCAGGCAGATGATGGCTGCCCCCGAGGGAATGTCCATCCAGTAGGACACCATAAGGCCCAACACCGAGCCCAGCACACCCCAAAAGGCTGAAAGGGGTATGATGGTGGCAAAATTGCGCGAAAAGAGCATGGCCGTTATCTGCGGAATGGTAAACAGGCTCAGAACAAGGATAATACCTATGGTACGCGAGGTGATAACAATGGCCAGGGCCATAATCACCGACATGATATACCGGAATACTTCGGCCCGGATACCCATGATCTGTGCAAACTCGGGATCGAAGGCTGTACTCACCAGGGGGCGGTAAAAAACCCAGAACAAAAAGCCCACTGCCAGGCAAAATACCAGCAAGACAACTACTTCAGTATGACCCACAGAAAGGATGTTGCCAAAGAGAAAGCTCATCAGGTCGGGCGTGTAACCGGGAGTCATAAAAACAAAAATAACACCCAGTGCCATTCCCAACGACCAAAGGATGGCAATGGCACTATCTTCACGCACATTCCCCCGTCGGGAGATCCATTCAATACCTGTAGCCGAGATCACAGCAAATACGGCTGCCCCCAAGAATGGGTTCAACCCAAAGTAATAAGCCATGCCAATGCCACCAAAGGAAGCATGGGTAATGCCGCCTCCCATAAAGACAATCTTTCGTGAAACAATATAGGTGCCCACCATTGCTGCAAGCAG
>CAYVQC010000035.1:0-30806 GCA_964453995.1 uncultured Bacteroidales bacterium | reverse complement strand
GAGGGATCGTTGATGATGGCCCGGCACAGGAAAGCCTTCTGAATTTGCCCCCCAGAGAGCTCCCCGATGGGTTTCGAGGCGATGGAAAGCAATCCGGCCTCTTCCAGGATTGCGGTAACCTGTTTCTTTTGGCTGCGGTTCAGGTGGGGAAACCAGCTGCGGCGTGCCTGCAACCCTGAGCCCACAAGATCTCGTACTGTAATGGGAAAACTCTTGTCGATATTGCTGATCTGGGGCAGATACCCCATTTTGGGTTTACCTGCAGGAAATCTTATTTGCCCCCTGAACAGGGGCTGTAACCCAAGGATGGTCTTCACCAGGGTGGTTTTTCCGCCCCCGTTGGGCCCAATCACCCCGATGAAGTCATCGGGATAGATTTCCAGGTCCACATCGCGCAGCACTGTCTCGGAAAAATAGCCCGAGCTCACCTTCTCCAAAATTACGATGGGTTGTTTCATTTCAGGTGTTCTTCTAAAGTTACCATTAGGTTTTGCATGGTTTCCATCCAATTGTAGCTCAAAGTGCTTATGGGCTCCACCGCAGCACCCGTTTCGGCAGCAATAATCTCTGCATTCCTCACATCGTACTCCTCCTGGATAAATATAACGGGAATATTTATGGCACGGGCATCCCTGATAAGCTGTGCCAGCCTTGCAGGGGCAGGTTCTTTACCTTCAAATTCAATGGAAACCTGCTCCAATCCATAGTCGCGTGCCAGGTAGGTGAGTGCAGGATGGAAGATAAGAAACCGGCGCTGTGTAAGCTCACCGGTAAGCTGTTCCATTTGTTGGTGCATGCGTTCCACCTCGGAGTGTAACGCAAGGTAGTTGGCGTCGATGGTACTCTGCAAATGAGGAAATACCTCTGTAAGATGAGTGCGGATCACCTCCAGGCGGGAGAGCATCACTTTGGGCGACATCCAGATATGTGGATCAATGCCACCTTCATGCACATGATCGCCATGATCGATGGGTTCACCACGGATCAACTCGATGCCATCCAGCAAATCTATACTGCGCATGGTAGGATTGATCTCATTGAGCCGGCTGATGAATGCCTGCTCATAACCCAGCGACCCTATGCGAAGGTAAAGAGCTGATTCAGAAAGTTTCTGCATTTGTGAAGTGGTAGGCGAATAGGTGCCATGGCTGGCCCCGGCAGGTACCATCACATTTACTTCAAGGGCATTGCCCGTGAGATGGTCAACAAAGTATTTCAGGGGCTCTATACTCACAGAAACAACGGTTTGTTCCTTTTCACTTGTGCCACATCCCTGCACGGATAACATGCTGAAAGCCAATACAGGCAGTAAAGAATAAAGTAAAGTTTTTCGTTTCATTTGCGATTTGGGTTTATAATTATTTCTCTAATTTCTAATCAGTTTTTCTGGTTAAAACCTGCACATATCTCTCGACCACAAAGGCGGAGTCATTCAATCTGCTCAAAAATCATCTGTCAAAAAAATCAATGTCGCTTAGCTTTCTGTAAACATCCATCCCGGTTGGGGTTGAATCATCTTTAAACTATCATCAATCTATTATTTCCAATTATTCAGTATTAGCAAAACAGTATTTGAGAACAATATGTGCCAGATTCTATGCTTCCTTCTTATTTAATAACCTTCATCAATTCAGCATCCTCAAGGATATAGATCAGATGGTCAAGATCATCGCGATTGAGCCTGAGCTTGCCCCTTACTTCAATAAAATCGTCCGTACTGAGGCGGCGAAACCTGATCTGATGCGTAATAAGGGTTTGCAGTTCAACCACCGATTCAATGCCTGAGCCTGCACAGAAAAAACACATCTGCATAGGGACGTAGGATAATACAAATGCCTCTCCTGTAACATCGCCCGGCAAAAAAAACCCGCGCAACACAATCTCATTTCCTTCCATCTCTTTCAGGCTGTCGCCAAAGCGGGGAACATGCACAAAAGCGTTGTAATCAACGCTGAAACGATAACGCATCTTCACATCCGTAAGTAGCGTTTCCCAGGTCTTGTCATTGTAATGTGTCTCCAGGTCAGGCGATTGGGTTAGCGCCATAAAGGACAATATGAGAACTATGCTTTTTATCATGATGTCTTGCGGGTTAATGTGAAATGTACATCGGTGCTGTAGGCTTTCCATGCAGGAAACAGGGAAGCCAGAACCCCGATGATCAACGTATAGTAAAGCAACATCACTTCACGCGAATAAAGATTGACCAATCCTGCTTCGGTTATAAAATGAAATGATGGCAGCAACAGCCATACCAATCTTGATACAATTACCCCCAGCACCCATCCTGCCAGGGCAATGAGCCCACCCTGTACGATAAGCATAAAAAAAACCCTCATCGGCGATGCTCCCAAAACCCGCATCAGAGCAATATCCTGCAAATTGTAGCGCAGGGTATTCCACAAGTGAATGAAAATATTGATTCCCGAAATGATGATAATGATCCAGGCCAGGGTCATAAGTGTATCAAAACCTACTGAAAGCAGCGACATCAAACGGTTGATCTCCAGTGCCGGGGCTGCCGACTGCATATTAGCAGATTCGTTGATCGTCCGGTTGAGCTGTATTAGTCCTGCAGGGCTGCGAAACTTCAATAACATGGCTGTAATCTCCCCGTGTTGTTCCCGACCTGGAATTGTGTTGTCCTGCTGGTATTGCTGATAGAGCTGCATTTCTTCCAGGCTGATGTCTTCACCGGCTTCAACCCTTTTGCTAATGCTGCGCAGTATCGTATCTTCCTCACTGCTGCGGCTAACATCCGTATGTTGAGGGTCTGCCACCGTTTCTGTTTCATCATGGTAATGGTCATGCCCGCCGGCAGAATCCGTACGGTGCGTCATTTTCTCCTCTCCTGCCGGATTAGTATTGTCCTGATGACTTTCATGAACTTTCCATACCGAAGCCACGGGGGTTAGGATCAGGTTGTCAACCACGCCGGCACCGGGTTGCAAAATTCCTGTAACTGTATAAAGATGATCAGGATGGGAATGGCCGCCATCCTGGAAACCATGCACACCATAAAAGGTGTCACCGATAGTAAGGCCTGTTGCCCGTGCCACATTAGCACCTACCACCGCCTCCAGGGGTGCTTCATACCAGTTGCCATGCAACAGGGCAGCATCGTAAAGCCCGGCATATTCCGTGGTAGTGCCTACAATCCGGAAACCACGGTAATTGTCGCCCAGGGCAATGGGAATGGCCTTTTCCACCAAAGGATTGCGGGCTATATTCTCAGCTTCGGCAAGACTGATGTTTCCGGTGGGATAATCGGCATGCAGTACTGATGAAAGAATGAGTTGCAAAGGACTTCCCTTGGCGCCTACTACCAGGTCAATCTGCGAAAAATTGCGCCGTACGCTATTGTCGAGATTGTTACCGGCCAGGATGATCAGAGAGATGATGCTGCATCCAATGGCAAACAATAACACACTGAAAAGGGTGTTTCCCGGACGGGCGGCAAGCTTTTGTATGGCGAGCTTCAGAATGTACATTGTCAGACAGGTTTGGTGTTGAGCTGGTATATGGTGTGGAAGGCCGACTTAACACGCTGATCGTGTGTGGCAACAATCCAGCTTACGGGTTCATCAGTAAGAGGCAGATTCATCAGATCGAGGAAACGATGGCAGTTGGTATCATCCAGGCTTGAAGTGGGTTCATCGGCCAATACCCATGAGGGTTTGCATGCCATGGCCCGGGCAATGGAAAACCTTTGCTGTTGCCCTTCGCTAAGTTGTGAGGGCTTACGCCGGGCAAGGTTTCCAATCTCAAGCCTGTCAAGCAAAGATTCCAGGTAAGACCGATCATCGGGCAGTCCTGCAAGGCGACGGGCAGCCTGCAGATTTTCCATCACACTGATACCGTCAAGAAAAAAATGCTTCTGGAAGATCATGCCGATATTCTTTCCACGGAAAGCATCCTGTTTTGCCGAAGAAAGATTGTGAAAAGCAACGTCACTGTAATGGATCTCGCCCTGGTGTGCGCCCAATATACCAGCCAGCAAGTGAAGCAGGGTGGTTTTGCCACTTCCTGACTGCCCCAGGATCGCCAGGTTTTCTCCCCTGGCACAGCTGAAAGAAGGAAAATACAGTTCCTGCCCATCAGGATAGGTATAGCCTAGATCAGAAACGGTAAGTGTTGATGCGGGGCGATGATCCATAATATAGTTTACAGTTTTATGTACATTGACCACAGTGGCCATTAATGATCAGATCATATCCTGTGGCCACAAATCCCTCAGGCAGAACAGGGGGCTGAAATTCGGGCCGGCTCAGGCAATACACATTGTTGCATTCGTCGCAATAAAAATGGGCATGAAAATTCCCGCTGTGCGATTCGCGCTGGCGGGTTATGGCATACCTCACCTCACCCCCTTCAAGGGAAATGCTGTGGATTACATCCTGTTCCAGGAAACTGCGAAGGGTACGATAAATGGTAGTTCGGTCGAAAGAAGACGACAGTTTTTGTCGGATCTCCGGTTCTGACAAGGCCGAACCTGACTCCAGCAGAGCGCGAAGGATCTCAATCCGGCACGGAGTGCGTGAAAGGTTCTTTTTCCCAAGTAAAGCTTGTGCTTCTTCCTTCATGGCAATATAGATATGTTATCGCTGCTTTGCAATATATTTTGCAACGTTGTTGCAAAGCTACAATTTTTATGATCGTTGCTGGAGTTTTTAATTTAATTTATCTCTATCTGCATACGAGTTTATGGGGGCAAATCCTACAGGTGTGCCATTCGTCAATGTCTTTTCTCAAACACATGCATACTGCATTTGTTTACCCCTGTCCTAATTTTGCTTATTAGGGAATAATTTCTAATTTTGGCTCCTTTGATCTGCGGGAGCATCCGTTCGTTTAGCAATCCTAAAAGCCTGGCATCATGGGAATCGTTATTGCCATTTCAGTCATTCTCCTTTGGGGAGGACATCTTGCCTACATGTTGTTGCATGTAGATTTCGCATTTACCAATCCGTGGATGTACCTGCACATACTCTTACAGGGCTGGCTTTACACTGGTTTGTTCATCACAGCCCATGATGCCATGCATGGTGGGGTTGCCAAAAGTAAAACGGTAAATACCGTCATTGGCACTATCGCTACATTTCTTTTTGCAGCCATGTCGTACAAGCGGCTGCGCAAAAATCACGGACTGCACCACAAAGCACCCGCCACAGCTGAAGATCCCGATTTCTATGTGAGATCACAAAATTTCTGGCGGTGGTGGGGTATTTTTATGATAAGATACGTCACCATATGGCAGATTATCATCATGGCCCTTATCTACAATGCCTTCATCCATCTTGCAGGATTCAGCGACCTTAAGGTTTTACTTTACTGGGCGTTGCCAGCAATTTTGGGCACCCTGCAGCTTTTTTATTTTGGCGTGTACTGGCCTCATCGCGAACCCCATATGGAAAATATGATGCCCCACAGGGCCCGTACACTCTCAAAGAACCACTTCTGGGCCATGGTAAGCTGCTATTTCTTCGGCTATCATTGGGAGCACCACCAATGGCAGCATGTCCCCTGGTGGAAACTGTTCACCACCAAGGCGCCTGACTTTAAGAGCAAAAAATAAGCAGGCCTTATACATTGAATCACAATCTATTACTTACAAATAATCATTATTACAACATTCATGGAAATACTCAAAGCCAGAATTGAAGAAGCATGGGAAAACCGTTCCCTGCTAAAAGAGCAGGTTTACCTGGAAGCCATAGAAAGCACCCTGGATTTTTTGGATCGGGGCAAACTACGTGTTGCAGATAAAACCACTAAAGGATGGGTGGTAAACGAGTGGGTGAAGAAAGCTGTGATCCTGTATTTCCCTACCCGTAAGATGCAAACCATTGAGGTACCCCCCTTTGAGTTTCATGATAAAATACCATTGAAAAAAGGTTTTGCACAACAGGGTGTGCGGGTGGTACCCCATGCCATAGCCCGCTATGGTGCATATCTTGCGCCCGATATTGTGATGATGCCATCCTATGTAAATATCGGGGCGTATGTAGACACTGGTACCATGGTAGATACCTGGGCTACCGTAGGCAGTTGTGCCCAAATTGGTAAGAATGTGCACCTGAGTGGTGGTGTGGGCATTGGTGGTGTGCTGGAGCCCATCCAGGCCGCACCGGTAATCATCGAAGATGGTTGTTTTATCGGTTCGCGATGCATTGTGGTAGAAGGGGTAAGGATAGAAGAAGAGGCCGTATTAGGTGCCAACGTGGTCATTACAGGCTCTACCAAGATCATTGATGTGAGCACCCCGGAACCGGTTTCCTATACCGGCGTGGTACCCAAAAGGGCGGTGGTAATCCCCGGTAGCATACCCAAGGAATTTCCGGCAGGTACCTATAATGTGCCCTGTGCCCTTATCATTGGCCAACGCAAGGAAAGTACCGACAGAAAGACCAGCCTCAACGATGCTCTCAGGCAATACAATATTGCTGTGTAGCCCTGCAGGATAGATGTAAAAACTTTTCCCCTCCCCGGGTGTTATTGAAAAATCTTTATTAATATTGCAACCGTTATACCCCCCTAAAAGGGGCGATGCGCCATTTGAATGATCCCTTTTTTATAAATAAAACATTCCGACTGATTGTATGCAGGATGATCTGGATAAAGCCCTTGAAGTATTAATGAATGGTGGAACAATCCTTTACCCCACAGATACCCTCTGGGGAATTGGTTGTGACGCCACCAATGCAAAAGCCATAGGCAAAGTTCACAAAATCAAACGCCGCACACCACAAAAGCCCATGATCCTGCTCGCCGAAAATGTGGATATGCTGAGGAGATATGTTGAGAAGGTTCCCGAAATTGCCATTGAGCTTATGGAAAGCTATAAAAGCCCTATTACCATAGTGTATGAGAAGGCACGCAATCTGCCCAAAAATCTTATTCCCTACGATGGCACCATTGCCATCAGGATACCACGCAATGACTTTTGCCTTCAATTGCTCAACCGCCTTGGCAAACCCATTACCTCCACCTCGGCCAATATCAGTGGCGACCCCTCTCCTGTTTCTTTCAGCAAAATCAACCCGGAAATCAAAAAAGCCGTAGATTACATTTGCACCACCGCACAGCTGGTGGTAAATACTCCCAAACCCTCTACCGTTATCAAAGTAAGTGAAGACGGTCAAATGCAGATCATCAGAAGCTGAGAGGTTTGGAAAGTCAACCCTAAAAATCTTCAACATTTTGTTCGAGAATAAACTTAAACATCCTGTATTTCAAATCATTTCTGATACCATATCGCAGAGCAACACCCCGGCTTATGTGGTAGGTGGATGGGTTAGAGACCTTATGCTGGGCAGGCCTTCCAAAGATATTGATATTGTGGTGGAAGGCAGCGGCATTGAGCTGGCCCGTGCCATTGCGGCAAAAATGGATAAAAATACCAAACTTGCTGTTTTCAAAAACTTTGGAACCGCCATGATCAAATCGCACCAGTGGGAAATCGAATTTGTGGGGGCGCGGCGCGAATCATACCGGGCCGACTCGCGAAAACCAATCGTGGAAGATGGCACTTTTGAGGAAGATATCAGCCGCCGCGACTTTACCATCAATGCCATGGCCATTAGCCTCAATCCCGGCAGCTTTGGCAACCTGATAGACCTTTTTGGCGGTGCCACCGACCTGGAAAACAAAATCATACGCACACCACTGGAACCCGATATCACCTATTCTGACGACCCCCTCAGGATGATGCGGGCCATCAGGTTTGCCGCTCAACTCGATTTCAATATCCACTGTGACTCCTTTGAAGCCATCAGAAGGAATGCACACCGCATACAGATTGTGTCAATGGAGCGCATCATGGACGAGTTCAACAAAATCATGCTTGCCCCACAGCCAGGTAAGGGCCTGAAAATGTTACGCTCTGCAGGGCTGCTACGCGAATTCTTCCCCGAGCTTGATGCCATGCAAGGCGTGGATGTGGTCAATGGCAAAGCTCACAAGGACAACTTTTTCCATACCATACAAGTACTGGAAAACCTATGTGAGAAATCTGATGACCTCTGGCTGCGCTGGGCTGCCCTGCTGCACGATATTGGAAAGCCCCGCACAAAACAATTCGACCCCAAGGTGGGCTGGACCTTTCATGGCCACGAATTTGTAGGGGCCAGGATGATACCCCAGATCTTTAAAAAACTGCGCCTGCCAATGGATGAGAAGATGAAGTACGTAAAAAAACTCGTTTTGCTGCATCTTCGTCCTATAGTACTCAGCGAAAGTATTGTTACCGATTCTGCGGTTCGAAGATTGCTTTTCGAAGCCGGCGATGACATCGACGATCTGATGACTCTTTGCGAGGCCGACATTACCAGTGCCAACGAGCAAAAAGTACAACGCTACCTCGACAACTTTCAGCTGGTAAGGCAAAAACTGACTGAAATTGAAGAAAAAGACCGGCTGCGCAACTGGCAGCCCCCGGTGAGCGGCGAAGACATCATGCAGGCCTTCAACCTCAAACCAGGAAAAGAAGTAGGAATCATCAAAACTGCCATTCGCGAAGCCATCCTGGACGGAATCATCCCAAACGATCGCGAAAAGGCCCTGGAGTTTATGATCAGCGAAGGTAAAAAACTGGGTATTCCCCCTGCGCAGAATTGGAATTATCACTAATTTTGTAACCGAAGAAGCAAATCACTCAGTAGTGCCAGTAACAGAAAAATTCATTAGTGCATGTTTATTTACAGATTCAGAATAAATTTTGAAGAACAGGAAGGTTTTTCAAGGGATATTGAGCTGAGAACGGATCAAACCTTTCTTGATTTTCATCATGCGATCAGCGAAAACCTATCGCTTGACAAATCACTGGAATGTGCTTTCTTCCTTTGTGATCATCGCTTCCGTAAAAAGAAACAGATCTATCAGCATAAACCTTCCTCGTCAAAAGAACAGCCCGCAGGCGAAGAAAATCCCCAACAGACGCGCCTTTACATGGAAGACTGTGTACTGAGCGATTACATTGATGACCCGCATCAGAAATTCCTTTATGTTTACGATCCTTCCAAAGAATGGACGTTTTTTATAGAGCTGCTGCGTATCAAATCGTCATCTGAAAAGGAATCCTACCCGAAAATCGTTGCCAGTGAAGGTGCTATTCCCAGGGAGATCAGCCGCAAACCTGTGCCTCTGCCTGGTGTGGCTACCGATGAGGAAGAAGAAGAGGATGAAGAAACGCAAGATAGCATTATGAGCGAAGAAGAAGGAGAGTATGACGATGAGGAAGGATACAGCGAAGAGGATATGGATGAACTTGATGAATCTGGCTTTTATGATGATTCCATCCAAATAGGGGAAGATTTTGATGAGGGCAAATCCTGATCACAAAACATTAGTCGTCCTCACCGGGCCCACTGCTGTGGGCAAAACCCAAACAAGCCTTTCCATTGCCAGGGAGCTGGATGCGGAGATCATTTCGGCCGACGCCCGTCAGTTTTACCGTGAGCTGAAAATTGGTACCGCGGCCCCCACCCCCTCTGAACTGCAACAGGTAAAACACCACCTTACCGGCCATCTTTCCATTTTCGATCATTACAATGCAAGTATTTTCGAAACGCAGGCACTCAACATCCTCAATTCCCTCTTCAAAAAATCTGATTATGCTGTACTTACTGGTGGTTCAGGCCTCTATATTGATGCCCTGTGCCAGGGCATAGATCCTATGCCAGACATTGACGCCGGCATACGGCAAAAGGTAAAATCGTTTTACCTGGAACACGGTCTGCAGGGTCTACGGAATCTGCTGCATAAGATAGATCCCGAATATTATGAGCAAGTGGATCAATCCAACCCCAACAGAATGATGCGGGGAATCGAAGTGTTTATGGCCACTGGCAAAAAGTACTCCGGCTTCAGGATCAGTAAGCCTGCCCAAAGAACCTTTACCATCAAAAAGGTAATCCTCAACCGGCCGCGCCGTGAGCTCTTCGGGCGCATCAACCAACGCACCCTGATGATGGTGCAGCAAGGCATCATTGAAGAAGCCCTTACCTTTTTCCGTCACCGTCATTTAAATGCGCTCAACACAGTAGGATATAAAGAACTCTTCGCCTGGCTCGAAAACCGCTCCGATCTGCATGCTGCTATAGAAAAAATCCAGGTGAACACAAGGCGTTATGCCAAACGCCAACTCACCTGGTTTAAAAAATACAATGACGCAAAGTGGTTCTTGCCTTCAGAAACCAATGCCATCCTCAATTTTATAAGAGATCCTCAGCACTGATTCCGGTTAGAGTCAGGATTGATGAAACTCACGCAATCCTTCCATGGGCGAAATCATATAGCGGCCAATGGTAATACCATGCTTCTGTGCCGCACTGCTCAGCTGGGCTCTGAAATTATACCCCACCGAACCAATGAAAGAGAATGGTACTTCCTGATAACCTGTATATTTTGAGACCTGCTCGGTGAAAAACTCGTAAAAGCAGGTTTCCACCAGCCTGGAGATAAAAGGATGTTCTTCGTGTTTCTTCAGAAAAACGGCAAAGGAGGCCAGAAAACGGTTAGGATTGGGTTTTTTGTACACATGGGTAAGAATGTCTTCGGGCGAAAGAGAATATTCCGCTTCAAAATCCACATATATTTCTGAAGGAACCTGGTTTTTTAGGTGCTGCTTAATATAGGTTTTCCCCAGATGCGCCCCACTACCTTCATCGCCAAACATGTACCCCAGTGAAAAGAGATTCTCAGCAACATTTTCACCATCATAAAGACATGAATTGGAGCCCGTGCCCAGAATCCCGGCAATACCGCGTTCATGTCCCAGCAGAGCACGTGCAGCCCCCAACAGATCGTGGTGCACTTCGCTGTGGGCATCCGGGAACAATTGTTTCAAGGCATTGTTGATCACCGCCTTTTTGGATTCCGATGAACAACCTGCTCCATAAAAATACACCTCTTCCACAGACGATAGGTGGAACTTTTCGGAAAACTCCTTATTCAGTACTTCATATACATGGGCGGTATCTACAAAATAAGGATTGAAGCCAATGGTTTTGAAATTCATTTCAGGGGCTCCGTCTTTCAGAAGCAGCCAGTCTGTTTTGGTACTGCCGCTATCGGCCAACAATTTAATATTCATAAGTACAATTAGCTTTTTGTAAATCAGGATGGATCCTGCTTTTTATCGTATTCGGTTGAAAACTCTTTTACCAGCATTTCCTTCAGCTCAACAGGCTTGATGTTTCTTTTGAGCTGCCCGTCGAGGGCCCACGAAATGCGTCCTGTCTGCTCACTCACTATAATGGCCAGGGCATCGGATTGTTCGCTGATTCCTACGGCTGCCCTGTGCCTCAATCCCAGGTAAGCCGGAAAATAGGTGCTTTCTGATACCGGCAGCACACAGCGTGCAGCCTTGATGCGGTTGTTGGTAATGATTACTGCACCATCGTGCAGCGGGCTGTTCTTATAAAAAATACTTTCGAGCAACTGCCTTGATATCTTCGCATCAAGAATCTCACCGGTTTCCTGGAAAATATCCAGGTTGTTTTCGCGGGTAATCACAATCAATGCCCCGGTATGGGTATTGGAAAAACCTTCGCAGGCGTTTACAATATCATTGATGGAAAGCCCCGGGCCCGGGGAAAACTGCCAAAACCGGCCGAAAAACCTGCGGCTCTTCTTGCTCAGAAAACTGCGGGTGCCCAGGATAAGTAAAAACTTGCGGATCTCTGGCTGGAATACCACAATCAGGGCGAGGACACCTACACTGATAAATTGTCCCAAAATCTCGGTAAGCAGTTCCATTTCAAAAATCCTTACCAGCCACCAGAAAATATAAATGGAGATGATGCCCAGGAAAATATTCAGGGCGCCTGTGCCCCGTATTAGTTTGTAGAGATAATACAGCAGGATGGCCACCAGCAGAATATCCACAATATCAAGAAGGCGCAACTGGATGAAAGCCGGCAAAATGGCTGTGAGGATGCTGGAAACAGAGGAGTTGAAGAGGATTGTCATGATACGGGTTCTTGTTTACATTGTTGCAACATCTCTACAATTTTCACTGCCTGATGCGCTTCCCTTGCATCGTGCACCCTGAGTATGTTTGCTCCTTTTTGCAGAGCTATGGTATTGAGCACAGTAGTGCCGTTGAGGGCATTGGCAGGTTTGGTGCCCAGCACTTTATTCACCATTGATTTTCGTGAGAATCCCACCAGGATAGGAAGTTCGAATATCCTGAAATAATCGAGCCGGTCCAGAACGAGGTAATTGTCGTGGAGCGACTTACCAAAACCAAAGCCCGGATCAAGGATGATATCGTGTACACCAAGCTGCTGCAGCTGATGCACTTTTTCGGCAAAGAAAAGAGTTATTTCGCGCACTACATCTTCATATACCGGGTTTTCCTGCATCGTTTCAGGGGTACCTTTGATATGCATTATGATATAGGGAACCTGTAGCTCAGCAATGGTGGTAAACATCTGTGCATCAAACTCACCGGCAGAAATGTCGTTGATGATATGAGCCCCGCTTTCTATGGCTGCACGTGCTGTGACCGAGTTGTAGGTATCAACAGAGATGATGGCATCCGGAAATTCCTTCACTATCATTTCCAGGGCAGGCATAAGCCTTTTCCTCTCGGTGTCGGCATCAACAAGCCTGGCACCCGGCCGGGTGGAAACGGCACCAACATCGAGGATCGCTGCCCCTTCGCTTAAAAGCTTGTCGGCCTGCTTTCTTACATCCCAGGCAGATCGGTAGCGTCCTCCGTCATAAAAAGAGTCAGGACCAACATTGATCACTCCCATTACCAAAGGTGTTGAGAAATTTATAATTTTGCCCCTGCAAAGGATTGTATTTTTTGTTTCAAAAAACATGTCTTGCACCATAGATCATATGCTTTTGCCATAGGCCGTTACCGGCAACAACGGGGTTTGCCACCCCGATGAGATTCTGCTGAACCGGGAAAGCCCCGGAAAGCCGGCCTTGTCATCAGATTTCAGAACGCTTAACGGATGGAATAGCATCCGCAATTTCACTTAAAAACTTATGTAAATACGTATGGGCCAGGAAGAAAAAACCATTGAGCAATTTGAGCAGATCAAAGCGATCTGCCTTGAAATCTTCACCAAAAAGATGCAGGATTATGGCAGTGCCTGGCGTATCCTGAGAAGTTCATCCCTTACAGATCAGATCTTTATCAAAGCTCAGCGGATTCGATCCATACAGGACAAAGGTACACAAAAAATTGATGAAGGTATTAAACCTGAATTTATCGGTATAGTCAACTATTCAGTGATGGCGCTGGTGCAACTGGAGATGGGCCATGCCCAGCAACCCGACCTGAGCACCGGCCAGGCAACCGAGAAATACATCTATTATTACGATAAAGCCCGCAGGCTCATGCAGGACAAAAACCACGATTATAGCGAAGCATGGCGGGAAATGCGCATCTCCAGCCTTGCTGATATCATCCTGATGAAGCTTTTGCGCATAAAGCAAATTGAGGACAACCAGGGACAAACAACCATCTCTGAAGGTATCGACGCAAATTTTTATGACATTATAAACTACGCCGTATTTGCCCTCATAAAACTGGAAGAAGGATAAACATTCCCCGGCAAATAAACGACTGAGGAATTGGAGCATTGAAAAACTGGTTATGAATTTTAAAAAGATACTGTGGTAAAGTTTTTGGCAAAAAGAACAGGTTATGGTCTCCTGGTGATGCTGGGAGTGATCACGGTTGTGTTCTTTTTGTTCAATGTATTGCCCGGCGATCCCGCCCGCATGATGATGGGACAGCGGGCAGATCTTGCTTCGGTGGAAGCCATTCGAAAAGAGCTGGGACTCGACAGGCCTCTGCCCGTTCGCTTTGCCGGTTACCTCAACGATCTTTCTCCCCTTTCGCTGCACAAAAACAACCCTTCCGAAAGTTTCTTCTATCTCGACAAGGAAAAATACAACGCGGTAACTCTGCTCAAAGCCGGCAACATAAGCCTGGTAGCTAAATCGCCTTATATGGGTCGCTCCTACCAGAGCAACAGGCCGGTAACAGAAGTACTTTCCACCGCTTTTCCCAATACCCTGCTGCTGGCTGCGGTTTCCATTGGTTTTGCCATGTTGGTGGGGATTTTGCTGGGGATTTTTTCGGCCATCCGCAACAATACCGCAATATCCAAAATTATTTTGGTGCTTTCTGTCTCTGGAATGTCGCTACCCTCATTTTTTGCAGCTATTATCATTGCATGGCTTTTTGCCTTTGTACTGGGCGATATTACAGGCCTCAACATGACTGGTAGCCTTTGGGAAGTGGATGACTTTGGCCGTGGTGAATACATACAGTGGAAAAACCTCATCCTTCCTGCCCTTACGCTGGGTATCAGGCCCCTGGCCATTGTTACCGAGCTCACTCGTAGTTCGCTGGTCAATGTGCTCTCCCAGGATTACATCCGCACAGCAAAAGCCAAAGGATTGTCATTTTACCGTGTCATTACACGGCATGCCCTCAAAAATGCCATGAACCCTGTGGTAACAGCCATTTCGGGTTGGTTCGCCTCCCTCATGGCCGGCGCTGTCTTTGTAGAGTATGTCTTCGACTGGAAAGGTATCGGGGTGGTTATTGTGGATGCATTGGAAAACTATGATTTCCCACTTATCATGGGAGCAGTGCTGCTGATATCAGTTATGCTGGTAGTGGTGAATATTGTGGTGGACATAATTTACGGCATCCTCGACCCACGCATAAGGCTCCGGTAAAACCCCGGAAAACCATTATCTTTCGGGTTGAATAACCGGGGTAAAATCAATAATTTTACGTAGTTATTACCATTTGAGTTTTATTACTTTTGCACAGAATCAGTAATGCTAACCCTGCATGACTGTCGGAATAAGGGAATATCAACAGATTAGGATTACCGCATTTTGCAGCACACAGCCCCTTTTTCCGTATCTAAAATAAACCCAAAACAAGTCGAAAATAAACCTTAGTAACAAATCAAACAAAAAATTGGAAAAAATGAGAAAGAAAATTGTAGCTGGAAACTGGAAAATGAACCTCACCCTTCAGGACGGAATGAAGCTGGGAGCAGAAGTAGCCGAATTTATAAAGAAGAACCCACTGTCAGGGCTAAAGGAAAACCCTGAGGTAGTGCTCTTTACGCCGGCCATCCATTTGGCATCGGTAACAGATGCCGTAAAAGGAGTAGAAGGTTTGCATACAGGAGCACAAAACTGTCATACCGAACCCAAAGGAGCATATACCGGCGAAATTTCAGTAGAAATGATCCAGTCGGCAGGAGCGCGGTTTGTGCTGGCCGGTCATTCTGAAAGAAGAGCTTATTTTAACGAAAGCAATGAGATGCTGGCAAAAAAAGTAAAGATCATCATGGATCAAGGACTAACCCCCATGTACTGCTGCGGCGAAGTGCTTGATGACCGCGATGCTGGTAACCACTTTGATGTGGTGAAAGAACAGCTGGAAAAAGGTCTTTTCTGGCTCCCGGCAGAAGACTTTACCAAAGTGGTTATTGCCTACGAGCCCGTTTGGGCCATTGGAACAGGTGTTACGGCAACACCAGACCAGGCACAGGAAATGCACGCTTACATCAGACAGATTATCAGGGAAAAATACAATGATAAGGTAGCCGACGAAACCACCATTCTTTATGGCGGAAGTTGCAATGCAAAAAATGCTGCAGAACTGTTTGCCAATGAGGATGTAGACGGTGGCCTTATTGGGGGCGCCTCCCTTAAAGCAGAAGATTTTTGGACCATCATTCAATCCTTCTGAATATGAGCAACACAGACTACATTCAGGTAACTGCAATAGTTACTCCTGCACAGCCATGGTCTGACCTGCTTATTGCCGAACTGGCAGAAATAGGCTTTGAAAGCTTTGAGGAGAATCTCAAAGGTTTCAAAGCCTTTATTCCGGCGCAGCTGTTCAGCAGGGAGAAACTTGATGCCATCACCCTTCCGGAAGCTCCCGGTGAAGAAGTAAGCTTCAACTTTACCACCGAGATCATCAATAGCCAAAACTGGAACCAGCAATGGGAAAGCAATTTTGAGCCCGTGGATGTAAAAGGGAAATGCTATATCAGGGCTCCCTTCCATGCTGCTGTAAGCAATTATGAGTACCAGGTGGTGATCGAGCCCAAAATGTCGTTTGGTACAGGCCACCATGAAACCACCACACTGATGGTGGAGTGGATGCTCGAAACTTCTTTCGAAGAAAAATCGGTACTTGACATGGGATGCGGAACAGGCATCCTTGCCATTCTGGCATCCATGATGGGAGCAAACAAAGTAATGGCCATCGACAACTACCCTTTTGCCTGGGAAAACACCATTGAGAACATAGAGAAAAACAATACCCCCAATGTAAAGGCACAACTGGGAGATGCCACATTGCTGGGAAGGGAAAACTATGACATCATTCTGGCAAATATTACCAAAAATGTGCTGAAGGAGGACATGAAAACTTTTGCACAGGTGTTGAACCCGAAGGGGCTCCTGTTCATCAGCGGCTTTTTTGCCGAAGATATGGATGAGCTGGTATCCATAGCATCCACATTGGGGCTGAAAGCTTCCGGGCACAAGCAAAACCGCGAATGGGCGGCAGTAAAATTTGAAAAACCATAATTTATAATACCAAAACAATGCTCGCAATAGATGAAACCTGATGATATGAAATGAGCTAATTACAGATCATTCTCCTAAATCACCACTATGTTAAAACACTTTACCACAAAACAACAAAACCAACTGATCCTGCCTAGAATAGTATGTATGTTGTTATTGGCAGGTTCCTTTTTTACCGGCAGGGCACAAGAAAACACTTTCAGCGAAACCAATGATGAAGAGTTCTTCAACCATTTGAGTTATATCACCCAGAATCTCGAACGAGAGGATCGTCTGGAAGCAGACGCCCTATTGGACAGCCTCAGGGTTCTCTGGACCACAGATTCCGTCTTTTTTGATTATAAAGACTATGTAATCAATACACTGGAAGGAATACAACCCCTTCGTTTGCGTCCCTGGCCCGAACAGGCTCTCTACCTTAAGGGTGTTTTAGCTGTGTGGAATACAAAACAGGCATTGACAAATTTCGAAGTGTGGCATCGCAGCTTTCAACCCCTGATGACCTTGCAGAACCAGAAAAAATTGCTCAGGTTCTGGGAAGCCAGCCTGCATCTGTTTGAGGAAAGAATTCTGTTCCAGTCCAATGTGGTAAAATGGCAATTAAAAGATGATAATTACAGACTCAAAGATGAGGAAGGAGGCATAAGCAGGATCATATTCGGTCAGAGCGATATTATATGTTTTGCTCAGGATGACAGTACGGTAATATACAATACCCAGGGTGAGGTAGATATGTTGGAAGAAAAACTTTATGGAAAGCAGGGACGGGTAACCTGGGAAAGGGTTGGCCTGCACCCCGATACCGTGTTTGCTGAGCTTTCTGATTATACCATCAGCCTGCCTACTGCCCGATGGGATGCCGATTCGGTGACATTCTCCAACAGAGATTATTTTGCCGAACCCCTGCTGGGAAAGCTCACCGAAAGAATTGTGGCAGAGGTAAATGCACAAACCGCCCGCTACCCCAGGTTTGAATCTTACCAGGCCGTGCACGAGATTACCGATCTATTCCCAGGCATCGATTTCCGGGGAGGCTTTACCATGGCCGGGGCAAGGGTGCTGGGCTCAGGAACCGCCGATGGTGATGCTGTAATCAATATTTACCGGGCCGACTCACTATTCATTACCGCCAGGGGGAGGAATTTCAATATCCTTTCCGACAGGATCATTACCCAAAGAGCCGCCGTGAGCATTTATCTTTCCGGTGACTCTATTCATCACCCCAATATCAATATGCGGTACCTCAATCCGGAAAGAGAGTTTTCCCTGCTAAGGGATGAAAAAGGGTTTTCCAAAGCTCCCTTTAGCAGCTCCTTTCACAAACTCAATATGTATTGTGAGGCCATCTACTGGAATATTGACACCGACCAAATCGACTTCAGAATGATCAGGGGTATCAGTGAAACCGGTCAGGCCTACTTTGAATCTTACGATTACTTTTCCGATGTAAAATACATGCGCATGCAGGGCATGTCACAACTGCACCCACTAATCAGGCTGCGCAATTTTGCCAGGGTTTACCACTCCAACACCTTTCCTGTAAGCGAATATGCCAAAGAGATCAGGGCCGATGTGGCCAGTGTGTCATCCCAGCTGCTCAACTTTTCGCAGGACGGATTCCTTACCTATCACGATAATGAAACAGTAACCCTCAATGAAAAACTCTTTCACTACATTGCCTCCTATGCCGGCCGCAGCGACTTTGATGTAATTTCTATCAACTCCGAAGCCCCTGTTAATGCAAAGTTGAACATGAATAATTTTGACCTGCACCTACACGGAGTAGAAAGAATTCCGCTGAGCAACCAGAAAAATGTGGTATTACACCCTTCCTCTCGTGAAGTTATCGTCAAAAAAAATCGCGATATCTATTTCGACGGTCGCATAGAATCCGGGCTGTTTGACTTTTATGGCCGGGAATTCTTTTTCGATTATGACCTGTTTAAGATTGAGCTGCTGCAAACAGACTCGATGAGTTTCAGAGTAAGATCTTTTGAGCCCGACAGCCGAGGCCAGTATTCGCTGGTGAGGGTAAAAACAGTTCTGGAAGGTATCAATGGAGAGTTGCTCGTGGACCATCCCAGGAACAAATCAGGACAGTTGCCCTACCCACGATTCCCCATATTCAACTCCAACAATGAATCGTTTGTGTTTTACGACAGGGACTTTGTACAGGAAGGAGTTTACAAAAGAGATGATGTTTATTTCAAACTCATCCCCTTTTCCATTGATAGCCTCGACAATGCCACCACCGACAACATTGCATTCGACGGGGTATTCATTTCCACGGGTATCTTCCCCGATTTTTATGACTACCTCATGGTGCAACCTGACTACTCGCTGGGGTTCAATACCAAAACCCCTGATGAAGGCTATACTGTTTACGATGGAAAAGCGGTATACCGAGGTCCCATCAATATGAGTTATGAAGGGCTAAGGACCGATGGTGAGCTCCAGTATCTCAATTCCACTGTACATGCTAATAGAATGGTGATGTTTCCTGATTCGGCAAGGGCCATGGTAAACACTTTTACCCTTAATGCCCAGGATGCTCCTGTGGAGTATCCGGAGTTTAATGCCCGGGATGTGGATATGCTGTACCTGCCTCACCAGGACGACATGACACTTACCAGTATTGACAAGCCTTTTGATATTTATGGCGGCATTGCCATGCTGAAAGGCTCTGCAACCCTCACCCCTGAGGGGATCTCAGGCAAAGGAGAACTTGAGTTCTTTGGCGCTACATTGGCTTCAGAAGATTTTGACTTTAAGCTCAACGATCTGGCGGCGGAAAAAATTGACCTGACCGTATTAACCCCTGATAAGGAAAACAATGCCTTTACGGCCCAAAATTATTCCACCTATGTGGATTTTGAAAACATGAAAACAGAGCTCAGTACTATCGGCAACGAATCAAAACTCGATTTTGAGCTCAACCGTTTCCATGCTTTTGGTTTTAACATCGACTGGGATATGAACAGTGGTGACATTGTAATGGAGAACCAGTACAATAGCGAAGTAGCCTTAACCGGCATTACACAACCTGAGCATTGGATAGATTTCGACTTTAAGGGGAATGAACTCATTTCAAGCCATCCGGCACAGGACAGCCTCCGGTTTTTTGCCGGACGTATAGACTATAAACTCGCTGAAAATATTATTGAAGCTTCACAGGTTAAGATCATCAAAGTGGCTGATGCAGCCATTTTCCCTCATGAAGAAAAGGTGGATATACTGGCCAGGGCTGAAATAGCCAAACTTGAGCAGGCACAAGTAATTGCCAATACCACCTCCCGCCTGCACCAATTTTATGATGCAGATATAAATATTGTATCGCGGTGGGATTATTCCGGAAATGGGTTATATGACTATACTGATGCAGAAGGCAATGTACAAACCCTTACCTTCGGCTCTGTTGCCGTTGACCGGGCCTATCGCACAACCATTGCAAAAGCCGAGGTGGAAAAGGAGCAGGATTTTACCATCAGCCCAAGGTTTGGCTTTTTCGGGGAGGTCAATTTAAAGGCTGAAAGCTCCAACTTTGCCTATGCAGGAGCAACCACCATGTTTGTGGATTGCCCGCTTTACGAACCCAACTGGTTCCGCTTTGAAGCGGAGATCAATAAAGACAGCATTTTTATTCCCCTTGCCGAAGAGTTGCGCAATGATGCCAATGGCCCTATCATTACATCTATCATGATGGGAGGAGAAGAGGCAGAAATCTATGCTGGTGTTTTTGACCGCCAAAAGCACTATTCCGATTTTCCCATTATTGCAGCTACCGGCCATCTTACCTGGGATGATGTTGTGAAGCAGTACAAGGTAAGCACACTGGAAAAACTACAAAAACCATCCCTGCCCGATAATATCATCACCATAAATCCGGCGACCTGTATTATTGAGGGCCAGGGCGATATCAACCTAAGCCAGGAGATGGGGCAATTTAAAATGGTTACCTACGGAAGAATAACCCACGACCTGAATGTAAATGGTGTAAGCCTGGATATTATCATGGGGCTTGACTTTTTCTTCCTTGAGCCGGCCCTTGCCTTGATCGAACAAAACCTCAATGAGTCAGAAAACGGGGAATTGCTCAACATTAACCGCTCCAAATATGTAAAATTTCTGCATAAGAAAACAGGAGAGCAAACAGCCCAGCGCCTCATGGAGGAATATGCTGCCGATGGGGCTTTTCGCCGGTTTCCCGATGAATTGAATCATACCTTCTTTTTTGCAGACCTGAAAATGAAGTGGAATCAGAATCTCAGAACTTTCCACACCACCGGCCCTCTCGGTATAGGAAACATGGAAAGGTATCCTATGAACCGGTATGTTCCGGGATATCTCGAAATTAATAAGAACCGGGGAGGTGATGTGTTCAACATGGTGTTGGTGCCCAGCGATTTTGCTGATGAAGGGATCGGCACAGAATGGTTCTTCTTTACCTATTCGCAGGAGATTATGCAATCTATTGCTGCCAACACCGACTATAATGATATGATTCGGAGTGTCAACCCCAGGAGAAGGCGCATGGAGGTGGAAAGAGGGGAGAAACCCTTTGTATTTGTGCTTGCTTCAGACCGCAGACCATTTGACTTTGTAAGAAATATGAGGATGCTTTCGACAGATTAGCAACCAAGAAATTCCGGCCAATCGTGACAATCATGATTGACAGGATTTGTTTTTTGTTATCTTCGTAAACTCCAAAAAGCTATTACAATGAATCTGGGAATCTATGAAATTGCAGCGTTGGCCCTCGCCTACCTGCTGGGGTCCATTCCAACATCAGTATGGTTTGGAAAAATATTTTACAAAACAGACCTTCGTAACTATGGCAGCGGCAATGCCGGTGCTACCAATGCCCTGCGTGTTTTTGGCAACAGGGCCGGTGCTATTGTTTTGCTGCTGGATGCAATCAAAGGGTTTTTGGCCGTTTCACTGAGCCATTTTGTTGCCACCGGCAACATGGGCGAAAACCAGTTTGTGGTATACCAGCTCATCCTGGGTTCTATGGCGCTGCTGGGTCATGTATTCCCGGTATTTGCCGGTTTTCGTGGTGGTAAGGGTATTGCCACACTGGTAGGTATTGCAGTGGCCATGTTTCCCCTGGCAGCATTGATCTGCCTGGGTGTTTTTCTCCTGTTTTTTATCCCCACACGATATGTATCCCTGGGCTCTATGGCAGCTGCCATTGCCTTTCCATTGACAGTTATTTTTGTTTTGAATAGTGAGCTATTGGCCGAAATGATTTTTTCAATCGCCGTAGCAGTTTTTGTACCTCTCACCCACATCAAAAACATCAAAAGACTCCTGAAGGGAACCGAAAACAAACTTATATTCAGAAAAAAAGGCATGGCAGATGAAATAAATTCCAACAACCAATAAAATTGCTTATAAAAAAACAGATTGATTATGACAAGAGAAAAACCCGGAATCTCGACCACAGAAGATATCCAAAGCACAAAGTTGTATGATCTTGTTGTACATAATGATGATTTTAATACCTTTGATTTCGTTATTCAAACGCTCATTGAGGTTTGCCGGCATAAACCTGAGCAAGCCGAACAATGTACTATGATCATACATTACAATGGAAAATGTACAGTACGTACTGCCGATTATACCACCCTGGAACCAATGTACAGGGAAATCCTCAACCGGGGCATTACGGCAACCATTGAAGCAGAATAAAACAAAAAACACGGATGAGTGCACTCCAGGGACCACCTGAAAAAACGGGAAACCTAAAATGATGACAAATAAATGATTTATCACCCTTAAATAAACAAAAACAAAATGAGCTGGTTGGTAATACTGATAATTATAGTAGTAGGTCTTATTTTTCTTTTGCTGGAGATACTTGTGGTTCCCGGCACCACGGTGGTAGGGCTTGTAGGAGCTGCACTGATGGCATTCGGTGTTTTCTCCGCCTACAACGAATATGGCGTTCTTTATGGAACTTACGCGCTTATTGGAACACTGGCAATCAGTATTTCGGGGCTGGTACTGGCACTAAAAAGCAATACCTGGAAAAAAGCCATGCTGGGGTCGGAACTCCAGGGAAAAGTAAATATCTTTGAAGCCGAAAAAGTAAAACCCGGTGATGAAGGAACCACCATTTCAAGACTTAATCCCATGGGCAAGGCCCTTATCAATGGCGATTATTATGAGGTAACATCAAAGGATAATTTTATTGATCACAATACAGAGATAGTTGTAACCAAAGTTGATGGAAATAAAATCATTGTTAAATCAAAATCATAATAAAAAATGGATGCTCAAATTGGAATTATCATTGCCATAGCGGTAGTCAGTATTCTTGGTCTATGGATTATCTTTTACTTCATTCCGGTAGGGTTGTGGTTCTCAGCTCTTGTGTCGGGGGTTCGTATCAGCCTGTTACAGCTTGTATTGATGCGCTGGCGGAAAATTCCTCCTGCGGTAATTGTCAACAACCTTATTTCTGCCACCAAGGCCGGCCTTAAGCTTAACCGCGACGATCTGGAAGCACACTTTTTGGCAGGTGGGCGCGTAAAAGCAGTAGTAAACGCCCTGATCAGTGCCGACAAAGCCAACATCAACCTTGACTTTAAAACGGCCACAGCCATCGACCTGGCCGGACGTGATGTACTGGAAGCAGTACAAATGTCTGTTAAACCCAAAGTGATCAATACCCCGCCTGTGGCTGCCGTTGCCAAAGATGGTATCCAGCTGATTGCCAAAGCCCGTGTTACCTTGCGTGCCAATATCAAACAGCTGGTGGGTGGTGCCGGCGAAGAAACCATCCTTGCAAGGGTAGGTGAAGGGATTGTAACATCCATTGGTTCGGCCAACAACCACAAACAGGTTCTCGAAAACCCCGACAGCATTTCCAAAGTTGTACTTGCCAAAGGGCTTGACTCTGGTACTGCCTATGAAATTCTTTCCATTGATATTGCCGATATTGATGTTGGGAAAAACATTGGGGCCATGCTCCAGATCGACCAGGCCAATGCCGATAAGAACATTGCACAGGCCAAAGCCGAAGAAAGAAGAGCAATGGCTGTTGCAGCAGAACAGGAAATGAAGGCCAAGGCCCAGGAAGCCCGCGCCAAAGTTATTGAAGCGGAAGCCGAAATCCCCAAAGCCATCTCTGATTCATTCCGCAGCGGAAATCTCGGCATTATGGATTATTACCGCATGGAAAACATCAAAGCTGATACATCCATGAGGGATAACATTACCAAGTCGCAAACCGGACAAGGTAAAGGCAAATCCAACGACGATACCAAAAAATAATATCCCTGGGCCTATAGCCCGATACCAGCACCCCGGTGAATGTCATTCTGCATCACCGGGGTGTTTTGTTACCATGCCCTTTAAACATTGTTAAATCAGACTTTTCCCCATAAAGTGTCGTTAGATATTGTGGAAACTTTTATGATGAATTCCTGTATCTTTGTGACCTTTAATGCGCATCGTAAAAGAATTATATTGTTGAATCCAAGAAACCAATGCTTTGAATTTCAACTTCATTATTGATTATCCGTGGTGGTTCATTTTGCTCTGCATAGCCGTTGGGGCAATTGTTGCAGCCATCCTTTACTATAAAAACCGTTCCGACGATTTTCAGCCCTGGCTGGTAAAACTGCTGGCCGGATTTCGTTTTGTCACCATTACTGTATTGTGCTTCCTGCTGCTGGCTCCCCTTATCGAGCTGAGGGTTACCCAACGCCAGGAGCCTGTGATCCTGGTATTCCAGGACAATTCGCAATCGCTCAGTACAGGACGCAATGCCACCTTCATGCAAAACGAATACCCGGCAAGGTTTGAAGAATTTGTAGGTGATCTTGCCGCAAACTATAATGTAAACACATACACCTTCGGGGAAAGGGTACAAGAGGCCGATTCGATTTCTCTTAAGGAGAATATCACCAATATGGCCGAAATCTTCACCTCCCTGGATGTGTTGTACTCCAACCGTAATGTGGGGGCAGTAATTATTGCCAGCGATGGAATTTTTAACCAGGGTATTAACCCTGCCTATCAGGCTTCTGGTACTCTTTTTCCGGTTTACACCCTTGCTCTTGGCGATACCGTGCCCCAGCGCGATCTGATCATCAACCGGATCAGGCATAACAGAATCACTTACCTCAATAATTTATTTCCCCTGGAAATAACGGTTGAAGCCCGAAGAGCCGCCGGGCAAAGATCACGGGTAAGGGTTTTCGATGACGACCTTCTGGTGGCAGAAGAGGACATTTCCATTACCAACGATCAGTTTTTCAAAACCATAACCCTGGAACTGGAAGCCCTGGAAGTAGGGATCAAAAGATACCGTATCGAACTCGATCCTATTGCCGACGAGATTTCGCTCGAAAACAACATCAGGGAATTTTTCATTGAGGTGATCGACAGCCGGCAAAAGATACTGATCCTTGCCAACAGCCCTCACCCCGATGTGGGAGCCATAAAGCTTGCCCTGGATGAAAATGAAAATTTTGAAACCCAGGTTGCATTGATTGGTGATTTTGATGAAGATGTAAGAGATTACGACCTGATCATATGGCACCAGTTGCCATCACTCACACAATCGGCATCCAGCCACTTCAGAAGGGCAGGCGATGCAGCCATCCCACAGTTATTTGTTCTTGGCGCCCAAAGCAATATCAGTGCATTCAATCAGCTTCAAACCGGGGTAAGTGTCAATGTAAGGTCTCCCGGATTTACCGACAGCCGCGCAGAACTCAACAATGATTTTACCCTCTTTCAGCCCGGCATACAAGCCAGTGAATTGTTGCCGGAGTTTCCTCCCTTGCAAACCCCTTTTGCTACCTACAGGCTTTCTCCAGGCACCCAGGTGCTGGCTTTCCAACGTATCGGAAACGTAACCACCGACTACCCTCTTATTGCCCTTACCCAAACCAGTGAACAAAAAACAGGTTTTGTTGCCGGAGAAGGTATGTGGAGATGGCGGCTTAGTAATTTTGCCCGCACCAACAATCATATTGCTTTTAATGAAACCCTCTCCAGGATTATTCAGTTTCTTACGGTGGTGGAAGACAGGAGTTTCTTCAGGGTTACTACCGAAAATTTCCTGATGGAAAACCAGCCTGCACTTTTCGAAGCAGAATTGTACAACAGGAGCTACGAGCTGGTAAACGAACCCGATGTGAGCATGACCATTACCAACGAGGATGGAGAAGAGTTTAACTACACATTCGCCAGGTCGGGCAATGCCTACAGGCTCAATGCCGGGATTTTCCCGGTGGGTGAGTATAGTTACAACGCATCGGTTCCCCTGGGCAATGAAGATTTTACTGCAAGCGGAATATTCACCGTTTCTCCTCTAAACCTGGAAGGTATCAATACCATCGCCAATCACCAGCTGTTGTTTCAATTGGCCGAAAATACCGGTGGAAAGATGTTTTTCCCTGCGGAGATGGATGAGCTGCTCAGCGAGATCCGCAGCCGGCAGGATATCAGACCCGTATTGTATTCTCAGAACCAATACGAAGACATTGTAAACCTGCGGTGGATTTTCTTCCTGTTGCTTTTATTGCTGGCAACGGAATGGTTTATTCGGAAGTATAATGGGGCTTATTAATTTTAAGTGATTGGTTTTAAGCGACAATGAATTAACCAATTATCAATCAATCGAATGAAATACTTATGAACATCCCCATGCAAAGGCAGGTATACTTTACAAATCTATCTGCCTTATTTTTTTAAGCAATTCACTGGTTGCGATACTCACTCCATGTTCTGTCCAATGCTCATCTGTACCGTAAAAAACGTATTCTTCGGCCTTTGAATAAGGCGTATACAAATCGATGTAATGAATTCCTTTTTCATCCAATACTTTGTAAAGTCGGGGCAAAAAGTTATTATACTGAGAGGAGTCATCGAAGTATTGATGGTAAATAGTCGCTTTGGAAGGAACAGGCACTAATATTAGCTCTAAATTGAAATCTTCACTCAGGCCTAGCGAGAATTTCTGTATTTTACCGGCAATTGCCTCTATTTCTTCATCAGAAAAATCGTAATAGAAACTTGATTTTGAATCATCAAGTTGATCGTTTAAAAACAACCAGGGTCGGTCTTCTGTTAGTGCATATTCGGGTGTAAATGAAGAAACGTATCCGAACCACCTAAACTGTAATGTGGATATGGCAGCATTTAGATGTGACAATAAGTGAGATCTTTGCAAAAGAACTCTGTAAAGTTCTTCGGATCGGTCATAAAATAAGTAATCTACAATTTTCTGAAAATTATCCCTTATTGTGTTATCAGCCGATTTATCATAGGGCTCCAGGGGTGTATTATCCAAAACATTTCCGTATTCGTCGATTCCAAATGTATAGGGAATCCATCTTTCTGTCCTTTCGTAAACCAATAGCTTTCTTTCAGAAGCATGATAGTTTTTTGTCGCTAATAGTTTACCCGGATATACAGAATAGTCATAAAACACTTCAACCCCCAAAGAATCTTTTAGTCTCTCTGATAACTGAACATGCCTTGAGAAATCTAAAAAACTATCTCCAAAAGTAAGAATATCAGCCTCACCCAAATCAGCATGCTTATCAGAAAATTGAAACTTCGGTAAGGCAGAAGGCAATTCCTCTTTAAAATCCCATACATTGTTGAAGTAATACAACTCGCCATACTTATAGTCGTCCCAGTACCCTGGCCTGGGGTTGTCTACAGTTATTAAATTGAATAAAGGTTCGATTCGAATGGCCAGGAATCCTGCAAGACATACAAGCCCCGAGGAATAAATCAATATTTTTAAAATTAAAACTTTCATCTTTCAATAATTTTTTGGTATCAGGCTAGAAATCATAAATCAATCAAATCTATTATTCCAGGGCATGAAATGCGATACCAATCCGGTTTCTTTTCAATTGAATACATCTGTCATGTTGTTAAAGTGGTTATGTTACATCCTCTTTCAGTTCGCAAATCATAACAACTAACAAAAGATCTTCGCTATTTCTGAATCTAAAAAACCATTTAAAACTGGAAATATAGAAAATCGACTTCTTCCCATATTCCGAATAAAATAATTGCAAATAAAATAACAAATACCACAACCCATTTGAGTGCTTTATACGATGTCAGTTTGATTCTGCGATAAATTTGATATTTTTCTTCCAATACTTCAACCACAACCAGCAAAAAGATTCCCATTAAAGATAAATACATATCAACAGGAAAACGGAAAAGGTTAATCGCCCCCCCTGTAGACCAGGTAAATATATTTGACAATGTGGTAAAGGCATCAGAGGTATCAGTTGCTCTAAAGAAAATCCATGAAATATACACCAAAACGAAAGTTGCAAGAGCCTGAAAAACACGTAAAAGCTGAGGATTACTGTTCAAACCCGTTAGCTTATTGAACTGTTGGTGATATTTATGAACCCAAATGGCAAAAACCAAATAAAAACCATGTAATGCTCCCCAAATAATAAATGTCCATTCAGCTCCATGCCATATTCCGCTTACTACGAAAGTGAGAAAAAGATTAAGTTGCCATCTCCACTTTGATACACGATTTCCCCCCAAAGGGATGTAAACATAGTCTCTGAACCAGGTGGACAAAGAAATATGCCATCTTTGCCAAAAATCCTGGATACTTGAAGCCAGATAAGGTCTTCTGAAATTAATCATCAGCCTGTAGCCCATAATCAAGGCTGTACCAATGGCAATATCAGAATATCCGGAAAAATCGCAATAAATCTGAAATGAGAAGAAAAAGGTTGCTAAAGCACTTTGAAAACCACCAAACACCTCGGGAGTTTCATAAACTTTGTTTACATACTCAGCCAAACGGTCTGCAATTACTACTTTTTTGAAGAAGCCCCATAACATTAATAAAATTCCATCCCTGATCCGATTATAATCAAATGTAAACTGATTGCGAAACTGGGGAAGAAGGTTTACCGATCTCTCAATAGGTCCTGCCACAAGTTGAGGAAAAAACGATACGAAAAGTGCAAATCGACCCAAATGATACTCAGGCTGTTGTTTGCCTCGGTAAATATCTATGGTATAGCTCAATGTTTGGAAGGTATAAAATGAAATCCCAACTGGCAACAGGAAGTTATAAAGAGGCATGTTAGCGAATAAATTAAATCTTTCAAATAAAATATTTATATTGTTTGCAAAAAAAGTATAGTATTTGAAGAAGAATAATAACCCCAAATTGGCTGTAAGGCTGAGAGCAAGCAAACCCTTTCTGAAAATTTTTGATTGTGATTTAGAAATCCCAATACCTGAAAAATAATCGACAAGAGTAGATCCCATTATTAGCAGAATATATCTGTAATCCCAACACATATAAAAGTAGTAGCTTGCCATCAGAAGCAAAGCCCACCTATGCTTTGGGGGCATCAAAAAATAGATGCTTACAACAATAGGAAAGAAGAAGAGAAATTCTAATGAGTTGAAAAGCATAACCGAGATACATAAAATAATACGCCGGTGATTTTTCAAATGTAAAAACAATATAAAGCAAAATCAACTTAATAGACGTTTTTTTTATTTATATCCAACCTATTAAATTCCTAAAAGAAACAAAACAAAAAACCAATAAAACAAAAAAATCAAGACCTTCCCAATTTTGTGATGAACCTATGGTAATTTTGTGTCATTCTTTTGCTTTTATTATTGCTTTTGCAGTGGGCGTTTCTTAAGATCATTCGGCTGCTTTGGTTCGATTCAAAATACCACTACCTCCATTTTTTGCCTTCGTCTTATTAAGAATTAAAACATTGGTATCGGTGCCCTGCACAACATCCTGCTCCAGCGCAAAAATTCATCTGTATCTTTAATAACCGTCAGCTAAAGCAGACGGCAATGGATTGAAAAACTCCTTCCAACTTCGAGTTTCCGCATTCCAACTTCGAGCTATTTGTCCCGATGGGGGTATTCGTCTGATTAAATGTCACTTAGGTGTACTCTCACTCAAAGAAAACATAACCATACAAAACACGGCAAGGCGGAAGATCATAAAATCAGCATGCAATCACATTTATGCAAATTTAACATAAAAAAAAGGGGGTAATGAAATAATACATATATTTGCTTCAAGTATTTAGAAATTATGAACCAGGGAGAAAGAGTGGAAGTGAAGATAAGCATACCCGATATAGTAAAAACCACCCGGAATCCCTTAAACCTTTACTTACAAATAGATTGAAACTGTTATTAAACAATTCTTACTGCGGCAAAAAAGTGGATTATTTTCCGCTAAATTTACTACACTCACAGGAAAGTGGGTTTTGAAGCAGTATAAAAGTACATGGATAGCAACGAACTATACTTCACATTTACAACAAAACATCATTAAAAGATCGAAATTATGGAAAATCACAAAAGCATTTTAAAAAAAGGCATCACCCTGTGGGTAATGACCGTATTTTTAACATTTACGCTAAAAGCATGTGGCAAGGACAAAGTGGAGTTTCCCACAGGTACCATTACTCTTACCACTGCAAAATCTGAAGTGAGTTTAACTTTGAGAATCCCGGTTGATGCTCGGGACATTACCATTGATTGGGGGGATGGGAAAAAAAGTAATATAAATGACGCATCTTGGGATGCCACAATAGATGATAATCGTGGAGTGCATTATACATACGAATATTCCAATAATACCGAACACACTATTATCATCACGGCTCAAATTTTGGAATTAGATTGCAGAGACATGCAAATAACTCATTTGGATTTAAGTAAGATTAAAACATTGACAAGATTGAGATGCGAAAGAAATAAACTAACCACCCTAGACGTGAGTACCAACACCGCACTAAATCGTTTGGAGTGCGACTATAATCAGATAACAAGTCTTGATGTAAGTAAAAATACATCCCTGTCGCTTTTATCATGTGTGGGCAATCAGTTATCAGCCAGTGCTTTAAACGATTTGTTTAGGACACTACCATATAAAAGAGGATCGGACTTTAACGAAGGAGAAGTTGGTTTTATTTTTATATCCCACCGTCATCCCGGACCCGCAGACAATCCCGGAGTATGGGATTGCGACCGCAGTATTGCGGAGGAAAGGGGTTGGGAGTTTATGACACTCAGGCGCTAATTTAAAAATCGAAAATTATGATAAAGAAGTACACTCTAAAAATAATTTTTATTGTATCCATTGCACTGTTTTTTAATTTTAGCCTGTTTTCACAAGTGGCCGTGGTGGGATTTGCTGACGGAGGGGCATA